>DNUF01000213.1:0-11499 GCA_003508595.1 Planctomycetaceae bacterium
GAGCGTCCCAGCTCCCTCACCATCACCGGCATCGAGACGTTTGCCCTCGAGCACAGGCTGGCTCGGGCCATGGGCCCCTCGACCGCGATGTCGAATCTCAAGGACGCCCTGCTGGTGAAGATCACCACCGACAGCGGCCTGGTGGGGTGGGGAGAGACCGCCGATGTCGGGGGGACCCGCGGCATCATTGAAGATCATCTCAAGCCACAACTGCTGGGAAAGAACCCACTGGAACACCGCCGTCTCTGGCGAATGCTCTGGGGGGCGAATTTTGGCGATGGTCGGGCGGTCGCGGCTCTCGACATCGCCCTGCACGATCTGCGGGGAAAGGCCCTTGGGCTCTCGATTGCCGATCAGTACGGGGGCCGGCTGCGCGATTCGGTTCCGGTCTATGCGGCCGTGATGAACTACCACGAAGGACTGGAGCCCGAAAAGCAGTTTCCCGAAGAGGCCCGGCAGATGGTTGCCAGGGGCTTCCGCAATCTCAAGGCCCGCACGGGACGGCTGGGGCATCGCCGGGATCTCGGGATCCTGACGCGTGTCCGCGAAGCGGTGGGGCCCGAGATCCGTCTGCTGACCGATGGCAACGGGGCCTTCACCCTGCCTGCGGCTGTGAAGTTTGGCAAGGAACTCGAAAAGCTCGATTTCTACTTTTTTGAAGAGCCACTCCCCCAGGGTCTCAACTATGCGGGCTACGACGAGTTGACCCGCTCGCTCGACATTGCGATCGCGGGCGGGGAAGTGCTCGATTCGCGGGCGTCGGCCCGGGACCACGTCGTGAAGCGGTCGTTCGACATCATCCAGCCCGACCCGACGCTGTGCGGGGGAATTGCCGAGGTGCTCTTCATTGCCGAGATGGCCCGGCTCTTCAGCATCCAGTGCCTGCCGCACTGCTATGCCGGAGCGATTGCCGACGCCGCCACGCTGCAGGTGCTGTCGCTGCTGCCCCCCTTCACGTTTGGCTTCACCAGCGACGAACCGATGCTCGAGTATGATGCGGGAGAGAATCCGTTCCGGGATGAGGTGGTCCCCGCGGGGTTCCGCCTGGCGGAGGGACGGTTCGAGATCCCGACTGGTCCCGGACTGGGGATCGAAGTCGATGAAGCCGCCGTCCGCAAGTACGCCCGTCCGCGTTGAAGTCCCTGCGTTTTTCCCAGGTCATGCCCGAACCGCTCATTCCTCCCAACTTCCTGTTTCGCTTTACGCTGCGGGTTCCCCACGTGCCGGAACTGCCCGGCAATGGTCGGACATCGTGGAACCTCGATGACCGCTGCCGGTTGCCCGCCGTCTCGCTGGCCGACCGCCAACCGTTTGCCGAAGTGCGAATGGCCTGGAACCTTCAGGGGCTCGCCGTGTCCTGGCAGATTGAGAACAAGAGCCGGGCGATCGCCCGGGCAGCCACCGGGACCTTGGGAGATCGCCTGCGGCTCTGGATCGACACCCGCAACACGCAAAACATCCACCGGGCGAGCCGGTTCTGCCATCACTTCGTCATTCATGCGGCGATTGGCACCGGAACGAATCCCGGGCCCCGGGCCGACCAGTCTCTCATCGACCGGGCCCGCGAGAACGCCGACATCAGCCACAGCGATCTGCTGCAGACCCGACTGTATCCCCTCAAGGGGGGTTATCGCTGCGAAACCTGGATCCCGGCGGAATGTCTCACGGGGTATTCCCCGGCAGACCAGTCCCGCCTCGGCTTCTACTACGATTTGCGAGACTCGGAATTCGGAACCCAGGTTCTCTCGGTCGGTCCCGAGTTTCCCTACGATCACGATCCCTCCATGTGGCAGACGCTGGAATTGCTGAAGGACTGAAGCGTCGGGGCGCCACCCGGCGAGGTCTGTCGGCATTCCAGCGGCCCCCCACCTCTTGGGTTCCCCGGGGATTACCCCGTAGAATGCAGGAGTGCGTCTCTGTTTTGTTTCTCGTTGTGCCCGTCAACACCGATGCCCACGCTGGAAGAACGACTTGCCCGGGGAGCCCGCTGGCTGACCGCCCGGGATCCGTTCTCGTGGGGTGTCGCCCTGCTGGCGGGACTGATGTCGCTGGCACTGTTCCTTCCCTGGCTTCAGCATTCGCGCAATGCCGCCCGGCAGATCCAGACGAAAGACAACCTGCGCCGCCTCGGGACCGCCATTTTTTCGTACAGTGACCTGCACGGTTCGCTTCCGCCAGCGGCGGTCCCGCTGCCGCAACAGCAGGCGGCCGAACCAACCATCGAGCCCTCCTCGTCTTCGTCCCCTTCTTCCCCCTCCCGCTGAATGCGTCTTCTGATCACTGCCGGGCCGACCCGGGAATATCTTGATGATGTGCGGTTCCTTTCGAACGCCAGCAGTGGACGCATGGGGTTTGCACTGGCCGAGGCGGCCCGCGACGCCGGTCATCAGGTGACGATCGTCTGCGGCCCCGTTGCCTTGCCCCCCCCCACGGGCTGTGCTGTCGTTTCGATCGAGACGACCGATGAGATGCTGCAGGCGTGCCTGGCCGCATGGCCGCACTGCGACGGGGTCATTGGTGCAGCGGCGGTCTGCGATTACCGCCCCCGCGAACGGGCCACGGGAAAGATCAAGAAAACGGGGGGGCCGCGTTTGCTCGAACTGGTCGAGACGGCCGATGTGCTGGGGGCGCTGGGGCGTCAGAAGGGGGATCGGTTCATCGTGGGATTCGCGCTGGAATCGCAGGATGCCCGCCCCAATGCGCTGCGGAAGATGGAATCCAAGAACTGCGATGCGATCGTGCTGAATCATCCCTCGGCCATCAATGCCGACGTGAATGAGATCGAACTGCTGACCCGTGATGGTGCGTCACACGGGGTCTGGAGGGGGACCAAGCGCACGATCGGACGGCAGTTGATCGAGTGGATCAACGGGCGGTTCGCCCCCCGTTGAATCGTCACTTCCGGTGCCGGACGTTTTTCCGGCAAAGTCGCTGGAACGAAACCTCCCCCCGGCACTGGAATTTGGCCGAACCTCGCCCGGCGAGTGTTAGTCTCCCCGCAAGGGAGACCGTCCAAATGATCAACCGCCGCCGCCTGCCCATCGATCTGCTGGCCCTGCTGCTTCTGGGGCTTGTGGTTTTTGTTGGCCTCGCCCTCTGGAGCTACAACCCCGCAGATCCTCCGGGTGATACGGTCTACCCCCCCTCCGAGTCGGTCACCAACCTGATGGGCTCCAGCGGGGCTGTCGTCGCCAACAACCTGCGCAACCTGCTGGGCTTGGGGGCGTGGTTGATCCCCCTGTCGCTCGGGGCCTGCGGATTGAGCTGGCTGATGCGGCAGGATCACGATCGACCACTGCAGCCACTGGTCGGCTGGTTGCTGCTGATCCTGGTCGGCTGCACCGCCCTGCGGGGTCTCGCCCCCGAACTGCCCGGCGCGCCCCTCACTGGCAGCGGCGGATTGCTGGGAGCCTGGTCCTGGGCCACTCTGCACCCCCGGTTTTATGAAACTGGCATTGCACTGCTGATGGCGACCCTGGCCGCGGCCGGGGGAATCCTCGCCTTTGACCGCTGGACCGCCAGCACGCTGCTCGCCGTGATTGTCGGACCGTACCTGCTGTTCCAGAAACTGGGGTTTGGTCTCGCCGACGATGACACGGACGCCGACGATGCCGAAGAGACCGCACCGGCCCCCGCCGCCGAAGTTCCAGCGTCAACCGCATTCGCCTCAGCCACCACAGCAGCCCCTGCCATCGTCAGGGGCGAGCCCGATCCCCGCCCGATTCGTTCCGACACCGGTGCCGACGTCGTCGTCTCGCCACCGGCCATTCCCGCCATGGTGCCGGTCGTGGCTCCCGTCATCGCCAGGCCGGCACTGGCCGTGGATCCCGTCGAACTTCCCGAAGTCGGCACCAAGCTGGTCGACCCGCCGATTGGAATGGTCCGCAACGCCGAAGACGAGTTCGAAGCCAACACGACGTTTGCCTCAGACGACGACAATCCCGATCTCGAAGATGCCGGGACGACCGAGGCCCCGCTCGCGGTCCCTGCCGCCGTCGTGCCGGCGGCAGCGCCGGCGGGAATCCGCATCAATCCTCCCCGGCATCTGGCTCCCCCCGCTGCAACCCGCACCAGCATTCTGCCAACTCCGCGGGAGTACAATCTGCCCGGACCCGAGATTCTCGAACCGGCCGAGCCGTTTCCGTTCGAGGCGCTGGCCGAGAAGGCCCGGGGGGCGGCTTCCATCCTCGAGCGCACCTTCCAGGAATTCGGTCTGAACGTGCGGGTGGTGGAGATCGACACCGGGCCGGTGATCACGCAATTCGAGCTGGAATTGGAAGCGGGCCTGCGGCTCAACAAGGTCACCGCCCTGGCTGACGACCTGGCGATTGCCCTGCGGGTGCCCAGTGTGCGCGTCGTCGCCCCCATTCCCGGAAAGAACACGGTCGGGGTGGAAGTTCCCAACGACCGGCAGGTCATGGTCCGGCTGCGCGAGCTGATAGAAGCCTCCCCCGACGCGGGGGACAAGAAACGCATTCCCGTCTTTCTCGGGAAGGATGTCAGCGGCCGTCCGCTGGTGGTTGATCTTGCCAAGATGCCGCACCTGCTGATCGCCGGCCGGACCGGTACCGGCAAGAGCGTCTGCCTGAACTCGCTGATCCTGTCGATTCTCATGACCCGCACGCCCGAGCAGGTCAAGATGCTGATGATCGACCCCAAGATGGTCGAGCTGAGCCCCTACAAGCGGGTTCCGCACCTCATGCACCCGGTCATCACCGACATGAAGAAGGCCGAGGCGGTGCTCAGCTGGGCGGTCGACAAGATGGAGGAACGGTACGATCTGCTGGCCCGCTGCGGAGTCCGGCACCTCGACAGCTACAACGAACTGGGGCGCGACACCATCCTGCGAAAACTGGGCCTCGACCCGAATTCCGAAGAGGCCGCGCAGGTCCCCGAACGGATGCCCTACATCGTGATCATCGCCGACGAAATGGCCGACATGATGATGACCTCCGGCAAGGAAGTGGAGGGATTCATCATCCGGCTGGCGCAGAAATCGCGGGCCGTCGGCATCCACCTGGTGCTCGCGACCCAGAAGCCGACCGTGGATGTCATCACCGGGCTGATCAAATCCAATCTCCCGGCCCGCATCGCCTTCCAGGTGGCCAGCCGGGTCGACAGCCGGGTCGTGCTCGATGAAATGGGGGCCGACAAGCTGCTGGGGAACGGAGACATGCTCTACCTGATTCCCGGTACCAGCAAGCTGACCCGGGCCCAGGGGACGTACGTCTCCGACAACGAGGTCAACTCGGTGATCGAGTTTTTTGGCGATTGCGAACCGGAATACAGCCGCGAACTGGCGCAGCTCAGCACCCGTCCGAAGGGGAAGAGCGGCATCGACGCGATCCGCAGCCGGGACGAAATGTACGAGCAGGCGATCGACGTCGTGGTGCGCGAAGGACGGGGAAGTGTTTCGCTGCTGCAGCGGGCCCTGGGGATCGGCTATGGGCGGGCGGCCCGACTGGTCGACTACATGGCCGAGGATGGCATTGTGGGAGACTACAACGGCTCGCAGGCGCGGGAGGTGCTGTATAGTCCCGAGCAATGGGCCGAGCTGGTCGCCGGGGGAAATCCCACGGCAGCCCTGCAGCAGAGCTGAGGCGGGCAGCGGGATGACCGGGGGCCGAACGCCCGGACCAATCGGCTGGTTGCCCTGCGAATTTTTTCCGAGAGCAGCCGCATTCGAGCCGGAAGTGCTCGCTGGCGGAATGCTTGGGAATCACTGCGCGGGAGTTGCCGTCCCAATAAAAAACCGCGATCTGCCGAAGCAGACCGCGGTGGGAAAAACTCGTATGAGATCAGCCGGGAAAACTGGTCCCGACTCGTGTGTCCCGATGGGTAGCGGGCGACACTTGGAGGGACCGGAAGGCTGTGACCGAACTAGGGAGCCTTGGCCAGCACGAGGCAGGCGTTGTGGCCACCAAATCCGAAACTGTTCGACATGACGTACTTCATCCCCTTGGTCCGGGCTTCATGAGGGACGTAGTCGAGATCGCAATCGGGATCGGGGTTTTCGAGGTTGATCGTCGGGGGCATCACGCCACTCTGCAGCGCGAGCACCGACACCACGAATTCGACCCCACCCGAGGCACCCAGCAGGTGTCCCAGTTGACTCTTGGTACTGGAAACAGCCACAGAACGGCTGTGCCCATTGAAGACCGACTTGATCGCCGCCGTCTCGGCCTTGTCCCCCAGGGGAGTACTTGTGCCGTGGGCATTGATGTAATCGATCTGCGACGTATTCAGGCGGGCATCCTGCAGCGCGAACATCATGGCTCGGGCCGCCCCCCGTCCTTCCGGATCAGGAGCGGTCATGTGGTTGCCGTCGGCGCTCAGTCCGTAGCCCACCACTTCCGCCAGGATATTGGCACCGCGCCGCTTCGCATGTTCGTACTCTTCAAGCACCGCCATGCCGGCCCCCTCGGCGATCACAAAGCCATCCCGTTCACGATCGAACGGACGGCTGGCTCGCTGGGGATCATCATTGCGGGTTGAAAGGGCACTCATGCGGGCGAAGCCCGACAGCCCCATGGGAGTAATGGCCGCTTCGCTCCCCCCGGTGACGATGACGTCAGCCCGGTTGGCCCGGATCAGGTCGAAGGCATCGCCAATCGCGTTGGAGGCCGAGGCACATGCCGTGGCCACCGCGGTATTGGGCCCCTTCAGACCCCAGAACACCGAGATGTTCCCGCTGGCGGCGTTGACCATCAGCTTGGGAATCATGAATGGAGAGACGCGGTTGGGTCCCCGGTCAAACAGGGCGCAGTGCTGCTCTTCGATCTCGTGCAGGCCTCCGATGCCACTGCCGGTGACAACACCGTGGCGGTACGGATCTCCCGTCGAAAAATCGATGCCCGCCTGCCGGATCGCCTTGGCGGCCCCGTACATGGCGAACTGGCAAAAACGGTCGAGTCGCTTGACCTCTTTGGCCGGGATGCACTCCTCAGCCGAGAAATCCTTGATCTCGCCGCCGAACCGCACCTTGAAGTCGGTTGGATCGAACCGCTGAAGATGGCTGACGCCGCTCTTCCCCGCGCAGAGGTTGTCCCAGAACTCTGAGACATTATTCCCCAGCGCAGTAACGACCCCGACACCGGTGACTACAACACGCCTCGTCATTGCTGGCTGCCGCTCTGTTCCCCGATGTACTTGACCGCGTCTTCGACGGTCTTGATCTTCTCGTAGTCTTCATCGGGAATGGTGATCTTGAATTCGTCTTCGAATTCCATCACCAGTTCCACGATGTCGAGCGAGTCGGCCGCCAGGTCTTCAATGAACGACGTGTTAGGCGCCTTCACCTTGTCTATCGGAACCTGCAGTTGTTCTGCCACGATCCCGTACACCTTCTCCGCAATCTTCTCATCAGTGGCCACTCAGGCTTCTCCCTTTTCGTCCTGGACTGCAAACGCCCTGCCGAACTCGGGCAACATATATCGCGTTTGCAGAAGTGTGTAAACGCCAACCGGCGGGATTGATACAGACTATCCATCCCCCCCGACCGTCACGCATTCGACCTTGCGGTCGATTCGCTTCATCAGCCCCTTGAGCACCTTGCCGGGACCAATCTCGTAAAACTTCTCCACCCCCGCCCCCAACAGCCCCCGAACGCAGTCTTCCCACAGCACGGGAGCCAGCACCTGCTGCACCAGCAAACCCGGGAATTCGTGTGGTTCCTGGTGGGGCCGGGCGTCGACGTTCGAGTAGACGGGGATCCTGGCGGCCGCAAACCGGGTCTCTGCCAGGGCCTCGGCCAACCGCTGGTCCGCCGGCCGCATCAACTCGGTATGAAAGGCCCCCGCCACCGCCAGGGTGGCCGTCTTGGCCCCCTGCTCTTCGGCCAGTTGCAGGGCTCGGGCACACCCCTCTTTGGAACCCGACAAAACGGTGTTTCCGGGGCAGAGATAATTCGCCACCCAGAGGGGACCAGCCTCCCGCGCCTGGGTACAGATGGCTTCGACCTGGGGACGCTCCAGCATCAGGATGCTGACCATCCCCGAGGGATTCGCGTCGGCAGCCGCCTGCATCGCCGCCCCGCGACGCTGCACCAATCGGACCCCATCGGCAAATGACAACGCCCCGGCAAACGTGAGGGCTGTGTACTCTCCCAGGCTGAGGCCGGCGGCAAATTCCGCCCCCGCCACGACCTCGGGAGACTCCTGCCGCAATTGCTCCAGGGCCGCCAGGCTCGCCACATAGATCGCGGGCTGGCTGATTGCCGTCGAATCCAGCCGGTCTTTCGGCCCTTCCTGACAGACCTGCAGCAGATCGTACCCGAGAATTTCCGAAGCTTCGACAAACAGGCGCGCGGCCGCCGGAGACTGGGCGACAGCAGTCCGCCCCATCCCGACAAACTGTGCCCCCTGGCCGGGGAACAGAAACGCTGTACGAGCCATGCCGCATCCTCCTCACAGAACTTTCCGCCCCAGCGAATCGCTTCGCCAGCCACTCCTCCCTCGTTCGCCCGAAGATGACCCTGCTGGATCTCCCTCAGGGCTGGATCTCCCTCAGGCGTGTCTCAATCCAGACAGCCCGAGACGCCCCCCCCGGTACCTGTCCCCCCTCCCTCACTGCCCACCTCGACGTCTGCCGCATCGATTCCTGTCATGGTTTCCAGCAGAATCTTTCGGCACACCCCACGCTCGACGGTTCTTTGCACCTGCGACCCATCCGCCGGTTCCAGTCACCTGGATTCCCCACTGGGGTCGTCCATCGGGGATCTGCGGTCTGGGTCTGGTTCCTTGACTCCTGGATTGACTGCTCGATTGACTCCCGGGACTGCAACGCCACGACTGCCCGCCGGTCGGACGCTGTGACCGATCGAGTGGAGTTTCTCGAATGATGGTCACCCCATGGGCATCTGGGCAATCGCCTCGATGATTTGCGAGTTGATCTGCCGGTCGTGGATCTCCACCGCCCGACGCAAGGCGTTGAGAATCGACCGTTCGTTGCTCGAACCATGGCAGATCATGCAGACCCCGTCGACCCCCAGCAGAGGCGCGCCTCCCGATTCGTGGTACGAGAACCGCCGTCCCACTTTTTCGAACGCCCGCCCCACCAGGTGCTTTTCCTGATCGACATGCTCGAGGACTTCCTGAGACAACCCCTTGAGCATCATCTCGGCCATCCCCTCGCTGGCCTTCAGGACGACATTCCCCACGAAGCCCTCGCAGACAATGACGTCGGCCGCCCCCTGGAACAGATCGCGCCCCTCGACATTCCCGAGGTAGCGTTCCCGCACCGGGCTGTCGCTGATCAGCTTGTGGGTGTCCCGAACGGTGTCGGTCCCTTTCCCCTCTTCGCTCCCGATGTTCATCAGACCAATCCGTGGAGTCTCCACCCCCACCACCTCGCGGGCGTAGATGTCCCCCATCACGGCATATTGGGCCAGGTGCTCGGGCTTGGCGCCGGGATTGGCCCCGACATCCAGCAGAACGGTGCGGCCCGCCATCGTGGGCAGCACCACCCCGATCCCGGGACGGCGCACCCCCTTCAGGAACAGTCGGGTGCGCAAACCGGCACCCACCACGGCCCCAGTACTCCCGGCACTGACCACGGCGTCCGCTTCGCGGCCCGCCATCAGTTTCCAGCACACAGCAATTGAGCAGTTTGGCTTTTTGAGAAGCGCCTCCATCGGCTTCTCATCCATCCCGGCAACCCCCTCGGAGGGAATCACCACGATCTGCTTCCCGCTGTAGCCAGTCTCAGCCAGCAAGCGCTCCAGTTCGGCCTGTTCGCCGACCAGCAGCACCTCCAGCCCGGGATTCTCCTGAACTGCCGCGATGGCCCCATGCACATTCGGACCAGGGGCGAAGTCACCCCCCATCGCATCCAGGGCAATCCGCATGCAGCGCTATTCTCCCGCCCGCACTTCAACAACCGTGCGGCCCAAATAGGTTCCGCAGGTCGGGCAGACCACGTGGCTGGGATGCTGGGTACTGCACTTCGGGCAGGTGGTCAGCTGGATCCCCTTGATCGCGTTGTGACTCCGCCGCTTGGCGGTCCGCGCATGGGATTGACGTCGCTTGGGTACGGCCATGGAACTCGAACTCGAAACTCAAAAGGGGACAGCAGTCGACCTCCATGCCCAGTGGGGCATGCCAACCTCTGTCCCGTGAATGGGTTGCACCGGTTGCACTACCGGCGCGAAGTCGTAGTGTACGGGGGAGCAATTCTGACTGTCAAGGAGCAGCCGGGTGGGCTTTCACCCCCGTTTTTCCTTGCCTTTCCCCCACATCCACGGCACCAGGATCTGCAACTCCGCTCCCGGAAGACGCTCGGCGTCAAACGACGGCACCACGTTCTTCGTCCCGTAAAACCGCTTCGCTCCCGGGTCCCTCAGGAAATCGACCAGCCACCCTGCCGAACCGCAGCCATTCAGGTCCAGTCCCCGACTGATTCCCCCCGAACCTGCACCGTCCGGATCGCCCCCCCTCCATTCGTGGCACTGCAGGCATTGTGCGCAGTCCAGGGGCTCTCCCTGAGCATCCCATTCGTCCCCCACAATCACCTCCTGTCCGACCCGAAACTCACCTTCCGCCCAAGAATTCCACCGGGACCAATCCCGCCTCCCGCGACAACAGCGCCAAGCCATCACTCCCGCTTTCAGCCCCTCTCCCCCCTCAATCTGGTCATTCTTTCCCAAAAGGCGTGGGGCGTGGGATTCCTGCAAAAACCGGTCGGCGGTCCCGAGAGTTGCCAAATCGGGTGCCGTCCCCGGCACCGGCCGCAATTCGCCATCCACGACCTCCACAGCCGTTTTCTCCGGCCCTTCGTATCAGCCAACCACAATCAAGACACGGATGTCCTGTTTTCGGCAACAGAGAATCACGGCGTCCTGCTGCCACTGCGATCCGAAGGGAGCCCACCGCCCCGGGCTTCACCGCTTTTTCATCATTTCTTCTTCAGGCCTGTCCGGGTGCTGAACTGCAATTCCGTTCCGTTGTCCGCTGCCGCCGTCCATCCGCGATTTCCGTTCGTGAATCACACACCGCTCGACATTCAACCGGGGATGAGCCTGGGAGAGCTACCGGCATCGCGACACTGCGTCCCCCCCACCTGCACCACGGGCGAGATTCTCGAGATTTTTGATGCCCACCCGGAGATTCCCGGGGTGATCATCCAGGACGGCGACCGTCTTGTCGGTGTCCTGTCGCGGGCGGGACTGATGGAACGGCTGAGTCAACCATTCGCCCTCGAGCTTTATCGCAAACGGCCCATTCGGGTTCTGCACGACACCATCGACGATACTCCCGATTTGTTCGTCGCCACAGATCCCATCCAGGCAGCCTCCCAGAAGGCGCTGATGCGTCCCACCGCACGCGTCTACGAGCCGGTCGTCCTCCGCCATTCCGATGGCCGATTCGCACTGCTGGAACTGCACACCCTGCTGATGGCCCAGTCCCGGTTGCTCGAACTGGCCAACCTCGAAGTCCAGCGCCGGCAGGAGATCGCCGAGCAGGCCAGTGTCTCGAAGAGCCAGTTCCTGGCCAACATGAGCCA
>DNUF01000213.1:11689-13319 GCA_003508595.1 Planctomycetaceae bacterium
GGCCAACATGAGCCACGAAATCCGGACTCCGCTGACAGCCATCCTGGGGTTTGCCGAGAACCTGCTCGAACCACGGACCCCCGATTCCGAACGACAGTCGGCCGTCCGGACCATCCTGCGAAACGGCGAACACCTGCTGGAGGTCATCAACGATATCCTCGATCTTTCCAAGATCGAGGCGGGCAAGCTGGAGGTCGAATTGCTGCCGGTCTCGGTCGTTCAGATCGCTGCCGATGTGCTGTCGGTCATGCGTGTGCGGGCCGAAGCCAAGCAACTTCCCCTGCGACTTGAATATGCCGGTCCCATCCCCCGGCTCATCGAGACCGATCCGACACGTCTCCGGCAGATTCTCATCAATCTGCTTGGGAATGCCATCAAGTTTACCTCCCGGGGGCAGGTGACTCTCCGGATCGAATACCACCCACAGCCCATCACAGCCCCCACAATTTCTTTCAAGATCGTCGACACGGGCATCGGCATGACGCCCGAACAGGCCGGGCGACTGTTCGAGGCGTTCTCACAGGCGGATGGCTCCACCACGCGCCGTTATGGCGGCACGGGATTGGGCCTGGCGATCAGCCGTCGCCTGGCCCGGATGCTGGGGGGAGATGTCACGGTCGCCAGTGACCTCGGGAAGGGGAGCGAGTTCCGGGTCGTCATCTCGACCGGTCCCCTGGGAACGACCGAACTGCTCACCGCCCCGCAGGACGCCACGCTTTCGGAACCCGATGCCCCCCCGCTGGATCTGGCCGAAATCCATCTCGATCTGCGTCTTTTGCTGGTGGAAGACAGCCCCGACAACCAACTGTTGATTGGTCATTTCCTGCGGGGGCTGGGGGCTGAAGTGCAGGTGGCCGACAATGGGCAGGTTGGCCTGGATCTCGCCCTGAATGCCGAGGCTGATGGGCAACCCTTCGACCTCATTCTGATGGATATGCAGATGCCGGTGCTCGATGGCTACAGTGCCGTCCGCCGGCTGCGCGGCCTGGGGTACTCCCAACCCATCGTGGCCCTCACCGCCAATGCGATGGGGGGAGATCAGCAGAAATGCCTCGCCGCCGGTTGCGACGACTACGCCACCAAGCCCATCAATCGCCCCCAGTTGTTTGAGCTCATCGTCAAGCACACCCGTGCCCGGCGTGAGCCCCCCGGCATCAGGCCGCTCGCTGACAGGTCCCCTCCGATCGACGAGTCGTGGGGAATTGAAAGAAAGACACCCCCTCCCGGGTCGGAAGCAGACTCTCCCTTCGACCGCAAACTCGCACTCGAACGGGTGGGAGGTGATGTCGGGATGCTGCAGGAGCTGGCAGGACTCTTCGTGGAACTGGCACCGCAGATGCTGGGGGAAATCTACCGGGCCATCGAGTCGGGGAATGCGGACACCCTCCGTCGACAGGCCCACACCCTGAAAAACTCGGCCGACAATGTGGGAGCCCGACGGGCGACCCAGGCCGCCTTCGAACTCGAGAAACTCGCCACCGACCGCCATCCCGACGGGTGGCGGCTCTGCTTTGCACGGGTTGAATCCGAGATGGCGCAATTGCTGCCGGCACTCGAACGGCTTCAGCAGCACACCCTGCATCGCCATTGATCGCGAACCTTCGAAATCCAGACAGACAGACAGACAGAC
>DNUF01000213.1:13555-19002 GCA_003508595.1 Planctomycetaceae bacterium
CAGACAGACAGACAGACAGCATGGGAAACACGGTTCTGGTGGTGGACGACTCGGTCATGGACCGTCGTCGAGCGGGAGGATTGGTCGAGAAAGAGGGGGATTGGAAAGCGATCTATGCCGAGGATGGGCCGGCTGCCCTCGCAAAAATTGCCGAGTCCCTCCCCGATGTGGTGGTGACCGATCTGACCATGCCCGGAATGTCGGGTCTGGAACTGGTCGAGGCGATCCGGCGGGACCATCCCGACCTGCCGGTGATCATCATGACCTCGATGGGAAGCGAAGACATCGCCGTTGAGGCACTGCGACAGGGAGCGGCGAGTTATGTCCCCAAGCGCCGCCTCGCGGGGGAATTGCTCAACACGGTCCGCAGTGTGGCGTCCGACTCGCGTGATGCGCGCGGAACAGCCGGGCTGCAGCCCTGCCTGCGCAAACAGACATTGTCGTATACCCTCCCCCCCGACCTGTCACTTGTGCTCGCCCTCGCCGGTTCGCTCCAGCAGACCCTCGCCGAAATCTGGGCCTGCCCGAAGCGGGAACTGATCAACATCGGAATCGCACTCGAAGAAGCCCTGGTCAATGCCTTCTACCACGGCTGCCTTGAGGTCTCGCGCGAACTCCGCGATTCCAACTACGCCGCCTGGTGCAGCCTCGTGGAAGAACGGCAGCAGTCGGCGCCGTGGCGCGATCGCCGCATTCACCTGGAGGCGGCCATCTCCCCCCAGCGCTCGACATTTGTGGTGGTCGATGAGGGGCCCGGCTTCGATCCGGCCCAGCTCCCCGATCCCACCGATCCCAGTCATCTCGAAAGCACGCTCGGGCGCGGGCTGGTCCTGATCAGCACATTTATGGACTCCGTCACCCACAACAGCCGGGGGAATGAGATCACGATGGTCAAGCATCGCCCCCGCCGGCGACCTGCCGATCCAGCCGCCAAACGGAATTGACAGCCCGGGAACACTATGCGAAGAACCGGTTCGCGGTGTTGTTCCCCCTTCCTCCGTTCCCGGCTCCCCCATGCCCCCGGTTGACACCCTCAAGGACCTCGTCCGCACGATTCCCGATTTTCCCAAGCCGGGGATCCAGTTTCGCGATATCACCACCCTCATCCAGGATCCCTGGGGGTTCAAACAGGCGATCGACCGGTTTGTCGAGCACTACCGGTACACCCCGATCGATGTCGTCGTGGCCATCGAATCCCGCGGGTTCATCATCGGGGGGGCCCTGGCCCACCACCTCAACACTGGTGTCGCGATCGTTCGCAAAAAGGGAAAGCTCCCCTACAAGACCGTCAAACTCGAATACGCCCTCGAATACGGCACCGACTGCATCGAGATGCATGTCGATGCCATTCGCCCCGGACAGCGCTGCCTCGTCGTCGATGACCTGCTTGCCACCGGCGGCACCTGCCAGGCCTCCTGCCAGTTGATCGAGCGCATGGGGGGAAAGATCGTCGGGTGTGCGTTCATCATCGAACTTCCCGAACTCCGGGGCCGCGAGCGGCTGGCCCAGTACGACCTGCACAGCCTCATCGAATTCGACGGAGAATAATCACTCCTCGCGCGATCAAGCCGGGCGAAACGCGATCCCAGCCCCCGCAACAATCGTGTCGAGAACGATTGTGTCGAGGGTGGTCCGTGCAACGGGCTCCGCGGGCCCCCAAGTCTCCGGAGGTGGCCCAGGTCGGCGGCTTTTCTCGCTGAGCATACGCCCGTTTCATCGTCCGCACGGCTCAACCGCGGCGCAGTTTCACCGGTCGCGCCGGTTCGGGCGAGAGCTGCCTGCGGCGTTCGACACCTGGCGGAAACCTACGCCCACTCGCGGACCGGCTCCGCCTCAATCATCCGCACAGGCCGGCCATCGACCGCCTGCACGACGAGATCGAGGGGCAATCCCAGCTTGTGGTACATCGTCGCCACCACTTGCTCGGTGGTGTACTCGTTGTTGGCCGGGGCACTCCCCTGATCGTCGGTCGAACCAATCACGGTTCCTCCCGGGATCCCCGCCCCCGCCATCACGACAAAACCGGCCGTCGCCCAGTGATCGCGGCCGCTTGCCGAGTTGATCTTGGGGGTCCGGCCGAAGTCGGTCATCCAGACCACGAGGGTGTTGTCGAGCATCCCCTGCTGCTCCAGGTCGGTCAGCAGGGCGGGAATCCCCTGGTCCACCGCCGGCATCAGGCTCTTCTGCAGGGCATTGAAGCAATCCTGGTGATTGTCCCACGACGGATCACTCACCGTCACAAACCGGACCCCGCTCTGCACCAGCCGACGGGCCAACAGCAGCCGCTGGCCAAACCGGTTCCGGCCATACGCATCGCGCAACTTGTCGTTCTCGCTCGCCAGGTCGAAGGCCCGCTTCGTCTCGGGGGCCGTGATCATGTTCAATGCCGCCTTGTAGTGCTCGTCGATCGCATCGAACGCCTTCGGCTGCAGGTCGGCCCGCCGTTGCAACGCGTCGATGCGGGCCAGCATCTGCTTCCGCCGGTCCACGCGCCCCAGTTCCATGTTCAACGGCGGAGTGATGTCACGCACGTTGAACTTCGCGTCGTTCGCGTCGGCATGGATCTCGAACGGCATGTGCTCCAGCCCCAGCACTCCCGACGTCCCCCCATTGAAGGTCCGGTCGACATACGCCCCCAACTGCACAAATGGCGGCAAAGCCGACTTGAACCCCTGCTGATGACTCACCACCGAGCCGACACAGGGATAGGCGATCGTTGGATTCGGCAACCGGCCCGACATGCAGTACTGGTCGGCAAACCCATGGCTGCCATTCTTCGGATTCCAGCTCCGCAGCAGCGAAAACCGATTCACCTCCGCCGCCAGCTTCGGGCAGATCTCGGTGAACTTCACCCCGGGAATTGCCGTGTCGATCACCCCGAACGGCCCCTTCACGTTGATCGGGGCCTCGGGCTTCGGATCGAGCGTGTCGTGGTGACTTGTCCCCCCGAGGGTCCAGATGAAGATGCAGTTCACATCCCGCAGCTCCTGGCCGGCCCGCGCCCGCTGGGCCAAGAGCGTCGGCAACGTCAGCCCCAGTCCACCCAGGCACCCCATCTGCAAAAACGACCGGCGATTCACCCCTTCACAGGTGCGCACGATTCCAGAGGCAAGACTGAGCATGGGAAGGGCTCCCGGCAGGAGTGTTCCGACCCCGAAAGGGGCGCGGCAGGCGTGACTGGTGGGCTCTCGACGACCGATGGAGATCGGCAATCGGATCAACGTTTGATGATACATCCCCCCGAAGACCCGCGCCAATGGTAGCGCCGGCCCGCGGGGTCACCTCGACCACCGGGTCATCCCCCCCTCCCGTTCCCCCGATCACTCCAATCCGCAGTGTCATCCCTGGCAGGGGGTCAGCTGCTTGCCATTCCCCCCGTCCCTCGTTAATCCAGACGATCTGGCCCGTCAGACGGGTTCCAGAAATTCTGGCCAGCTCTCCCTGCCGTCTCTCCCAGCGATTCTCCGTGTCCAAGTCTTCCCGCACTCCGCTGCTGATCATCTTCCTCACGGTCTTCATTGACCTGCTGGGGTTTGGCATTGTCTTGCCGTTGCTTCCCCGCTATGCCAAAAGCTTCCAGGCCAGTGGTCCCACGCTGGGACTGCTGATGGCGTCGTTCTCGATCATGCAGCTGGTCTTCGCCCCCATCTGGGGTCGCATTTCCGACCGCGTCGGTCGCCGACCGATCCTGATTCTCGGCCTGGCGGGCTCGGCCTTCTTCTACACGCTGTTCGGATACTGCACTTCGCTGGGACCGGCAGGCAGCCTGCTGGGACTGGGTGTCATCCCGTGGCTGTTCCTGTGCCGGATCGGCGCGGGGATCGCCGGGGCCACCATCCCCACTGCCCAGGCCTACATCGCCGACGTCACGGGACCGCAGCAACGGGCGGCGGGAATGGCCCTGATCGGGGCGGCCTTTGGCATCGGCTTTACCTTTGGCCCCCTGCTGGGGGCCGCGTTTGTCCCCGGTGACTTCTCCGATTTTCGCCAGGCGGGCAATCCCGTCGCCCAGGAGCTGCGCCTCGACGAAACGCAGCTCGCCCGCATCGACCAGGCCCAGGAGACCTACCGCCAGGCACGTCACGACCTCGGACGCAGCAGTGTTCGCGCTGATCGCGACCGGCTCAGACAACAGCGCGACAGCGATGTGCTCGCCGTGATGAATGACCAGCAACAGGCCGATTGGCGCCGCCTCAATGCCCCGGTCAGTGCCCCTGGCTACGTCGCGGGAGCACTGTCCTTTCTCGCCCTCCTGTCGGCCATCTTCCTGCTTCCCGAATCTCTTTCGGCCGAGTCGCAGCCCCAGGGACGGCACTGGCTGGACCTGTCGAGCCTACAGCAGGCGCTGGGCAAGCCCTCGATCGGGCTGATCCTGCTGACCACGTTTCTCACCACCTTCGCCTTCGCCCAATTCGAAAGCACACTCTCACTGCTGACCGATTTTCTGGGGATGGCCGACCGCAGCAATTACCTCGTCTTCGCCTACATTGGCCTGGTGCTGACCCTCAGCCAGGGGTTGCTGGTGCGGCGACTGTTGCCGCGCGTCGGGGAACTGAAGATGGCGGTCGTCGGGACGATCTTGATGACCGTCGGCCTGCTGGCGGTGGCCTGGGCTGCCGATCGCGAGTCGACGGGGCTGCTGTACAGCGTGCTGCCATTGTCGGTGGTGGGCTTCTCGGCCACCAATCCGTCGCTGCAGTCGCTGCTCTCCCGGCGAACGAGTGCCGACCAGCAGGGAGGCATTCTCGGTTTGGGGCAAAGCATGTCGGCCCTGGCCCGTATTCTCGGCCCGGTGCTGGGACTGACGCTTTCCGACAGCAGCATCCTGCGGCCGTACCAGGTGGGAGCCGGGCTGCTGCTGCTGAGCGTGCTGATGACGTTCGCCCTCCGGAAGTCCCCCGGCAGCGGGGATGACACCCCGGCCGAGTCGGCCCCCACCGAGACAACTCCCGCCTGACCTGGAGATTCCCCCGTCACAGCAGGACGGCAGAGGGAGTTTCTCGGCCACCTGGAAGGATGAGTGGCCATGTCTTCCCGACCGCTTTCCAAAAAAACATGCCCGGTTCGCTTGAGAAGTGCGAACCAGACGTTAGAATCCTGCCTCTCAACGACAGATTCCCCGACTGTGTCGTTGCTCCCTCGCGAGAGGGTCAGGGTCACGCCCCTATAGCTCAATTGGTAGAGCAAGTGACTCTTAATCACTAGGTTCTAGGTTCGAGCCCTAGTGGGGGCACTGGAAGCCGCGAGAAATTGACGAGAAACCCAGTTTTCTCGCAGTTTCTCGCGGCTTCACCTGTTTCTGGGATACGCTCAAATCCCCCCAAATCCTCCCCCGCAGTTGCCACCCGGGTTGCCACCCCGTTCGCCCGCCCCATGTCTTCGGGCTGGACTCGCAAGTCATGCTTCTGGGCCACCGCCGCACAGTGCCCCAACCCGGTTCGCACCAC
>DNUF01000213.1:19234-19393 GCA_003508595.1 Planctomycetaceae bacterium
GCGCCGGCCAGTCCCGGGAGAGTTTTCCATCGCCCGGCATCGTCGTGCTGTGCGGGAGCCCGGGTGCGCCCATCCCCCGCCGCGCGTCGGCGAACGGCTCAGCGTCAGCTGGCTGGTGGAAGCGTCCCAGAGTCACACGACGCCCCCCGTCGCGCGTCG
>DNUF01000045.1:0-140 GCA_003508595.1 Planctomycetaceae bacterium
GTCGCGACGCTCCGGACCGCCGTGCTGTGCGGGAGCCCGGGGGTGACCACCGCATGGGGCCTCAGACCGCATGGGAAGACGGCGGAAACGCCGTATTCCAGGTGGTTTGCGACGTAAATGGTCGCGACAAATCCCGCGTC
>DNUF01000045.1:454-939 GCA_003508595.1 Planctomycetaceae bacterium
CGGGGTCGGCCTGTTTCCACTGACGCGTCGTGACCAGACGACATCAGGGGAGCGGGAGCCCGGACCGCCGTATCCGCCCGCTGGGTGTCCATCCACCACAAACCGCCCCCCCCGGGCCGCGCACGAAGTCCACCCACAACCCGCCCCGAAGGGGCTGAAGAAATGAGCCGGGGGTCGAGCGAAGCGAACACCCCCGGTACGCGGTCCCCGACGAGCACCGGCACCCTGAAGGGGTGCGTGAACGCGTTGCTGGCGCGATCGACGCGGGTTGGGTTTGGCCGTCGCGACGCACTGGAGCGACGTGCTGTGCGGGAGCCCGGGTGTGACCACCGCACGGGGCCGCTGACCGCATGGGAAGACGGTGGAAGCGCCGTACTCCAGGTGGTTTGCGATCCCCCGTCTGGTTCCCAAATCACGCGTTCACGCACCCCGTCAGGGTGCCAGCCGATGATGGGGGACAGGCACCGGGGGTGTCGCTTCGCTCG
>DNUF01000045.1:1150-3676 GCA_003508595.1 Planctomycetaceae bacterium
GTGACCCCTACCGGGGTCGGCTTGTTGGAACCGCCACGTCGGTCCAAGACGACATCGCCGGAGCCCGGACCGACGTGTCCGCCGTATCCGCCCGCTGGGTGTCCATCCACCACAAACCGCCCCCCCGGGCCACGCACGACATCCACTCACAACCCGCCCCGAAGGGGCTGAAGAAATTAGCCGGGGGTCGAGCGAAGCGAACACCCCCGGTAAGCGCCTCCAACCGACCGCTGCACCCCGAGAGGGGTGCCAGAACGCGGGATTGGTCGAATCGATGGGGGCCGATGATCACCCATCACAACCCGGTTCCGGCCGGCGATGCAACAATTCCGACGAACCTGTGATTCAATCGAGGTACCGTTCATCGAAGGGGATCCCGGCGCGTTGGAGGAGGTTGATCAATTCGTCCCGAAAGCTCAATTGGCGGTGATGGCGTTCCTGATTGGCGATGTATTCGCGAACTGCGGGGAGAGCCGTCGCGCTCACGGTGAATGCCGCATATCCATCCTGCCATTGAAATGCCTTCTGGCCGATGGTGTCATGAATCCAGAGCGAAGATCCTTTCTTGAGCTCGCGAAGAACATCGGCCAGCCGGTGGGTCGCCTTGAGACCGACCAACAGGTGCACATGATCGGCCACACCTCCCACAATCTCGGCAATTCCACCCAGCCCCTGGATCGTCCCACCCAGGTATTCATGCAGCCTCGGCATCCATTTCGGATCAATCGCCATTTGCCGATGCTTGGTCCCAAAGACGATGTGGTAATGCAGGCTCAGGTACGTTGACATGCGACGATTCCGGAGTGCGATGGATTCCGCTGCCGATTCGTTCCAGCGATCGACCCGAGATGGTTGATTCGGTCAAACCCGTCCGTCAACGTGGCGTGATCCACCAGGCCGGTCAGGCCCAGGTCTCGTTCGTCGGCAATGCGTTCACGCACCCCTCTCGGGGTGCAGGTCAATCATGGGGGACGCCAACCGGGGGTATCGCTTCGCTCAACCCTGTCGTTTATACACATGTCAGCGTGGCAATCTGGAATTTTACCACGAAATGGCACACGATTTGCGCCAGGTTTTTTGTGCAGAGGATGACTGCCACAATGGACCAGGAGGCGTGTGATGTGTGACGGAATCTCAGACGAGCTGGAAGGAATTGACCTGGGCGACGTGCGCTTGAATCGTCGGAGCAAACAGGTCCTCAAATCACTCGCTGCCAACGCAGAGTCCAGCGTCAATATGGCCTGCCAGACGTGGGCCGACACGATTGGTGCCTATCGGTTCTTCAACAATCCGGAAGTCACGCCGGAGAAGATCCTCGAGCCACATCGGCAGGCCACTGTCGAGCGGATGCGTGGGCAACCCGTTGTTCTGATCGTCCAGGACACAACCGAACTCGACCTCACGAAGCATGCCCCCGTGGACGTTCGGCATTTGAACAGCAAGCACCGGCGTGGCGTGTATCTGCATGATCACATCGCGGTCAGTCCCGACAAGATCTGCCTGGGGGTTGTCGGAATGGACGCTTTCGATCGCGATGTCGATTCCCTGGGAAAGACCCTCGAACGCCGGACCTTGCCAATCGAAGAGAAGGAGAGTTTTCGGTGGCTCAAGGGGTATCGCCTGGCATGCGAGCTGGCGGCCGAGTGCCCCGCCACACAGGTCGTCAGCGTGGCGGATCGCGAAGGAGACATTTACGACATCTTCGTCGATGCCGCGATCCAGAACGAACCACGGGCGGAATACGTCATTCGTGCCCAGGAAGATCGGAGTACGTTCGAGCCCAAACCCGATGTTGGGCCGAAGGTGTACGGGAAGGTCCGGGATGAAGTTCGAAGCTCTCCGCTGCGGGAAACCAGAACGCTCAAACTCTGTGCGACCCCGAAACGTGCCGCCCGACAAACCTCTGTGGAAATTCGCGCGGTCCAGGTGCAGGTGAAGCCGCCGCATGCGCGGGCCTACCTGCCTTCGGTGACACACAACGTTGTGCTGGTCGAGGAAATCGACGGACCACAGGATGGGACCGACATTTGCTGGCTGTTGATCACCACCCTCCCGATCAAAACGTTGAAGGAGATTCTGCGGGTCGTGAAATACTACCTGGCACGATGGGTCGTGGAGATCTTTTTTCGAACGCTGAAGACCGGTTGCCGCGTCGAGGAGATTCAGCTCGAGACGAAGCATCGGTTTCTCAACTGCCTGGCGCTCTACCACATCATCGCCTGGCGCATTCTCTCACTCACCTACCTCAACCGGGTTGTGCCGGACATTTCCTGCACGGCACTGTTCACCGACAGCGAGTGGAAGTCGACTTGGCGCGTCGTCAAAAAACAAAAGCTGCCGAAGAAACCACCGCGGCTCGGCGAACTCATGACGCTGATTGCTTGCCTGGGCGGCTACAACAACCGCGCAAAAGAACCCCCGCCTGGACCGGAACCAATCTGGGTAGGCATACGCCGAATGGTCGACTTCGCGATCGCCTGGGAAACCTTTGGCCCTGAGTCGTAACACGATGTGTATAAACGACAG
>DNUF01000045.1:3807-6434 GCA_003508595.1 Planctomycetaceae bacterium
TCCATCCGAAACAAACCGTCCCCCGTGGGCCACCCACGACACCCACCAACACCTGCCCTGAAAGGGCTCCAGAAATTAGCCGGGGGTCGAGCGAAGCGACACCCCCGGTACACCGACCCCACACGCACCAGCACCCCGAACGGGGTGCCAGAACGCGTGCCTCGCGCCCACGACAGGGGCGGAATCCAAATCTCGCTGTCACAAACGACGTTCCGTCCGGGAGGCCGTTCCTTCCATCCCACCCGGCCACGCCCACAACCTCTCCTCTCCACTCTCTCCCTTCGGCCCGACATCTCCTGTAATATACCGTGCGTTCGGCGATCTCCAAGTCCCGACGGAATGGGACGATAATTGCAGTTTGGAATTCGTCATGGGGCGGAAGCGATGCTGCGGAACACAGAGTCCAGCCGCCAGGATGGAGAAACAGGGGGAGTCAGATCGTGATCGAGGGGAGTTGCAGCAAGTGTGGTGTGAAATATTCCGTTGACGATGCGCATGCTGGGAAGAAAGGACAGTGTCGGAAGTGTGGCGCGAGGATCAGTATTCCAGAACCAGACGAGGTAATCACAGAAACCCAGTCGGCGGAGGTCGAAGACGACGTCCCAATCACCCCCGTCTTTCAGATCGCTACCACGGACTCGATTCATGGTTGGACGATCGTGGCCTACAAGGGAATGGTGACCGCTCACATCGTGGCGGGGACAGGTTTCTTTTCTGACTTCTCCGCAGGTTGGACGGATATTTTTGGTGGTCGCTCACAGACCTATCAGCGGCAGTTGGCGGCCATTGAGGAGGAGGCGATCGACGAACTTCGCAATCAGGCGGTGACACGGGGTGCGAACTGGGTGATCGGTACTCGCATCGACTTCGACGAAATCTCTGGGAAGGGAATGCAGATGTTTATGGTGTCGATGCATGGGACTGCGGTTCGGGCCATTCCCGCACCGGTTGCGGTGGACAGTCCGGAGACGCCGCTGCGCCTCAACGGGACGGTTGTCCGCGAACAGATTCGAAAGAATGCCATGCGCCGTCGGCTGCCTGCTCTCGAATCGAGCGTCACCTCCATCCCGGAAGAGGTCTTGGAGTCACTGTGCGAGTTGCGGTTGCCGGAAGGTGTGCCGCTCTGTGTCCGTGTGGCCCTGTCAGATGATGAGCTTCAGAATCCACGCACCAAGCAACTGGCGAAACAGGCGCTGCGACAGTCGCCACGTCAGGCGGTACGTGATGCAATTTACGCGATGTTGCTGCAGAATCCACAGGTCGTTGGAGCGAATACCTTGTATCGTGATCTGGAATTGCTGGACCTGCGCTGGGTGCTGCAGCAGATCGAGGGGCCCGACAAACATGGCCGGGAAGTCGGACTGCAGGTGCTGAGCCATGGGGTGGCTGCGACTTACACCCAGCAGGACATCCCGGTGCTTCGTCGTCTGCGAGAGGCGATCCCGCAGGCATTTCCGGAAACCGCCGTCGAGGTCGAAGTCAAAGGTCTGCTGGGAGGAAAGGGGACCAAGTGGCGGTGTGAAAATGGACATCATAACCCGCTGGAGTACCGCCACTGCACGTCCTGTGAAATTGATCGACACGGTTTGCCTCGCCGCGACTTCAACCTGGACACAGCCATTCGGGCGGTTGATAGCACCTTGACGGTGCTCGAGTCGGTTTTCCGACGGTGACGGGATGCAGAAATAGAGCGTCGTGTGTGGGCCAGGCAGGCCCGGCAGAGGGCGTCGGGCCGGATGCGGCATGTTTACCTGATAGCAATCTGACATCACAGTCTTCCCCCAAGGCAGGGAGACCGGCCAACATCGTGATGGGCGAAACGCCGTCGCAAGTGAGGCAGGTTCACTCCAATATCATTGCCTCCAAACTGTTCTTATGAATTTCAGGTTGGTATGACCGACGACAGGTTTTGCAGCGACACTGTTTTCGGATTCCACTGTCGCCCCACACTGTTCGACGGAAACGTCAAGGAGTGAGATTCATGCGGTCCGTTCGGAGCCTTTGTGTGGTTGTGATTGTGATTTGCTTGAGCGGACATGTCCTTGCTCAGCAGGCTCCCGACCGTTCCTCTGTACCGCCTCCTGCGCCCCAACAGCCAAGTTCTCAAACTCAGCCACAGGCTTCGAATGATCGCGTGACACGTCCTGTCAATAGGGCGGAACAGGTGCAATATAAACCAGTGTTTGAGCCGACCGCGGAACCTCCGCGAGCCAATCCGGAAGGGAGTCCCACCAATACCCCACGTGTATGGACCGCGATTGAGATTGTGCTCAGTGTCGCCATTCTTTTGTTTGGTCTGATCGTGATTGGTCTGCAAACCTGGCTGGTCTGTAAGAAATCGTTGTCCTGGTCAGCGAATGAAGTGATTCGCGCGTATGGCCTGACATTGATCATCACCGGAGCGCTGCTGTTGGTCACGGCGGGATATTCGAATCAGCAAATGTCGCCGGTGATTGGTTTGTTGGGGTCAATCGTGGGCTATCTTCTCGGATCGAGCGAGAAGTCTTCTAAGGCCCCCTGAATTGGTGGTGGCATGGCGCGCGGGTGTGTTGAGCGGGTTGGCACCGGACACGGTGTCGATACATGGTCTTTGCGGGCGGGGTTCCGGGGGTGTTCGCTTCGCTCGA
>DNUF01000045.1:6653-13909 GCA_003508595.1 Planctomycetaceae bacterium
ACCCCCGGCTAATTTCTGTGACCCCTCCCGGGGTCGACGACCGCGACTTCGTCGCGTCAGGCCAGGACGCTTGGTTTCTCCCCTGTCTTGGTTGGACGCCCCACCTCAACCCTGGGCTATGGAAGACAACCTCTTCGAGGTAATTCCGATCCAAGTCCAACGCTGCGCGACACGCGGCTCCCCAGGGAGCCGACAGGTTCGTCTCACCACTCCAGGGGCCAAGGTCAACCCGGCGACAAACCGGCCACCACGACACGTTGCATCGCATCGACCAACAGCCAGCCGAACATTCCCGCCGCTTTCGCACAGCGGGACGGAAACCCCAAGCCGAGACATCCGTTCATTTCTTCAGCGGCAGACGCGATGCGTCATTCGGCACAGACCGGGCTGATCTGGCGGGTTTCGCCGGGTCTCTGGTAGAGTCCCGCCGGAGTCGACGGGAGGTCGGCTCTGAGGATATTGCCCCACGGGACCGGTGGCCGGTCGCGGGCGGGGTGATCGGCCGTTCCTGCGAGTCCCCAGGCATGCGACACCACGGAGGGAAGACCGCCTCGCGACTGGCGCTGCGCCTCCGCAGAGGGCTGCTGGGGGTCTGCCTTGCCGTGTTCGCTGGCTGCCAGTGGCGCTGGGGGCGCGACACGACGACCCACCAGGAAGCGGGCAAACTGGTCGACCAGGCGCAGTCGGCTGCCTCGGACGGTGATATCGAGCGGGCCCAGCAACTGCTGCTGGCCGCCCTCGCAGCCGATCCCGAAGATTCCGAAACCCGCCTGCAACTCTCGGAGTTGCTGCAGGAACAGGGGAGTGTTCCGGCGGCGATCGAGCACCTGCGGGAAGCGATCGAGCAGAATCCCGACGATCCCCGGCCGCATGTGCTGCTGGCCCAGATCTGGTTCGACCAGGGACAGGACGACGCCTCGGAACAGCACGCCCGACTCGCCCTCGAACACGACCCGCACCTGCTGCAGGCACTGCTGCTGCGCGGTCAACTGGCGGACCGCCACGGCGATACCAACCAGGCGCTGCACTATTTCTTCGAGGCGCTCTCGTTCGATCCGCATGATCCGCACACGCAGTTTCTCGCGGCTCGCCAGTTGTACCGGTCGGGGGCGGGAGACCAGGCGGCCCCGATGCTGCGACGGCTGACCGAGAACGCCCCCGCCTGCGGCGAAGACGCCGGCGAGGCGTGGTGGCTGCTGGGGCGGTGCTACCTGCAGCAGCAACGCTGGAAAGAAGCGGCCGAGTCGATGGCGTCGGGCATCGAACTGCGTGAAGCCCGGGCAATCGACTGGCGCGAATTGGCCGAAGTCCAGTTGCGGGCCGGCGATCTCGCCGCCGCCCGCAGTTCGCTGCAGATGGCCGCCCGCCTTGGTCCGGGTGATCCCGACACCGAGGCCCTGCGGCGGAAACTCGAAGTCGCCACGGGAAATCCCGTTCGACTGACCCAGGGTGACGATCGTCCCGAGGACGATTCACCCCGCCGACAATGACCGCCGGCACACTCCCGCACCCGGGTCCGCCCACGAGCCGACCGGCCCCCCCGAGATTCCCGCACTAGCCGCGTGGATGGCACTCACTGTGCACGGCCTTGAGTCGGGAATGCTCGACATGGGTGTAGATTTGAGTGGTGGCGATGCTGGCATGGCCCAGCAATTCCTGCAGGGCACGCAACTCGGCCCCCCCGGCCAAAAGGTGCGTGGCGAAACTGTGCCGCAGGGTGTGCGGACTGACATCCCCACTCGCCCCGCACCGCCGGGCGTATTTCTTGACGAGCCTCCAGATCTCAATCCGGCCGAGGGGGGCCCCCGTCCGACTGACGAACACCGCCTCGGGCTGTCGCAGGCCCACCAGCAGAGGCCGTTCGTGCTGCAGGTAGTTTTCGAGCGCGAGCCGGGCCACGGGATTGAGCCGGACGATCCGCTCTTTGTTTCCCTTTCCCAAGCACCGGCAATACCCCTCGGCCAGGTTCAGGCTGCGCAGGGTGAGTCCCGACACCTCGGAAGCCCGACACCCGGTCGCGTACAGCACCGTCAGCAGTGCCCGGTCGCGCAGCATGTACCGGTCCGCCGCCTGGGGGGCTGCCAGCAAACGGTCGACCATGTCGGGACTCATGACGTGCGGCAGGTGCTGCCACAACTTCGGCGAGTTCAGCAGGTCGGCCACGCTCTCGGGAATGACCGCTTCCAGCACAAGGTACCGGAAGAACATCTTCACCGAGACCAGGTGCCGCGAGACGGTGGCCGCCGACAATTCCCGCTCATGCAGGGACCCGAGCCAGTCGACCAGGACCGACAACTCGACCTGACCGAGCCCCTGGATGCCCCGTGAATCCAGCCAGCCGAAAAACTGCTGGAGATCGGAACTGTACGCAGTCAGGGTGTTCCCCGACATGCCGGCCTCGGCCTGCAGGTACTTGAGGAACTGCTCGAGATGGCTGGCGGGGCGATCGAGGCGGATGGCCGTGAACCCAGACCCGGCGACAGGGCGTTTGCGTGGTGGCATGTGGGTGGCGTCGGTCGCCGGGGTTCCGGTTCTTGAACCAACGTCCGAACATGACGATCGTGCCGGGAAGTCACCCGGCAGCCAGCGGATCACCCCCCTGCGACCGCAGCGGCCGGAACGCCCATGCCGACGATCTGTCCCCCCTGCAGCCCGGCCCCCGGTCCCATGTCGATCTGCCAGTCTGCCGCCTGGATCAGGTCGGTGTGATGGGTGGCCACCACGACGGTGTGTCCCCCCGCAGTGGCGAGATCGAACCCCCGCACCAGGCGGGCGAGATCGACCGGATGAAGTCCCCGGGTCGGTTCATCCAACAGCACAAGGGCCCCGCCGGAGGGATGCGGGCGGGAGAGGAATTCCGCCAGTCGCAGCCGGACCATCTCGCCCGGAGAGAGCCGTTGCGCGGGGGCCCCCAGCACGAGATTCTCCAGCCCGACATCGAGCAGTGTCTTCAGCCGCCGCTGGATGCGCACCTGCCCCCGGAAGAATGCGAGCGCTTCGCGAACCGGCAGGGCGAGGACCTCGGCGATCGAAAGGCCGCGATACTTCACCGACAGCACCTCGGGACGGAAACGGCGTCCGTGGCAGGCACCACACCCGGCCTGCAGGTTGGGAAGAAACTGCAGATCAATCAGCACAGTCCCCAATCCCTGGCATTCATCGCACAGACCCGGAGCTCCCGCATGGAGGCTGAAATGTCCCGGCCCGAGATTGAGCCCCTGGGCCTCGAGACTCTGGGCGAACAGTTGCCGAATGCCGGCGGCAATCTGCAGGAAAGCCGCCGCCGTGACGCGGGGGGTGCGTGCCAGGGGAGTCGCGGGAATGAACGCGACCTCCACGGGGGCCGGGGCGGGCGATTGAGCGGGCGACCCGGCATCGACCAACACCGTGGCCGCAGCGGGGGAGGTCGTCATTCGGTCGGCCAGTCCGCGCAACAGGCTGGTCTTGCCACTCCCCGAGAGGCCGGTGACGACGGTCAACCCTCCCAGGGGAAGGCGGATCTCGGCATTCCGGACCGTCTCGCAGTTCAGCCCCGTCAGGGTCAGCCAGCCCAGGGGAGGACGACCGGTCCGCGGCCGGAGCGCAGACTGACCGGATTGATGGGTCCGCAGGGCCGCACCGGTGGGGGATGACGCGACATCGGCCAGCCCGGCAGGAGTTCCTGCATAGATCAACCGCCCCCCATCGGCCCCCCCGCCGGGGCCGAGCTCGATGACATGATCGCAGCCCAGCAGCAGGGATGGATCGTGCTCGATGAGGACGACACTGTGACCGGCATCGCGGCAGCGGCGCAGTTCGTCGATGATCGCCGGTCGCTGGCTGGCCGCGACGCCGTCGCAGGGTTCTTCCAGGACGTAGAGCAGGTGGACGAGTTCGATGGTGAGAGCCGCGGCGAGCCGCACCCGCTGCGCCTCACCGGCAGAGAGTGTGCGCAGGGGACGCTCGAGCGGGAGGTAACCGAGCCCCAGCCGCGAGAGTCGCTGCAGACGCGTGACCAGCAGCGACGCCAGTCCCTGCCGGGGTGCATCCCATTGAGCAATCTGGCTGTCCCTCTCCCGCCAGTGCGCGAGGAAGTGGTCGATGGGGTCGGAGAGCCAGTCGGTGAACGAGCGACCTCCCCAGCGCCAGGCGAGCGAGCCGGGACGCAGCCGTTGCCCGGCACACTCGGGACAGATCGACTCTTCGTTGGTGGAAGGCGGGGGACTGGATCGGGATCCCCGACCACGGCGTTGGGCTTGTCGGCCGGTTCCCCGGCAGCCCGGGCAGGCTCCCCGGGGCTGATTGAAGCAGAAGAGCGTGGGATCGGCGGGAGGATGGACCGCCCGGCACGTCTCGCAGATGCGATGGAGCGACCAGAATTCGCGCAGCCAGCTTTGGCCATCGATGGTCTGTCGCGGACCGGGGAGATCATCGGACGCCTGGCTGAGGGTGAGGCATTGTCCCTCACCAACGCGGTAGGCGAGTTCGAGACTTTCACGCCAGCGGGCAAGATCCTGCCCGGGGGTCAGGCGGTCAATCACGATCAGGGGAGGGGGTGCCGCGGGATCGTCCTCCCCCGACCACTCGGCCAGCGGGCGGGTCTGTTCACCGACAATGATTCGCGAGAACCCCTGACGCTGCCACTCGGCCGGTGTCGGGCTGGTCGTCGCGTCGCTGTCGGAAGGGACAAGGGCCTGCAGGGAGACAGCGGGCCGGGTTGGCACGGCAATCATCACCCGGGTCGTCCCCGGTCGTTCGCGCAGGCGGGTGGCGATCTCGTGGGGGGAAGTGACCGGCAGCGGAACCTGGCACCGGGGGCAGAAGAGTTCGGCCTCGCGGGCGAACAGGCTGCGGAACACCGGCAGCACCTCGGCCACCGACCCGACGGTGGGTCGCCACGACACCTCGGGAAACCGCTGCCTGACCGCCACCGTCGGAGGGAGTTCTCCCATGAAATCGACATCGGGCCGGTCGAGGGCGTCGAGGTATTGCCGGGTCGCTGTCGAGAGGGCCTCGACATAACGCCGTCGCCCCTCGACAAACAGGGTGTCAAATGCGAGGGACGATTTGCCGGCACCGCAGACCCCGGCAATCGCCACCAGTGACTGCAGCGGGACCGACAGCGACAGATCCTGCAGGTTGTGCAACCGCAAACCCCGGATTTCGACGGGAGGAGGTGCGTTCACGGGGCCTCCTTCCGACCGGGCTCCAGCGACCTGCGCCGGGGGGGAATTTGAGCGACCGCGGCTGTCACCGATCGGCCGGGCTTTCCCCTCCCGGAAGGTCCGGCGATAATACCGGGAGGAATCGGATTTCGATTCTCCCGCTTCGCCTGGACCCGTCGAGCGCCCGACATGCCTGATGCCGAACCCGCTGCCAATTCCACGGCCGCCGCTCCCCGGGGATCGGACCGCCGGTGGTGGCGCCAGACGCGTTCTGCACTGCTGCTTTCGCTGGTGGTGCACCTCGCGACACTGGCGATCCTGGCCCTGTTCACCTTCGCCACCGAGGGTCCCGACCTGTCGCTGGCGATCGAGTCGCTGTTTTCGGAAGAAGACCGCGGGGCTGAGGAATTCACGCAGCAGCTCAATACCGACACCCAGATCGCGGAAACCATGAATGTGGTGGCGGGGGGTGCCACCGCGGCGGGAGCGGGGGCCGCGGGAGGGGGCGGGGGCGTGCAGGTCTCGGAGGCGAAGATCGACCGCTCGGAGAGCCTGAGTGACGTGGCGGTGGTTCCCAGCCTGGGGGCCCCCGGTCTGCCGGGCCTTGATCGCCTGGGAGATGACCTGGGCAGCGAGCAGGTGCTGGGAGAAGCGGGGGCACTGGTGGAGGGGTATGGTCCGGCACTCGACCGGCTGACCCAGGAACTCGCCCGCCTGATGCGGCAGAGCAAGATCCTGGTGGTGTGGCTGTTCGACGAGTCCGAGAGCATGCGTGATGACCAGAAAGACCTGCAGGGGCGCATCCAGCGGGTCTACGAAGAGTTGAAGCTGTTCAAGGAGGGAGTCCCCGAGGATGTGATGCTCTCGGCCGTCGTCAGTTTTGGCAAGGATCTCCACTTCCAGACTCCCCGCAAGAAGCCGACGGGTGATGTTCCGACCATCCTCAAGGCGATCGACAACATCCCGGTCGACAAGACCGGGCGGGAAAACACCTGTGGAGCGCTCGAATCGGTCCTGGATGAATACCGCGGGTTCACCGGGGCGGGTCGCCGGCGGGTGGTGATCGTGCTGATCAGTGACGAATCGGGGGATGACGGCGAGCGGGTGGAGGAAGTGCGCAAAAAGGCGGTGGGGAGCCGGACCCCCATCTATGTGCTCGGTCGTGAGAGTGTCTTTGGCTACCTCTATGGTCACGTGCGCTGGGTGCATCCGCAGACGAACCAGACGCATTACCTGCCAATCCGCCGGGGGCCGGAAACGCCGTATGCCGAGCAGTTGCCATTCGACGGCCTGAGACGCCGACTGGATGGGACCATGAGTGGTTTTGGTCCGTACGAGCAGGTGCGGCTGGCCCGCGACACCGGGGGGATTTTCTTCATGCTCCCCAATGAAGAACAGAATCTGAACGACTTCGATGCCCGCAAGTATGCCGCCCTGGATCTGAAGGAATACCTCCCCGATCTCGACGCCCGGAGGACCTACATGACCGAGCGCGACAAGTCGCCGCTGCGAAAGGCGGTGTGGGAGGTGATCGCGCTGCTGAACCCGTTTGACGAGAAGAATCGCGAGCTGGAGATTCCGGTGGATGCGTGGTATCCGCGGGATCCGGCACGGGCGCAGGAAGCGGTGGCGCAGACCCTGGTCCGCTGCCGTCAGACGTTTGCGAAGCTGACCGAAGCCGAGCGTCGGCTGCAGGCGGTGCGGGGGCAGCGGGCGCGTGAGTCGTCACGCCGCTGGCGGGCCAACTATGACCTGATCCTGGGGCAGTTGATGGCCTACCGGGTCCGGCTGTTCCAGTACGGTCTGGCGCTCGAGCAGTACGCCAAGACACTGCCCGCCCGTTTTCAGAATGCCCAGAGCAACGAGTGGGCCGCCACGCTGGGGACCGGAGAGCTGCTGCGTCCCGACGAGACGCAGTTGAAGGTCACCGGGGTGACCCTCGAAGAGCTGGAGAAGGCGCGGTACTCGGCATTGGAGCAATTCCAGCTCGTGCAGAAAGAGCACCCCAACACCCCCTGGTCCCAGCGGGCCCAGTGGGAGGCGAGCCGGGGCTATGGCATGCGGTTTGTGGAGCGGTATATTCCGCCCCCCCCGCCTCCCACACCGGGAGCT
>DNUF01000092.1:0-21632 GCA_003508595.1 Planctomycetaceae bacterium
CCCTTGCGATGATTGAGGGCCATGCTTTCTTCGGCCCGGGTGATGTAGGTCAGCCCGGGAAAATCAAACGGGTCGCGGTCGGTCTTGAGGGTGTGCTGCACCTCGTCGTCGAAGACGTTGGGATGCTCGCGGAACACCTTCGTGATGCGGCTCGACAGGGGGCTGTCGACAAACACCGGGATCTGCGGGATCTGCTTCGAATTGGTCAGTTCGTTGAGGAAGTAGACCAGTTGCTGGGTCCGGCCGAGGCTGAAGGCGGGAATGACGATCCGGCTTTGCTGGGAGGCCGCCTTGCGGATCAGCCGCACGAGGTCGTCCTTGATGTCGTCTGGGGGTGGATGTACCCGGTTGCCGTAGGTCGACTCGGTGATCAGCACATCGCATCCGTTGACCAGGGTGGGATCGCGCAGCAGGGGCATGCCGCGCCGCCCCAGGTCCCCGGTGAAGACCACCCGGCGGATTTCCCCGAGTTCCTGGAACTCCAATTCCACGCTGGCCGAGCCGAGGATGTGCCCCGCCTCGCGAAACCGGATGCGCAGTTCCGGAAAGATCTGCCGCCATTCATCATAAGGGACCCCCTCGAGCTGGCGTTCGACCTGGGCGACTTCCTTGTGGGTGTAGAGGGGCTCGATCCGGGGCTCGCCCTTCTCCCGTCTCTTGTTGAGGTGGGCGGCGTCTTCTTCCTGGATCCGGGCGCTGTCATCGAGCATGACCGCCGCGATGTCGGCGGTGGCCGCCGTACAGAAGATGGGACCCTTGTAACCCTCGCCGACCAGGCTGGGAAGATTGCCGCAGTGGTCGATGTGGGCGTGTGACAGGATGACGGCATCGAGCATGCCGGGCTTGTGCAGGAAATGCTGGTTCTTGGTCCGTGATTCCGACCGGCGACCCTGGAACAGCCCGCAATCGAGCAGGATGCGCAGCTTGCCGCATTCAATGAGGTGTTGACTGCCGGTGACTTCACCGGCAGCCCCGCAAAATGTGATCTTCATGAGCGCCCTGGATCAGCAATGGCCTGGGGGACGAGTCGGAACTCTCCTGTCAGAATAGGTCTGAGCGCACGGGAGGGAAAGCCTGATCCTTCGCCGGGTGGTCGAGAACGATCAGGCCCGATCCGGATCACCTGGTGTCGTGGCGAGGCAGCCCCGCACGGGAACGTCCGGCTGAAAACCAGCCATTTGGCGGCCACAGGGGACCGTGCGAGGAATTCGGCCTCGTCCCTCGATGGCAGACCCCGGAAGCGGCAGGCGATTGATTTTCGCTGCCGTTCTCCCGATCATCCGCTCTTCCCCGGAACTTCCCCGATTTCTGCGACGGCATGCACACCAGCCTTCTCTGTGCCAATTGTGGCCAGGTTCACGACCATCACCAGCTTCAGAACCTGTGCACCGCCTGCCAGCGGCCGCTGGTGGCCCGGTACGACCTCGCAGGTTTGAGAGGTCGGTTTCGCCCCGAGGTGGTGCGCCAGCGGGCCGACCGGTCGTTGTGGCGCTTCTGGGAGGTGCTGCCGGTCGATTCTCCCGACCAGGCAGTCTCCCTGGGGGAAGGGGGCACCCCCTTGCTTCCCTGTTTGCCGCGGGGCCCCTTCACGCGTTTCCCGCGGCTGTCGATCAAGGATGAGTCGTTCAATCCCACAGCCAGTTTCAAGGCCCGCGGGATGGCGGCGGCAGTCACCCGCGCCAAGGCCCTGGGGGTCTCGACCATCGCCCTCCCCTCGGCGGGCAATGCCGCCGGGGCCGCCGCCTACTACGCCGCCCGGGCCGGCATGCGCTGCATTCTCTTCATGCCCCAGGACACTCCCCCCGCCAACATCATCGAATCGGTCGTGGCGGGTGCCGAGGTGTACCTGGTCAATGGCCTGATCAGCGACTGCGGCAAGCTGGTTCGACAGGGGTGCCAGCGGTTTGGCTGGTTCGATCTCTCGACACTCAAAGAGCCGTTTCGGCTCGAGGGGAAGAAGACCATGGGCTACGAACTGCCATTCGACCTGGAGGCACTGCGTCCGGGGGGAGGCTTTCGATTGCCCGACTACATCTTCTATCCCGCCGGGGGAGGAACCGGCCTCGTCGGGATGTGGAAGGCGTTCGATGAGATGCAGCAGTTGGGGTGGATTGGATCTGAACGACCCCGGATGGTGCTGGTGCAGGCCGAGGGGTGTGCCCCCATCGTCAAGGCGTTCCGCGAGCAGACCCGGCATGCCGAACTGTTCCCAAATGCCGCCACAGTGGCGAGTGGACTGCGGGTGCCGGTCGCCGTCGGAGATTTCCTGATGCTTGAGGCGGTGCGGGCGAGTGGCGGCACGGCATTGACCGTGACCGATGCCGAGTTGATGGAAGGTGTCGGCGAGATCGCCCGACACCAGGGAATCTACGCCTGCCCGGAAGGGGGGGCGGTGTGGAAGGCCGCCTGTCACCTGCACGCGACCGGCTGGTTGCCCGCCGATGCCGAGATTGTGCTGTTCAACACGGGGAGTGGCCTCAAGTACAATCATCTGTCGGAACCAGAGGGGCTGCCGGTGCTCGATCACACGGCTGCCGACGTTCTCGACCGGGTTCGTGGTTGAGCGACGAGTGCGGTGGGAACCCCGGCCGGCCGCAAACCAGACCCGGTGACAATTCGACACGAAGAGATGGGGAGGGGAATGATTCCCTCCCCGATTGGCCCTGGGAGCCCGGAGCATGACTGCGAAATCACCGGCCGGTTGTTGCCCCGGCGATCATCCGCGACTTCCCCGTCGGGGAGTGTTGCAGCTGGGTGGCGTGGGTCTGCTGGGACTTGGGATGGCGGACTTGCTGCGACTGCGGGCCGAGGGGGCTGCGGCACCCCGGGGCCGGGCGAAGTCGGTGGTCTTCATCTTCCAGTCGGGGGGGCCATCACAACATGAAACATTCGACCCCAAACCCGATGCTCCGGTGGGGATTCGCGGCGAGTATTCGGTCACCCAGACGCAGTTGCCCGGGGTGAATTTCTGCGAGTATCTGCCACGGCTCGCCGCCCGCGCCGATCGCTTCTCGATCGTGCGGACTCTGCACCACACAGCCGACCGGGTTTTCCGGAACGAGCACAACAGTTGTCATTACCTGCTGCTGACCGGCACCACCGAACTGCCGGTGGGCGATACCAACGCCACGATCACCAATCCCCGCTCGGGACGCGTTGAATGGCCTTCGATTGGTTCGCAGGTGGCGTATGGGGCCCCGGTGGATCCCGCGGTGGGCTGGCCCGCCGTGGTGGAGATTTCCCGGATGAACCTGATGAAATACCCGGGGCGTGGTCCGGGATTACTGGGGGCCCGCTACGACCGCTGGGGGGTCGACCTGGCACCGGTCTGCCGGGCCCCCGATGCGGCCGGTTCGTGCCCCAACTGTTTCAGCCATGATGACCCCAATGATCCGGCCCGCGCGGCGGGCCCGGGTCCCAAGGCGTGGTGGGACAACAGTTCGTGCCGCGACGCCGCGTTTCATCTCCCGGCACTCACCGAAGGTGGGGTGGCGATTCCGCAGCTCGACAACCGGTTCGCCCTGCTGAGCCAGCTCGATGGATTGCGGCGGACGGTTGACCAGGCGGGGACGGCAGGGCTGCTCGACGGGTGGGATATCTACCGGCAGCAGGCACTGCGGTTGCTGGTGGCAAGCCAGCCGGGCCGGGGGAACCCGTTCGACCTCTCACAGGAGACCGACGCGGTGCGCGACCGCTATGGCCGTGAGGAATGGGGACAGGGATTTCTCACGGCCCGCCGGCTGGTCGAGGCGGGGGTGCGGATGGTGCAGATCAACCTGCGGGGCTGGGACACGCATCAGAACGCGTTTCGCGATCTCAAGGGGAAACTGCTGCCGTCGATCGACCGCTGCCTGAGTGGCTTCCTCGACGACCTGGAGGAACGGGGCCTCCTGGACGAGACCCTGGTGGTGATGTGTGGCGAGATGGGGCGCACCCCCCGGATTTCACCGATCGCGGCCGGGGGGAAGAACGCGAGTGGCGAGGTGTTTACCGACGGACGCCACCATTGGGGAGATGTCTTTCCCTGCCTGTTGGCAGGGGCTGGGATCCGGCCGGGCCAGATCGTGGGACAGACCGATCCGCAGGGGGGAGTGCCCGTGGGGGACGCGTGGACCCCCGCCGATCTCGCCGCGACGATCCTGCAGCAGTTGGGGGTCGATCCGGCGACCGAGTTTCACGATGCCACAGGCCGGCCCTACCGGCTGTATCTCGGCCGGCCGATTGCCGAAGTGGTCTGATGGTGGGCGAACCCGAGCCCCGTGGCGGGCCTCATCTGGAGATCGATGCCGAGACGGTGAATTCCCCCCGGGGAGACCAGTCCGACCAGGTGGATCGCACCTTCTGGCTGGGGGCGGCAGTCGTACTCGCGGGAGCCTGGGGCTTTCTGCGGATGGCGAACCTGATCGAGGATCACGGCGGTCATCCCCTGGATGAAGCCATCCTCAGATGGTTTCGCCAGCAGGCTGAACCCGGAATCCTGCGTGGACCCGCGTGGACCGGGGAGGCGATGCGTGATCTCACCGCCCTGGGAAGCCCACTGGTGCTGGCCTTGCTGACGACGGTGACCAGTGGCTACCTGGTGGTCAGCCGTCGGCCGCATGCGGCACTGTTTGTCACGCTGTCGGCGGCCGGGGGGGGTGGGCTGAACTTCCTGCTCAAGGAGTGGTATGACCGGCCCCGTCCCGAGGTGGTGCCGCAATTGACCCAGGTCTCGGGGCTGAGCTTTCCAAGCGGACATGCGCAGATTTCGACCATCGTTTTCCTGACGGTCGCCAGCATGATGGCCCGCCTGGCGACGACCCCCGCCCGTCGGGTCTACATTCTCGGTTCGGCCCTGTGTCTGGCGATTCTCGTGGGAATCAGCCGGGTGGCCCTGGGAGTGCATTACCCGACCGACGTGCTGGCGGGCTGGGTGGTGGGAGTGGTGTGGTCACTCGTCCTGGCTGGGCTGGTGCGACTGCTGCAGCGGGCGCGGTGGATCGAGTGATCGGCCGGCCGGCGGAATGCGTCGACAGTCTTCCGCCGGAAGTCGGGAGAATCGACGCGAGTTTGTGCAAACACAAGCCGGCGGTCAGGGCTGGATCTTGATGGGGGGGAGTTGATTGACTCCGGGGCTGACCGTGACGTTCAGGTCGGTCGTTTCCGGCTGGGCGAGCCGAGGGGGAAACCGGTTGGCCGACAACGAGGGCTGCCCCTGGACCAGGATTGGCTTGTGCCAGGTCACCGTGAGGCGGTACTCCCCGGCGGGGGCTCCATCTCCCTGGCCGTATGACGAGATTTCGAAACTGCCATCCTGTTTTACAGTGGCCCGGGGATGGATGTCGACGAGGGGTGTCAGCGGGTGGAGAACAACCAGGGCTCCGGCAGGATAGGTGTCCCCAAACACCAGTCGGCCGGTCACCGGAAAGACATCCCCCGAGAGGCCGGGTGACGGTTTTTTCGAGCGGAGACCAGCCCAGGCGATCCCTCCCACACCCGCCAAACCGGCCAGCCAGAGCAGTGCCATGGGGACCATGGATCCGGTGGCTGAGGACGAGTCGCGTGCTGCTTCCCCCTCGGGCTGGGATGCTGTCGAGGTCGCGGGGCGGGCCGTGCTTTCGGTCGATCCCCGGGAAGACACCTCGGGACGGGGAGGCCTCGCCACCGCCACCGCTTTGGTGGAAGAGTCATGACTCGTCGCTGGTACAGGTGCCTTCTTGACGGCGGCAGGCGTGTCACTTTTCTCCGGCACATTGCCCGCCGGGTTCTCCGCCGGGCTGGGGGTGGAAGTCGGTTCGGGAGTGGGGGGCGGATTGGTTTCGGGAGTGACTGAGGTCAACTTGACTCCCGGTGGGGGCTGCGAGGCCTTCAGGATGTCATTCCAGGTCAACTCGAGGGGCGGGGCTTCCTGTTCCAGCTCTTCCGAACGCTGCTGCAGGTAGACCTCAATGTTGTCATAAACCGGGTGCAGGTCGTGTCCGGAGGGTTTCAGGTCTTTCTTGTGCAGTGCTTCGAAGGCATCGGGCAGACCATCGTGGTCCTTGTCGGGGAAGGGCTCCCCGGGGTATTCATTCCCATCCTCCGGCATCTCCATTTTCCATTCCCCGGTTCGTCCCACGAACTCGGACAACAGGCGGGCGTCGGTCTTGTCGCGGGGGAGGGCCCCAAACAGTCGCAGCACCCGCAGGGCATTTTCCGGAACCGGAGTGATGGTGACCGGGGGGATGTCGGCAAAGCGCTCCGGAGCCGCCTCAACAATCCCGGGGACGGTTCCAGTGCGTCCCTGGGAGGTTCCCAGCATGCGGATTTCGGGAACGTTCTCCGACTCCCGGGCCCCTTCGACCCAGGCGGTGCGACCGCGCTTCACATGCTGGTCGCGTCCCTTGAAGGTCTGCCCGCTGGCGTCGCGGTTGTCGTGTCCCATCCCCCCCAGGGCGTAATTGCCCTGCAGGTAAACCTGGAATCCGCCACTCCCAAAAATCAGAGGACGAATATGCCCCGGGTCATTCGAATGCGTGTTCGGGCCAGCGACAAACAGATTGCCCAGCACATTGCCGCGACCACCGGGCGACTCGAGTGTCGAGGGGTACTTCCGGTAGTTGTAGACCACGTTGTTGCTGAACTCGAGCAGTCCGTGGTCCACCTTGTCACTCATGAAGGGGACACGCGAGTGCGTGTGGGTGTAGTAGTTGTGATGCAGCGTGACCCGGTTGGAACCATAGGAGATCAGGTGGGGCTCGCCGTGGTACGGTTCATCGGTCTTGCTGTCGACCGCATCTCCCAGGTGGGACCACTGCACCGTCACATCTTCGGCACCGGCGGTGATGTCCACCGCGCCATCCTGAAAGAACGAGACAGAGACGTGGTCGAGGACAACACGGCGGGTCTCCTTCGCGTAGACCGCAAACGCATCGCTTCCTTTTTTGAGGAACCGACCCCGGTGCCGGAGATGACGGATCACCACATCCTGGACCGGTTCATCGCGGGTACCAATCAGGACCGCCGCTCCCTCCAGGGCCACACCGGCACCCGGTGCCGACTGACCGGCGATATAGGTGTGCGAGGGAATCACTGCCTCCCGCGTCAGGCGGATGACCCCCGCGACATCGAACACGATGTAGCCTCCCTTGGCCACTTTCGCGTCATACAGAGCCCGTCGGAAAAAGCCGGGCTTGAGATATTTCGGACCCAGATCCTCGTCATCGAGGCGGGTGACGTGAAAAACCGGTTTGCCCCGGGCGTGGGTCGTCTCTGCGCCAAAACCCTCCGCACCGGGAAAGGCAGGCAAAGTGTTGGCCCCATCGACGGGGCCATTGTCGTTCCGACGGCGGGAGGCAGCCTGTTGCTGGGCGGAAAGTCCCTCGCCCGACAGCAAGACCAGCAGGGAGACAAGAACCGCCACTACGTTGCGTCGCGCCATCATGAGGGCAGACTCCCGGGGGGATCGATCGGGGACGATTCCACAAACTCTGGGAATATTCCCCGCCTGCACCCGTCGACTGCCGGAGGCATTCGGGAATTCTCCCGATGCGTGACCTGCTCGATCAGGTGCGCAGCTTGCGCCGCTTGGCACGGCGGGCCTTGGCATTGGCCGGACGAGAACCGTGGTTCGCCTTCTTGATCAGTCGGTGTGGTTTGGCCATCTGTCGTGTTCCGCAAAAAAGTGGGGTGTTTGCGTTCAAAACCGCGTGTTTTCCAACCCGCGGTTCCGCAGACGATGCGAGGCAACAATTGCCGTGGATCGTCCCTCAATGGAAAAACACCACCAGTTCGCCTCGATCCACTTGGTGGATGGGCGTTCATGAAGTGGTGTCAGTCGTGTCACGTTGTGGGCCAGAGTTTACCGGGAAGGGCGGGACGGGTAAAGGCTTCGGCACACGCGGTTCCCCAACCCCCCATGGAGGATGTTTCTCCCGCACTCTCCTGGGGCCCAAAGCGGGTCTCCCCGGTTCTTCAAGCATCACGCGAGGGAGACAGAGGCCCCGGACCCGGATCGGGAGGGAGAGATCACGGTGCCGCCGACCTCACTCCTTGGTTCGACGCTGGCTGATCCGTTCGAGCAGCTCCGCCAATTCTCCCGTCAGGTGGGTCCCATCGAAATCGCGACGGGCCCGCTCCCAGGACGGGGAGGTTTCCAGTTCTTCCCGGCGCTGCAGCAACCGATTGAGGCTGGTTCCGATCTCTTCGGGACTCGTGTTGTCGACCACCTCGCCCAGTCCGTACTGCTCGACAATGCTGGCTGTCGAACCGGGTGGAGCGACCGCCAGGATCGGCTTGCCGAACAGCACCATTTCGTACAGCTTGGCCGGGATCTGCAGCGGGGTTCCCGGTTGCAGCAACAGCAGCAGGTCGGCCTGCGCCATGCGTCGGTGCGCTTCCAGTCGTGGGACGGAACCCCGGCAAGCGACCGCATCGGCAATTCCCAGGTCGGCGGCCAGACGGGGAAGTTTGAACTCGGGATTCACATCTCCCAGTTGCTCGAAACGGAGGTTCCACCCCTGCTGACGCAACTGGGCAATCGCCCGGATCACATGGCTGGGATCCCGCCCGTGGTAGAGGCTTCCCGGGTGCAGCAGGACGATGGGGTCCTTCCGGGTCTTGGGTGCCTGCGGGGGAAGATCGGCCAGAATCCCCTGGATCGTCTGCTGCATTTCGTCATCGCAGCCGTTGGGAATGCAGGCAAACCGGCTGGCGGGGAGTTCGGGATGCGCGCGGACAAAGTCGTCGTACATCCCGGGGCTGTTCAGCACAACCACGTCGGCATTTTGCACAATCTGCCGCTCGTACCTCGGCTTCAGCAGGGCTCCCCACGGATTTCTCGGCCTTGCTCCCCACGGATGACGAGACACGGGGTCGCGCAGATCGGCCAGCCAGGGAATGCCAAACCGCCGCTTGAGATCGAGTGCGACCAGGTGGGTGCTGTGCGGGGGCCCCGTCGTGTAGACGGCATCGAGGGGTTGTTGCCGCGCCAAGGCACGGGCCTGCACCCGGGCCGCTCGGGCCCAGCCCACGGACGAATCGGGCGTCTCCTGCAGAAACTGGCTGGCGTGCTGGGCAAACTGCCGAAGTTGTGGCAATGGCCACATGGTCCATCGCGAGCGGTTGGCGGGAGCTGACGAGGCCGCCGTGCCACTTCCCCCGTCTTTGTCAGACTCGTCCGCCGGGGCACTCCGTCCCGATTCGGCGAGGGGGACAATCGTCGGCTTCAGCGTGCTCACCCACTCGGGGACGATGTCGTCCAGGCCCGACTCGCGGCCAATGCAGAGGACGGGTTGCCAGCCAAATTCTGGCAATTTCCGGGCAAACCGACCGGGACGCAGGGCTCCCACCCGGTTGGACGGGGGAAACCGTGTGACCACCATCAAGACATGACGCATGGATGGATCGCCTGGGGAACCCAGAGTGGAAGTCTGGCGAGGGGGGACCACACTCCGCCCAGCCTCCCTGAGGTTGTCTGTCAGTTCAACACCTGTCGCAGGTGGCTGGCGATCCGTTCGGCCGCCTTGCCATCCCACAGGGGGGGCGGCGTGCCAATGCGCGGGGGACCAAGCCGAATCTCCCCGAAGGCCGCCATGATCCGGTCCGTTTTCCAGCCGACCAGTTGATTCGCCCCCGATGCCACCGTAATTGGCCGCTCGGTATTTTCTCTCAAGGTCAGGCAGGGGACTCTCAAGACGCACGCCTCTTCCTGCAATCCCCCCGAGTCGGTCAACACGATGCGGGCCGAATCGATCAGCGCCAGGGAATCGCGATAGGGGAGGGGATCCACCGCCTGGAACCCCTGCAGTTCGGGCCGCGTGGCAAACCCGAACGACTCCAATCGGGCCCGGGTTCGCGGATGGATCGCGAATACCACCGGCAACTCGCGGGAAATCTGATGGATGGCCCGAAGTATCGATTCAAGCCGGACGGGATCGTCGACGTTGGAGGGGCGGTGCAGCGTCAACAGGGCGTAATTCCCGGGGGTCACTCCGATCCGTTCCCAGGGACGCCCCGCCCGCGCCTGTTCCAGTTGGTGGAACAGCGTGTCGATCATCACGTTGCCCACCAGTTGCACCCGGCTTTCGGGAATTCCCTCGCGCTTCAGGTTGTCGAGTGCTTCCGCCTCGGTCGTGTACAACCAGTCGGAAATGGCGTCGGTGAGGATCCGGTTGATTTCCTCGGGCATTTCGCGGTCAAAGCTGCGCAGCCCTGCCTCCACGTGGGCGACAGGAATCCCCAGCTTGTTCGAAACCAGGGCCGCCGCCAGCGTGCTGTTCACATCGCCCACCACCACGGTCATCCGCGGACGGTGTTCCAGCAGGTCGGTTTCCAGCCCCTTCATCACGTCGGCGATTTGCCGCACCGCACTGCCACCCCCCACACCCAGATTCAGGTCTGGCTGCGGAATGCCCAGTTCTTCGAAGAACGTGTCGCTCATCTGGCGATCGTAGTGCTGGCCGGTGTGGACCAGCCGCTGCCGCAATCCGGCGGCTTCGAAAGCCCGCATGAGCGGGGCGATTTTCATGAAATTCGGCCGGGCACCCGCAATCAGCAGGGTGTCGATCGGGCCGGACGGTGCGGGCATGGGGAAGCCGTGGGTAGGTGACGGGAGATCGCCCGGGGAGGCGGGCGACGGATCACGTCCCGGAAAGGGGACTGCAACCTGTGCGTTTCCGTTCCGTGGAATCCTCGGTGCTGGGCACAGGGCAGACGGCAGAACGGCCGGGTTTGCACCGGAAGTCTACGGCTGCCTGAGAGGTGGAGTCAACCAAGCCTCCCGTGCGTCGGTCTGGTCCAAATGAAGCGATTTTAGGGGTTCCCATGATTCTCGGCGTGGTGCGTGGCATTGGAAACGGGGCGGGGGAAAGAGGCAAATCCTGATCCCGGCAAGTCTGTTCCCTGAAGTCCCCGTCAATCGGTTACCCGAGATCCGGCGAGCCCCCAGCTCCCTCTCCCCGCAGGTCCCGCCTTGTTCGCGGGATCAACCGCTGTTGGGGATGCGTCATTGTCGTTCGTTCCGACCATGGTTCATGGTGGTCCCTGCGATTCGACTCCCGGCCAGTGCTGTGGTACCTTCCCGCCGCGATCGACCGCGGTCCCGGTTTCCGCACCGTGTCTCGATCTGACGACCCTTCCGACGGACATTTCTGCAGACCGTTTGCGTTTTCTTGTTCCATGAGCTCTCAGGCCGACTGCACCGCACCAACCGCGTCCGCCACCGAGCGGTTCCGGTACATCGATGGCCTGCGCGGCATCGCCTCGCTGGGGGTCGCCTGCTACCACATCACCCGCTATGGACCGGTGGCGGAAAGTGCCCGACAAGTCCTGCCCCGCGCGCTGCAGTTCCTGTTTGACCGGGGCTGGGTTGGGGTCCAGGTGTTTTTTGTGATCAGCGGTTTCGTCATCGCCTACAGCGTGAGGCGGGCCCGCGTCACCCCGGGCTATCTCGCCAACTACGCGCTCCGCCGTTCGTTGCGGCTGGATCCACCCTATTGGACCACGATCGCCCTCGTGCTGCTGGTGCATACGGTCATGACATCCTGGTGGGGGGCGGTCTCTCCCCTCGATGTCCCCACGCCGCTGCAGCCCGAACTGTCTCCCCGCCTGGTCTTCGCCCATCTGGTGTACCTGCACAAGATTCTCGGGTACGACAGCCTGTCGGCTGGGTTCTGGACCCTCTGCATTGAGTTCCAGTTTTACCTCGCCTACGTGGCCACGCTGGGACTCATCCAGTGGCTGTCACGCCAGAGTCCACGATTCTCACTGGCGTTCTGGCAGGTGTTGATTTTCGGCGGGGCGGCGGTGGCGTCGCTCTTCTGGTGGAACCTTGACCGGCGATTCGACAATTTCATCCTGTATTTCTACGCACTGTTTTTCCTGGGAATTGCCGCGTGGTGGGAAGTCTCGCGGCAGGTGCCGAGTTGGGTCTTCTGGAGCTACTGTGGCCTGGTGATTGTCCGTCTGGGGTTCACGGGGGCATTTCTGCAGTTCGATGCCTCCCTCGAATTGAAGGCGGCCCTGGTCTGCGGAATTTCGATCGTGCTGCTGGGACAGCGGGGATGGCTCACGACGGCCCTGGACTGGAACTGGTTGCAATACCTGGGGCGGATCTCGTACAGCCTGTACCTGATCCACTTCCCGGTCACCCACCTGGTGACCACCGGGGTTGAGAGGTGGCTGGGAAGTCCCCTGCCACCCGTGACGGCTGCCCTCACTCTGGCAGTGGGTCTGCTGGCCAGCCTGGCGGCGGCACACGTGCTGTACCGCCTTGTGGAGGCCCCCAGTGTCCAGCTGGCTGCCCGGTTTCGCCGTGAGGAATCGTGAACAGCCCGTTGGCAGCAGCGATTTCGGCAGAACCACTGGAAACCGGGAAGAAACTGGAAGGAAACCGGTCGGAAGCCGTTCGAAAAAACGGAACCGGTTTTCTTGAACCTCCTCCGGTTGAATTGCGTATAAAAGGGGAGAGAATCAGCGCTTGGTCATGGCTGGATGCGGGAATTGTCCCGGCTGGCGACTGACAAGAGTGGGTTCCGTCTTTTCCAGGTGCGTTCCACGATGTTTTTCGACCCGGTCTACCTGCTCTATGTTTCGCCCGCCCTGCTGCTGATGATGTGGGCCCAGATGCGGATCCGGTCGGCCTACGCCAGCGGGATGAAGGTCCCGGCGGGGCTGTCGGGAGCGGCCGCCGCCCGTCACCTGCTGGATGATGCCGGCCTGTTCGACGTTCCGGTCGAAGAAACGCAGGGGCAACTCTCGGACCACTATGACCCCAAGACCCGGGTCGTCCGACTCAGTTCCGAGGTGTTCCGCGGGAAGTCGGCCACGTCAGTCGGGATTGCCGCCCATGAAGTTGGACACGCCCTCCAGCACGCCAGCGGGTACAAGCCGCTGATGCTGCGGAATGCCGCCGTCCCTGCCGCCCAGTTTGGCGGCTCGGCGTTCACCATCCTGCTGATTGCCGGGATGATGATGCACAGTCGCAGCCTGATTGTCCTCGGCGTGATTGCCTTCGGGTTGTCGGTCGTGTTCCAACTCATCAACCTCCCGGTTGAATTTGATGCCAGCAACCGGGCCAAGAAACTGCTGGTTCAAATGGGCATTGTCGACGACGGAGCGGGCTCGTCCGCCGTCCGCAGCGTGCTCAATGCCGCCGGATGGACCTACGTTGCCGCCACACTCGAATCGGTCCTCACGCTGGTGTACTACGCCTCGGCATTTCTGGGCGGTGGTTCGTCTCAGCGGGATCGCGAATAAGCCTCCCCGAACAGGCCCCGAGTCTCCATGGAAGAATGGGCACGGTGCGCGGTCTCGGCGAGTGGCGGTGACTGTGGTCGATGGCGTGCTTTGGGGGAGCCGGGGTGGGGTCGGCAGTGTGTGCGCGGTCGGCCACAGCCGGGGCGGTTCCAGAGACGATCTCTGGACGGGTGAGTTTGCCGGGACGGGTGTGGTTCCGGGGGAAACTCTTCTTGGCCAGTTTCCCAAATCCCTCTAAGATCCGCGACTTGCGGCGACCGTTCACAAGGATGTGAGGTTTTCTCGAACTGAGAAGACCCAGGCACAGAGGCCACTGCAGACCGTGCGTTGGATTCCAGTCCTGCTGACCCTGCTGGCGTGGTATACACCGCGCCTGGCCGAGGCACGGGAACAGACCTTCGACTTTGAGTCGAACAAGACGAGTTGGACGGTGGAGATTGATAACTCCACGGCCCGTCTTGTTGCGCACACCCGCTCCACCGCGGATCCCCACGGGGGGAATTCGTGCGAGTCTGTGTCATTCGAGTCACGGAATCCCATCTTTGTCGGCACGCTGTCGCATGACGTGCCCCGGGCCCGCGTGATCGACGAACTGGTCGTCACCCTGTGGTATCGCTCGAATCGCGATGCGGCCCGATTGCTGGTGCGGGTTGTGCTGCCCAACCAGGTCAATCCGGTGACTGGCCAACCCCTCACCGTCACCCTGCCGGGAAGTTCCTACACCGATCCGACCCACTGGCAGGCCCTGACCTGCGAGAATCTCGAGCAGCAGCTCAACAAGATGCTGCCGGCCCTGCGCAGAAAGTTGCAGCAGGAAACGGGCCGGCCTCACCAGGTCGACACCCGGGGCAGCTATGTCGACAGCGTGCAGGTCGAATTCCAGTCGGGGAAGGGAGAGACCCAGATCGCGGTCGATGATCTGCGACTGGCTCCCGTCATTTCCCCCAGCCAGGTTCCCGGCGCGCAGCCTGTCCAGCAGGTGCAGGCTCTGGAGGCCACGTCCCGCGCCCAGGCCGAGTTTCACCTCGGTCGCCTGCTGGTCGACTCACGCCCCTTCTTCCCCTTGATTGTCCCCTATCATGCCGAGCAGCCCGGCGAGCTGTCCCAGTTGGGTTTCAATGTCGCCTGGGTTCCCGATTACCGCGATGAGGCGCTGCTCGCCGATCTGGCCCAGGTTGGCCTGCGGGGAATGGCCATTCCCCCCCGGCTGGCCCGCGAAACCGACGACAGTGCCGGAGCCCCCTCGGCCCAGCTGGCTCCCTTCGGCCCCGAGACCAGCTCCATCCTCCTGTGGTACCTGGGGACTCGCATTCCCCCGGAGTCCCGCCGGGCGCTGCTGGCTTGGGAGGAACAGATCCGCAATGCCGACCACAAGCTGCGCCGGCCCCTGATGGCCGACGTCACCGGGCAGGAACGGGAGTTCTCCCGGCACGTCCCGATGATCTCGACCCATCGTGCCGGGCTGCAAAACAGTCTTGGGCTGCGCAACTACCGAGATTATCTGTCGGCTCACCGGCGTTTGGCGAAACAGGGGGCGTTCTTCTGGACGTGGCTGCCGACCGAACCCGATGCCGACCTGCAGGATGCCCGCCAGCGCGCCGGTCAATCGCTGCTGGCGATTGAGCCCGAGCAGTTGCGGCTGCAGGCGTATGCCGCAGTGGCGGCTGGTGCCCATGGGCTGGGTTACTGGTCTCAATCGACATTCGACGGCGACAGTCCCCTGGCGGCCGAACGTCGTCTGGCGGTCGCGCAACTCAATCTCGAGTTCACCCTGCTGGAGCCCTGGCTGGCGACCAGTGCCGTGCAGAACCATACCCCGTTCACTGCCGGCCTTCCCGCCCAGCGGAACAATCAGCCCAGCGCCGCCGGGTTGGCCGGAACAGCCGACGAGGCGGCCCGTCGCGAGGCGATCAATGCCGACCGCGTGGCCCAGGACAGGCAACGCCAGTCCCTCTCTCGCGAACTGGAAGCGACCATCCTGCGGACCGATTACGGCACCCTCGTGCTGCCGATCTGGTACGGAGAGGACGCGCAGTATGTGCCCGGGGGAATGGCGGCCAACGAGGTGAAGATTGTCATCCCCGGCGTGGGGGATACCGCCAGTGCCTGGGAAGTCAGCACCACCGCCATCCAGCGGATTGTCGATTCCACACGGGTGGCGGGGGGGCGGCAGATCACCCTGCGCAAGTTTGACATGACGTCGGCGATCATCTTCACCGATGACACCCGGCTGATCGAGCGGGTGCAGGCGCGCATGCTCGAACTGCGTGACATCTCGGCCCGGCTGGCGGTCGAGTTGGCCCGGCTCAAACTGGAACGGGTCAACCAGAAGGTGCTGGTGCTGCAGTCGATTCGCCCCCAGCACGATGCCCCCCGTCTGCTCGGGCGGGCGAGGTTGCTGCTGGGGAATGCCGAGTCGTACCTGCAGAGTGGTCGGTTTCACGATGCCCGCCTCGCCGCGGGTGACAGCCTGCAGCTCGTGCGCATCCTGCAGAAAAGCTACTGGCATGATGCGGTGCAGCGGATGTACTCGCCGGTGTCGAGCCCACACACCCTTTGCTTTGAGACGCTGCCCGACCACTGGGAGATGGTGTCCCGGCTCAGGTTGGCGCGAGAGAATGGTGGCAAGAACCTGCTGCGGTCGGGTGACTTCGAAGACTTCGACACGATGGTGACCGAGGGATGGCGGCATGCCCGGGCCAACCTCGAGGGGATCCGCACGACCGCCGAGGTCTCTCCCCAGGCGCGGGGAGGCACCTTCAGCCTGCGGCTGGTGGCGGTTCCGGGTGAAAAGGCCAACACCCCCGCCGTTGTTCCCACGGCTCCCGTGACAGTCACCTCACCCCCCATGACCGTCTATCGCGGCCAGATGGTCTACATCAGCGGGTGGATCAAGGTGACCAGCCCGATCACCGGGACCCAGGATGGAGTCATGCTGACCGAGTCCCTGGGAGGACCTTCGCTGGCCCTGCGCTGGAGGCAACCGGTCGACTGGCAGAAGTTCGACCTCGTGCGGGAGGTGCGCGAGACCGGGGAATGCACACTGACACTCACCCTGAACGGACTGGGCGAGGTCTTCTTCGACGACCTCACCGTGGTCGCCGTCAGCCCGGCGGGAGGTCCCTCGGGCGAAGAGCCTGTGGTGGCCCCGGTCAGCAAACCCCCCGGCACCAATCCGCTCGACTTCTTCAAGAAGATCCCCGGCCTGAAGCCCCGGGCCGAGACCGTCCCGCCAGCTCCCAGCCAGGGCCGGTCTCAACTCCCCGAGTGAGGTCCTGGTCGGTCGAGCCGCGAGTCCCGGCCATTGGCCAAGACTCGCCAATGGCCCCGCGACGGGAGGCTGCATGGTGGTTCCCGTCGACCCGATCAAGTGTCAGCCGTGACGTGGTCCCCGCTTCAGGGCCTGTCGAACCAGTCTGGTTCCAGCACCGCCACCCGCAGGTCAATCACGTCCTGCATCGCCCAGTCGGGGAGATACTCGCAGGTCCAATAGTTGAGGATCGCCCGTCCCTGTCGGGTGAAACGGCAGCCGGGGTTCGAGAACGCCCGACTGGGATCCGTCTCGATGTCGCCGATCCGCTGCCACGATTTGCCGTGGTCACGCGAGATCGCCACGGTCAGGGGACTGCGCTTGCCGAAGTGCGAGCGGAAGGCGGGGTCATAGCTGTTGTTCCAGATCATCACGAGATCGTCACTCTGGGGCCGGCGGACGAGTTCGGGACACGACTCGGGTGACTGCAGTTCGATCGCCCGGGGCTCGCTCCAGGTCTCGCCGTCGTCGGTCGAGTCCGAGACATGCAACCGGCCCAGCTGGTTCCGCATCACCATCAGCACCCGCCCGGTCGCCGTCTGTTCGACGTGCGGTTCCATCGCACCACGCTTTGCAAGCTCCAGACGGGATTTCGAGACAGTCCACGTCCGTCCGTCGTCATCGCTGAAGAGTACGGTCGCGGCATACGGGCCGGTCTCGGCTGGTTTTCCCGGTGCGGGGGGATTGGCTGGCAGCAGCAACCGTCCCGACGCGAGCCGCTTTACGGTCGCATTGCACAACGCGAGATCACTCCCCCCAGCCGCCTCGGCAAATGGGTCGAACGCCTGGCCCTCGTCGGTCGACTTCCACACATGGATCGTCAGCGACCCCGGGCGGTGCTGCCGCATGAACATCAGCAGGATCCCGCCATCCTTCGCCCGAATCAGGTTGGGAGAATAGACGTTCATATCCCCCTCCAGGGTGTTCGTCACGACCCGATGGTGTCTCCAGGTCTGTCCGTGATCCGCCGATTCCTGCGCCACCAGGCGGGTCTTCGCGAAGTCACTCCCTGTCCCCGAGAATTCCATGTAGACCAGCAGCAGTCGGCCATCCTCCAGCTCGATCACATCTCCCTCTCCCTTGCGGGTGGCGTCGGGAGTGCTCGCCGCCACGGTGACGATGCGCTGCCTGGCAGCCGACGCCTGGTTTTTGGCCTCCTGAGGCTCACGACCGTGGCTCACACACGGTTGGCCCAAACCGGCACTGAAAATGACCAGCAACGACACCCAGCGCACGGCAACGGCGGGCGAATCACAGAACAGGAATGACTGGGGCATGCAGTGTTTCTCCGGAGGAAGCGGCATCACCCACCAGCCTAGCAGATGCGCATCGTGGAATAGGCTTTCAGCCTGTTCGTGAAATTCGCGTCATTCACCGAAAAGACCAACCATGTTCTGATCCTTGCAAAAACCACCATCGGTCCCCAGGCCGCCGTGAAACAGCACGGCCCAGCGGACGAACAAGTTTTCAAACTTGTCTCCACCAACCTATCCGTGGATCAACTCCCGAATCGGCTCTCCATCGGGCAGAATCGGCAACGGCCGGCCCGAGTGGTCGGGGAATGCCAGTTGGGTGTCGATCCCGAGGTGTCGGTAGACCGTCGCCCAGAGATCATTGGGAGACAAGGGACGATCATGAGGCAGTTCCCCCAGTCGGTTGGTCGACCCGATCACCTGCCCCATCCGCAGACCGCCCCCCGAGACGAGCAGCGACATCGCCTGGGGCCAGTGGTCTCGACCCGGCTGCAGGACGCCGGTCCCCGTCCCCTTCTGGTAGCTGATCCGGGGGGTATGCCCGAATTCTCCCATCACCACCAGCAGTACCCGCTGATCGAGTCCGCGGGCGAAGAGGTCTTCAATCAGGGCTGAGACCGCCTGGTCAAACGGGGGAAACCGCCAGCGGGCGTCGTTGAAGACGTGGCAGTTCACGGCATGACAGTCCCAGTTGTAGACCGTGTCGGGAGGACTCGCCCCGCCGGGATGTTCCATCACCACGTTGGCAAAGCTGGTCCCTGCCTCGATCAACCGGCGGGCCAGCAGCGCCTGCTGTCCGTACGGATTCCGACCATACCGGTCACGCAGGGCGGGATCTTCCCGCGAGAGATCAAACGCCTGCCGGGCCTTGTCGCTGGTCAACAGGCCGAACGCCTGCTGGTGAAAGTGTTCACTCGCTGCGATCGATCCATTCCGGTCGATCTCCCGCCGGATACGGTCGAACTGTGTCAGCAGCCCCCGGCGGTCGGTCATCCGCAGCGTCAACTCGGGAACGACCGCCAGATTCGGGACCGACCATTTCTCGTCACTCGGGTCTCCTCCCACAAGGAATGGTTCGAACGATTTCCCGAGGTAGCCCGCCCCCTGCGAGTAGCTGTCGGCATTCGTGTCGGCCCGCTGCCCCGAGGTGAAGGCCAGCATGTCGGGGTGCCGCCCCTCGCGCACCTTGTTGACAATGCAGCCGACCGAGGGAGCGTCATTGACAAATCCCACCGCCGACTTGGGAATGCGTCCGGTCAGCACCCGCTTGTGGGCTCCGTCATGGTCGCCGAACCCATGCGAGACCGAACGGATCAGCGAGAACTTGTCGGCGATGCGGGCGTGCCGGGGGAGCAGTTCCCCCAACTGGATGCCGGGGACGTTGGACGCGATCGGGGAGAAGTCGCCCCGGTATTCCAGCGGTGCCTCGGGTTTGAGATCGTAGGTGTCCATGTGCGACAGCCCACCGGTCAGCCAGACAAGGATGACCGCCGTGTCGGGCCGCTCGCGCGGAGAGGCCGCCGAGACCGATCGCCAGCGCAGCACCTGCGACAGCCCGGTTGCGAGGCTGACCAGCGAGCTGGTCTGCAGAAACCGCCGACGGCTGCCCGGTTGGTGCCCGGGCGCGGTGGGGTTGGCAACCCCCTGTGGGCGTGTGCTGGAAGAGGAGCGGTCTCTCATCCCAGCAGGCTCCAGAGGGGTTCCCCTTCACTGGCCAGCAGCGGGCGGCCGGTGCGGTCGGGAAAGGTCGCATCGTGATCGATCCCCAAGAGGTGCAGGATCGTCGCAGTCAGCTCGGGGGGAGTCACCCGATCGCGGGCCGGCAATGCCCCGGTCGGGTCGCTGGCTCCCAGCACCTGCCCTCCCGGAATGCCTGCTCCAGCCATCACAAAGCTGAAGACATTCCCCCAGTGATCGCGCCCGCCGCTGCCATTGAATCTCGCCGTCCGCCCCATTTCCCCCACCGCCACCACCAGGGTCTCGTCGAGCAGTCCGCGTGTTTCCAGATCCTCGATCAACGCGGTAAAGCCGCGGTCGAACTGCGGACAGAGCACATCCTTCATCCGGGGATTGTTGTTGGCATGGGTGTCCCAGAGAGGGTTGGGTGCACTCAGGTCCCCCGGTTCGCGGGGCCAGTTCACAAACACCATGCGGACGCCCGCCTCGACCAGCCGGCGAGACAGCAGGACGGATTGCGCCCATTTGCCCCGTCCGTACCGGTCCCGCAGGGAGGCTGGTTCCTGATCGAGGGCGAACGCCCCCTGGGCGGTTCCCGAACGGAGCAGATCGATGGCTTCCCGCTGCAGGCGGCCATAATCGACCGCACGCGGACCAGCCTGCCGATCGCGCGTCGCCAACTCTTCGAGCAGCGATTGCCGTGAGGCGAGACGGCCGGTCGAGACCTGCTCGGGGAGCGTCAGATTCTCGATCCGGAAGTCGGGGGCGGCCGGGTCGCACTTGATGATCTCCGGATCCCACCGCCGTCCCAGGAACCCCGCGTTCTGACCGGGGAGGAAGACGTTCGGATTGGCGATGATCGGCTCGGGGAGCATCACGGCACTGAAGGGACCGTGCTCCGTCGGCTTGAGCAGTTTGACGATGGTTCCCAGCGTCGGCCAATCGGTCGGGGCGAGGGCCCGCATGTCGGGGCCGAGGTACTTGCGGCCGGTGTTGATCCAGTACCCGGCCGATTCGTGATTGGGATCGTCGGTCGCGAACGACCGCACAATGGCGAGTCGGTCGGTGATGGTGGCGGTCTGCGGCAGCAATTCGCAGAGCTGGGTGCCGGGGGTTCGGCTGGCGATGGGAGAAAAGACCCCGCGAATCTCGGCGGGCGCTTCGGGCTTGGGATCGAACGTCTCGTACTGCGAGGGGCCGCCGCTGAGATACAGGTAAATCAGGCTCTTCGCCCGGCCAAACGAACCGGTGCGGGTGCGCGCGGTACTCGGTGACAGGGGGGCGGCGGCCGGCGAAGCGACGGCCCGGGCGGCCGGGAGAATCTGCGCGAGGCTGGTCACCAACCAGGCGGAGGCACTGGCGTGGGTCAACTGCCGTCGCGAGAGTTTTGCCCGTGGCTCAGTCATCGTGTTGTTCTCTGCCCCCAAGAGTTGGTTCTCCCCCAACAGAGATGTCCCGCACGCACCGGTCAGCAAACCCGGCACGCCCGTTTTCCGTTCGGGATCCTCATCCCATCAGTGTATCGTGATGTGACGGGGAGTAAATGATTGTTTCCCCCCGAACATGTGTCGGAGCGAAACATTGACCCGGTGAGATTGGACGGGGTGAGATCGGACCGGGTCGGGGTTGGACTGCGGATTGCTGGTCCCAGCCAAGGTCACCGTGACGCGTGAGCTTCCTCGTGGAGGCGTGGTCGGCAAATCCCCCTCACCCTGCCCGACCAGACCCCATCGGAAATCCGCGAACTCATCCCGAGCAAACCCTCCGTTGAAGTCCGCAACTCCGCCATCTTTCTGGCGGTCAGAGAGCCCAGTGCGGGGGCGCGTCTGCCGCTGGCAAGGGGATGCCCTCGCTTGATCGCGTGCCTCCCATAATGCTACGGAGGGGCCTGAGAAATGAGCCGGGGATATCGCTTCGCTCGACCCCCGGCTCATTTCTGTGACCCCGACCGGAGTCGGCGTGTTGGAACGGCCAGGTCGGTCTAAAACGACGCCACGGGAGCCCGAACCTCCGTGTCCGGCCGCTGGGTGCCCATCCGAGAACCCACGTTCGCCGGGGTGCATTGCAACCTGGATCGGCAGGCCATTCGACCGCGCGAAATTCCATCGGCCACGCGTTCACGCACCCCTTCAGGGTGCAGATCAAGGATGGGTGGACTGGTCCCGGGGGTATCGCTT
>DNUF01000092.1:21902-22213 GCA_003508595.1 Planctomycetaceae bacterium
CTACCGGGGTCGGCCTGTTTCCACCGACGCGTCGTGACCAGACGACATCGCGGCAGCCCGGACCGACGCGTCTGCCGTAGCCGCCCGCTGGATGCCCATCCACCACAAACCGCCCCCCCGGGCCGCGCACGACATCCACCCACAACCCGCCCCGAAGGGGCTGAAGACATTAGCCGGGGGTCGAGCGAAGCGAACACCCCCGGTCACCCGCCCCCAACCAACCGCTGCACCCCGAGAGGGGTGCGTGAACGCGTCGCTGGCGCGATCGACGCGGGTTGGGTTTGGCGGTCGCGACGCTCCGGACCGCCGTG
>DNUF01000251.1:0-8207 GCA_003508595.1 Planctomycetaceae bacterium
CGCACCCGACACCCCCCGCGCGGCCGCCTGACGGGGGAATGCGGGAAGAGTCGGCACAATCCGGGAGAGCCGGGGGGATCGGGGTGCGCGACAGGACCTGTTTGGCGGGCGAAACTGGCCGTCACAACACGCCGGTGCCATCGCGTCGGAGGTGGTCTTTGGACGAGACGATTTATGAGCGCAGCCGCCATGGATTTGAAGCGTTGTCCGGTCGACGACGAGTTGACAAACCGGGCCTGAAGGTGACTGGCAGAACCCAGAGAGACGGTCCGTTCCACGCCCAGAACACGTTCATGCACATTCCAAACGACCCTCTCCAGCGGCCGACCCAACCATCGGAAAATTCGATCTGGAGTCGTTTGAAACACTCTGCTAGTTTCCCGCTCCCACTACCGAGGATCCAGGAAGGATACAGACTCGTCATGGAAGCATTTCGCCCCCTGTTTCGTGCTGTGTTGGCCGTGATTGTCGGGCTGCATTGTCTCGCCAGTGCGAGCGTCGCCCAAACGGGAAAACCGGCCACCGGCAAACCAGGGACCACTGGTCAACCGACCGAACGGAAGGGAGCTGGCACAGCCACAGGCAAGCCGAGTGCCGCGCCGTCGACGGGGACCAAGCCCGCCCCCAAGGGGACCGATGCCAAGCCAGTTGACCCACGGGGAGCCGACCGGGGGACCTCGGCTGGCCCCAAAAAATCACCCGTGCGTCAGGTCCAGGGGACCGATGAAGACTTGGAGGAAGACGCCGGTGACGAGGGAGCGGACGGCGACCGGTCGTCCCCCCGAGGAACTCCGGCCCGCAGCAAGTCGGGGGACGGAGCGGCTCCCGCAGGGAACGCCCGGCTTCCCAGGCCAAATGCCGAGCCACTTCGGATCCAGAAGCTGAGCCCCGAGTTGGAACAGATCCTGAAAAACTGGGAACAGCAGACGGCCAAGATCAACAAGCTGCAGGGGGATACCCGCTACCGCGAATACGACAAGACCTTTTCGGTTGAGTACCGGGGCGAAGGAAAATTCGCCTTTGAGGCTCCGGATCGCGGGAACTACGAACTGCGCCCCGTGAAGATCGCCAAAGGTGAGTCAAGCTCGGTGAAGACGGAAGACAAGCAACCGTACGAGCTGAAGCCCAAGGATGCCGAACGGTGGATCTGCACCGGAGCGGAAATCCTGCGAATCGATGAAGCCCACAAGACCTATGAAGTGGTGCCGATTCCAGAGGAACGACGGGGCGACCGGATCATTGAAGCCCCCCTCCCCTTCCTGTTTGGGATGAAGGCCGAGCAGGCCAAGCAGCGCTACCAGATTGAGCTGGTCAAGGATGCCGATCAGGAGATCGTGCTGAAACTGCGTCCCAACTGGTCGGGCGACGCCGCCAACTGGAGCCAGGCGACGGTGATCATCCAGAAGACGAACTATCTGCCGCGTGAAGTCCGACTGATTGCTCCGGGGGGAACCTCGATGCGGATTCACTCGTTTGAGAACATCAAGGTCAACAGCGACAACCTGTTCCGCAGTCTGTTTGGAGACGACCCCTTCAAGCCGAAGCTGAAGAACTACAAGGTTGTCAACAACGATCGTGGTCCGGACGATGCGCCGGTGACGGCAGACCGTCCGGCGAACGCCGGCAAGGTTCGGCCTTCGTCAGCCGAGACGGTCGCTCCCTCCAAACCGGCCCGCGCGACAGCTCCCAAGCCGGTCGAGGCTGCCTCTGGAGAAGGCAAGAAGCCAGCCATCCGGAACTGACCGATCGTGTCCTGGAACGACACGACTCCAGATCGCGCTGTCCAGGGATCGACCGTGGCGGAACCCTCCTCCGGAGTGGAGCGCCACGGACCCCTTGGGCGACAACGGGCGACCGGAGAGTACAACAGGGAACTCTCAGCGACGGACCAGGCATCGACCCCGGCAAGACACCGGGGACGCTGCACCGACTTTTCGCTGTCATTCGAATGAGCCTGTTTTGAAGAGGTTTCAGCGAACCTCACAAATTCCCCCCGTGTCCTTGAAATGAATCTGCTGCCGCGGTAACCTCCTCCCTCAACGGTTTCGTTGCGGAACCTACGGACAGATAGCTCAGTTGGTAGAGCACAGGACTGAAAATCCTGGTGTCGCCGGTTCGATCCCGGCTCTGTCCACTCCCAAACCTGCTTGTTCATCGGTCCACTCTCCGACCTGAATGTCCTCGAAGGCAGTCGGTTTCGAATCGCGAGGTTTTGGAAAATACAGCGGAAGCAGAAGCCAAGTTTGCTGAAAGGCAGACTTGGTTTTTTCGTTTCGCCAGAGTCTGAAGATGGTCGGGGCTTGCCCCCCCCAGAGTACCGAGGCGAACACCTGCACCGTTCGCCCAAAGTTCGCTCCGTGAGCCACTGCCGGGCGCGAGAGGATCCCGGAAAAAGATTCCCCCGCGGGTGCCAGGGAACTCCTTCCCACAGGTGAATCCTGCTTGGCAAACCGGTGCGATTAGCAAACCGGTGCGATTATTGGATGAACAGGGGGCCAGAGGGCCAGACAGCTGGCGGTTGCCAACCGTCGAGATCCTCTGCCGCCAGAGCTCGCAGTGGGCTGATCTCGATTGGCCCCACCCCTTCCGGCACCCGGCAACACTGGCTCAACCAGGCGAGCGAACGGGCATGCAGGGCCTGTCGGACATGATCGGCCGAAAACTCCCCCGTTGCGTTTTTCAGCGGACAGAACTCTTCATCCCGCGGAGCTTCGACGACCAGGCATTTCTGGATCCTGGGGAGCACATCGAAGATGAAGCGTTCGTACTTGATCGCGTTCTCGGCCTGGGGAACCACCAATCGACCTGACGCATCCAGTGAACTGACCTTCTTGATCGCCTGGTGGTAAGGAAGAGCGTCTTCCAACCGGGACAGCGTCGCCAGGGTCTCACGGTCGAAGACATGAATCGCCGTGTTTCCGGCCCAGAAGAGCAGATCACCAGCCGCGGTGGTCCGCCGCACGTCCGCCGAATTCAGGTCACTGTATTCAAGGATCTGCACCTGCCCATCGATTGAGGTCAGCACTCCCATTTTTTCCTCGGGAGTCTGCTTGGCCACCACTTTCACGGTGACCTGGGCCTGCCGTTGCCGGTGCAAGCCAAGCAGGACCGGATCGCAGACCTGGGCGAGCGGGTTGTCGACCTGGTGGTAATACAACAGTTCGACTCCGTCGTGGCGAAACCGATCAAACATGCCAGAGTCCTGCAGGGCCTGCAGCAATCCACCGTGCCCGTTGGGATTCATGGCGATCGTGCCGGGACCACTCATCAGGATCTGGCCGGTGGCCCGATCGACCGCCGGCATGACCCCCTGCCGGACGAAGTGGACGGACCGGGGATCCAGGCCGAAATACGAATGTGATGCAAAAAACTCCCGGGTGGCCTGATCGGTGGCGTGGCTGGTCATCAGGCAATACGGAACTGGTCGGCCAACACGTCGGGTGTGAGCGACCACCTGTTCCGCGAGGATCTGGTACAGCGAGTGCTGACTGGCCGGGCCGATGGGAAACATCCCCTTGGGACCGGAGAGTCCCAATCGGCTCCCCTCCCCACCCGCCACAAGAATGACACCGACACGTCCCTCCCTCAGCAGCGTTTCTCCGGTCGCCCGCGCCTGTCGGCGTTCCTCGAGTTCATCACTGGAGTGAGGAATCCGGACCAGATCCTGAAGCGGCTGGGCCCGGGCGACCTTGGCCGTCACCGAGTCCCCCTCAGTCTTGCCGCGCTGGCTCCAGAGACGAGCCAGCAGAGCGAAGTCGAGGCTGGCGACCTGGGAAAGGAGAGACTCCTGTTGTTCGGGGGACAGGTCATTCCAACGTGCGAACAGGTGGGCCTGTCCGGCTGCCTCAGCCTGCTGGCGGCATGCCGTAAGGAGATGGCCATCGATCTGGGACATGCAACACATCGCCGAAAAAGAGACAGTTTCAGGGGAGCCTTACGGCGACATTCGCCTGCCGGTGCCCAACGCACTCCCTCGCGAGGGCATCTTCCCGGGCGAGTGCCGAGTCGGCAGACCACCCGCCCGGAGACGTCGCTCACCGGGGAGCTTCACCGGCATCATGATGCCGTCTCCCCCTCGGGGATCGCAATCCCCGATCGATACGGACGCCTGCTCCCCCCCGTGGAACGGGAGTGGCAGGATGAACAACCTGAATAAACAGCACGCTTGTCGCCCGGATCGATCCAGGGCCTTGGCCCTTCAGGAGTCCCGCCGCCACAATGACTGAATCAGCCGCCATGGGGCGAGCAGGTTGTTCTGCAGGGGGATGCCGCGGCCGGTGGGGGACAACAGCAGTATGGTCAGATCATCCCGACGCTGCCGTGGTTCGGAATCGCGGGTGACCATCTGCAACATCCGCTGGATCAGGGTCTCCCGCGGCTCGAGGGGGAGCGACCGCAAGGCCGCCAGCAACCCGTCACTTCCCAGGTATTCGTTCGATGAAACGGGATATTCCAGGAGGCCATCAGAAAACAGGAGGCAGAGATCTCCGGGGTTCAACTGCAGGGTCACCTGGCCGTAGAGCGCGTTCTCGAGGATTCCCAGAGGGATATTCTGCAGGGGGGCCTTCAGGCGGGCGGTATCCACGGTGCTCGACAGCGGTTCCCACGCCTGGGTGGACTGCCGATAGACCAGAGGCAGGGGATGGCCAGCCGTCGAAATGACCAGTGAACTGCGGGGGGCGAAAAACGTGCTGACAATCGCCGTCGCGAAACGGCCGGCCGATCGCAGTTCGCCAAACTGCTGATTGAGCGCGACGAACAGCCGTCGCTGGCTGATGAAATTGATGTTGCGACGCATCAGGTCGCGCAGGCCACGGGCCGTGTTGTCCACGAGGTCGCCATGCCCGGCCACATCGGCGATCAGCATCCGGCTGATGCGTCCCGACGCACACGACGAGAGGTAATAGACATCGCCCCCTTTGCGTGAGTCGGGGTAGGGAAGGGAATAGACCCAGGCCTGCAAGCCTGTCAACTCCACAGCGCGAGTCGCTGGTTCGTTCCCTCCCCAGACTTCCATGCACTGCATCCGGAAAGGCTCGGGAGCATCACCTGGTGTGGCCGAAGAGGCATTCATGGGGAGCCGGAGGGAAGACAGGATGCGGCAGTGGTCCTCCGTGAGGTCCACCGTCCCGGCTGAGCCAGAAACGCTGGCAACAGTCGGGGAAAGCTCCCTTGAGTATGCCTGTCGCGAGACCTCACCGCAAATCGTCGCGGTTCCAGCGACTGCAACTCCCCATCACCGGGTTCCAACATGGATCTGAACCCAGTCCCGCAGCATTTGAGCCGATGCTCCGGAGGTGATCAGGTGTCGCAACTCCCCGAGCCCACGGATTGACAGATGACGAATGATCTCGTGGGCCTGTGGCAGATCGCACGCCGGAACAGTGAGACGACGGACTCCGAGTGCGAGGTGTGCGGCGATCATGCCGGGATCTCCAAAAAGATCTCCCGCGACGGTGAGGCGCACACAGTGGGATTGCGCAAGGTCCACGAGGTTGGCCAGGCGAAGCAGAACGGAAGGGAGAAGACAGAGTGCGACAGGATCGATCGGCTTCGGATCGGTCCGGATCCCCAAGAGTCCCCGGGCGAGTGATTCCATGTCAACAACCACCGAATCGATCAGCGGAAGCCATTCAGAAGCCGTCAGCGCCGATGCCGGGTTGTCAACCAGTACTCCCAACCCAAAGGGGAGCTGGGCTTTCTCCGGACAGCCGACGATTTCACAGAGGGAACGGATCGCCGCCTCCAGGTCATCTCGGCTATCCATGCCGGGCAGTAGAACCGTGAGAGGGCGACTGGCGGCGAGTCTGGCCAGGACCTGCACCTGCGGAACCAGCCATGGCGCAGGAGGAAGTCGTGGAAACGGTGCCGACAGGGAGATGTTTGTGGCAGTGCGGTCGTCCCGTGTGAATGTTGTCGTGGAATTCCCCGGAAATCGACGCGGATCGATCAGGGCCACCTGAACCTCCAGGTCGACTGGCGTGTCGGCCAAGGCCGAGTGGAACTGGTCATGCTCCTCGATTGTGGGGGGTGCCGGATGAAGCAGTCGCAGCATGTCGGTCCGCCACAGTCCGATTCCATCGGGCCAGAGCCGTGACATGATCCCGAAATCGGACGGAGATTCGAGATTGAGCAGCAGACGGACGGTGACGCCATCCGGCGTCACGGCTGGCAGGAGTGCCGGGGGGGAATCGTGTTCCAACCCGGCTGGCGCTGCGCTTTCAGCCCCAGTGGAGATTTGCCCCCCCGATGTTACGGGAGGCAAGCGGACCAGCCCACGATTCCCATCCACAATGACGGGCGTTCCCTCGGGAATTCGTGTGCAGGCCGCTTCAATCCCGGCCACGACAGGAATCTGCAGGAATCGCGCCAATGGCAGGACATCGGATTGCCACGGGATCTCTTCGAGAACGATTCCCCTGACCCCCTGCCCTGCCAGTGACCACAAGTCCCCGGGACTGAGCCGGGGTGTGATCACGATCTGTCCCATCGGCGACTCCGAACGATCACTCTCCCGCGGGCACGCTGTTTGCACCTCGGCGGAAGTCGCTGGAGCAACTGCCAAATCTGTCTCGGGCAGGGGGGCCGGGAGTGACATGGGGGGGATACCGACCATCGACGGGCTGAGCTGACCGGGTGGGGTCGCGATGTTTTCGATCGGCCCGAGAGACTCCAGCAGATCGACAATGGAGGTGAATTGGGAAGCAAATGGCGGGAATTCGTCGCCAATCTCAGTGTTGTCGCAGAGGGATTGCAGGGCCCGGATCCGCCGTTGCAGGTGAGACAACACCAATTGCACCGAGGCGAAATCCTGCAAAACATCCCGGTTCGGCCCGATTGATCGTCGGCGAACGGTGGCGCCCGGCTCGAGAACGGTCCGAGCCAGTCCGCTGGCCACTCCCCAACTGATGCGTGATCCCGGGAGGTTCACAGCCGCCCTGCCTTGCCATGACGAACCAGCTTGAGAATCCGGTTGTTCCCGGTGTCGACGACGTAGAGTTCCCCCGAAGAATCGAGACAAACCCCATGGGGAAAATGCAATTCGGCCAGGTGTGCAGGGCCACCAAGCCCCTGGGCTCCCTTGCGGCCGGAACCGGCGACGAGTTCGATCCGACCGGTGTCAGGGTGGTAACACCGGATCTGATGGTTGTCGGTGTCGGCAATGACAACCCGTCCGTCAACGGTGACGCACAGATGTTTGGGGCCACGGAGTTTCGCTTCCAGGGCAGGTCCTCCATCACCGCCACTCCCCGGGGTTCCGGTTCCCACCAGGGTGCGAATGCGTCCCTGGGGATCCACCACCCGCAAGGCATGGCCGCCGCGTTCGAGGATGTAAATGTTGCCGAATCGGTCGGCGGCGGCCGCACGGGGATCGACAAGGGGATTCATCGTGGCCGGAGTCCCATCGCGCGGCACACCACGTTCCCCGTTTCCTGCGATCGGTCGCAGATTGCCGGTTTTCACATCGACAGCCCGAATCCGCCGGTTCTCAAGGTCGGTCACCAGCAACGTCTGATAGTCGGGGGTGAACGCCACGCAGTAGACGCCCTGAAAAGTTGCGTCGCGTGCTGCACCGTGGTCGCCCGCGTTCCCCGGCTTGCCGGTGCCGGCATACGGTTCGACCACCATGAGGCGCGGGTCGAGGCGGCGAACGCGGTGGTTCAGCGTGTCGGCGATGTACAGGTCGCCGTTGGGATCGATGGCCACCGCGTGCATCGAATGGAAGACAGCCGAGGCCGCCGGTCCCTGATCGCCCCGATCTCCCTGCTCTCCATTGCCGGCGATCGTGGTCACCCCCTTGCGGCGGTTCCAGTGGTGGACTCGCCCCCCCTCCAATTCGACGATGAACATGTCTCCGCGGCGGTCGAAGTCGATGCCGAAAGGGGCGACGAGCGGCACCCGGGGACCGGTGTTCGTTCCACCGGCACCATCCGCCGATTCCCCAACCACGAGTTCCAGATGGTCGGCCCGAGAGACATCAGACAGCACAAGCCCCGACAGCAGGGTGCCGATCGCGAAGCAGACCCTGGCCAATGGCCTCAGTGTCCGGGGCGCAGGGCGTTGGCTCACCGAACCGGTGTGACCCGCCGACTGCCGGATCGCCGCTTCTCGGTTGAGTCCTCGGGAGGTGTGAGGTCCTGGAAAGGTCGGGCCTGGTAACGATCGCATGATTCGACCTCGGGGTCTCAGGGGAGCAACGCGGGGGG
>DNUF01000251.1:8393-8752 GCA_003508595.1 Planctomycetaceae bacterium
GGGGAGAACGGGGGGGGGGGGGGGAATGGAACGGAATGTCTGAGATGAACCGGCACGGCGGGTCTTGGCGGCGATTGGATCGGGTTGGATTGCCGGTCGTCAAGCGGAGCCGTGGAGCCCGACAGTGCGTGAGTTGATCGCCCTCGTGGGGCTCTTCCCAAGAGGCATACCTTGGGGGGGCGTCGTATGGCAGGAAAGCTCACATCTGACTATCTTTTCCTTTCCGTTCACCCAGGCCGCTGTCCGTCTCTCCACGAGCACCCGACTTTCGCATGTCTGTCGACTACATCATCTCGATCCTGCAGATCATCATGATTGACATCGTGTTGTCCGGTGACAACGCGGTGGTGATCGCACTG
>DNUF01000251.1:8938-27375 GCA_003508595.1 Planctomycetaceae bacterium
CCTGCTGTCGGGCGACAACGCGGTGGTGATCGCACTGGCGGCCCACAAATTGCCGGCTCACCAGCGGAACCAGGCGATTCTGTGGGGGGGTGGCATCGCCATCTTCATGCGGATCATTTTCACCATGGTCATGGCATTCCTGCTCATGGTTCCGGGGGTCCGGCTGTTCGGGGGCCTGGTCCTGCTGTGGATCGCAGCCAAGCTGCTGCTGGAAGATGAAGAGCATGAAATCACCCCGGACAATGCCGACAAGAGCGCACTCGCGGCGATCCGGATGATTTTTGTCGCCGATTTCATGATGAGTCTCGACAACATGCTGGCTGTCGCCGGGGCGAGCCACGGCGACTCGGCCAAGCTGCTGATGGGGCTGCTGGTGTCGATCGGGATCATCATGACCTGCAGCGGGCTGATTGCCCGACTGATGAACCGGTTTCCGATCATTGTGTGGATCGGGACGGCCATCCTCGCCCTGACGGCGGCCGAGATGATTCTCGGGGACCGTGAAGTGGCCCGGTACTTCGTGAACCAGCATGGCGTCTCTCTGTCGAAGCACTGGGAAGAGGACTACATGTATGCCTCGGCTGAACTTCCCAAGTTTGACGGAATCGACCGTTTGCCCGAGGATTTGAAGCCGCTGGTCCGGTTCGATGTGGAAAAGAAAAACCTGGGGCCGATCGAGAGTGAGTCGCGCCATTTGCGTTACGCTGGCCAGATGACGGTTGAGCACCGGGATCAGTTGCTGCAGGTGTGCGACAACGACAAGGAACGCAAGGCGATTGAAGCGATGTACGAAGCCTCTCGAGTCCGGGATGTCCCGGGCTGGGTCCCGAAATTCCTGGTTCCGTTTGTGCAGCCGAAATTCGCAGCCGATTCCCTGCAGAAGATCGAGGGGGGGAACAAACACTGGGTCGCACCGGTGTTCAATGCGGTGGTGGTGCTGACCTGCCTGGCAGTGCCGTGGTGGATCCGTCGCAACCGTCCTCCCGAGACACCGGAGGGTGACTCCTCCTCCGGAACGCCCATGCATGTCTGAAGTCCCCGTGACAGCCAGCGACACGGACAACCGGAATCGCACCTGGATGGGGGTGCCCGTGGCACTCGTCCTGTGCGGGATCCTGGCACTGGCGGTCGATCTTCCCCTGAGCCGGTTTTGTGTCTCGGGTGGTTTGCGGTGGCTGCATCGATTCCTGGAACAGGTGGAGCCATTTGGCCAGCCTCCCGGAGTCGTCATCATCTGCCTGGCGTTGTGTCTGTGCGGTGCGTGCGGGGGGCGGGATGCGTTTCGGATTGCGATGACCGCCATCGGGGCGGGATTGTCGGCCGACGTTCTGAAGCTGTTTTGGTTGCGGGCTCGGCCGTATCACTTCTTCGAAGTCATCGAAGGGGATGAACGACTGACTGTTTTCGACACGTTTCGGGGCTGGCTTCCGTTCTTCTCGGGAGGTTCCCGACTGCAGGGGTGTCCCTCGGCGCATACGGCATTTGTCACCGGGTTCTGTGTGGCGCTTTGTCGATTTTTCCCGCGTGGACGACCAGTGTTTATTGTTGTGGCCAGTCTCGTCGCACTGCAGCGGATCGAAGGGGGAGCCCACTTCCTGAGCGACACCCTGTGGGGGGGAGCATTGGGGTATGGAATCAGCCACTTGTGGCTGGCCGCGACGCAGAGGGGCGGACTTCGCTCGATCGCCTGACCTTCACTCCAGAGAGAGTCGCCGCGGTTGGGGAACGGCTGGAACGTTGTCGACGGGAAGACACCGGGAACTGGCGTGACGCGCTGCGACACAACGGACTGGCGACGGAGCCCCAACAGCAGGGTGATGCGGTGAGCCCGACGTCGGATTTGAGAGCGGGTCACATTCTGCTTGGGAACGTGTCACGGGCTGGGGCCGATTCCTGAGCGGGGGAGCCGCGGGAGAGCGGCCGCACCCCGCTCTTTCGGGCGAAAAACGGATTGCGGTGGCCGGAGAAAATCCGAAGGGAAAATCCGAATGTCTGGACATTTGGACGGCCCCCCGTGGTCTGCTAGGATTGAGGGAGGGAATGCCGAGAATTTCAGGCACCTTGGGACCTGCAGGATTGTCGTGATGGAAGTGACTCAGATTGCCGAGTTGTATGAGCGAACAACCGGTGAAATCGGCAAGGTGCTGGCGGGGCAGGAAGAACTCGTCGAGGGGGTCGTACTGGCCCTGTTCTGCGAGGGACACGTCCTGATCGAAGGGGTCCCTGGACTGGGGAAGACATTGCTGGTCAATACCCTGGGGCGGGTGATTGACTGTGGGTTCAAGCGGGTGCAGTTCACTCCGGACCTGATGCCCTCTGATCTCACCGGGCACTCGATGTTCCATCTTGGGGAGCAGCGATTCGAATTCATCCCCGGTCCGATTTTTACCAATCTGCTGCTGGCCGACGAAATCAACCGGGCACCGGCCAAGACACAGTCGGCACTGCTCGAGGCGATGCAGGAATTGCAGGTGACGATTGATGGACACAGTCATCGGTTGCCGCGCCCCTTTTTTACGATGGCCACCCAGAATCCGCTTGAACAGGAGGGGACATACCCGCTTCCCGAGGCGCAACTGGACCGATTCATGTTCAAGTTGCTGGTCGACTATCCCAGCCCTGACGCGGAGCGCCGGATCCTGCGTGACTGCACAGAGGGCAAGAACTCGCGAAATCTCGACAACTACAACCTGCAGCCCGTGTTGAGTACTGCCAATATCCAGGAGATTCAGCAGTCCCTGAATTCGGTGATCGTGGAGCCATCGCTGATCAACTACATCGCCAACATTGTTTCCCGAACGCGCGACTGGCATTCCGTGAGCGTGGGGGCGAGTCCCCGGGCCGGGGTGAACCTGCTCCAGGCGGCACGCTCCATGGCAGCATCGGAGGGTCGGAACTTCGTGGCTCCGGACGACGTCAAATCCCTGGCCCCGTGGGTGCTGCGGCACCGTATTCGGATTCGTGCGGACGCCGAGATTGAGGGGGCGACCGCAGATGACGCGATCCAGGAGATCCTGGCGACGGTCGAGGCCCCCCGCAAATGACGACCCCCCGGCCCCGATTGCTGTGGCTGTTCCTCCTGGCGGCACTGCCATTGTCAATGCCGGCGCTGTTGCTTCCCACCGGCTGGTTGTCGGCCGATGCCGAAGTCCTCTGCTGGCGGACGGGGATTGGTTTCAACCTGGTGATGTTCGGGGTGGCGTTGTGGGACCTGTGGCGTTCTGTGGGCCTTTCAGGACTGGAAGTGGTGCGTGAGGTCCCGCCGGTGATGAGCGTGGGGGCCCGCAATTCGATTTCTGTCTGGTTGACGAACCGGGGCTCCAGTGCGGTGGATGTGGAGATCGAGGATACAGTTCCCCAACCCTCCCTGTTGGACGATCTGCCGCTGTCACTCCGAGTGGAGCCACAATCCTCGGTCGAGGGTCACTACCACCTGGTGCCGCAACGGCGGGGTGCCCACGAGTTCGGGGAAATCTATCTGCGCACAAAAAGCCGGCTGGGACTCTGGAGTTTCCTGGAAACTCGTGGCCAACCACAACCAGTGAAGGTATTTCCCGACATTCAGTCGGTCAGCCGCATGGAGTTGCTCCTGAGGAACAATCGGCTCACCGAACTCGGAATCCGTCGGTCCCTGTTGCGGGAGCGCGGGAGCGAATTTGAGAGGTTGCGCGAGTATCGCCGCGGCGATGAGCCCCGCGCGATCGACTGGAAGGCGACGTCCCGACAGCGTCAACTGATCTCGCGGGAATACACCATCGAGAAAAACCAGACAGTGATCGTGGTGGTGGATTCCGGAAGCTCGATGTGCAATGAGGATTCGGGAATTCGTCACTTCGACCGGGCCTTGAATTCGGCGATGGTGTTTTCGTATCTGGCCCTGCGTCAGGGCGATTCCGTCGGCCTGATGGTCGGTTCGAACCGGCTGGAGCGCTGGATCCGTCCGATGCACGGCTCGAACGCGATCCAGGGGCTGATTCGTGCGAGTTATGATGTCGAAGCGAGCCATTTTGCGACCGACTATGGCCTGATTGCCGATCAGATCCGGCAGCGGGTGCGAAAGCGGTCGTTGATCATGCTGTTGACCCATGCGATGGACGAACTCCACCTGGAGTCGGCACTGAAGCCGCTGCTTGGTTTGACACCGCCCCATCTCGTGCTTGTCGCTTGCCTGCGGAACGTCCCGCTGGATGAGAGGGGACGAGCCACCCCGCGGAGTGCGGTGGAAGCGGTTCAGATTGGGGCCGCGAACGAGTTCCTCCTGCAGCAGTCCCGGGGGATCTCTCAACTGAATGCGGCAGGGATCCGTACCTTGGATGTCTTGCCCAAGGAACTGACCGGAGAGTTGGTTGGGCAGTATCTGGAGATCAAGGCCCGGCACCTGTTGTGATCCGGAAGGGAGAGGTTGTTGCGTCCGACGGAGATGAAGTCAGAACGACCCTGGGGAGGACTGCTGGACGGGAACAGGGATGTCGTGCAATTCGGTCCGCCCGGCAGGACGCGGGGGACGCTGCGGTCGGAATTCTCGCCGGGTGCGAAGCGACATTGAGACTTGGCGGTCCCGCTCCTTGGGAGAACCTGTTGGCAATTTGGATGGGCATGGGATAGACTTCAGCACCGGGATGCCCTCGGGATTCACCTGAAACCACGTCCTCGACGAGGACTTGGCTGGGTGTACAAAGGACTCGCACTTCGACCCAAAACAGAGTTCGGAGTCGACAGAGAGTGGACCAAACGTCAGGAGTTTGACTGGTGCAGATCGCCATTTCCTGCAAGCATGGACACCTGGACAAAGAGCAACAGGATTACGTCTCCCGGAAAGCGGAAAAGCTGCTGACCTATTTCGAACGAGTGACGGCGATCCAGGTGACGTTTTCATTCGACGACCATCGAGTCCGATCCGAAATCTTGGTGGATGCGGAACACAAGCACAACTTTGTGGCGTTCGACCTGGGGGAGGCGGTGATTCCAACGTTTGATTCGGCACTCCACAAGATGGAGCAGCAGATCAGGAAGTACAAGGAAAAGATCCAGGATCATCGGCGGGACCGTCCCCTGAATGAGCTGGTTGGCGAATAGCCTTTGGAGTTTCGAGGAGCACTGGAAGTCATGAAACTGTCTGAGTTTGTGGTTCGCGATTCGATCCTGATTGATCTCCAGGCGGAGACCAAGGATCAGGCGATTCGCGCAATGGTCGAGAGCCTGGCCAAGGCTGGTGGAATCCAGTCCTCGGAACAGGAGGCGATCACGGGGGCGATTTTGAAGCGTGAGGAACTGGGATCCACGGGGATTGGGCGGGGTGTGGCTGTTCCACACACCAAGCATCCTTCGGCAGATCGCCTCGTTGCCACAATTGCGATTTCGAAGGAGGGGGTGGAGTTCGCCAGCCTTGATGGCGAAGCGGTCCACATCCTGTTCCTGCTGGTCTCGCCCCATGAGCGACCCGGGGACCATCTGCGAGCATTGGAGAATATTTCGCGGCATTTGCGAAACGACAATTTCTGCAGTTTTCTGCGACAGGCCAACTCGGCCAAGGCTGTGATCGACCTGCTTGAGGAAGCCGACAACAACCAACTCGGATGAGTGGCTGGGCCGGACGATTCTCATGAACCAACAGCCAAGTTCGTCGTGCGAGGTGGTGGTCATGCTCGAAAACGGGCTGCACCTCTCTCCAGCCGCGCAGATCGTGAAGACTGCCCAGGCCTATCGCTCCACGCTGGTCATCCAGAAAGGTGATCGAAAGATCGATGGCAAGAGCATGCTGGACTTGATGACGCTCGCGGCCGAGCACGGAGCGAAACTGCGTCTTGAGACGACTGGGGAGGATGCCGAGGCCGCCCTTCAGGCGGTGTCGGCGTTGTTCGCGCGGAACTTCGACCACGATGCCGCTGCCGGCAAGCCTGCGGGATAAGTGATGGAAACTCGGCGTGGAATTGCCGTCTCTCCGGGGGTTGCCATGGGCCCCGCGCTGGTTTTGGGTTCGGAGGGATTCCGGATCCCGAAGCGGTTGGTCCACGTGGACGCGGTTGACAGCGAGGTTCAAAGATTTCGCACGGCCCTGGCCGAGTCAGTGCAGGAGATCCAACTGCACGAAGAATTGGCGGAGGCCCGCCTGGGGCGGAATTACGGGGCGATCTTCGCGGCCCACCGGGAGCTCGCGCAGGACCCCAAGTTGTCGGGTGAAATTGAGCGGTTGATCCGCGAGAAGAATTTCTCGCCGGAATTTGCGTGCAGCCGGGTCCTGCGACAACACGCGCGGACCATGCAGAACCTGGGGGATCGCTATTTTGCCGAGCGGGCGAACGACCTGTTCGATCTCGAAAAGCGAATCCTCAGGCACCTGGTTGGTGAGCCCCGCGAGGAATTGTCGCAACTCAACCAGCCAGCCGTGCTTCTGGCGCACAACCTGACTCCGAGCGAAACCGCCAATCTCGACCGTCGTTTTGTCCTGGGGTTCTCGACGGAGGTGGGGGGAAAAAGCAGCCATACCGCGATTCTTGCCGGTGCACTGGGACTTCCTGCTGTCGTGGGGGTCGGTCCGTTTCTCGCCAACGTGGCGGGAGGAGAGACGGTGATCATCGATGGAAACGATGGGCTGGTGATCATCGATCCGGACGATGAGACGATGGCGCGTTACCGGGATGCCGACGCCCGCCAGAAGTCGACCGCGATTCGGCTGAAGTCGCTTGGTCCCCTCAAGGCAGAGACGCGTGATGGGGTGGAAATTCAACTGTTTGGCAACATCGAATTTCCCAGTGAAGTGGACCATTGTGTGCACTGCGGCGCGGCGGGCATCGGCCTGTATCGGACCGAGTTTCTTTACCTGGACGGGGGACAGGAACCGACGGAGCAGCAGCACTACGACGCCTATTGCCAGGTGGCAAAAGCGTTTCCAGGCCGGCCGGTTGTCATTCGCACCCTGGATCTGGGGGCTGAAAAATTCCCCCAGTCGATGCAGCAGGTGATTGAAGCATCACCGAATCCGACGCTGGGACTTCGCAGCCTGAGGCTGACATTGCAGAATCTGCCGATGTTCAAGACCCAGTTGCGGGCGATCCTGAGGGCTGCCGCAGAGGGGGACATTCGGATCATGTTCCCGCTGGTTTCAACGCTTCTGGAACTGCGGCAGGCGAAGTGGATTCTCGCCGATGTGGCGGAGGATCTGCAGGAAGAGGGGATCGAGCACAACTCCAGAATCAAGGTGGGGATGATGGTCGAAGTTCCATCGGCAGCCATCCTCGCGGAGGAGTTTGCCCGGGAAGTCGACTTTTTCTCCATTGGAACCAACGATCTGATCCAGTATACCTTGGGAGTGGATCGGGCGAATCCCGCCGTCTCACACCTGTACTCCTCGGCGGACCCGGCGGTCTGCCGACTCATTCGGCAGGTGGTTGCGGCGGCCGACCGACATCATGTGTCGGTCTCGGTCTGCGGACAAATGAGTTCGGACTGCATGTTCACAGCCCTGTTGCTGGGCATGGGGTTGAGGGAACTCAGTGTTTCCCCGAACTCGATACTGGAAGTCAAGCAAGCCGTACGGAGCATGACAATCGCCCAAGCCAGGGAGATTGCCGCCCGTGCGGAGATTTTTGATGTCTCTCGCGACCTGGAAAGCTACCTGCGGGGAGAACTCGCCAAGTTCTCCCCGGAACTCGTCAACTAGTTGGCCGTCGAAATACAGGGCACATTCCTGTTCTGTGAGTCGGCCGTAACCAAGCACACACCGGCGAACCCGTCACGGCAGCGCGGTTCCCCAACTGCAGGAGCACTCGTCACATCGATTTCTGATTCCCGCACTCCCCTGCGATACAGGCGGAATCCCAAGAAGATACCGGCATTTCCGGCATCTTTCGCCACAGAGCCAATCGACCGGCTCACCCACGGATTCTGAGTGCCCTGGAATGGAACTCCCGTCTGACGATCTCGCCTGACTTTGCCGATTGAGGGCGATGCATGAAGAAGGAAATGTTGGTCAACGCGCTCCAGCCCGAAGAGAGCCGGATCGCCATTCTCGAAAACGGAGTTCTTGAGGAACTCTACATCGAGCGCAACAGCCTCGAGAATTATGTCGGGAACATCTACAAGGGCCGCATCGTCAACATCGAGCCCAGTATCCAGGCGGCATTCGTGGATTTTGGCGTGGGTCGGAATGGGTTCCTGCACGTCAGCGATGTGGAGTACCAGTATTACAAGCACCTCGTTGGCGCCAATGACAAGAGTGGTGCTGGAGACGACGAAGAAGACGAACGTCGAGGAGGACGCGGCGGCAAGTTCAATGAGCGATCGGTTCGAAACAAGCCGCCGATCCAGGAGATTTTCCGACGCGGCAGTGAAGTTCTCGTTCAGGTGATCAAAGAGGGAATTGGCACCAAGGGCCCCACGCTCTCGACGTATATCAGTATCCCCGGTCGTTACCTGGTGTTGATGCCGGGCCTCGGCAGGGTCGGTGTCAGCCGAAAGATCGCCGATGAAGGAATTCGTCGGCAACTGCGTCAGGCCCTGGAATCGCTGAGGCCTCCACGAGGCCTTGGTTTTATCATCCGCACGGCGGGGATTGAGCGTTCTCAGCGCGACCTCCAGCGGGACCTCGACTACCTGCTGCTGCTCTGGAAAGACATCGTCGCCAAGATCCGCCAGACCCGATCGCCGGGTGGGATCTATGAAGAGAGTGATGTCGTGATCCGCACGATTCGCGACATCTACAACAAGGAGATTGAGACAGTCTGGATTGACTCCCCCGAGGCGTATGAGCGGGCACGGGAATTCATCCGACTGGTCCTTCCCAAGCATGTGGACCGGATCCGGCTGTATGAGGGGAAGGAACCGCTGTTCCACCATTACCGGGTAGAAGACGAGATTGCCCGAATCCAGCAACGGCGCGTCCCTCTCGAAGGTGGGGGATCGCTGGTGATTGACCAGACAGAAGCGTTGGTCGCCATCGACGTGAATAGCGGAAGTTCACGGGCCGATGACGATGCGGAATTGTCGGCCTACCAGGTGAATCTCAAGGCCGCCCAGGAGATCTGCCGTCAAATTCGCCTGCGCGACCTCGGCGGTGTGATTGTCAATGACTTCATTGACATGCGGGAAGAGAAGCATCGCCGGGGTGTTGAACGTGCGCTGCGTGACGCGATGCGTCGGGATCGGGCACGCACCAAGGTCCTGCGAATCAGTCCGTTTGGGCTGATTGAGATGACCCGGCAGCGGATTCGTCCCTCGCTCCGACGAAGCGTATTTGAGGACTGCCCCTGCTGTCATGGAACGGGCCTCGTAAAAACCGCCGAAAGCATGTCGATTGAGGTGGTCCGACTGCTGATGAGCTCGGCGCATCGTGAACAGGTCCGGCGGATCACCGTCGAGGTGCACGAACGGGTCGCCGCTCATTTGAATAACCGGAAACGGCGCGACCTGATTCGATTCGAGGAGGAGAACGATTGTTCAATTCACGTCGCTTCCAGGACCGATGTCAGCCCGGAACACCTGATCCTGAGGTGTTTCGACGCGACAGGATCTGAGCAAAGGATCACCCCCAGTGAGCCCTCGAAATCGGGACGCTGATCGAATAAGATCTCAAATTCGAAAGACTGCGTGTCCTGTCTGGAGATTGGTCCCGTGTGGGGAACGATGGCAGGTCAAGCGGTGTTCCTGAGAGGAGCACCAGTCTCGTTTCGTCTGCGGTTGCCATCGGCGACCACCAAGGACGGCATTGGAGAAGTTGATGTTCGCGATTGTTGAGGATGGTGGCCGACAGTACCGCGTTCAGGTCGGCGAGAAACTGGAAATTGATCTGCGCTCGGATGTGCGGGACGGAGATTCTCTGAAGTTCGATCGAATTCTCGCTGCGGGGACTGATTCGGCCGGCAAGATTGGACAACCAATGATCTCAGGTGCTGTTGTCGAAGCGACGGTTCTCGACGATGACTTCCGGGGTCCCAAGCTGGAGGTTGGAAAATTCCGGCGCCGGAAGGGCTACATTCGCCACAACGGGCATACGCAGCGCTACACCAAGATCCAGGTCACCTCGATCTCGGTTCCAGGTTTCGACACCGTGACGGCCACCAAGTAATTCACATCACCCGGCCGAAGGGGGGGGGGGCAAGATCCCCCTCTCAGCCGGGCTTGAATCGGAATCAACTCGTCGCTGAGCTGTGATTCGATTGGACTTGGTGAAACCGGTGTGTTGGCCCTGCTTGGGCATTTGCTCCGGACAGAGGCGTGAATTGAGATCGCGCCTGCGTCGACGCCAGTATCAGGATTCCTTCGGGACCGATTGCAAACCCGATTGGGATTGCCAGGGGATTGTGCAGTGAGTCTTTCCAGCAATTCCCAGGCGATCGAGCAGTTGAAGTGGCAGAAGTTCCCTGTACTGAATGATGGCTTTGTCTGCCTGGTCGACTGCATGGGCGATGACGCCGCTGTGGTTCAGGCAGCCCGTGTCAGCTACGGAGAGGGGACTCGGCAGCGGTCAGATGACCGGACCCTGATTCGATATCTGCTCAGGCACAGGCATACAACTCCGTTTGAAATGGCGGAGCTGAAATTTCTGATCCGGGTTCCGATGGATTGCTGGCGACAATGGATTCGCCATCGGACTGCGTCCGTCAATGAATACAGCACTCGCTACTCTGTGGCCATCGATTCGATGCAGACCACATCCCCCGGAGAGTGGCGGACTCAGGCGGTGCAGAACCGCCAGGGAAGTGGAATCGAACTGCCGATTGACCTGGGTGACAAACTGACAGCTGAAGAACACCATTTTCAGCACCAGGCGCGACAACTCTATCTTCAGCGGCTTGAAGCGGGAGTGGCCCGAGAACAGGCCCGCAAGGATCTGCCTCTTTCAACGTACACCGAGGCGTACTGGAAGATCGATCTTCACAACCTGCTCCACTTCCTGGCGCTGCGCAGCGATGAGCACGCTCAGGCAGAAATTCGGGCCTACGCCCAGACGATCGGCGAGCAGATTGTGGCCAAGCTGTTTCCAGTGGCCTGGGAGGCGTTCGGCGATTATCGCGTTCGGTCCCTGAACCTGACCGCGCTTGATGTGGGGGTGATCCAGCGGCTGATGGTCCGTCTTCGCCCCTCCCAATCCAGCACCTGGTCGGAAGAGGATTTTTTGGCCGCTCAGGACCCCTCTTGGCTACCCCTGCCCCGCAGTCGGGAACGGGATGAATGCCGGGCCAAACTCGTGCGCCTGGGCATGCTGCCTGCCGAGTCCCCGGAAGCTCAATAAGGCTCGATTTTCAGCGTGTCACAAGTGGTTCCCAAATCGGGATCGACTGACACAAAGATTCACAGCGATTTCCCAGCCTGTTATCGAGCAATTCCACGGAATCACAAGCAGGTCCATCCTCCATCGACCAACAGGTTGTGTCCGTTGACATATTCCGAGGCATCAGATGCGAGGAAGACGACTGCCCCCTTGATGTCCTCGTTTTCAAGCATTCGCCCCACAGGAACCCGCTCGCAGTAGCGATCAAGGAACGCCTGCGGTTGATGATTGAAATAGCCGCCGGGACTGATGCAATTGGCCCGAATTCCCTGCTTGCCGTAGTAACAGGCGAGATACCGGGTAAAGTTGACCATCCCGGCTTTCACAAAGTTATAGGTGGGTGGTTGCTTCATGCTGGTTCCCTGGTAAATTCCAGGATCGTTGGAAACAACCCCATAGATACTCGAGATGTTGATGATGGCCCCTTTCTTGTGTTGAACCATGTTCGGCAAGAACACATTGCAGATCTCAAACAGGCCGGCAAAGTCACCGGCAGCACTTCGGAGGCACTGGTCCGTCGTCTGATCTTCCAGCCCGCCCGCATGTCCATTCCGAGCCAACGCACTGTTCACCAGAATATCAAGCCGACCGAATCGTTGAATGACTGAATCATGGAGTGCACGGATGGAACCCGAATCGCAGATATCGAGTTGCATTCCGTGCACATCGAGCCCGCGGGCCTGAAGCTTTTGGGCATATTCGAGATTGGCCTCCAGGGAACGCGAAGCGGTGATGACCGTAGCCCCCGCCTCTGCCAGTCCCTCGGAAAGACTGCTTCCAAACTGGGGTCCAGCTCCAGCCGTCACCAGTGCAATGCGGCCGCGCAGTGAGAAACGATCAAGAATGGCCATCAGCAAGGACTCCCCAGCAGGATTGATGTGAGCCCGAGATACTTGCAGGCGGGCGGCCACCCAGTCAACCGAAAGGAACTCGCCCCCGAACGGCATTGGATTTCACACAGTCAACCGTGGTCAATGTCCCCCGCCATTCCGAACCGAAGGTCATTGACCCGAAAACAGACAAGCCGTCGACTGTGGTCACTGATCGAATTCGCCATCCGAATCAGCTTTGGACCCAACATTCAGCACATGGATACGACGGTTGCATCGGCTGGGACAGTCCTGATGAAAGCAACAAACGGCAGGATTCTTCCCAAGAGGAAATCGAATCCGAGCCCCCGAGCAGGATGGTTTTTTTGACCGGCCACCACCGTGTGGCAGACTTCCCGTAATCGGCGGGATCGCTCCTTTGTGGAAGTCCCCGTCGACGATCACTCGTCATTCGCACGGACCGTGGGAATCGTTGAACATGAAGACCGCTGACATCCTCCTGATTGAAGACGATCTCAATCAGTGTGAATCAACGGCCTGTCTGCTGGAACAGGCGGGGTTCTCCACCGATACCGCACATTCCTGCCAGCAGGCACAGGCCTGCCTTGACCAGCATCAGTACGATGCCGTGATCACGGACTTGAATCTTCCCGATGGGGAAGGAATCCAGATCCTGCCCCATGCCCGACAGGTACAGCCGGAGATCCTGTTTTTTGTCCTGACGGGCGATCCTTCGATTCCGCAGGCCGTAAAGGCCATGCGAAAAGGAGTCACGGACTACTTCGCCAAGCCTTTTGATGATTCCGAACTGATCGACCGGCTTTCCCATACGATCGCTCAGTCACGACAAAAACGGACACTGAAGACCACGGAATCCCGTCTCTCTCCCCACCCCTACCCGAACGGCTTGGTGGGCAACGCCCCTTCGATTCAGCAACTGCGCAGGGACATCGAGTCAATCGCCGATTCCCGTTCGACCGTCTTGATTCTTGGAGAAAGCGGCACCGGCAAGACCTTGACTGCTCGGGCGATCCACGAGCAAAGTTCGCGTCGACATGGACCTTTCGTGGAAATTGACTGCGGTTGCCTTTCCGACTCATTGTTGGAAAGCGAGCTGTTTGGTCACGTTGCGGGGAGCTTCACGGGAGCCAATCAGAATCGTTCCGGAAAGTTTCTCCTGGCGGACGGTGGCACCATCTTCCTCGATGAAATTGGCACCGCTTCCAACCAACTGCAACGGAAGCTGTTGCGTGTCCTGCAGGAGAGGCAATTCGAACCTGTTGGCTCTTCAAAAACTCACAAGGTCGATGTGAGGGTGATTCTCGCCACCAATCAGGACCTCTTGGAGATGGTGAAACATGGCACATTTCGGGCAGATCTCTACTACCGCATCAACGTGATCACCCTTCGCCAACCACCCTTGCGGGAGCGATTGCCCGACATCCAGAACCTTGCCAATTTCCACCTGCATCGAATCTGCCAGGACCTGGAACGACCGCACTGCATCCTCTCTCCAGAGCTGCTGGAGCGGCTCCGGCAGTACGAATGGCCCGGGAATGTCCGCGAATTGGTGAATGTCCTCGAGCGGGCCGTGGTACTCTCCCGGGGCCGGATCCTCCACGAATCCGACCTTCCTGCCGAATTCGGCCCGGTTGGCGATGTTCCTCATGCAGACCTGATCTCACATGGCCTGCGACAAGTCCTGATGGCACCAGAAAGAGACCTGATCGAACAGGCTCTCCGCAAACACCAAGGAAAAAGACAGGCTGCCGCGAGAGAACTCGGCATTGATCGAACAACTCTCTACAAAAAGATGAAGAGACTTGGACTGCTCCCCAGCAACAGAGATACACATGTCCCCCTCCCGAACATCGATTGACTGCCACTGACCCTGAGAGCCAACCCCTGCTGAATGGCGAGCATCGCGGAACGGTGACAGTTTGCGATCCAGGTTTTCGATGACTCCGGGGTCAAAAATAGAAGAGTTTGGATGGAAAATTGAAATTTTTGCCATCGATCTCTGACTTCTCTGCAATCGTCTTGACGCATTCGAATCACTGTGAGACATTCCGCCGGCGCGGAGGCCGGTCTCTCTGACGGCGGCCGGCGTGCCCCCTCCCTTCTCGATTCTCCCCCAATTCATCACCACAACCTGTCCAGGTTGGAATTGGCCTGTCATCCCTGCAAAGGAGTGCAGTTTCCGTGACGCTTTCGAAACCAACCATTCTCGGCCTGATCGCCGCGCTGTCGCTCCAGACCACAGCCCTCCTTGCCCAAGCCCCAACCAACGCAGTACCCGAAAAGGGCGAAAAGGCCGCGGGCAAAGTGGCTGTCGTTGACGTCGGTCGGATTTTGCAGAGTTACTCAAAATTCAAGGACTTCGAGGCGGAAATCAAGTCGGAGCAGGAGCAGATCCAATCCGAACTGAAATCCCAGAAGGAAAAATTCAATGAGAGCCTCAAGGTTCTCAATGAGCTGAAGGCCGGCAGTCCCGATTACTCCAAGAAGGAGGCGGAGATTGCGAAGATGAAGACCAATATCGAGATCTTCCAACTCTCCAAGGAACGTGAATTGTTGCGGCGAAAGCACCAGTTCAGCCGGACGGTGTTCGACGAGATGCAGGAAGCGGTCAGCAAGGTGGCTGATCACTACGGCTATAGCCTCGTGATTCGCCATGCCCGCTACGAAGCGGAATCCACAGACCCCCGGATGGTCCAGATGGCACTCAGCCAGCCAGTTGTCTGGAGTCGCAAACGAGATGACATCACCGATGCGGTCCTCGAGGTTCTGAACCGTCGCTATGAGAAATCGGCCGGCGGTACGGTAACCCCCGCAGGAGCCACTCGCCCAGCGGCTGGTGCGAAGAAGACAGCGGTTCGTCCAGCTGCCGAATAGCTTCCCGCAAACACTTCGCCAGAGTCACCCCGGAAATGCCGACGCGAGCCCAACACACAATCGCACGAACAGTAACCATTGACGGAATCGGCTTCCTGACTGGAGCCAACGTTCGGTTGCGGTTCCTTCCAGCTTCGGTCGACACAGGAGTCCATTTTCGACGGACTGATCTGCCAGGATCACCCCTCATCCCGGCTCTCTCGAGCCACATCGTGCGACGTCAACGGCGAACCGCGATCCAGCGAGGAAACGCCGTCGTTGAGATGGTCGAACATGTCATGGCGGCGCTGTCCGCACTGGAAATCGACAACTGTGTTGTTGAACTGGATGCCACCGAACCTCCGGGCGGCGATGGCTCCAGCCAGGTCTTCGCGGACGCCATTCTGCATGCGGGACTCGTCGAACTCGACAGATCTCCACGGCGCATGTCAATTGCCCATCCCGTTGCCGTGGGAGACACGACACAGTCGATTCGAGGATTGCCCGGCAACAGAGACGTACTGACAATCCGCTACTCGCTCGACTACGGAATTGGCTCTCCAATTGCACCGCAAGTCCATGAAGTCGACATTTCACCAGCGACATTTCTCAATGAAATTGTCTTCGCCAGGACCTTTTTATTGGAGGAGGAAGCTGAATTGTTGCGATCTCAGGGATACGGTCGCAGAACAACGGCAAAAGATCTGCTGATCTTCAATGCCACCGGTGTGGTCGACAACCAGTTGCGAACCCCCAACGAATGCGCTCGACACAAGCTGCTCGACTGCATCGGCGATTTCGCACTTTCAGGTTACAGCCTCACTGGACGCATCGAAGCCCACCGATCCGGCCACACCTTGAATGCGGAATTCATCCAGAGGCTGATGTCCTCGCACGAAGCCGGGATACACCGTCACCGCCCAAAGGCCGCTTAGTCTCAAATCCGCGGCAAGGCCAAGCAGAAGGGAGTCTCGCGAATGGCCCGAACAATTTCATCACGTGCCGAAGTTGATCCACGAGCACAAATTGCCGACGACGTCGAGATCGGTCCATTTTGTTTCATTGGCCCGGATGTGATTCTTGGTCCAGGTTGCCGCCTGGATAGTCACGTCACAATCGTTGGACACACCGCCGTCGGAGCCGGGAATCGCTTCTTTCCGAATTGCGTCATCGGTGCCGAACCGCAGGACTACGCCTTCTCCGGAGCCCCCACACGGGTGGAAATCGGAGAGGCGAACGTATTCAGGGAAGGAGTCACTGTCCACCGTGGTGCAGAGAAGGAAGATGGCATCACTCGAATCGGCAATCGCAACCTGCTAATGGCCAACAGTCATGTCGCCCACAATTGCCATGTGCATGACAACGTCGTGCTGGTGAATGGCGTGCTTCTGGGCGGACATGTGCATGTTCATGATTTTGCGATCATCTCGGGAAATGCGGTTGTCCACCACTTCGCGACACTTGGTACATTGAGCTTTGTGAGCGGCGGATGCCGTGTTCCCAATGATGTACCTCCCTATATGCTGGCTGTCGGATCGGATGACCCACGCATCCTGACCGTCAACTTGGTTGGAATGCAGCGGCGCGGCATTGCCCCGGAAACAATCAGCCGAATTCGCCGCGTTCATCGACTGATTTTCCGTGAGTTCAAGAAGCTTGACTCCGTGCGTGACGAAATGCTGGAGGAGGCCTCAGGGAGCCTTCCCATCGAGGTCCTTCGGCTTCTCGACTTCCTCGATCGCCAAAAGGATGGACGACAAGGAAGGCAAGGCGAAGCACGCCGACACAAGTCCGCTGATACAGAAAACCAGAATTCCCGCTCTCGGAGGGCTGCGTGACCAACTTGAAGGGACTTGTCGTCGGAGTTGGTGCTCTTGGCCGGCACCACGCGCGAATTCTCTCAACGATGGACGGAGTCTCCCTGGTCGCCGTCGCCGATTCGAACCGTGCGAACGGAGAAGCGGTCGCGACCAACTGTCATGCAAGGTGGGTTTCTGACTTTCGTGACGTTCTCGGCGAGATCGACTTCGCGATTGTCGCAGTGCCCACAATCGCCCATAAACCGGTCGCAGCAGCCCTGCTGGAAGCAGGAATCGACGTCTTTGTCGAAAAACCGCTGGCGATGAATCCCGCAGACGCCCAAGGTCTTGTGGAAATCGCGGACGAGCATTCCCGGGTGTTGCAGGTCGGACATATTGAGCGATTCAATCCTGCGTTTGAGGCAGCACTTCCCAATCTGCGAGATGTCAAATACCTTCGGGCCGAACGGGTGAGTCCCTATTCGTTCCGATCCACCGACATCAGTGTTGTCTTGGACATGATGATCCATGACATCGATCTGATCTTGTCTCTTGTTGGAGAATCTCCGAAACGAGTTGATGCGATGGGAGTCTCCATTTTCGGGGACCACGCCGACATCGCCCAGGCACGCCTTCTATTCCCTGGCGGTTGCGTGGCTGATCTGGTCGCCAGTCGGGTTTCTCCAGTGACCAACCGATGTCTCCAGACCTGGAGCTCCGCGGGCTGCACCCAAATCGACTTTGGAGCACGCAAGGCCATCTCCTGGAGTCCATCCGCAACACTGGTTTATGGGACAAGCCCGCTTGAGCGGAGCCGACAACCGGACTGCAACATCGAACAACTCAAAGCATCAGTCTTCGGACAATACATTCAGCAATCCGACATTCCTGTTGCGCCACAGGATCAATTGACTGCCGAACTGATTGACTTCCTCTCTGCCGTTCGCACCAGGGGTGTTCCACGAGTTGATGGCCGCCAAGGCCTTGCCGCGATGGAAGTGGCAGAACAGATCACACAATCCATTGCATCTCATCAATGGGATGGGACCAGCCTCGGTAGAGTCGGCCCCATGGTCTTGAGGCAGGACAATCTTCATTTGCGACGCGCTGGTTGATTCCCGCGTTGCCTCGAGACGTAAGCGCCAACCCCCACCACTCTTGACCCCCAACGTACCCTGACCGGTTTCCGGGGCTTGACCCCAGGTTCCAGATCAGGAGGGTGCATGCGATGGCGGGACATAGGCGCGAGCAATTGGAGGCGGAGTGGATCGAACGGCTTTGGCGGTTTCAAAAGCGGCCCGGGAACGCCGAGGAGTTTTGCCGGGCGGAGGGGGTGTCCCTGGCGATCCTGTATCGTTGGCGGCAGCGGCTGGCAGACGCTGTCCCGGGGCTGGTTCCTGAACTGGGGGCCCCAGTGTCCGCCCGAATCCCCCGCAAGCCGGCTCCGTTCGCTGCCCTGCGGATCCGGCCCGAACCGGCGACCGACACGGCCCTGCGAGTCATTTTGCCCAACGGCACCCGGTTGGAGGTCCCGGTGCAGGATCCCGAGGTCCTGCGGTTGGTGGTGGGGGCGGTACTGAGTCAGACGGCTCCTTCCGGGGGGGGACGACCATGCTGAGCCTTGCCTCCCAGGTGAAGATCTACGTCCACCTCCCGCCGACCGAC
>DNUF01000041.1:0-3103 GCA_003508595.1 Planctomycetaceae bacterium
CCGGCCTCTTCGGTCACGATCACCCCCGCCGCATGGTCCCAGACCTTCTCAATGTAGGTCTTGCTGAGGCTGTGCCGGAGGTACAGGGCGGCATCCCCGCGTGCCACGGCTGCATACTTCGCCTGGCTGTCGATGCGATGCGGCTCGTGGACGATTCCCACCGCCTCCACCACCTGGGCCGTCACATCGTGGTTCTTGTCGCTCGACTCGACCCGCTCGACCCAATCGAGCAGTGCGGGATTCGACTCGGAACAGACCCGCAATTCCGAGCGGCGGGCAATCACGTCATTCGGCCCCAGGTCGAGCCGCTGGGCCCCCTGGCCCCGCACGGCCGCGTAAAGCTGGCCGAAGACCGGCGATTCGGCAGTCCCCAACTTCGTCGGCAGGTTCGGACAGGCGAGCACACCCAGCAGGATCTGGCCCCGTTCCACGAGAGCGAGGGCGATCGCGTACTGCTCTTTCCGCAGGAAGCCCTTGGTGCCGTCGACCGGGTCGAGTACCCAGTACCGCCGGTTGGGGTCGATTTCGTGCTGACCCCGCTCGACCCACTCGGCCACCTGGGCCGGATTGGCCGCGTCGGACCGCACAGTCTGCACATGCTGGGTGACCTGCTGGGCGAGGTCGGCAAACTCGGGAGACCGCAGCTCTTCCGAGCCCTCTTCGCCCATCAGGGGATCGTTCGGAAACTGCTCATGCAGCCCCCGGGAGACCACGGCCTGGACGGCGAGGTCTGCGACCGTGACGGGAGTCTTGTCTCCCTTGTCCCACTTGCCGACCGAAATCTGACCCTGCACGCTGCGGCAGATCTTCACCGCCGAGCGCACCACTTCCACCGCGAATTCCAACTCTGACTGCAACTTCATCGCTCCAGGATCCAGATGTTGCGGAAATGAACCGGGTTGCCATGATCCTGCAGGTAGATCGAACCGGGCAGGGATTCATCGGCCTGGCCACCGCCGCCGTTGAACTTGGGAATCTCGTACTTGTCATGCACAATCACGCCATTGAGCCGAATGGTGGCTGTGGCGGGCTTGATCTTCGTCTTGTTGGCATCGTACTTCGCCATCGTGAAGTCGACGTCATACGTCTGCCAGGTCAGCGGGGGGAGGCACATGTTGAGCTTCGGCTTGGCGAACGAGTAATACCCGCCGCACTCGTTGTTCTCGCCCGAGAGACCAAACGAGTCGAGAATCTGGAACTCGTACTGGTCGTTGAGATACAGGCCGCTGTTGCCGCGTCCCTGGCTCCGGGCATGCGGCATGTAGGGGGTGCGGAACTCCAGGTGCAGGGTGTAGTCCTTGAATTTCTGCTTCGTGCGGGTGCCCACTCCCAGCAGGTTTCCCTCGACCAGCTTCCCGTTGTCCCAGGCATCGACATGGGTTCCATCAAACAGGATGAGTGCTCCCAAGGGGGGCTTGGCGCCCAGGGTGGGAGACTGACGGTTGATCTTCTTGAGCGTGAACACCACACCATCGAGGTCGGCTTTGAGCTCGCCCCCGTCGACCGTCCCCCGAAAGTTCGTCCCCGAGAGCTGGACCTTGCCGCCGATCGTTTCACCGGTGATCGCCAGGCGAGTCTTGCCATCCCAGGTTTCCCCGGGAAGTCCCTTGCCGTAGAGGATCCCCTGGAACTTCCCCTCGCCAAGGGCGACCAGTTGCAGGCCCTGGTTTGAGCTGGCCGTGGCGGGGCCGAGGTATTCCCCCTGGAGGGCGAAATCGGCATCGGCCTGAGTCGCGTCAACAACCGCCTGCTGAGACTCGTTGGCCGGTGATTTCTCCTGGGCCCAGGCGGACGAGAGGCAGACCATTCCCAGGCAGAGCGGGACCAGCAATCGGGTCATCACAGGAGGGCTCACGGGCGGAGGGGGAGAAACCGGGGGAACTCGCCGGCGAGAATACCACAAGCTTCGGGCGCGGGCCACCGGCGGAATGACGATGTGGATGGTCGGCCGGCAGGGTGGAACAAAACGGAAACCGGGCCAGCCGAACAATTCGACTGACCCGGTATGTCACACGGTTTTCTGCTGCTTTTCCGGGGTTTCCCGGCAGTCGCCGACTAGAAACCGTTTTCGCTCAGCGGAGCCTGACGGACGTCCGGATTCCGACGCCGGGTTCCCGAGGGGGTAAACAGGCGGGCATACACCGTCTCATCCATCGATGAGCTCATGAACTGGGCGTGGCCGTCGGCGAACAGGAAGTTGCAACCCTGAGGATGGAAGGAAGCGGGGAACGGAGAAGTTCCCTCAGCACCACCGGTCTGGCCATTGATCCCACCCACCTTGGTGGACGACACCAGGGGCAGACGCGGTTCAGGAAAGTTGAAGCTCGTGCCCAAGGTCGGGTCGATGGGGAACACGACGGCATTCGACCGCCAGTCCGGATTGGCCCAGGAACGGACGCCGCCCGATTCCCCGGCGTTGACGTTTTCGGTCAGGAGAATGGTCTGCGCCAGACCGTCAGCCACCGAGTCCATCGACTGCGAATCGTCGTTGTACACCTTGGACAGCGAAACTTCGCCATTGGCCCCCATGGTGCCACGCACGATTCCCATCCACATCATTCCACTATCAACGGTCACCTTGTAGTCGAACGGATCCCTGACTGCGGTTTCCGTGGGACCATTCACGTTACCCGTGTTGTTCCAATTCAAAGCCTCGAAACCCGCCGAGTGGAGAGCGGCAGCGGCAGATCCCGCCAACAGATCCGAGTAACCCGCGTTGACGGCGAAGCTGAGTCCGCCATCCAGTCCAAAAGCGGTCGTGTCGGTCGGACAGGTCAGAATCTTCACAGACAGGCTCGACAGCGCCAGGTTGTCCCCCACGTTGTACGCAGCCGTGTTGGTCCAACGATCGGCAATATCCTGCCGTCCGAGCGGCGCCAACAACTCAACACACCACGAGTACCGCGGTTCCAGGGAGGTTCCGTTGTTGAAGTACACACCATAGGAGGGGAACTTCGTGTTCGACGTCCCCCGGTTCTGGAAGGCCAGACCAATCTGCCGCATGTTGCTCATGCACTCGGCCCGGCGGGCCGCCTCGCGGGCGTTCTGCACCGCGGGCAGAATCAGGGCGGCGAGAACCGCAATGATCGAGATCACCACCAGC
>DNUF01000041.1:3321-3631 GCA_003508595.1 Planctomycetaceae bacterium
ACCAGCAATTCAATCAGCGTGAAGCCACCCCGGGGAGCGCTCGGCTGAGTCAATGGACGACGATTTTTCATGGAACGGCTCCCGAGAATGAGAAACAAGACAGAACGGGAAGTGTACAGTCTGACCAGCGGGCAAGAAACCAACGCAACTTCGATTTCCAGACCGCAGTTTTCGTGCCGAATCGGTTTTTTGCAGGTTTGACCGCCGATTCGACCGTTTTTGACGGCTGGGGGCCCCTCCCTCACCCGACGACCGTTGCGTTTCGCCACAGACTGTCTGGTTTTGCGGAAGTGGTTGGTCAGCCCCGAAC
>DNUF01000199.1:0-7235 GCA_003508595.1 Planctomycetaceae bacterium
CGAACCCCCCCGCCCCGCCGTCGCCCCCGGCACTGACCGGTGCCGACAGGCGCGCTCGACCACGCGCCCGGTTCTCGTTTGTTCACGCACCAAACAGTCGCCTCAATTCTGCCAACAGAAGTCCAAACTCTGTATTGCAAAGCATTCCGGATGCCGATATGCTTTGCAAAACAAAGTGCTGATTTCACCCCCCTTTCCCATCTCGACAGGCGAGGAACTGAACGTGATTGTCTCTGCGTTTCGTGCGTTGGATCGCATCCTGCGGGGGGACGCCACCCGGCTGGACGAGTTGAAGACCGGGCAACTGCAGGTTTCCATCCGCCAGATCGGACCGATCCTGCTGCTGCTCTCGGCGGTCTACGGCGTTGCCATGGGGCTGTTTGCCACGATTCACTATGGCCATCCCCAACTCGTGGTGAACGTGTTCAAGGTCCCGTGCCTGTTCCTGCTGACCCTGCTGGTGACGTTCCCGTCGCTGTATGTGTTCAATACCCTGGTCGGCTCGCGGCTGTCGGCCGGAACGCTGCTCAAGATGGCCATCATCGCCCTGGGGGTCATGATTGCCGTGCTGGCCGCCCTCGCCCCCATCGTGGTCTTCTTCTCCCTCAGCACCAGCAGCCATCCCTTCATGGTGCTGCTCAATGGGGCCAACTTCCTCATTGCCGCCTCATGGGGCCGGACGTTCCTGATGCAGACCATGCACGGCCTGCTGTTGTCGGAGGACTCCACCGGCACACAAGCCCACTCCCGCCCCAACGCGCCCGACCCCTCTCCAACGGATGCCAGCCCCTCCGGGAATGACATCCCCACCGAGGTCCTGTTCGAAGGAGAGCCGACACCCGAGCCTGCGACCGTCGACGGCCCCCGCTCGGCTGACCACATCGAGGCTGGCAGCACCCAACCAGACATCACCCAACCAGCCACCGGTCACGCGGGCACCAGTCACACGTGGCCGGCCACGACCAATCCATCCCGGCCCACTCCCCCCGCCACGACCAGTGCCACCGAGGCGAATCTCTCAACCCGAACGCGGGCCCAGCAACTGGCGACCACCAAACCGCGAAACGACCTGGGCGAAGAATCACCCGCGACCAAGGTGCGCGGCGTGCTGCGGACCTGGCTGTGGATCTTCGCGCTGGTCGGGCTGCAGATGAGCTGGATTCTCGGACCGTTCGTGGGAAATCCCGGGGGAGACTTCCTCTGGTTCCACCCGCCCGGACAGGGAAATTTCTTCATGGGATTCCTGAAAACCATCCTCCAGCTCTACTCATAAGCCATGTCACCTCGCCTCGGGGAGGTGATCCCCCAACTGCTGCACCCCCGCACCGACTTGAGTGCCGCCCCGTCTCCCCCGGGCCGGGCCCGGGCCCAGATCACCTGGCGACACGAGCTGGCGGCGATCGTCGCGGGGGGCATGGTCTACGGGCTCGCGCTGGGGACGTTTGGGGGTCTCGCCCCCGAGCGTCTCCTCCAGCCGATCTTCGCAGCCCTGAAGGTCCCCCTGCTGCTGCTGGTCAGCACGCTGCTGACTTTGCCGGGGCTGCTGGTCTTCAACAGTGTCGCGGGATTGCGAAACGATCTGCCGCACGTGCTGCGGGCCATTGGCACCAGCCAGGCCGCCGCGTCGCTGGTGCTCGCCAGCCTGGCCCCCTACACCCTCTTCTGGTACGCCCACCACCCGCGCTACCACCACGCGACACTCTTCAATGGGGTCATGTTTGCCATCGCCAGCCTGGCAGGCTACCACGTGCTCCGGCGACAGTGTGTGCCACTGGTGGCCCGTGATCCCCGGCACCGCTGGCAACTGCGCGGCTGGCTGGTGCTGTATGTGTTCGTCGCCATCCAGTGCAGCTGGATCTTTCGTCCCTTCCTGGGGGACCCGCACCGCCCCGTCCAATTCCTGCGGTCGGACGCCTGGGGCAATGCCTACGTCGAGCTGGGAGACACCCTTCACAAGGCGCTGCTTCGCCGCAACAGGCGGTGAGCGCGGCCGGGGTGGCGGTCAGCGATGCCAGTGGCACCGCGCACAGGCCGTCACGCCGCCCGGTGGATTCCGCGCGTGGCCTGCCACACCTCTTCCAGCTCGTGCTGCTGGCGTCTGGCGGCTTGTGCGGCAGCGGCGGCCTGCTGCTGCTGCCACAGGCGTTCGAGCTGTTCCAGGCGCTGCTCGGCGGTCACGAGAAGTGACTTCTCCTGCATCCAGTGCTGATGTGCGTGCGCCTCTTCGCGTTGGCGGCTCTCGAGCACCGATTGCCAACAGGCCACATGGGCGCGCTGGGCGGCCAATTGCCGCACTTCGACCATTCCACCCGTCCCCTGCATCCGCGCCTCTTCGAGCGCCTGCTGCAGGGCGTCCTGGGCCGACCGACAGGCCGCCTCACGCAGGTGCAGCTCGCGTCCGGCCGTTGCCACCCGCTGCGCCTGCTGGTCGCGTTCGCTCTCGCGCAGCCGGATCATCGCCGACCAATCGGTGGGCATCTTCTGGTTCCCCCTTACCTGGATTTGAGATAGGCCCGAGTGACGAAATCGGTCGACTCGTATTGCTGGTGACAGTCCATGCAAGAGTCGATTCGTCCCCGCGACTGAATGCGCTTCGTCCGACCATCCAGAACTGCGTATTCCCAATCACCATGCTCGGCGTCATAGCCGGCCTCCCGCTTGCGCATGACTGTATATAAGGTCGCCTCGCGACTTTTCTCGTTCTCCAGCTTCGCTTTCACGATCACGGTCCCGACAGGATAGGAACCCTCCCCGGACAACAGGGTTGTTTTCGCATTTTCTGTCACGTGGACATGGCAGTAGGCGGGATCCCCCGCCCCCTCGTGAATGTTGGTGTTGTAGACAATCTTGCACAAGGCGGCCGTCGAGTCGGCCATGCGATGGGGAGTTTCCGTCACCCGCGGCAGGGAACCCAGCTTCGCGACGATCTGGGACAGCGATTGCGACTCTTCGGGTGCGGCCCAGGTGACCGCAGCGAAACAGAACGCGGCGAAACAGACGCACATCGAGCGGCTCTTCATGGTCGGCTTCCTCTTCGCAGTCAGATGGTCACAACCGTTGCAGCAACCTTGCTCGATCGTGAAGTGACCGCGCCCCGTTCCCACCGGGAAGTTCCTCATGATCGAGACGACCCGGCCTCCAGCCGTTGGGCCAGCGTGGCGAGTTCCCGCTGCAGGGTGGGCCAGTCGGTCCAGTCGTCGCGGTCCTGGCAGAGAAATCGCTGGATGTTCGTCTGTTCGGCCAGGGCGACATCAACCTCGCGCCGGCTGCCCGCCTGATACGCGCCAATCGAGACCAGATCTTCCGCCTGCGCGTAAGCCGCCAGGATCCGCCGGATCTGCGCGGCAGATCCCTGGTGTTCGCGGGAGACCACATCTCCCATCACCCGGCTCAGGCTCGCGAGCAGGTCGATCGCCGGGAAGTGCCCGCGCTCGGCCAGTCGCCGCGACAGCATGACGTGACCATCGAGAATTCCGCGAACCGTATCGGCAATCGGCTCCTGCGGGTCATCCCCCTCCACCAGCACGGTATACAGCCCGGTGATGCTGCCCTTCGCCGAGCGTCCGCTCCGTTCGAGCACTCGCGGCAACAGGGCGAAGACGCTGGGGGGAAAGCCCCGTGTCGCGGGAGGCTCGCCCGCCGCCAGACCAATCTCCCGCTGCGCCAACGCCAGCCGGGTGATGCTGTCGACCACGAGCAGGACGTTCTGTCCCCGGTCACGGAAGTACTCGGCCAGCGCCGCCCCCACGCTCGCCGCCCGCCGTCGGACCAGGGGCGATTCATCACTGGTCGCCGCGACCACCACCGATCGGGCCAGCCCTTCGGGTCCGAGGTTGTCGTCGAGAAACTCGCGCACTTCGCGACCTCGCTCGCCAATCAGCACGACGATGTTCACATCGGCCGAGCTGTGCCGGGAAATCTGTCCCAGCAGCACGCTCTTCCCCACCCCCGAGCCGGCAAAGATTCCGAGCCGTTGCCCCAGCCCACAGGTCAGAAACCCATCCAGGGCACGAATCCCCGTCACCAACGGAGTCTCAATTCGCGGGCGATCCAGCGGCGACGTGTTCTCGGGCTGGAACGAGACCCGATCGTGCAGCACGGGGGCCGGCCCCTGGTCCAGCAACCGGCCGGAGCCATCGAGCACCCGTCCCAGCAGCGCTGGTCCGACCCGCAGGGTGGGGGTGGAGCGTTCCAACACGACGCGGCTGCCCGGCCGGACGCCCGCGAGGTCCCCTTCGCACAGCAGCACCGCTTCCTGGTCGTGAAATCCGACCACTTCCCCGCGCAGGGGAGCGGCCCCCTGTCGTTCGACACGGCACCAGGCCCCCAGCGGGGCCGGAAAACCAGCCACCGACAGGGCGAGCCCCGACAGCCGGGTCACGCTCCCCGTGAGCCCAAGCGGGATCACGCGGGCGAGCAACTCGGCCCGCGTGGGGGCCGCGGTCGCAGGTCGCGTGGCCGGGGAAACCAGGGAGCGGTGGGACGCAGCCGTGCGGGTCAGGCTCATGCCAGAGAGGTCTATGGGGTCGATCGGGTTGTGAATCGGTGGTGTCAGTCGCCAGTCAGTTCCGCCACGATCCGGGCGAGCCGGGTTTCGATGCGGGCGTCGATCTCTCCCCCCTCCAGTTCCACCACGCAGCCGCCCCGCTGCAGGCCTGGATCGGGAATCACCTCGCAGCCCGAGGGGACAAGTCGGGGATGGCCCGGTCCCGTCAACAGGGTGAGATCGTCGGGGTGCAGACGGAGAACCAGTTGCGGCAGACCCGCCGCAAGGGCGACCGCCTCGCGCACGAGGGGAATTGCTCCCTGGGGACGCCGGGCCAATTCGGCACCAATCAGCCGCTCGGCCATCTGGGCCGCCAGCAGCGTGAGTTCGTGCTCCCACCGGGTTGCGAGTTCGGCCTGTTGCCGGCGCAGGGCACTCACCAGTTCGCCCACATTCGCCAGCAGCGAGCCAAATTGCTGCTCGGCCAGTTCGCGGGCCTGCTCGGCCGCCAGTTCGCTTGCCAGATCGCTTGCCAGTTCCCTCGCCCGGCGTTCGACTTCCCGAGCCAATTGGTCCTGGGCGATTGCCAATCCGGCCGCATATCCCTCGGCCTGCGCCTCGTCGCGCAGCCGCTCAGCCTCGGCCCGCGCTTCCTCCAGCAGCAGGCTGGCGTCTGAGACATCGTGGGCCGGGCTGGCATACCCAGTTCCGTTCCCTGGCCAGGAATGCGGCGGCGGTGCCGGGGCGGCAGGCGTGGCCAGCCCCCCCCCCTTGATGACACGTGCGGTCGTGCGCAGCAGGTTCATGTCAGATCCTCACGCGGTGGGGCGGAATGACCCGCCGGGCCACCCGGACGACGTCCGCGGTACCGCAGCGGAGCGAGTCGTTGGGCAATGGCCCGCTGGGCGGCGTCCACATCGCCCAGTCGCACCGGCCCGAGCTGAGACCCCGCCGTCGTCAAACCCTGGGCATCGCCGGCGGTGAGCGCGTGCGTCAACTTGGCGACCAGCGACACCTCGGCCCCCCGCAGCGCGACCGCCCAGTGTTCGACGTCGAACTGCGCAAACAACTCGCGCAGCGAATTGTCATCCAGCATCGCCAGATCGGCGAACGTTGATTCGGGAACAGCCCCGCCGGTCGGCCCGGGCACCGCCGGTGTCGGGCGATACGGCAACGCGCTGGAACCGGAACGAACATCGAAACGTTCACCACCCGCCTGCTGGGGCCGGCGGTCGATGGGCTGTGAACCCCCAGGACGCTCTGCCGGAGGTGGCGGGCTCATGTGGCGGGCCAGGTGGCGCAGCTGGGGCACCGGCGGCGTGGAGTGCGCCGCATGCGGTACCAGGAAGGGAGCCGCTGCCTGACTGTGGGGGGCCACACCGGAAGTGCCCATTCCAGCCATACCCGACCCCGCAGTGCCGAGTGGATGCGTCGCCCGGACCTGCCGCACCTGCCGCAGTCGGGTGGCCAGTGTCGTCGCGAGCTGCTGCAGCACCGCCGGGGCGGGTTGTTCAAGTGCCGTCATGCGCCGCACCACATCGAGCCGGTTCGCCGCCGGCATCATCCGCAACACGAACGACGACTGGGCCGGGGGCAACTGCGAGAGAATGACCGCGATCGTCTGCGGCTGTTCCTCCTCCAGCAGTTCGTGCCACTCTTCGGCCGAGCAGTCATGCAACTGGGTAAAGCTGGCCGCCGGAGGTGCGGGGGAGTCGGCTCCCGAACCGCGTGCCCCCCCCGACAGGCCCCCCGTTCCCCGCGGTGGGCGAATTGAATCGAGATCGAACCCGGTAGCCTGTTCTTCGTCGGCATCCCGCTCGTGCCGACTGCGACGACGAACCGTCCGCGCGAGTTCCGACTGTTGCGACTCGCCCGGCACGGCACGGACAGCCGCTGCCGCCTCGTCATCTCCAGTGTCGCCCGCGGTGCCTGTTGCGGCGTCGGGAGAGACTGATCGGTTGCGAGGCTTCGCCGCAACGGGGGTCTCCCCCTCAGCACGTTCGCTGTTTTGACCCTTCCCCGCCGGGGCCGACCGCGACGTCGCCTCGGGAGAACCGCTCGCGGCCTCACTGGCCGACGATTCGCTGGAAACGGTCGTGTCGGGGGAAGCGACAGCTGCCTGTTTGCGCCGGCGACGCAGCGCCAGCAGGGTCACGCCGGCCAATCCCGAGATGGTTCCCGCCCCCCAGGGCCACGCCCGCCGCCAGTCGATCGCGGTGAGGTAGCAGGTGATCTGGTTCGACCAGACATCGTCCCCGGCAACTTCGTCTTCGTGAAAGGTGACCGTGACAAATTCGCGGGCGGGGACCCGCGGACCCAGTTGCAGTTCCTTCCGGACCAGTTGTTCCACCTTGCGGCGAACATCGATGCGGGACCGTCGCGGCTTGCCGGTGACTCCCTCGGCTCCCCCGGGGCGTTCCCCCGGCTGCAGCAGCGACCGGGTGACGACACTGGGAATGATCACCGTCACCTGCGGCGGGCGGCCTGTCTGGGCCGAGGGAAGTGAATTCCCGGCACCGGGCAAATCGGTCGAGTTGCCGTCGGCCACAGGCCGATCGGTGACATCCACCTTCACCTGGGGAATCCAGCCCAATTGCTGTTGCAGTCGCTCCTGCAGCGAATCACGCGGGGTGGCGGGAGTTTGGGAGGGACGCGGGGCGGCAGACCCCGGGGCACGCCGAGCGGGCGCGTTGGGCTCTTCGCCGATTGGCTGCGTGCGCTGGGCGGCGGTGGCGAGGCGGGCGGCCCC
>DNUF01000199.1:7540-7695 GCA_003508595.1 Planctomycetaceae bacterium
ACCAGCTCGACCTCGTCTTCCCGGGGCGAGAGGGGACGGGGAGGTGTCGCGCCACCGGGGGCCGGGGTGTCGGCATGCCGGACCAGCTGGGCGCCATCGGGGCCGAATTCAATCAGTGAAACATCCTGTGGACCAGCGAGGCCAAACGTGCTGAC
>DNUF01000199.1:8068-16644 GCA_003508595.1 Planctomycetaceae bacterium
GCGGGCCGAGTCGAGCAGTTCCTGACGATGCGATTCGCTGACGGACCAGGCGGCCTGCCCGAGCGCCTTTTCGAACCGGCTGCTGTTCGCCTCGGTCACAGGGGCCAGCGCTTGCAGCACGCTTTCGCTGTGGGCGAGTTGGTCGGCGGGAACCAGCAATTGCCCCTGCACGACCCGGACATTGGCGATTCCGGCTTCCTTGAGTTTCGCCTGGGCCGTGCGCACCTCCGCGGCTGGCAAAGCCTTGCCACCCCACAGGGGGACTCCCGGGGGAGTCGCCGGCTGGCTGGTGAAATACCATCCCCCGGCGAGCAGTCCGACGCCGAGGATTCCCCCGTATGCCGCCCGCTGTCGAGTCGACAGTTGACCCCACCGCTGCTGCACCTGGGTGGTGAAATTCAACCACGGGTTCATGGGGAGGGGGAGTGCCGGGAGAAGAGGCGAACAGGCGAGGCGATGCAGACGGCCTCAGGCCCGACAAAGTCGAAACCCGTGCGTCTGGCCCGCCCCCTGGAGGAAGGGGGCGGGGTGATACCCCGGAACGCCCGAGAGGGTCAAGAGGCGTTTGGAACCTCGGCAAAGAGGGCGATTTGGGTGGTTTCTGGAGCAGGATTGTGGTGCCCGGTTTTCGACTGGGCCGGCCCCTGTTTCCGGCCAGACAAGCCCTTCCGCCGCGCCTTCCAATTGACTCTTTTCCAATGTTCCCGTTGGCGAGTCTTGGCCGGCGTTGGGGCCAGGTCGAGTGGTGGGCGACCTCATTTCCAGACAGGTGGGAAACCTGTCTGCACGAGTGTGCCGGGCTACCCAAGCGGGTCGGGGCCAAGTTAGAATACGGCCCTCGGAGAGGTGGCAGAGCGGTTGAATGCACCGGTCTTGAAAACCGGCGTGTCTGAAAGGGCACCGTGGGTTCGAATCCCACCCTCTCCGCTCCCGGGCGTCCTGCGGATGCCCTGTGTTTTGACCAAAATCGCGAGGTTTCCCGAGAGGATGTCGCCCACGTCCTGTCATCATCGCCGCCCCGACGAAATTCGATTTCCCGCTGAGGCAGCACAATTGGCGGGATCGGCGAAATTGAGACGCATTTCGTCTGGGTTTCCTGGTCACCGACGGCGGGTGCTTGTGGGCTCCCTGGGGAGCGAAGTGCGGTACGGTACGGTGCAGGACTTGGATCGGAATTACCTCGAAGAGGTAGTTCTAAGTAGGCTCTGCTCTTCGCAGGCGATCATGGATTCCGGGCTGGATTGAGATTCTCCTTCCCGAAGCGTCGCGATCAACGGGGTACGCCCCCCACAGGCCGAGATATCGAGAATCCGCCGCCCAGCGGGCGGACACGAAGGTCCGCACTCCCGTGGCGATGATTGTGGTCTCTCGCGGTCCTGGGTTGTTGGTTGGGTACCGTTCCGATGGGTCCGCTCATCGCGGCTCCCCGATCCCGGAGGGATCACAGAAATGAGCCGGGGGTCGAGCGAAGCGACACCCCCGGTCACCCGCCCCCATACGATGCCGGCACCCCGGAGGGGTGCGTGACAGCGTCGCGAAGCAACACGGCGCGGTCAGGGGTCAGCCGATCTGGGGAGCCATGCCCCCCCTTCCAGTGTGGGTTATCAGACACGCGCCCAGCGGGCGGACACGAAGGTCCGCGCTCCCGCGGCGCTGGTTTTGGCAGGAGCGGCGGGGGCCACCCGTTGTTGCAAACAAACCCGGAAATCTTCGTAGGTCGAATGCGGTCTTAACCTTGCAACGCATTCAACCAGGCGGCACTCACGCTCTCTGCCGGCTGCCCAAACATTGGCTGGCCCCCGGTCAACGTATCCCTCCAGGATGGCCACAGAGCGTTTGTTTCGAAGAGACCTCCGTTCTCCTCTCCACTTTCTCCCGGCTCCTCTCTCGGCCGCAGGCCGCGCTGGGCATGTCATAGCAGGTGGCTCCACAACTTCCGGCAATCAGGGATTGTCGACGGTCTTGTCGGACGAATTCCTGCAGTGTGGACCGTCACGCGCGGGGTTCTCCTTTCCGACCCCAGGCTTGAAAGACGCGTGGTCCACCGAGCAGTGTGTGAGGATCTCGTGCAAAGGAGTAGAGTTCGTCGAGTGCCTCCTGCAGTTCCTCGGCGGTTGCGAGGCCATCCCGCAACACAGCCTCTGAGATGTTTTCGAGCGTGACACAGGTGAGCAGTTTGATGCCGCCAACGAGGGCCGCGGGGTGCACGAGTCTCATCTGAACGTCTTGGAATCCAGCCTCGCGGAGCAGCCCCGGAAGGCGTGGGCCGATATTGGCATCGGCACCGCGGCGCTGAACCGAACTGGTATACCACTGTACGTATCGTTGGAGGGCCGGGCACTCCGGCTCACTGAAGTGGCCGCGGAAATCGATATCCTCGACGACGGCCACGCCGCCGACACGTGTCTGGTCGCCCATGACACAGACCAACGCCTGCGGGTCCGTGAGGTGTGTCAGCAGAAACCGCGCATAAACCAGATCAAACAGTTGATCGGGCTTCCACTGTGTGACGTCCCGTGACTCGAACACGACGTTCGATAATCCCCGTTGGCTGGCTTCGCGTCGAGCGATGTCCAGCTTGGTTTCGTCGAAGTCGACTCCCACGGCCAAGCCGGTCGGCCCAGCCGCTCGCGCGAGTTCAAAAGTCACATCACCCCCCCCACACCCGATGTCGAGGCATTTCGAGCCGGCCGTCACGCCCACCTCATTCAATAGCGCCCCTGTGGAGGGACCCATCACCTCGGAGAGAAGGCGAAGTCGTTCGCGGCCTGCCACCCCACCTCGAATCACGTAGGTCTCGGTTGGCCTGGTCTCAGCTCCCTTGAGCCCAGGGTGGTCTCGCTCCGATTCGCTTCGTTCGTTCATGTCTGGTCGGTGTTGAGACGGGAGTTTGGTCTGAAAGAGCTGGCACCAATTGCACTTGCCAGGAGTGCCCTGGGCATCCCCTGGTCGGCCAACGTCGCGCGTGGCTTCCAGGTTGCATCCATTATTGGTTTTGCTGTGTTCTTACGCCAACGGGTGCCGACAGGCTTCCCAGGTTTCCCAGAGTATCGCTGAACCGGCTCAGGCGACCCTGTCGCCGAACAGCCCAGGTCGATGAAGTTTCCATCCACGATTGGTCCGCTCATCGCGAGTCCCCGATCCCGGAGGGATCACAGAGGGTCGCCGGGGGTTGAGCGAAGCGACACCCCCGGTCGCCCGCCCCCAGAAGGCCGAGCACCCCGAAGAGGGTGCGTGAACGCGTTGCCAATCGCGTTTCGCATGGTCAGGCCAGCAGCCGATACAAAAGGCACAGGGGCCACCCTTTGAGTCAACGTTGAGTCCTGACGCAGCCGGCGTGGCCACCCCATCGATGATGATCACTCCGGATTCACTGCCACCAATGTGTGCGTCGATATTTCTGTCGATTCCAACAATGCCGCCCCAGACGGTGCCAAGTCGCAGCTTTACAGAGGGATGGCCCCACCCGACCGACACAGTTTGGACCCGTGTGTCACGTTTTTCGTGGCTGGGGCAGTTCGTTCGCCTCGCTCCATTCGGTACGGCGGAATTCGCGACAGCATTCACCACCACGAAAGACGAGTCCCACGACCGCCAGAGGCTGTGCCGACTCGATCTGCGAGACGACCGAGCGCCTCCCGTGAGGCTTCGTCTTACCTGCCCTCCGCCAAAGCGGATCCTCACCATTCGGTTTTCCATCTCCCGGAATCGGCTCGATCACCTGAGATGACGGGGATTCGCAGGAGAGGCCAAGTGTCAGTAATCGGAGGTCACTCGCGGTCCCCGTGGTGCTCGGAGTGTCATGAATGAGAGGTCAGTCAAGTGCCACCATCAGGAGGTCAGTCTTCTTATGGGAAAGCTTTCCTGTCCAACTCCTTGGCGAGGTGTGTCATGGGCACAAAAAGACGGTTGAAGCGAAGCGTCGGATGATCGTGTCCGATGTCCACGATGGAATGTCATCGCGTGCCGTCCCGAAAAAGCATCGCGTCACGCTGTCGACTGTGCAGCGCTCGGTGGCTCGGGCAGGCACCCTGGTATTGAACGAGGTCGACTGGGCGTCTCGTGCCCCTGGCTGTCGGTCCGCGGCATCAAGAACGAAGCGCGGCATGGAGCAAGAGGTGCTTCGCTTGCGAAAGCAGCTTCAGTCCAAGAGTGATCTGGGTGAATATGGTGCCGCAGCGATTCATCGAGAACTGTTGGCATTGGGGAAAGCAAATGTGCCATCAGTCCGAACGATCGGGCGGATCTTGGATCGGAATGGGGCATTGGACGGACTTCGCAGGATCCGTCGCCAAGCACCTCCGCCAGGATGGTCTCTCCCGGAGGTGGCGTCTGGTCGTCGCGACGTGGACAGCTTCGACATCGTCGAGGATCTGGTCATTCGCGGCGGTCAGGACGTGAATGTTCTGACTGGGATCCGTCTACATGGTGGACTTTGCGCTGCCTGGCCACTTGCGCAGATCACTGCGAAAACAACGGTCGAATCATTGATCACGCATTGGCGGGAGCAGGACCTCCCGGCCCATGCCAAGTTCGACAACGATACTGTGTTTCATGGTCCGCATGTCTGGCCCGCCACGTTTGGCCGAGTGACACGTCTGTGTCTTGCCTTGGGCGTCATTCCCATTTTCGCCCCACCATTGACCAAGGGATTCCAGGCAGACATCGAAGCCTTCAATCGTCGTTGGCAGGACGCGGTATGGAGACGATTCATATTCCGTGACCTCGCGGAAGTTCAGGCTCAATCGACACGCATTGTGGCGGCCCACAGGCTTCGTCACGCAGTCCGCATAGAAGATGCGCCGCGACGTCGGCCATTCCCCAGGCGATGGAAACTCGATCTTCAACGCCCGTTGAAGGGCAGGGTGATCTTGATCCGCGCAACCGATAGGAAAGGTCGGGGCAAGGTACTGGGCCACTCGTTCGATGTCAGCCCGGTCTGGTGCCACCGCCTGGTCCGGATCGAAGTCGATCTCACCGCGAACTGGGTCAGGATTCATAGCCTTCGACGCCGCGATCCAGCCAGCCAGCCCCTCCTTGCAGATTTCCACTATCCAGCCCGACACAAGGCCTTTCATGACTGACCTCCGATTGCTGACACGTGGCCCAAGCTCGAATCGAACGAGCGCGAATTGTACGACCTGGCGACCGATCCCGCAGAGAGGGTCAATCTCGCGGAGACCCGCCCCGAATTGGCAGACGAGCTGGAATCCGAGCTGCGGACGCATTTCCGGTCTCTCGGTCACCCGCTGGAGAGTCGCCGGTGGAAGGTCGGGATGAATCCGGTCTATTCGTCGCAGGGGAATCGCTGACAAAACCAGCGTCCGGATCGTGTCTCCCGCCACGAGCCCCTTCGTCCCGGTCACGTCAGAGCCTGGGGGCGGGGGTGATTCGCCTCCCGGGCACCGGGGTTGAATCGCACACCAGGACAAACGGCGGATTTCATGGGATTGACAGCCCTCTTTTTCCGATTATCATTACACGAAATCTGTTTCGCGTGTTTTCGTACGCGAACGGCACATCATTTTTTGATGGGGGGGGTGTTTGTCGATGTGGGAAGTCCTGCAGGTCAACCTGGCCTCGCCGCTGGCGCTGGCCTTCGTCCTGGGAATTGTGTCACGCCTGCTGAAAAGCGAGCTGTCGCTCCCCCGCGAACTGTATTCCTCCCTGTCGATCTACCTGCTGCTGGCGCTGGGGCTGAAAGGGGGTGTGGAACTGTCCCACACCCCCCTCAACACCCTGCTCTGGCCGGCGGTGGTCACCGTGGGGCTGGGGTTGATCACCCCCGTGACGGCCTATCTCATCCTCCGCCGGCTCGGGCATTTCCCGATTGCCGATGCCGCCGGGATCGCAGCCCACTATGGCTCGGTCTCGGCAGTCACCTTCATCGCCGCGCAGCAGTTTGTCCAGACGATGAAACACCCGGCCGAAGGATTCATGCCCACGCTGCTGACACTGCTGGAGATCCCGGGGATCCAGGCCGCCCTGGGAATCGGGGCGGTCCAAATGGCCCGTGAACGAGCCGCCCGGAACGCCGCGACACCATCCACCGCAACCCCGCGTCCCCTGTCGGAAGTGCTCCACGAGGTGCTCACCTCCCGCTCGATGATCCTGATGGTCGGCGGACTGTTCGTCGGCTGCGTGATGGGTGAACGGGGCTACGAACCGGTGAAACCCTTCTTCGAGGGAATGTTCAAGGGGGCCCTGACCCTGTTCCTGCTCGAAATGGGGCTGGCGGCTGGGGCCCGCCTGGGTGACCTGAAATCGGTGGGACTGTTTCTGCTGGCCTTCGGGATGATCGTGCCGGTCCTGCACGGGGGCCTGGGAGTCTGCCTGGGCCACTGGTCCGGACTGTCCATCGGGGGGGCGGCGGTCCTTGGCACCATGGCGGCCAGTGCGTCCTACATCGCGGCCCCGCCCGCGGTCCGGATGACACTCCCCGAGGCGAACCCCACCTTCTATCTCACGTCGGCCCTCGCCATCACCTTCCCCTTCAACATCGTCGTGGGAATTCCCCTGTACTACCGCATGGCCACCCTGCTGGCCACCCACTGAAAGGAATGCCGTGATGCACACCACCAACCTGACGCTGCTGACCATCGTCGGCGAGGCAATTCTCAAGGACCGGCTGCTCGCGGAACTCGAGCGCGCGGGGGCCAGGGGGCATACGTTGACCGAATGTGAAGGGGCTGGCTCCCGGCACCGCCGGGTCAGCGAAACCCTGGGGGCCAACATCAAGCTGGAAACGATCGTTTCGTCCGTCGTGGCCGACCGCCTGCTCGCCACGCTCGCAAACGACTACTTCCCGAAGTTCGCCGTGATTGCCTACCTCAGTCCCGTCGCGGTGGTCCGGGGTGAAAAATACATCTGATTCCACCACCCGGGGCGAAAAATCGCGACCGGGACGGCTCCCGGCCTCCAGGTCGTCCATTCATCCTTGACGGGTCCCCGCCGCGTGAGGAGGGCCCGGATCCACATCCAGGACCGTCCGCGCGGGAGGGATCAGCGCATCTTCGAGCTGGCAGGTCCACTTCGATCCGGTTTCGATCCCCTGGATGGTGTGCCCCGATTCGATCACCGGGCCATGTTCCAAGAGGTAAATCGCCGTGTTGTACAAGACCCGGCTCAGCTCATTCGGATCCAGGTCGCGGAAGTGACACTGCAGGTCGGGAAGATCAAGTTCCTTCAGGCCGCGGGTGTCCATCAGCATGTCGCCGTCGGTCTCCGCAATGTTGAAAAACCGCGCATTGAGTGTGCCGGGACGCAGCACCGGTTCTTCCCCGACGGCATCGAGCCAGTCCTGCGTGCGGACCACCTGCTGAGAATGATGAAACTGCAGGGCGATCGGTCGGGTCAGCTCGATCGCCGCCTGCAGGACCCCGTGAAACAACCGGACCCGCTCGATGGCCGGTAGGCTCTGGGCCATCATCTCGACCACCAGCAGCGTGTGACGGGAGGGAGCCACCAGTTCGGCCGCGTCGCGGCATTGCCACGACTGCTGAAAGTACTCGGCCAGGGCCTCGAGTTTGACCGGCTGGTCGGCACGCAGCAGCGCGGTCTGCGGGTAAATCGTCCCCTGCTTCAACGTGATGGGATGCGCCCTGTGCCACAGGGCGAACGCGTTTTTCACGTCACCCGGTGGGGGACAGTCGAGCGACTCCCCCAACAGTTCTTCCGCCCGATCATGAATGGCCCCGTAATCGGGTTGGGGCGGGGATGCGAAATGGAGGACAACGCTCTGCATGACAACGCGGGCTCTCGGGCGACAACGCGGCCCTCATTCGGACCACAACTGTGGGACGGACAACCACTGGAGTGTAACACGCCGGCAGGCGGCCCGGATGGCCCATCGGAACGATCTCCCCGCACCACGGCCCATCCTCCGACGTGGTTCGGCAACCTGCGACCGCAGGGCATCGTCATTCCGTCGGCAACACCCGCAGGCGCCACCGGCGGGTGATGCGTACGTCGGTCTCGGCCTGCAGCCGGGAGAGGCGGAGGCCCGTGTCCCGCTCGTACGCCTGCCGCAACTCCTCCCGCAACCCGGCACCGGTGAGGTCCCGGAGCATTCCCAGCCCGGCGAACTGTTCCCCCGGTCCCAAACCCTGCAGGCCGTTGAGCGCCGTCCAGAGGCCAAAGTCCCAGGGAAGCCTCCTGCGCTGACGGCGGGAGAGCTGGTCGAGCCGGGTCTGGCATCGCGCCCAGTAATCATTCGGGTTCATGAAGCAAAACGCATCTCCCGGCAGCCAGGGCTCCTCGAGAGGAAGTTCCTCACACCAGTCGTGGATGAAGCGATAGCCGACATAGGGGTCGTTCGGCGGTGCGAAGTGCCGATCCTGCCAGGCCGGTGACCGAACGGCCGCAATCGCCAGCAACTGGCAGGCGAGGGTGGCGGTGAGGCAATCGGTGCGTGTCCGGCTGTGGCGGAGGTTGTGCAGCAACGTGCTGGGTGCCGCGACGAGCGTGACCGGCCGCGCCGGGTCGCACAACGGCGGATCATCCCGCCGGCGCATCCGGTGATACAGCCACGTGCGGTCTTCGCGGTGCGGTTCGGTGAAGACGCTGGTCCACCCCCG
>DNUF01000199.1:16841-26093 GCA_003508595.1 Planctomycetaceae bacterium
ACCCCCGGCAGAACTCGGGGCGGCTGTTCCAGCGGTCGGTGTACCAGAAATCGAAGCCGCCGTGCGAATAGCGCCCGAGGCGATCGAGGCGGCCGGTCATCCGCAGCAGCGACTGCGCCGCATCGCGCATCCGCAGATCGTCCCGCAGGTGGGCCCAGGACTCAAACTGCCAGTCACGCTGTGACAGTTGCAACTGCCGACAGATCGACAGCAGCCGGGGGTCGGCGGCGATCTCCGCGGCAGGTTCGGTGACCGTGAGGCCAGCCACCACGAGTGACGTGTGCATACCCATCCGCCAGCAGAAAGAGGGTCGGAACGGTCACCAGACCGCGATCATGGGGTCGCGGGATTCGCGGGTGCGAGATGATTGGCGCGACAGACGCGCAGGGCGTTCTCCCCGAGGATCCGGCGGATTGTCCCGTCGCTGTGGCCCCGCTGGACAAGGCCGACGGTCAAGAGGGGCCAATTGGTCCAGGCGAGGCTGTTGGCCCGGGGCCAGTTGCCTCCCAGCGCTCCCTCGGGCCAGAGGGCTTCGTAACGGGTCCGGCTCGGGGCGCGGGGGGGGATCTGCTTCACAGCCGCCGCATTGTGCTGCGACAGATGGGCGACATCGGTGCCAACCGCGACATGCTCGCTGCCGAACCGCCGAATCGCGTAATCGATGTGGTCCAGCAGGGCTGCCAGGTCGCCGGTCCCCTGCAGGAACGGAGCGATCCAGCAGATTCCGATCAGGCCTCCGGTCTCGCAGATCGCCTGCACCACCTCATCGGGTTTCGCGCGGATATGGTGCTGCAGGCCGGCACAGGTGGTGTGGCTGGCGACCATCGGGCGGGTCGAGGCCTGGGCCGCCTCCAAACTGGTCCTCCAGCCGCTATGGGCGACATCGACAATGACCCCGACACGGTTCATCTCGGCAATGGCCGCCCGGCCGAGGTCGCTGAGGCCGCCATTGGACTTCTCGGCACAACCATCGCCCAGGAGGTTCCGTCGATTGTAGGTGACATGCATCATGCGGAGACCCAACTGGTGAAACAGGCGGATCGAACCAAGTTCTTCCTCGACCGTCTGGAACTGGCCGCGCAGGGGGACGCCATTGCCGGTGAGGTAGAGGGCGTGTTTCCCGGTGGTTCGCGCGGCCGTCAAATCGTCGGGTGCGGTCGCGCGGACCAGGTGCTCGCGCAATTGGTCGCCGAGGTGGGTGAACCGCGCCAGCCGCTTGAGCAGGCGCAGCGGGTCCTGGCTTTCCTCACCGGCGTTCTGGAACAGGGCGGTGACCCCGCTGCAGGCGAATGCCTCGGCCAGCTCGCGGCGTTCGGCCGGCTGCTGCAGGGCACCCAGCATGGCGAGTTCCTCGGTGAGGTCGTCGAGTTCCTGGGGAGAGGCCCCGGCCTGGATGGCGGCGGTCATTCGGCCGACATCCAGCGCCGCCCGGGGAGCGAAGCCATAGAAGTCGAAGACGAACGATTCGTGGTGCAGGGTCAGCCCCCTGTGCAGGTCGGCCTGTGAGGGCTGCAGCACGGCCAGCCCGGCATCACGGGCGGCGGCGATGACCGGGTTGTCGGTGATGAGCAGCGGGTGGCGCTGGGGGAGGAAGACATCCGGCTCTTCGGCGAATGCGAGCGCGGGTGCCGGCGCCCGGACCAGGCCGGCGGCGACGAGGGTTGAGAGCCACTGGCGGCGCGGCAGGGAGGGGGGAGGCATCATGCAGGGCACCAGGAAAAACCGGAACACGAAACGGTCAGCGGTGAGCGGCTCAGGGGGCGCTGTCAGCATACGGGATGGCCCCCCGGGCGGGGCAGGCTGCAGGGGCCGCCACCGGTGGGTCGGTCCCGCTCCGCCCGGCTTCGACCTGCCATTGCCGAGTCGGAACGGTTGTAGGACCTGGAGCGAACCGCGCCGGAAAACTGCCCGCTCAGAAAATGAAACGTGCCCGACAGCGAAGTGTGGAGCGGCCCAGGAAGAGATAAAGTGGCGGGAGTGACACGATGCTTCCCCCGATTCCCGAGACGAGCGTGATGCCCGTAGCTGACCATCCCCTGGCGGAGTTCTACCAGGCCCTGGGACACCAGACGCAGACCGCGTTCGGTGTCTTGTGGATTGATGTCGGTCGCTTCTCGCTGACCTGCGTCCCCTGTTCGTCATTGATTGAGGCCTCCCGGGAAGAGGTGGATGGCCTGCTCCGGCAGACTCGGCGGCTGGCCGCAGTGTTTCCCACCCCCGAACCGACTGGCATCGCAGGGGGAACACTCTGGGTCCGGGACCGTGACTACGGGCCGCATTCGCTGCAGCGCCAGTTTCGCCAGCATGTGCGGCGGGGAGAGAGATCGTGCGTGGTACGGCCCGTCGATTGGGAGACGCTGCGCACCGGGGCCGGGGAATGCAACTTCGACACCCTGCGGCGACGTGGAATTCGCGAGAGTCCGATTCTGACACCCACAGGGTGGAGTCGGGTCTGTGAGGCCGCGGCACGCGTGGAGGGGCTCGAGGCGTTTGGGTGTTTTCACGACACGCGGCTGATTGCGTTTCTGATCGCGTGGAACCGCGGCGACAACTGTGCCGGGTTGGTCATGCACCGCTCCCAGGCGGCCGAAGAACTGCGCGGTGCACACCTGCTGTTCCACGAATTCACCCGGACCATGATGCGCCGCGAGGGGCTCACCGGGGTCAGTCTCGGCAGGATCATGCTGCCGCCACAGCACTCCCTCGAGCAGTTCAAGCGGCATGCCGGTTACCAGGTTGAACCAATCCAGGTGGCGGCGGTCCTTCACCCTGCCGTCCGCGGTCCTCTGGGAAATGCAGTCACCCGCGCAGCCCTGCGGCGCCTGCGTCAGTGGGCGGGGGATCGCCTGCCCCCCCTGGAGAACGTGGCAGTGCTGGACGCGGCGGCGGCGACCCGCCTGCCTCACCGTCCAGTTGTGCGGCAATAAGCCGGGAACCACGCAGGGCAATCACCAGGGCTGTCGTCGCTGTGTGACCACGGGGAATCACAGGGGCGATGGAATTGTCGGCAATCCACAGCCGGGAGAGACCGTGCACCCGCAAATCGGGACCAACGACCGCTCCAGGGTCGGTTCCCATGCGGCAGGTACCCACCGGGTGATGGCAGGTGGTGGCATACGCCCGCAGGTACTCATCCAGCGGCTGGTCACCGGGGAGCAACTCGGCCTGCAGACCAAACTCCCGGAGTGCCGGCTGAGCGGCGATCTGCCGGGCCTGCACCAGCAGTTCCCGCAGGGCGTCCCGATCGGCCTGTTCCGACAGGTAACCGGGATCAATCCAGGCAGGACCAGCCGTGTGCGCAGGATCAATCCGCACAGTCCCCCGACTGGCTGGCCGGAGGAGGGTACACATCATTTCGACCGACTGCGCCGCCCGGCGCGTCTGGAAGTGCGTGAAAATCTCCCCCTCGGGCAGACCTGCCGCCGGCCCCAGGAAGCATCCCGCTTCGCAGCAGTTGGAAGTCATCACCCCCGACCGGTTCCAGAGCCACTGCAGGGCGGCAGTCACCCAGCGTGACGGTCGGCCAGGGGACGGCACCGCGGATCGAATCACAACCGGGGCTCCGACGTGATCCTGCAATCCCTCGCCAACTTCAGGCAGATCGAGTTGCACGTCGATTTGGGCCCCCCTCAGCAACAGTGCCGGGCCCACCCCCGAGAGTTGCAGCAACGTGGGAGTCTGCAGGGCCCCCGCCGAGAGAACGACCCCGGCGGTCGCCCGCACGGTTTTCCGTCGGGTTCCGCACTGGAGTTCGACCCCCGTCGCCTGCTGCCCCGCGAACAGGACACGCCGCACGGTGTGACCTGTCAGCAACCGGAAGCGGGGATGCCGTTCGAGCCCGACCAGGCGTCCCGCCGTCGAGCACCGCTGTCCCTTCTGCTGGAACAGGGGAAACACGCCACACGACTGTGCCTGAGTCCCGGTCAAGGGCTGCTCGTGATGCAACCCGGACTGAACACAGGCGGCGACGAAGGCGGTGCTGAACGGGGACTCAAACGTCGGCGTGCCGATGGGGAGCCCTGCGGCATGCTGCAGCCCCCCGTCCCTGAGGGTCGCCTCCCCCAATTCTGTCGCGAGATCCCGGGCGCTCCACCCCGGACAGCCCAACCGTGCCCAGTCGTCGAAATCGGACGGGGGGCCCGGGGCGGCCACCATTGCATTCACCGACGAGGTCCCCCCCACCACGCGTCCCATGGGAATGGGAATGGAGCGATGATTCAGCGCCGCCTGGGGCAGTGTCTGATGCTGCCACGACCAGTGGGGCCGCAACCGGAGTCCCGCCAGCGGGGCAGCCAGCGCCCAGGCGGGGTAGCGGGGGCCGGCCTCAATGAGCAAGACCCGGGCCGATGTCGTCTCGACCAGTCGGCGCGCGAGAACGCACCCGGCGGTCCCCGCTCCCACAATCAGCACATCAGTTTCGTGGATCGGTGGGGTGGACATGATCGGGAGGCGCCGAACGACCTCACCAGGTTGGTGGCGAGCGGGCTCCCAGAATAGCAACAACGACCGGAAAATACTGGAACAACAATCACAGCTCACATCCATGCGGCCGCGCGACCGGTCGTACTCTCCCCGCCCGCACTGCCTTCCCGAAACACGGAGGCCAATCCGGGAGACTGCGTGGGAATGCGGGGCCAAATGGTTTCAGAAACCACCGCGTGCGCGGGATGCGCCAGGGACGGCGATATGACACCATCTACTGCAGCCGGCCGGAATTCCACCAATCGCGAACCCGGACTCCCAACCGGTAGACATTGTTGCCGAACGACCGGGGATGAAACGTCCGCATGAAGCGGTCATGCCAGGGAGAGAGGGCCAGTTGCAGTCCCGACGCCGGGCGCGGATTGGGAAACTCGGTCTCAAACCCGTAGAACTTCAACTCGGGCCCGGCCAGCGACTCGAAGATCTCGCGATCCCGGGCCGACATTTTCTTTTTCCATTTGTCGGTGTTGTCCGACTTGAGTTCTTCCTGCACCATCGGGGTGACCCGTTCGAACATCCGCGGATCACGGGGTCGAGCGCCGAGAAAATCCATGACGGTTTTCAGGGTCTCGACCGGCTTGCCCATCATGTCTTCATAACGGATGACCAGCTTGCGGTCGTCGGGAATGGTCTGGAGGAATTCCATGCCTTGCCGGGCTATCTCACGCCATTCCAGCGCTGCGGCCACGAGGTTGTTCGGACCGAAGTAGCGGGGAATGACCGACAGCGCCGTATCACGTCCGTCACGCACCACCAGAATATATTGGGCCGTGGGAAACAACGCCGCCAATTCGGGGAGATGCTCCATGTAATCGGGGCTCTTGTCGCCCCATCGGTCGGTCTGCTGGTGTTCGGCCATCAGCGAGAACAGGGCGTTGTAGATGCCCGCTATTGTGGGCTGCTCGACTTTCTGGATGATCTGTTCCGCGGTCGGGTGAAAACCGTAGACCCGCTCCGCCTTCCGGAAATAGCGCTCCTGCAGCAACAGGTCGACCGCCCCCCGCAGCACCTGCGGATCGGACAGGTCACCCCAATTCTTCGACAGGCGGGCCAGCCGCAACATGAACTGGCTCTCATTCCCGAAAGCCACCGCACAGTACTTGCGGATCAGTCCCGCACAGATGCTCGTCCCCGAGCTGCCATGGCCGATCAACAGCACTGGTTCATGCCGGGTGTGGTCCACTTCCAGCCCGAGCTCGATCCGTTCATCCCGCAACAAAAACCGGGGGACCCTGGACTGGCCTGGTTTCGCTCCATACCCGGGGGTGGTGACCTGGAACCTGGTGTTCATGACATCCTCGCGAGAATCCTGCCGGGACAGCCAGACCCGACTCCAGCCCTGGATTCGCGCGGTCGCCCGCAGGCCGAACTCGATCCAGCAGCCTGTAGTGAATTTCGAATCTACCCGGCCCCCCCCCTACACCGTCAACCCCCCACCAGCGACGGTCCCCACGTTGCACAACTGCCGGTTCTGAAGTTGGTCTTATGCGGTTTTTAACGCTTTTTCGGAGATTCCCTGACTTGTTCCCGACCCCGTTCCGGGATGGTCCCGGAACGGTCCAAAATCGTGCGTCCGCACCCCCCTTCAAACGACGCAGAAAGCATCAACAACCGTTTCGTGCCTCCCATTTCACCCCCCTGGAAATGTTTTGCCGGAATCGGGCAAAAGCCTGGCCACAACCCGGTCAATGACTGACCCGAACTCACGCTCGCGCTCATCCGCCGAAACGGCGACATCGCAGACCCCGGTCCATGGGCCGGGATCGCACTTCGTCAGCACTGCTTTCCTGGCTGCCACTCCGACCCGGAGAGTGCCCCTGTGACTGGGGGGCAGGCCAAACCACTGTCGACAGGAATGTCTGCCGCGGCACCGGATCTCGAATGACGATTCTGCGGACTGGGAGGGTGGTGCTGTCCTGCCCAACGGCACGGTGGCGATCTTCACGACCCATCGCATTCCGGGGCCACCGCAGGACTGAACCGACACTTTGGCGAACAGAACCCGTCCACCAAACGGAAAGCAGTCGCCGTTGAGGTGCCCTGGACAGACGAGTAGACTGAAGGTTCGTGTCGGGGCGACGCGGGCCGTTTCGGCTGCGACTTCCCAGGCAGGGTTGACGCAGCGTGGCAGGGCCCGGCAGGTCGCCGGTCCGCAGACGAGATCATGAGCACACACACCGACGAAATCTGGCAACAGGCGGGGGGAGACGCACTCGACGTCTACCTGCTCGGCCTGGTCGATTTCGATGCGGCCCAGGTGTTGCAACAGCAATTGTCCAACGAACTGCGCACCCGTGTGGATCGACGGGCGATCTGCCTGGTTTGCGAACATCCGCCGCTGATCTCGATGGGCCGTGAGGGAAGCCGCTCGCAAATCCTTTGCGAGCCGGGGGATCTTGCCGCCCGCCAGATTGATGTGCGCTGGATGAACCGTGGAGGTGGGGCCCTGATGCATGCCGCCGGACAGGTGGCGATGTATCCGCTCGTTCCACTCGACCGCCTCGGATTGTCTGTGGCCGCACTGCGCGACCTGTTGACCCGGGTGGCGATCTCGGCCTGCACCGAGCAGCGACTGCGTGCCGAGGCGTTTCCCGCGACAGGCTCCATTGCCACCCGCGGGGGGCAGGTGGGTCAGGTCGGACTGTCGGTGCGGTCGGGTTTGTCACGGCAGGGGTTGTTCCTCAATGTGAATCCCTCCCCCCGGCTGTACCAGCTGGTCGATGCGGGGCTGGGACGGCAGACCTCGATTGCCGAAGATCGCCAGCGCCCCATCCATATTTCGTCCGTGCGGGAATGCCTGGTGCGCCGGCTGGCGCAGGAACTGGGTTTTTCGCGTTTCCACGTCTTCACGGGGCATCCCCTGTTGCGGCGGACACGCCGTCTGGTGACTTATGCTTGAGATCCTGGACCAGACTCCCGCGGAACAGCCGGCTCCCCGGCGCCGCCTCCCTCCCTGGCTGAAGCGCCCGCTGCCCCAGCCGGGGATGATGTTCACCAGCTCGGTCATCGAAGACCTGAAGCTCGAAACCGTCTGTGAAAGCGCCAAGTGCCCGAATCGCACCGAGTGCTGGTCGCAGCAGACCGCCACGTTCATGATCCTGGGGAATGTCTGCACCCGCCCCTGCGGGTTCTGCTCGGTTCCCAAGGGGAAGACCGAGGCTCTGGAACACGACGAGCCCGAACGGGTGGCCGAGGCCGCCCAGCGACTGGGACTGAAGTACGTGGTCATCACCTCGGTGACGCGCGATGACCTGCCCGATGGGGGAGCCGAGCATTTCTACCGCTGCGTGCTGGCGGTGCGGGCCCGCACCGGGGCCACCATCGAGGTGCTGACCCCCGACTTTCTCGGGAAGACGGCCGCCATCGACCGGGTGATCGAGTCGCGCCCCGAGGTGTTCAACCACAACACCGAGACAGTCCCCCGGCTGTATCACCGCGTGCGGCGCAATGCCGAATACCGGCGGACTCTCGACCTGCTCGCCCGCGTCAAGCAGCAGGCCCCCGACATGAAGACCAAGAGCGGGCTGATGCTGGGGCTGGGAGAGACCATCGACGAATTGTTCGAGGTGCTGGCCGACCTGCGCAGCGTGGGGTGTGACATGCTGACGCTCGGGCAGTACCTGCAGCCTTCCCCCGCCCACCTGCCCGTCGAGCGTTACCTCCCCCCCGAAGAGTTCGACGAGATTGGCGCCCGCGCCCGCACGCTCGGTTTTTCGCTGGTCGCCAGCGGCCCCTTCGTGCGGTCGAGTTATCACGCCGGCGAAATGGCCGAGGCGGCGAGTCACTGAACCCGACGCCTGCCCCTCCGAAACCAACCGGAGAAGCGGCCGACACCCCGCCGGCACTGGTCCCTCGCCGGGACCGTGGCGTGCGACATATAGACCCGAGGCAACTTCACCTTGATCCAGAGGAGACTCGTCATGCGGAATCGATGGGGTTGGGGCGTGCTGTGCGTACTCGCAGGCATTGGCCTGGCGGGCTGGATGAGCCCCCGTGCGAGCACTGCCCAGATTGGCGGGAACCGCGGATTTTTTGGCAGCCTGAAGGTCGGTGACATGGTCGAGACCGCCTACGATGCCGGCGGTCGCGTCGTGCTGCGGACTTATGACGACGATGCCAACCGGGCCAAGATGATTGCCCGCATCACCGAGATTGGTGGCGAATACATCGTGCTGGAGGTGAAGGCCCCCGATCCCAGCAGCCAGGAAATCTGGTCGATCCGCTACCCCCTGCCGTCGATCGGTTCGATCTTTCACATCACGGGAGCCTCGGCAGGTGGGGGACCGTCAGAAGCCCCGGCCGCCGGGGGAGACGCGGGCAAGCCCAAACCTGCGGGTGGAGGTATCAAGAGCACCAAGCCCAAGCGCTGACCCAGACCACACGCCCCGCGGCGGGATCGCACCTCGCGGGGCTGTTGTGTGGGGATCGCCGCAGCGAACCCCGCTGCACCAGGCAGATTGCAGTCGTCCAGAGATTCCCTTCATTCCCGGTCATTCCCGGGGAGGACCATTCGATGTCGGTGCTCGATCGTCGTGGTTTTTTGCACGAAACCGGGGCGGGTCTGGCCGTATTGGCCGGAGCCCGCGTGGCACTGGCGGACGAGGCGCCCCGGCGGGTGGTGATCGCCATCATCGGAACCGGGGGAATGGGAACCGGCCACGTGAAGGCGCTCGCCGCCCGGACCGACGTCGAGATCGCGTGGGTGTGCGATGTCGATGCATCGCGGCGCGGGGCGGCGGCCGACATTGTCGAAGCGGCCCGGGGAACGGC
>DNUF01000199.1:26437-40712 GCA_003508595.1 Planctomycetaceae bacterium
GTCTATGTCGAAAAGCCCTGCTGTCACAACCTGCGCGAGGGAGAAGCGCTCGAGGCGGCCGTCCGGCGCAGCGGCAGGCGATTGCAGGTCGGCACCCAGAGCCGCAGCACGGCCGTGGTGCGGGCGGCGATCGACCACCTGCGTGCCGGGGACATCGGCGACATCCTCGTCGCCAAGGCCTGGAACAGCCAGAAACGGGGCACGATCGGCCGGCAGCAGCCAGCCGAACCTCCCCTACAACTGGATTACGACCTCTGGCTCGGCCCCGCCCCCCACGTCCCGTACCGACCCAACCTGCTGCCGGGGGTCTGGCGGTGGTGGTATGACTTCGGGTGCGGTGACATTGGCAATGACGGGGTCCACGACATCGACGTGGCGGTCTGGGGCCTGGGGGCCGAGACACACCCCACCCGCATCGCCTGCCTCGGCGGAAAGTACTTTTTCGACGATGACATGCAGTTTCCCGATACCCAGTACGCCGTGTTCGAATATCCGCGGGCCGACCATTCCGGGCCAGCCCGGCAACTGATCTTCGAACAGCGCATCTGGTCCCCCTACGTCCAGGAAGGTTACGAAAACGGGGCGGCGTTCTACGGGACCAATGGGATGCTGATCATCGGACACACCGTCGGCTGGAAGCTGTACGGCCCCCGGAACCGGCTCGTGGCCGAGATGGCGGGGCAGGCTGACCTGGTCGCCCATCACGACAACTTTCTCGCCTGCGTGCGAGATCCGGCACAGGTGCTGAACGCCGACGTGCGGGCCGGAGTGTTGTCGGCCGGGCTCGTTCACCTCGCCAACATCGCGGCCCGGGTGGGACGTGTGCTGGAATACGATCCCCAGCAGCGGGTGATCGCCGGGGATGCCGAGGCCACCACCCTGCTGGGCCGAAAGTATCGCGAGGGGCACTGGGCGATCCCCCGGCAGGGGTGATAAAATGGTCGAACAGCAGCGGAACAGAATCTCCGCACCACGGGGCCCCACAGCGGTTGAAACGCCATGCAGACCATCCAGACCGTCGGCATCGACCTGGGAACCACCTATACCAGCATTGCCTACCTGAACGAACGGGGCGAGGCGGTCTCGATTCCCAACCGCGAAGGGGAATTCGCCACCCCCTCGGTGGTGATGGACACCGGCGATGAAGTGATTGTGGGGACCGAGGCGCTGCGCAGTGCCCTGCTGCACCCGGCCGACGTGGTGCGCGACGCGAAGCGTTACATGGGCGAAACCGACAAGACATGGCGGCTGGGGGGGAAGGTCTACACCCCGGTCGACGTCGCGGCGAAGGTGCTGCAGAAGGTCCTGGGAGATGCCGTCCCGCTGGTCGGGCCGATTGAACGGGCGGTGATCACGGTTCCCGCCCAGTTTGCCGACCGGCAACGGCGGGCGACGATCGAGGCGGGGCTCAAGGCGGGGCTCACGCATGTGGACATCATCAATGAGCCGGTCGCGGCCTCGTTGTGCTATGTCTATGGCAAAGAGGGGCAGTGGTTCTCGGAACTGACCGACGAACAGCGGTTTCTCGTGTATGACCTGGGGGGGGGAACCTTCGACCTGACGCTGGTGAAGTATCTCCCCAACGACGTGCAGATCATCGCGTCGACCGGCGACCTGTACCTCGGAGGGATGGACTGGAACCAGCGGCTCATGCAGCAGGCGGCCGACCAGTTCCGCAAGGACTTCGGGGTGAACCCGATGAGCGATCCCGAGAGCCTGCAGCAACTCGCACTGGAGGTCGAGCAGTGCAAGCGCAGCCTGACAGCCCGTCCGAAGGCCGCCCTGATCGTCCAGCATGCCGGGAAGCGCAAGACGTACCAGATCGAGCGCGAGCAGTTTCACCAGTTGACCGCCGACCTGCTGCGCCGCACGCAGGAGCTGACCCAGAAACTGGTCGACCAGCACAGGAAGGGGAGCTCGCACCTGGATGTCACCGTGCTGGCGACCGGGGGAAGTTCGCGGATGCCGATGGTGCAGCAGATGCTGGCGACCATCCGGGGGACGACGCTGAGCAACGAGTTGTCGCCCGATCAGTCGATCGCCCAGGGGGCGGCCCGCTATGCCGGGATGCTGCTCGACCAGAACCGCCTGGCCCTCGCGATTCGCGACAAGGGGGCGGCCGAACGCCTGGCAAAGATGAAACAGCGCAGCGTCACCGCGCGGTCGCTGGGAATTCTCGTGCGTGACGTGTCCACCAACGAACGGGTGCCGCACGCGCTGATCGCTGCGAACACCCCCATTCCCGCTTCGGCCACGAAGGTCTTCGGCACCGTGGTCCCCAACCAGAAACGGGTCACCCTCACCATCGTCGAGGGAGGAGCCCAACCGGGAGACCCGCATGTCGCCATCGGGCAGTGCACGGTGGATCAACTTCCCCCCGACCTGCCCGCCGAGTCGCAGGTCGAGGTGACCATCTCGTACGACGCCAGTGCCCTGGTCGAAGTGTCGGCCCGGGAACTCTCCAGCGGGCGGGCCGCACGGGTGCAGATCTCGCGCGCAGGAAGCACTCCAGCAGCGGGCAGTCCCGCCTCCCGTGGGACCGGTGCGACACCCGTCGACGAGGTGCCGCGCGAGGCCGATGCCGAACTCGTTCTCAAGCTCGACGACGAACCCGACAGTTTCCCGGTCGCGACTCCTCCGACAGCGAGACCCGCGAAACCCGCCGTGATCCCGGTGAAGCCTCCGGTCGCGGGGGGAACGCGCCCCCCCGGTTCGGTCTCTCCGGGATCTCCGAAACCGCCGGCACCACCTTCCGTTCCCACCGGATCGGTCTTGAGCGAAGCGGCGATCATGCTCTGCCCGCGCTGCACGGAACCGTTGAACGCCCGGGGGGAATGTCCGCGGTGCACACCCCGCGCCGCGACACCGGGTGCAGCCGTCCCCCCGCGCCCCGTCCCAACAGCCACGAGGCCGGCTCCCGTGAAGCCGGTCCCGATCAGGCCGACGGGTGTCCCCACCCCCATCCCCCGTCCGGTTCCGCCGACCGCAACCACGCCCCGGCCTCCGGCAACCCACCCCGAGGCGGTTCCTCCGGCCGCACCCCGCGGTCCCTCGGTGCGGGGGATTCCCGCGGCACCGGCAGCCAAGCCACCGCTGAAGCCCGGCACTGCTCCCGCCCGCCCCACTCCCGAGTCGCCGCGACCGGTCCCGCCAGCCTCAACGAATCGCCCGTCGAGTGCTCCCCCTCCCTCCAAGCCCAACTCTTCCGATCCCGGGCCCAACTCGTCCGATGCCGGGGAAGAAGAATTCTGGAAGTACATCCAAGACCAATGAAGATCGACCGCATCGAGTTGTTCCACGTGGCGATGCCTCTCATCTACCCGTGGAAGACCGCCTATGGCGAAGATGTGGCCTGCCACAGCGTGCTGTGCCGGCTGACCTCGGGCTCGGTTCACGCCTGGGGTGAAAGCGCTCCGTTGACCGCTCCCTGTTACAGCCCGGAGTGGGGGGCGGGCATTTTTGCGTGTGCAAGGGAATGGCTGGCCCCGGCGTTGCTCGGCCAGCAGATTGACTCGGGGGCCGCCCTGCAGCAGCGGCTGGCGATCTACAAGGGAAACCCGTTCGCGAAGGCGATTCTTGACACCGCCTGGTGGAACCTGCAGAGCCGTCTGACCAACACGCCACTGCATCGGCTGCTGGGAGCGACGCGCGACGAAGTTCCCGTGGGAGCCGACTTTGGAGTCATGGATTCGTTCGAGGACCTGCTGCGGGCCATCCAGGGGGCGGTCGACCGGAAGTTCCCGCGCGTGAAGCTGAAGTTTCGTCCGGGGTGGGATGTCCCGATGCTGACCGCCGTCCGCCGGCACTTTCCCACCCAGGTCTTTCACATCGACTGCAACAGTGGCTACACGCTGGCCGATCTCCCTCTCTTCCAGCAGATCGACCAGTTTGACCTGGCGATGGTTGAGCAGCCCCTGCCGCACGACGACCTGCTTGATCACGCCGCCCTGCAACGGCAGATCCAGACCCCGGTCTGTCTGGATGAGAGCATCGCCCATCCCCGGCACGCCCGCCAGGCGCTGGCGCAGCAAAGCTGCCAGTGGGTGAACATCAAGCCGGGTCGGGTGGGGGGTCTGACGAATGCGATTGAGATCCATCGGCTGTGTGCCGAGGGGGGAATTCCGTGCTGGGTCGGGGGAATGCTGGAAAGCGCCCTGGGGGCGTCGCTGTGTGTGTCACTCGCGATGCTCGACAACTTCACGTACCCGGCCGACATCTTCCCCAGCTCGCGGTTCTACCACGAGGATCTCTGCGAGCGGCCGCTCGAGTTGATCCGCCTGGCCGATGGAACCCCGGGTGTCGCCGCAGCCGAGAGCCCCGAGCCCCATCCCGAGCGACTCCGCCGGCTGTGCGTGCAGTCGGCCGACCTCAGATAGATTTGCGGTGACGCCCCCCACGTCTGGACCGAGCGACTTTCGCACGCCTCGTGCGCATGGGGCGGCACGCACACGTCCCGTGAGACGGCCTGAGTCCTCGGAGGCAGCCCCGGACAGGTCCCCGGAATGGATGTTTCGCTGTTCCAGGCGGAAAAACTGCGATTGACTTCAAAGGGATTTTCGCGCGAAACTGCCGCCCGTTACCAAGCCATCACTCGGAGTGAGGCCTCTCGACGCGATTGAGTTCGTCGGTTTCCCGTGTGTCGGAGCCTGGTGAAGCAATTGCGAACATCGGATTTCTACTGACGGAGCGGGAAAACCCATGCGACATGCGAAGTGGTCATTGCGTTCGTGGTTTGATCGGCTGCTTGCAGCACACCGTCGGACGCGGTGTCGGAGGAGGTTCGCCGGGCCACTCGACTGCCTGGAGAGCCGCGTCCTGCTCAGCTCCATCATGGTGCAGAACCTGAATGACTCGGGACCAGGCTCGCTCCGGACTGCCGTACAGACCGCGAATGCCCAGCCCGGCAGTGATACGATTGAGTTCGACAATCGGCTGCGGGGAAGCATCGTGCTGACCACCGGCCAGGTGGTGATCAGCGATGCGGTGGTGATCACGGGGTTGGGGGCCGCGCGGTTGTCGGTCAGTGGCAACAACGCCAGCCGCATCTTCCAGATCCAGCCGGGGACGACCGTGTCGATTTCGGACCTGTCATTGATCAACGGGCGTCAGACAACAACCGACGCGATTGGCATCAATGTCATCCGGGGGGGAGCGATTCTGAATCAGGGCTCGTTCCTGACACTCGACCGCGTGACATTGGCGGGCAATCGGGCCGAATCGACGGGTGAAGGTTTTGGCAGCGCCAACGTCGTGGGGGGAGGAGCGGTGGCCAACACCTCCCAGGCCATGCTTGTGGCGCGCGACTGCACGTTTCGAGACAACACCGCGTCTGGCGGGACCAGCTATGCGTTTGGAGGGGCGATCGGAAATGTGACAGATTCCGCCGCCAGTATCTACAGCTGCCATTTCACACAGAACACGGTGACCGGGGCTCTGCAGAACTATGGCGGCGCGGTCGGTAACCTTGGTGGCAGCTCGTTTGAAGCACAGGACAGCAGCTTCGTGTTGAATCGGGCACTGGGCGTTTCCCGGGGAACGACCGACACCGTGAATGCCTTCGGCGGAGCGATTGCCACCCGACCAGGCACGCTCAACAGCAATTCCGGCTCGACGAGACTTGAGAATTGCCGCCTCATCTCGAATCGTGCCGAGGGAGCGGCAGGCACGGTGTTGAACACGAACACCGGGGGAATGGCGATCGGGGGTGGAGTTTACAGCCTCGATTCCTCCCTGACTGTCAAGGTCTCGACCATCGTGGGGAATGTCGTGCAGGGAGGAGCGGGGAGTCGGGAGGCAGGATCGGCTGCTGGAGGCGGAATCGCCGTGCAGTCTTCCCCTTCGAATACAAATCCGGTCGCGGTGAGCAACTGTCTCGTGCAGGGGAACGTCGTCCGCACGGGTGCCGGGCCGGCGGCATTTGCCCAAGGGGGAGGCCTGAGCCTTTCGGGTACCATCAGCATCGATGGGACCCGGGTCATTGGCAACGTGGTCAACGGGATCAACGCCGAGGCTGCGCAGGGTGGCGGGGTGTATCTTCACCAGGCTCCCTTTGTCCTCGCACGGGACGCCCGGATTGTCGGCAATGTCATCCTGGGTTCATCCGGCGAGGGAGGCGGTCTGTTTACCACGGGCAATGTCATTGTCCGGTCCGAGGTCGTCAGCCAACCCTGGCGCTTCGCCCAGGGGAATGTCGCCCGTGGCCGAATTGACAATCTTGTCGGCACCCTGATCTCTTTTGACCCTCCCCCGGGGCCGCCTCAATCCTGACGTTGATTGTTTCGTATGCCCCGTGAACCGGCCGCCCTCGGCCCGCTCACGGGGGCATTGTCATTCGCGCTCCTGCTGATGCGCGGAAGCCCACCTTTCCCGTACCACCCGTTGGTCGCCGATGCCCTTCATCAATCCCCGCGAACTCCCCGCTCTCGAGATTCTGCCCGGTTGCAGGACCCGCATTCCGTACGGGCAGAACCTGATGCTCTCGTATCTCGAGATCGATGAGGGAGCCGAGGTGCCGTTGCACAGCCATCCGCACGAGCAGGGGGGAATCCTGCTGGAAGGGCGAATGGAACTGACGATCGGCGACGAGACCCGCATCTGTGAGGCGGGATCGCTGTTCCTGATTCCCCCCAACGTCCCGCACCGGGCCCGCTCGGTTGGCGGCCCGGCCCTCGTGCTCGACGTCTTCAGCCCGGTGCGCGAAGACTATGCCGAGTGGTACAACAAGTATATTCCCAGGGCGTCACAGACCCCGGAATCGTGAGGTGCGGGGGCCGGTCCAGTGAAGTCCATCTCCGTGAGCCAGCCGAATTGGCACACATCAAACAGACTGGATCCCTTGGAAGTTGACTCATAGAATTCGGAGGGAGCAGTTCCACTTGGAACTTCAACAACGAGTTTGACGTTACGCACGCTGAGTACTGCAGGATGTCCAGACGACCACAAACTCATCGTGGAATCCGTCAGGGAAAGATTGAGCCATGGCCTGAGACGGCACCCGAACCCGATCAATTGGCGCAGCGAGTCACGTACACAGGAAATCCGGAGCACAAAACGTATCGATCTCCAGCAGGTCCCCCGACCCCGCGAGCTGACAAAGCGAAGTGCGATCAATATGCAGCCGAGCGATGGCCGGAGTTATTGGATGCACTTCGCCTGGCAATTCGAGCTCAGTCTGTCAGTGCATTCGACGATCATGGGTTTCCAAGGCGAGCGTGGGTTTGGATTAATGATGTCTTGCATGAGGCCCGATTGACCAACTCTGCGGCTGGCGACTACCACGGCTTTCCCATCGATGATCCCCTGCAATACCCTGCCCCCCCCAATGCTCTGAATCTGGTGCCCCGTGTCCATATCGCTACGAATTGACGTCGAAGCCGTTGAACAGACCTCTGCGTTGGATCCTGTGGAGCGAGCCACGTGGTCCGCAATCCGAATCTCTGTTGGTAATCGATGTGTGACCACGATCCACGATCGGGAGTTGGGGGAGGAGCGACAGAGCCTCCACCTGCCTGCGTTTCCAATCGCCGAATGGCTGGTTCATCAATGGTGGTTTCTTCTTTACGAACTCAGTCCTGTCGAGAACCCCCTCGATCGCTCAGTTGCAGATCACTGGAACTGGCTTGGCAGACACTGCCTGCGATGTGCAGATTCAGCCCTCCTGCTACCCAAGCTCGCCTTTTACTCGGACGACAAATCGGTGATCGCCCAATGGCTTGCCGATGATTCTGGCGTACTTCCCCATATGCCAGGGGAGTTTATTTCCTCCGGTCTCGAAACCCTTGACCGACAAGAGACGGAATCGGCGCTGGCACAGTTTGTGGAACGAGTCCTGAGTCGAGTCCAGTCGTTGAACTTTGATCGTGTCCACAAAACGGTGGAACGGTGGCGAGCGATTCAATCCCAGGGTTGCGAGGAGCGTGATTTCTGCATTTCGGCAGCACGTATGGGCTTGGACGCGTATGATCCTGATGCCATTGATGACGCAACTGCCGGCTTCCTCGAACAGCATCCGATCGCCGGATATCACGCCCTGATCCATGATCTCACGGAAATTGCCAATCCCGAGTCACTTCTCCGGCAGTGGGATTGGATTGATGACGTTCACCAGAGACTGCCGCTCAAATTGGGAAACGATGCAACCGCTACCGATTCCTGGCGTCAGATTCCCAAGGCTCATCTCCACGGATACAAACTTGCCCAAGACGTCCGTCAGCAGTTAGATATTCGAGGCACACATTCCATCCCATCAATACCCGATGTGTGCCGACAACTTGCGAATCGGGATTTGATTATTGATCACGCGGAATGCCATGCGCCGCGCAACCGATTGCGTGCCTTGGTGGGCACTCAAACCAACGGTACTGGAGTTGTTGTGGCAGCCAGTCATCCCCGACACGCGACTTCGGAACGATTCCTGATCGCACGGGCACTTTATCTCATGCTCGCTTCCGGTAATCGCAACACGCGGTTGCTGACAGATGCTCTCTCATGGGACCAAAGGGCATCGCGGGCATTCGCCGCCGAACTACTCGCACCTCAATCCGCACTGATTGAAGACCTCGATACTGACGATGCCTCTCTGGAAGAAATCGAGCGACTGGCGGCGAAGTATCAGGTCAGCACTCGAGTCATCGAGAACCAACTCCAGAACCAGGGCATTACAGTCCTGCCGGAATGAATTGATCATCGACAGCCCCCCGACTGACTCAATCGTCTGTACTGTCAACGCACCCATCGACCCGCCCCGGCTGGCTTGACCGATACTCGCGATCGAACTGCCGGCATCTCTTCAGCCGTTCACGGGTGATCATCCTTGGCGTTGGTGGAAACCAGCTGATGTTTCCACTGGCCACTCTCCAGTTGTCGGGCATCGTCGGGCGGAAGCAGGATCTGCAGTGCGCAGGTTCCGACACGTTCCATGGGGTGCTCGCAGACGATGCCGCCCCGTTCATCGAGAATGCGGAGGAACGTCCGTCTCTTGTCGGGCAACGGTTCCTGCAGGGTGACGCGCACCTGGTACGTCGCGTACGCGGCCCCCATGAAGTGGTTGAAGGGACCCGGGGACCCGGGAAGTTCGGCAGGCACTCCCCTCACGTCGGTCCCATAGCCGTAGATCCGGTCATGTGTCACCGCGTCATTCCGGACCCGCGGCCAGATGCACTGCCTGAGAAACAACTGGTCCGCATAACGCCCCTGCGGTGGATGGTCGGGCGAAGCCATGAAGCGTTCGAGTTGTTCTTTGACGGGGCCCAGGACCCCGGCGCGGGCGGCGAACAGCCCGGCCAGGATCAGTTCGGTATGGCAGCAGTCGTCCCGGATGATGTGAAAGGGCTTGCCCGACGCGATCCACTCGTGCACACAAGACGCCTCCCGGGCGTCAATCAGTGAATCCACATCCCGCACCAGCACAATATCGGCATCACGGTCATCCAGCGGCAGGAACCGCCACGCGGTCGGAAAGACTGACGCCGACCGGTCTTTGACAACCACGATCTCGGCCCCCTGCTCCTGCAGACGCCGGATGATCGGGGAGGGACCAGTCTGATCGATGTGGAACCGACAGACATATCCGGGAAAATGCCTCCGGGCCGCGATGCAATTCAAAACGGCCGTCTCGCAGTATTTGGCCTGGTCTCCATACAGGCTGAACGAAATCAGGCGCTTGCTTCCACCATGCGGCTTCTCCAGACGACCTGGACCGGCCGCCATCACCGACTGATCTTTCAGAAGCAGCGCCCGGCGGCCATGGTCGACCCCCTCCGCCCGGTCCCCCAACTCGAAGAGGGCATGAGCGAGATTCGCCAGGATGTAGAAGTTCTCGGGCTGCAGCCGCAGGGCGTGCTCGTAGTAGATCCGCGACATCTGGTGTTCGCCCAGTCGGAGATGGGCGAATCCCAGCTTCTCGCAGACATAGGCGATCTGATCGCGGTCGGCACATCGCTGCAGCAACTGACGCAGCGGCCCCAGCACCGCCTCGGGCCGGACGAAATGATCCCGTTCAATGGCCTGGATCAGCCCTTCCACTTCCGGGGGAAACGACACACCCATGATTTCAGCCTCCCAACCTCACCAGGGAATGACCAGTTGCCGCTGGCAACACAGCGGGGGTCGGCGAGAACTCCCCGCCCCCCCCAGGCAACTGCGCGACAGAAATGCTCCCGAACACTGTGCCGTAGTCGTCACGCCAACGGGGCCGGCGGCCGGCGTGATGCCTCTTCGGGTGGTTCTTCGGCGACCGCACCCCTGATGGCCGGACAACAGTGCCGGCCCGAGACATCTTCCTGAGGCATCTTCCCGAGGCATCCCACGCCCGACTCCAGAATGCCGACTCGACTCGGCGGCCGCAACTGCGTGTGTCGCGGCGTCCACCCGGCCAACACACTGGGGGAACCACATCCGATACCCCAGCCCTGTTCTCCTTCCACACGACCTGGCTTCTCCGTCGGTGGCCCGGCCAGTCCTTGTCGGTTCAACAGGGCAACCAACGACGGGGGCAGCATCCCGGTTGACACGCACGGAACTCGAATCCGACCCAACAATCGTGGCTGTCATCGGCAACGATGCAGGCCTTTCACTGCATCACAACAGTACCTGCGACTTCTGCCCCATTGAGCCGTCGGAAGGCTCTCTGGTTCTGACGCCCCATGATTGACGATATTGAAGATCACAAAACATTTGAAACACATCTCGATCAAAGCCACACCCCACAGCCCCTTCTGAGAAAAGGGTGTGGGGTGTGCAGAGTTTTCACACGACATCGATCTGGCGGGCGAATCGCGCTGATGAGCTGTTCACAACTCAGCGCGACTGGCCCCGAGGTCATGAAAACATTACTCGCACGACTTGCGCCGGGCTTTCCAGAGCAGTCCCAGGCTGGCCAGCGACATCAGAACCCACGTACCCGGTTCGGGGACTGCCTGCAGTTCGATCAGGCGATCGTCATCACTGTCGGGATGCTGAACATTCACAAACGCACGGCCACGGTTGAACATGTCGAAGTACAGACCTGTCGGTTCGGCACCAACGGTCGACATCGACGCCCAGCGCGCCATCGACTCGGCCACACCATCCCGATTGGCATCGCGGCCAAACCAGATGTCCGCCGATCCCCCGGGTTGATCCTCGATGACGTAGATGTTCCCCTGGGCATCAATCGCAAGATTGTCAGGACTGGTCAGGGCAGTTCCCACCGCATTCCCTGAGGCCTCGTCAATGGTCGAGCGGCTGAGAAAGCGGGAAATCGTGTTGGTCGCGAGGTTGAGAGAGTACACGTCATTGGTGGTCGTGGTGGCGACGTACAGGATCTGGTCGCCATTGGCCAACGTCTGAATCTCCAGGTCTTCAGGACGCTGATAGTCGGTTCCCTTGTAGGTGGCGTCGTTGGTGGTAAACCGACCATCGGAGCTCGTCACACCATTCGGATCGGTGTAATTGATACCACCCGACAGGGCAGTACCCGTGTTGTCCGTGAAGGCAACCCAACTGTAGGCTCCCGTCGCGTTCGGTGTATTGCCATCGCCGACACGCAGTACGTAGTTGACTCCGGCATCGAAGTACGTCGCACCGTTTGTGGGGGTGTCGGAGACATACTTGTAGATGCTGCCGCCGTTCAGCTCATCGATGTAGTACAGGCTGTTGTCCTTGTCGAACGCCAGTCCTTCATGCGACACACGGGGGATGATGTTGCGATGGACCAGATTGGTGCTCCCGAGGTTCGCCAGGGGATTGGTCAATTCGAACAGGCGCCCATACACGCTGTTGGAGGTTGTGTTGCCGCGCCACGACTCTTCGGCGGTGAGGTAAGTCCCCCATGGCGTCCAGCGGGACGCATCGAACGCGACGTGGGAATTCAGGGCTGGAGTGACTGCCGGGCTGGCCCAGATCGTGTCGGTTGTCCCGTTGACGAGGTCCGTGCGATGAATGCCCGCCTGTCCGGTCTCGAAGACGCTGAACAAATACCGTCCCGCGTCAGGCCCCGTGGCATTCGTGGCAATCATATCCCAGTTACCCGAGTCGAACTGACCCTGGGCCAACTTCGCATTCCGGCTCGCGATCGACCGTTGCCGGAACAGCGGATTGCTGAGCTGGAAGGGGGCAGCCTCCGGCCGAGAACCGGCGGCAACACTGGTCGGCAGGGGGGTGAAATCCCAGAATTCGGCCGCCGACAACGAACTTGCGGACAATCCACACACGGCCATCGACACCAACAGACGCTTCATGACAACTTGCTCCCAAATGAAAATTCTGCGATTCGTGCCACACACCTGGCGGGCATCGAAGTCAACGGACCGTCGTTCCGGTGCAATTCACAACCCTTGGACGGAGCCCTCCGCGGCACCATCCCAGTGGTGAGGATCTTCACCGAGACACGACGTGATTGTGAGGTCTGGGTCGTCCCAAGCCCTCCACAACGATCGCATTGCGGATACTGGTATGCCCCAAAAAAGAATGCCTGTTGAATGAATTGTGAAGAATCAAAACAGGTCCCATGAACGACTTGAACGATTTCGAGATTCAAGGATTTCCGACTGGTGGCTCATACTTCAACTGCAACTAATTCCTCCAAAGACAGAACCGAATTGGGGAGCTTTTTACTGCCGGGTGGCGCAGCCCTCGCTTCAGTGACAGGGCCATCCATGGAAGCATTGGTCACTCAGCGTCATGCACACTCGCACCATCACCTTCCCGACTTCAATGCCCTCTTGCCACCTCGCGTCCTGCATCTGGCCGCGAATGGATCTGCTTTCCTCTCATGATCCGGGCATTTTTGGGTATGCAGATAGTCCGGCCTGAATCACGCTCAACCCGGCTACGCCTTTCGACACCCCTGCACGATACCGGCCTGCAACGACCCACTTGCTGGCGAAGCAGCCATCTGGGGCCATCCTGACTGTCGTAATCGTCGCTGACATTCGCCATCGCTCCGAGAACCTCTCCTCGGGGATCATTTGCATCGCACTCGCCCGGCCGCACAGGTCCACCGACCGTATTACTGGAGCATTCGTGCGCAAGGTCTCAGGTCCTTCTTCCGTGTTGTGGATCGCTCTCCAGGCCCATCACCATCCGCGAATGCTCCACCACCCGGGGCAGGGTGTGCCGCAGGGAACCAACGGTCAATCCGCAGGCCTCTGGGGAGACACCTCCCCAACCGCCCACCCGGACGGGACCCCAGCCGAAACCGGGGACCGAGCCACCCGGCCCCGTCACAGGTTGTCTGCGGGGGCAGGTCAGGCGGGACAACCGGTTGCAGACTGATTGCACCGTGGAAACACCCCAAGCCGTTGCCCGCTCTCGCCACACGATCGGAATGGTGTTTTCGCACAACGGTTTTATTGGGCGGATGATTTTTGAATTTCGAGGCAATCTTTGATCTTTCGATGAGAACCCAGTGGCTCGACAGGTTGGAAAACCTCTCCCACGGTGCCCTACTCCCCTCCCCCATTCCATCGGTAACATGGAATACGTGTCAAAGGTTCGCCTGGGGCCGGGGGAGGGTTGTCCCCGGCACAGGCAGCCGATTGCCCTGCCGAGGTTTGCGCCATGAACTTCTCCCTCGCCGCTCCCCGCCTGCGGGCCCTGCTTCCGCTCCTGCTGGCTCCGCTGCTCGGTCCCCTCCTGCAGGGGGCTGTCGCACACGGGGCCGACACCCAGGGGGCCGAGGTCCAGTTCGGCCGGGATATTCTCCCGATCCTCTCGGCCCATTGCTTCGCCTGCCACGGCCCCGATGCCCAGGCCCGCAAGGCCGACCTGCGGCTTGACCTCCCCGAGGCGGCCCACGCCCCGAGGGATTCCGGGACCGCCCTGGTCCCCGGCTCGCTCGACAACAGCGAAGCCTGGCAACGCATCATCTCGGCCGACGAGTCGCTCGTGATGCCCCCGCCTTCGACCAAGAAGCCGTTGACCGACGCGCAGAAAGAACTGCTGAAGAAGTGGATTGAACAGGGAGCCAGGTACCAGCGGCACTGGTCGTTCACCCCGCCGGTCAAATCCGAAGTGCCCCCCTCCGACAAGGCGGGCTGGCAGCAGAACGCCATCGACCGCTTCCTGCTGGCGAAGATGCGCGAGAAGGGACTGGAACCACGCCCCGAGGCGAACATGTCGACGCTGATCCGCCGCGTCGCCTTCGCCCTCACGGGTCTCCCCCCGACCCCGGCTGAGGTCGAGGCGTTTGAGCACGACACCACGCCACAGGCTTACGAAAACATGGTCAACCGCTATCTCGCTTCGCCCCGGTATGGCGAAGAGATGGCGCGCCACTGGCTCGACGTCGCCCGCT
>DNUF01000199.1:40917-47432 GCA_003508595.1 Planctomycetaceae bacterium
CGCCCGCTATGCCGACACCCACGGACTGCACCTCGACAACCTGCGGGAGATGTGGGCGTACCGCGACTGGGTCGTGGGAGCATTCAACCGCAACCTGCCGTTCGACCAGTTCACCATCGAGCAGCTCGCGGGAGACAAGTTGCCCAACCCGACGCGCGAACAGCTCATCGCCACCGGCTTCAACCGCTGCAACGTGACCACCAGCGAAGGGGGCTCGATCGATGCCGAGTTCCTGTTCCGCTACGCAGTCGACCGCACCGCAACCACGCTGCAGGCCTGGATGGGGCTGACCGGCGGTTGTGCCGTGTGTCATGACCACAAGTACGATCCGCTCACCCAGCGCGAGTTCTACTCGCTCTACTCCTTCTTCTACAGTGCGGCCGATCCGGCGATGGACCGGAACATCAACGTGACCGATCCCTTCCTTCGGCTGCCAACCCCCGACCAGGAACGGGACCTTGCCACCCTGCGACAGGTCGAGCAGCAGGCCCGGCAGGCATTCGAGCAGTGGCTCGGAAGCCAGGAGGTGGTCGACCCGTCCGCCCAACAGCCCCCCGCAGCCCCCGTTGCGGTGGAAGATGTCTGGTTTGATGACGAATTCCCCCTTCATGCCCGCCTGAACTGCTCGTCGCGCAATGCGTCGACCTGGAGCGTCGCTCCACGAACGCCCGTCGTCTCGGGGTTGCGGGCCCTGCGGCAGTCGTTCGCCAGTTCCTACACCGACCGTGCCGAGAACTTCGGTGTCCCCGTCACCGTTCCCGAAAAAGCCCGGTTCAGCATCTTCGTGCGGGTCGATGCCAGGGAGCCACCCCAGACCCTCATGCTCGAACTCAACACCACCAAGGGGGTCCGCCGGGCCCTCTGGGGGAATGCCGAGAAGATGGGGGGCGGTGCCGTCGGCTCTCCCGAGCGGTTGCGAGTTGGAGACATTCCCGCCGGGGGTGCGTGGGCCCGCCTCGAAGTGACGGGAGAGCAGTGGCAACTGACGGGGGGCGAAGCCGTGCGGGGAATCACACTCGGGCAGTTTGGCGGTGTCGTCGACTGGGACCGGCTGGCGGTCTCGGGGGAACTCTCTCCCGCAATCGATCCCCGGGTCTCCTTCCTCGCCTGGTGGAAAGACCGCACCGGCATCGACACTCCGGGCATTCCGGCTGACCTGGCGGGTCCTCTCAAGGAAGGTCCCGAGAAAGATGTCGCTCCCGAGATCAAGGCGAGACTCAGGCAATACTTCCTGCAGACCGCCGCCCGGCCCCAGGGGGCCGAGTGGCAGCAGGCCCGCGCCCGGCTTGACCTGGCCCGCGCCCAGCGGGTCGTTCTCGAAGAGAGCCTGCCCGGAACCTTCATCTTCAAGGATCTCGACCAGCCGCGCGACGCCTTCGTGATGACCCGCGGCCAGTACGACAAGCCGGGCGAAAAGGTGACCCCCGCCGTCCCGGCGATTTTCCCCGGGCTGAAGCTGGATGACCCGAATCGCCGTCCGAACCGCCTCGACCTGGCCCGGTGGTTGATGGCCGAAGAGAATCCCCTCCCCGCCCGGGTGACCGTCAACCGGCTGTGGCAGCAGTTCTTCGGCACCGGGCTCGTGAAGACCAGCGACGACTTCGGGGCGCAGGGAGAACCTCCCAGCCATCCCGAGCTGCTCGACTGGCTGGCGGTGCAGTACCGCGAGCTGGGCTGGAACACCAAGGAGTTCGTCAGGCAGATGCTGCTGAGCTCGGCCTTCCGGCAGGACGCCCGGGTCTCGCCCGAAGTGCTGGCGAAAGATCCCGAGAACCGGTTCCATGCCCGGGGACCGCGCTTCCGCCTCGATGCCGAGCAGATCCGCGACAATGCCCTGTTCGTCAGCGGACTGATCAACCTGAAGATGGGTGGCCCCGGCGTGCGTCCCTATCAACCTCCCAACATCTGGGAGCCGGTGGGCTATGCCGACAGCAACACGCGGTTCTACCTGCAGGACCATGGCGACGACCTTTATCGCCGCAGCCTGTACTGCTTCCTCAAGCGGACGGCCCCGCCCCCCTTCATGAGCAACTTCGACGGCCCCAACCGCGAACAGTTGTGTGCCCGCCGCGAGCGGACGAACACCCCGCTGCAGGCGCTGCAACTGCTCAATGACACGCAGCAGTTCGAGGCGGCCCGGGTGTTTGCCGAGCGGATTCTCGACGAGGGGGGCCCGTCGACGGGTGACCGGTTGCGGTTCGCGATCCGCACGGTTCTCGCCCGCCAGCCCGCCGATGACGAACTGGCCCTGCTGACCAGGGCGGTTGATCATTACCGGGATCGGTACGCGGCCGATCCCGAGGGGGCCCGGCAGGTGATTCATGTCGGTGAGGCGGCAGTGCGGTCGGCGGCCAGTCCGACCGATCTCGCGGCGTGGACGCTGGTCGCCAACCTGATTCTCAATCTCGACGAAACTGTCTCCAGGAACTGATCCGCCATGCATCCTCTCTTTCAACACGATCTGTTGGCGACCCGACGGCAGTTTTTTGGTCAGTCGGGGGTCCGACTCGGGACGGCGGCCCTTGCCAGCCTGGCGGCGGGGACGGCGGCGCGGCCTCAGGCCCACGCCGCCGACGCGACCGGGGTCGTCCACCCCGCATTGCCGGGCTTTCCGCACTTCCCCCCGAAGGCGAAGGCGGTGATCTACCTGCACATGAACGGCGGCCCCGCCCAGATGGATCTCTGGGACCACAAGCCCGGGCTGACCGAGTACTTCGACAAGGATCTCCCCGACAGCGTCCGGCAGAACCAGCGGATCACGACGATGACCAGCGGCCAGAAACGGCTGCCGGTCGCCCCGTCGAAATTCCAGTTCCAGCAGCACGGACAGTGCGGGCGGTGGGTCAGCGAACTGTTGCCCCACACCGCCAGGCACGTCGACAAGCTCGCGGTCGTGAAATCGGTCCACACCAATGCCATCAACCACGACCCGGCCTGCACGTTCGTCATGACCGGGTCGGAGGTTCCCGGCAAGCCGAGCCTGGGCTCGTGGGTCTCCTACGGCCTCGGGGCCGAGACCAACAATCTTCCCTCCTTCGTCGTCCTGACCCCCACCTGGAGCGCCAAGGCGGCCGCCCAGGCGCTGTTCACCCGCATGTGGTCGAGCGGCTTCCTCCAGACCAGCTACAGCGGGGTCGCGCTGCGCAGCGTCGGCGACCCCGTGCTCTACATCCAGAACCCCCCCGGGGTGAAGGCCGACGACCGCCGGGCGATGCTGAATGTTCTCTCGCAACTCAACGAACGGCAGTTCCGCGAACTCGGCGATCCCGAGATCCAGACCCGCATCAGCCAGTACGAGATGGCGTTCCGCATGCAGTCGAGCGTCCCCGAACTGGTCGACATCAACAGCGAGACCAAGGCCACACTCGAGGCGTATGGACCCGATGTCACCACGCCGGGGACGTTTGCCGCGAGTGCCCTGCTGGCCCGCCGACTGGTCGAGCGCGGGGTGCGGGTGGTGCAGTTGCTGCACCGGGGCTGGGATCAGCACGGCAATCTCCCCAGCGACATTGCGCTGCAGTGCCGGGATGTCGATCAGCCCTGTGCCGCCCTGCTCAATGACCTGCAGGAACGGGGTCTGCTCGACTCGACCGTGGTGGTCTGGGGAGGGGAGTTCGGCCGGACGGTCTACTCGCAGGGCCAACTCACCCGGGAGAACTACGGCCGCGACCATCACCCGCGGAACTTCTGCATGTGGCTCGCGGGGGGTGGAATCAAGGGAGGCATCAGCTACGGCGAGACCGACGACTTCAGCTACAACGTCGTCGACAAGCCGGCGAATGTGAACGACCTCAACGCCACGATCCTGCACTGCCTGGGGATCGACCACGAGCGGTTCACCTACAAGTTCCAGGGGCTCGAGCAAAAGCTGACCGGGGTCGAGAACCCGAAGATCATCCCCGAACTGCTGGCGTAGGGACGCGAATTGTCGCGGTGAGGCGAATCTCTCTTGGGGAGTTGCAGGCGATGCTGCTGGAGATCTGCTGTGGTTCCGTCGATGACGCGCTGGCCGCCCAGGCCGGCGGGGCCGATCGCATCGAGCTCAACTCGGCTCTCTTCCTCGGGGGATTGACCCCCTCGGTCGGAGCGGTGATCGAGGTCAAGCGGCAGGTGACCATCCCGGCAATGGTGATGATTCGCCCGCGGGTCGGGGGCTTTCATTACTCCGATGCCGAGTTCGCCACGATGCGGGCCGATGCCGGGCAACTGGTCGCGCACGGAGCCGATGGTTTGGTCTTCGGCTGCCTCAACGACACCGGCACGATCGACCGCGCCCGAACCGCCATGCTGGTCGAGTTGGCGGGGGGCAGGCCGACGGTCTTCCACCGGGCCTTCGATGTCGTTCCCGATCCCTTCAGGGCACTGGAGGAACTGATCGACCTGGGGATCACCCGGGTGCTGACATCGGGCCAGGAAGAGTCGGCCTACAACGGTGCGGCCCTGATCCGGAAACTGATCGAGGCGGCGCGGGATCGGATTGAGATTTTGCCCGGAGGGGGCATCGATTCGTTCAACCTGCACGATGTCGTCCAGCGGTCGGGAACCCGACAGGTGCACCTCGCCCTGTTCAAGCCCCATGCCGACCACAGCTGCCAGCACCGTCCGCAGGTCTACTTCGGCGGCGGATTGCGGCCCAGCGAAGAACGGATCGACGTGATCGACGCGGGGGGCGTCGGCCAGATCCGCCGAATGCTCTGATCGCATGACCACAATCAGGGACAGTCATTGTGCGACTGTCCCCGACACTCCGGTCCCCATCGCCGGCCGCGCTGCCGCCGCGGGATGGGTCCCGGGACTCACCGCGCCGACCTGGCCGACCATCCGTCGGCAGGCCCGTCACCAGGCCCCATCGGTTACTTGACGATGAGATTGACCATGCGGTCGGGGACGAAGATCGTCTTGACGATCTGCTTCCCGGCCAACTGGCTGCCGAGCTTCGCATCGGCTTGAATGACCTGCAGCACGGCGGCTTCGTCGGCCCCGGTGGGGACCGTCACCCTGCCGCGCATCTTGCCGCCGATCTGCACCGGGATTTCGACCTCGGCCAGCACCAGCAGGCTTGGGTCGAAGTTGGGCCAGGGCTCGTAGGCCAGCGTCTTGCCGTGGCCGAGAATCTGCCAGAGTTCCTCGGCCAGGTGCGGAGCCAGCGGGGCCAGCAGCAGCACGAACGGTTCGACGATCCTGCGCGGGCGAACTTCGCTCGACGCGAGGGCGTTGTTGAACTCCATCAGCCGGCTGATGGCCGTGTTGAACGAGAGATTCTCGATGTCATTCGTCACCGCCTGGATGGTCTTGTGCAGCAGGCGATTCTGCTCGGGAGTCGGCTCGACATCCTGCACCGCGGGATGCAGCCGGATTTCGTCGGCCTGCTCGTCGGTCAGTGAACGCCAGACACGGGCGAGAAACCGGCTGACCCCCTCCACCCCGGTCGTGCTCCACGGCTTGGTCGCCTCCAGCGGCCCCATGAACATTTCATACAGCCGCAGCGAGTCGGCCCCGTACTGGTCGACCACATGATCGGGATTGACCACGTTGCCGCGCGACTTCGACATCTTGAACGACCGGCTCTCGACAATGATGTCGGGCTGGTCGGCAAGGACGAAGTCTCCCCCCTTCTTGGTGACCTGGCCCGCCTCCAGGCCGACTGGCTTCACCGGCTGCCCGGTCGCCCTGTCGACGACCCCCTCGTCGGTGTGGCCGGGAGCGATGTCGCGAGCCGAGATCCACGAGCCGTCGGCCCGCTGGTACCCGGTCAGCTCGGCTTCCCCCAGGATCATCCCCTGGTTGACGAGCCGGTGGAACGGTTCGTCCCCCCGCACGCAGCCCCGGTCGTAGAGCACCTTGTGCCAGAACCGCGAGTAGAGCAGGTGCAGCACGGCATGCTCGGCCCCGCCGATATAGAGGTCGACCGGCATCCACGCCTCTTCCTTGGCGGGATCAATGAAGGCCTGGCTGTTCTTCGGATCGATAAACCGCAGGTAGTACCAGCACGAGCCGGCCCACTGCGGCATCGTGTTGGTCTCGCGGGCGAGACGGACGCCATCGGCCGCCGTCTGGAATCGCCATTCGTCGGGAGCCTCGGCCAGCGGGGGCTCGGGGCGACCGTGCGGCTTGAAGTGCCGCATCTCGGGCAGCAGCACCGGCAACTCGCTCTCGGCATCGGTCCGCATGAGGCCGGTGGGGTTCCCCTGGGGGTCGAGTTCGTGCCAGATGGGGAACGGCTCGCCCCAGAAGTGCTGCCGGCTGAAGAGCCAGTCGCGCAGGCGGTAGTTGACCGCACCCCGACCCAGGCCACGCTCGGCCAGTTCGCCGGTGATCTGCTTCTTGAACTGCGCGGTGGGGGTGCCGTTGTAGCGGTCGGAATGAATGGCGGTCCCTTCCCCGGCAAAGGGGCGCTGCACAGTGCCCGCCACAGTCCGTTCGAGGGCGAGTTCGTCGCGCGAGTGTTCGTACCCATCGGGGGGGGCGACGACGGGAATGATCGGCAGGTCGAACCGAACGGCGAACTCCCAGTC
>DNUF01000199.1:47753-52152 GCA_003508595.1 Planctomycetaceae bacterium
AGGGCATGGCTGCCCGTGAAGACGCCGGTCTTCTCCTTGGCGAGGTCGGTGCGGTCGAGATCGCTCTTCATCGAGGCCTGTTGCCGGTAGGCTTCGACGGCTTGGCGCTGCGAGTCGGAGGTGAGCCGGTCGACAAACGGATGCTCGGGAGCGAGCACCATGTAGGTCGCGCCGTAGAGCGTGTCGGGACGGGTGGTGTAGACCCGCACGACCTCTTCCCCGGGCTGGGTGGGGAAGTGCGATGCGGACCGCGACTTTTGCCACGCGGCGAAGCCTGACGCCGTGGCGGGGCTCCCCGGGCTGCCGATGTAGAAATCCACCTCGGCCCCCTCGCTGCGACCAATCCAGTTGCGCTGCAGCAGCTTGATCGACTCGGGCCAGGCGACGTGGTCGAGGTCCGACAGCAGGCGTTCGGCATAGGCGGTGATCCGCAGCATCCACTGGCGAAGCGGAATGCGCACGACCGGGTGGCTGCCCCGTTCACTCTTCCCGTCAATCACCTCTTCATTGGCGAGCACGGTGCCCAGCGCGGGGCACCAGTTGACCGGGGCTTCCTGCTGGTAGGCGAGGCGGTGCCGGTCTTGATACCGACGGACGGCTTCGGTTCCCTGCGCCTGGAGATCGGCGGGAATGGGGAGGTCGGCGATGGGGCGACCCTTGCCGATGCGGGCGTGGCCGCGGTGATCGGTCCAGGTGAAGTCGGGGTCGTACCAGGTGTCAAACAGCTTGAGGAAGATCCACTGCGTCCAGCGGAAGTAGTCGGGATCGGTGGTGGCGAGCTCCCGGCTCCAGTCGTAGCTGAAGCCGAGCATCTTCAATTGCCGGCGGAAGGTGGCAATGTTGCGATAGGTGGTTTCGCGGGGGTGGGTGCCGGTCTTGATGGCATGCTGCTCGGCGGGAAGGCCGAAGGCATCCCAGCCCATGGGATGCAGCACCGTCTGGCCCCGCATGCGCGCGAACCGGCAGGAGATGTCGGTCGCGGTGTACCCCTCGGGGTGCCCGACGTGCAGACCTTCCCCCGACGGATACGGGAACATGTCCAGGACATACAGCTTTTTGCCCTGGGGAAAGTCGGGGGTGCGAAACGTCTCGTTTTGTTCCCAGTAGGCTTGCCACTTGGGTTCAATCCGTTTCGGGTCGTAGCGGGGCATGATGGGGGTTGAATGAGAGAAGACGGCGGGGCGTCGTTGACAGGAGGCCTGGTCCCCGGAATGAGCCGGAGAGTTTCCCCCTGAACAAGAGATCGGCCAGCGGGCGGCGACAGCCCGAGACCGGGGGAAACCCCAGTTTAGTGCCGGGGATGGGGTTTGCAATTGCCGGGGCTGGCCGCCGGGACTGGCACGGCCCTTCCGAATGCGAATCCCGGGGGGGATGGGAACAGGTCGCGGAACAGACCGAAGCGGAGGGGATCGGGGCGATGGAGACCGGGGCGATGGAGACGGGGGGGGAGTGTCGGCGGGACAGTCACTTCGCCGACACTGCTTGCATCAACCCCCGTTTCCGGGTCTACTGGTTCCATGACCGAGAGCGAGTCGTTGGTGTTCATGATGGGACAGTTTCCCGCCCGGATTCCGGCGGACCGGAGATACTCTTCGAGTCATCTCTGGCTGCAGCCGGCCGGGGACGTGTGGCGGGTCGGCTTCACCGCCTACTCGGTACGACTGTTGCAGGACGTTTATTTCCTCAACTGGAACGTCGATCCGGGCACCCCGGTCCGGGCCAAGCAGGAAATCGGCGAGATCGAGAGTTCGAAAGCGGTCTCTTCCCTGTACACCCCCTGTGAGGGACGGCTGGTGCGGTTCAACGAGAAGGTCGCGTCGGACCCCACCGCCATCAACACCGACAACTACGACACTGGCTGGCTGTACGAACTGGAGACCCAGGCCCCGCTGCTGGACGCACGCGAGTACCTGGCGGTGCTGGAGGCGGGCTGGGAACAGACCCAGCGGATGATCAAAGGGCAGATGAACGAGTAGGCACCCATGGCAGGCCAGAAAAAAATCACCGTGGTCATCGCACAGGCGCCCGGGCGGAACCCCGCCAAGCGCCAGCTCGAAGAAGAGCTGGCGGCCGCCCTGCTGGTCGAAAACGACGTCGATGTCTCGCTGGTCCCCCACCTGAACGACCTGACGGCCGATCACACCGGCCTGCTCTACCTGCGCCGGGTCCCCGGCGATGTGGTCATTCTCTCATGGCTGTACCCCCGCGCCGCCCGCTGGATCCTCGACCGCAATGGGGTCAAGGGACAGTTGGGCATCAGCCTGCTGAAACCGGCCGAGGCCGGGGATGACGAGGGAACACCGGCCGAGGAAGAGGCCCGGCCCAACGCCATCGGTGCCCTCGATGTGCCGAAGCGCAAGCTGTACTGCCTCGACCTGCGCGATCAAAGCGAGCCGCGCGTCTACCTCGATGAGATCCGCCGGATTGCCCGCGAGGCCAGCGTGCAGACGGTGGGGCTCGACCTCATGCAGTGGATTGGCGGCTCTCCCCAGCCAGCCCAACTGCAGCGCTACCTGAATCCGTTTTTGCCGGTGAACGGGACCCCGGCCCCCAGTGCGACACCGACGGGAGGTACGGCTGACGTGGGGACTGTGCCCCCAACACCGGCCGCCACAACCGAAGAGCCTCCCAGGCGACGGTGGTACCCCATCATCGATTACAGTCGGTGCACCAACTGCATGGAGTGCATCGATTTCTGCCTGTTCGGGGTCTACGGGGTCGACACGCTCGACCGGATCCTGGTCGAGCAGCAGGACAACTGCAAGAAGGGGTGTCCCGCCTGCAGCCGGGTCTGTCCCGAGAATGCGATCATCTTCCCCGAGCACAAGACCCCGGCGATTGCCGGGGCCGAGGTCGAGCGCGATGCCAACTTCAAGATCGACCTGTCGAAACTGTTTGGGGCCCCGTCGGCCCTGGAAATTGCCGCCCAGGAACGAGACGTGGAACTGGTCCGGGATGGCCGGGAGGCGGTGGGATTGAGCGTGGGAGTCCCCAAACGGCAGGAGGCGAAGCCCGCAGGCCCCCGCGACGCCCTCGATGACCTGATGGACGATTTGGACAAGCTGTCGGTGTAGCGTCGTTGGTTGGGTGTGCGATTCGGGCGATGGTGGAGAGTGGACTCATGGCACAAGCAGGGGCGTCCATGTTCTGTTTCCGCGATTTCCAGCCGAAGGTCGAAGAGTTGAGTTTCTTCGGAATGATCCGGAAGGGGACCACGCTGGAGGCAGTGATGGCCGAGGCGAATGCCTGGATTGCCGAACATCAGATCGATGTCATCAACATCGAGACCGTGCTGTTGCCCTGGGGGGGAGTGAATTCGAAACCGGACTCCCATTTCTCCACCAATGAAGGAACGCAGTTTTTACAGACGGTTCGGGTGTGGTACCAGGCAGGCTGACGGGCGATGCGAGTGGAGTTTCGGGAGAGTGCCGGGGACGCCGGAATCTGGCGAAATCCGACACACCGACTTGATCCGCAACCCTGAGTTTCACGTTCAGGGGGAAGACCACGGGCCATATCGCGGATCCACTGAGGTGAGACGCCGCGGGCTCATTCGCCATCCCCGGGGAGCGCATGGTGCTGAGATACCACGATTTTCGTCCGCAACCTCTGGAGCACAACTTCCTGGGGGGGGTGTCGAAATATGAGACAATTCTGGAACTGATCGCGCGGATCAACTCCTGGCTGGCTGCGGAGTCGATTCGACCGCTCAATGTCGAAACCCTGTTGATCCCCTGCATCAACAGCGAACTGAAGAGTGAAGTGGTGGTGGACAGCGGCATCCACCTGCAGACCGTGCGGGTCTGGTATCTCGACGAGTGACCGGCCGGACGGGCGGGGAGGCCGACCGAGCGAAGTCGATCAAGCCCGAATCGCCATTCTACAGCAACTCGCGGATCGGCTGCCCTTCGCTGAGGGGCATCGGGCGGCCATCGACCATCTGGTAGGTGATCTCGCGTGAGTTGTAGCCCAGGGCCGAGAAGATCGTGGCGTGGATGTCGGCCGGGGTGACGGGGCGGTCCTTGGGAACGGCCCCAATACTGTCGGAGGCCCCCACCACCTGCCCGCCTCGCAGCCCGCCCCCCGCCATCACCACGGTGTAGCACTGGGGCCAGTGATCGCGTCCCGCCTTGGGGTTGATCATCGGGGTCCGGCCAAAATCGCCGATCCAGAGGACCAGCGTGCTGTCGAGCAACCCCCGTTCCTTCAAATCCTGGATCAGCGCGACCCAGGCACGCTGCATGGGGGGGACGAGGGTTTTCTGCAGGCGGTTGAAGTTGTCTTCGTGGGTGTCCCAGATGATGCTGCGGCCATTGACTGTCGAGACAAACGGAACCCCTGCCTCCACCAGCCGGCGGGCCAGCAGGTGCGACTGTCCCCACGAGTGACGGCCGTACCG
>DNUF01000166.1:0-2032 GCA_003508595.1 Planctomycetaceae bacterium
CCAGGGCTTGGATGTCCCCTGGGTCTTCAGCTTCCAGATCCCCTCGTAGAGGAACTGCCAGCCAATCGAGACCCGCAACAGCACCAGGAAGAGGCAGGCCAACAGCGAGTACTGGGTGGGGCGGGCAGGCACGGCGCTTCAACGGGTTGGCGTCAGGAAGTGGGAACGTCCGGAAACATCAGGTCCGACTCGGTCAGGCCGCAGGCGACCCAGACAGCACGTTGACCCGGCTCCGGGGTGGGAATCAGCAGGGCGCTGATCTGCGGATGATTATGGCAATACTGCTGGGCTCTTTCGACCCCGAGCACAAAAAACGCGGTCGACAGGGCCTCGGCCTCCGCCGCCGTCGGGGCCAGCACCGTCGCCGACAGCATTCCCTCCGCCGGCCACCCGGTGCGAGGATCGATCAAATGCCCGTACCGCCGCCCCCGGTGCCGAAAGAACTGCACACCCGATCCGCTGGTCGACAAGCCCCGATCCTTCAACCAGATCGTCGCCAGCGTTTTCTGCGGAAACTGCGGGTGCCGAATCCCCACCGGCCAGCCATCCACCCCCGCCAGCGAGCCCCGGGCCAGCAAACTGCTGTACCCCCCATGCATCAGCCATGCCTGTTCGGGAAGGCTGACAGTCCCCTCCATCCCCCCGGCTGAAGTGACGCCCGCCGCGGGTTGTACCGATTGTGAGGAGTTGGGGGACGCCTCCGGACTCGTGTTTCCGGGACTGGTTCCATCCGGACTCGTTCCCCCGGCCCCCTGTCCTCCCGATCCCGGGGCTCCGCACCAACCGTCCAGAATCCATCCCGCCCGGTCGAGTGCGTATCCCTTGCCGAATGCATTGAAGTTGAGCTGCGTCTGCGGGTGGGCGAAGGCGACCCTCCGCTCGTGGCGGGCAAGCTGGACGGAATCCACCCCGGTCCCCACCCGGGCGGCCGCGAGCTGGGATTCGGTCGGAGGCAGGCTCTGCTTCAGAGCCGTGCGCCACAGCGCGACCAACCTCCCGGCCGTCGGATCGAACGCTCCCCCGGTCCCCCGCGACAGTGCGAGGGCCTGCTCGATGAGGGTGAACAGCTCCTCCGGCACAGAGACCCCGGCCGGGGCGGCGGCCGACGCGGCCGCGTTGAGCTGCGACAGCGTGGACGACGGACGGTAGACCGACAGCAGTTGTTCGATCCGGTCGACCTCGGCCAGGGCGTCCGACGCCCCCTGCAGGCGACTGGCCGGTCCGGGATTCAAAATCACTTCGAAGTCCGCCGCCATCGCCGTCTGCGACAGACGGATGGTGTTCGTGGGGAGTCCGGGAACCTCCGCGGGAGGGGCTGTGCCGCCGTCAGAACCCCACGACGCACCACCCACGTCTCCCGCCGGCCAGGGCAACTGCCCCGTGAGAAACTTCCGGCGACTGGTCACGGTCCCCCCGGGCTCCGCGTCGCCCCTCCCTCCGTGGCCAACTCCAACAATGGCGGCAGCCCTTCTTCAATCGTGGGAAATCGCGGCTGCCAGCCCAGCTCTTCCCGCAGCCTCCGGTTGGAACACCGCTTGTTGATCCCCCCAGTCACACGAGTGTCCCCCTCTGCGAATGTCGGCTCGGGAGCACCGACCTGGCGGGTGAGGGCGAGGTAGAACTCCCGTCGGGTGAGCGGGCGGTTGTCGACGGCCAGCCAGATGCTCCCTGCCGGGGCACGGTCGGCCACCGCCAGCACCGCTGTCGCCAGGTCATCGACGTGGACGAGGTTCAGCCACGCGTCCGGACGACCCGAGAGCGGGGTCCCCGCCCGCAACTGCTCGACCCGGGCGATCAACCGGCCCGGGCCGTAGATCCCCGCCGAACGCACAATCTGCGCGTGGGGCCAGCGGTCCTGCAGCAGCCGTTCGGCTTCCACGCAGACCTGGCCATTCTCGGCCTGCGGCTGGGTGGCAGAGTCTTCATCCACCCATTCACCCGCCTCCTGACCGTAAACACTGGTGCTGGAGACCGAGATGACCCGGCGGGGTGGCTCGGGGCAGGCGGCCATGAGATTCGCCAACCCCTCGAC
>DNUF01000166.1:2335-7976 GCA_003508595.1 Planctomycetaceae bacterium
TTGCGTCAGGTCCCCCAGCACCGGCTGCCAGCCCTGACGGCGAAATTCCTCCGCCCGGGCCTCGCTGCGGGTCAGGGCGTGCACCGTCTGCCCCCCCTGCCGCCAGAGCGAGGCGACCCGCTGGCCGAGATAGCCGCAACCGATGATGAGATGAGACGTGGAGAGGGTGATCGTCATGTTCCAGAGTCTACCGTGCGGAACCGGCACGCGGAAATGTGACCGGGACGACCTGCTTCCCGTTGCCGTGGACGCCCGGGGCTGTCGCCGGGGCGGCTTGAGAGTCTGGTCTCGCCGGGGGATACTCCCGCAGTCGATGCCGGGGAATTGCAATGGCGAGGGCCCGGTCCGGGAACGGTTCATTGTACGGGAGAATCGGTGATGCCCAAGAACCTCATTGTCTGCTGTGATGGAACCAACAATCAGATTGCGGGTCCCGCCACCAATGTCCGTCGGCTGTATTCCCTGCTGGAACAGGATGCCACCCAGGTGGTCTATTACGACTCGGGAGTGGGAACGACTCCGGCGGCAGACTTCATCACCAGCTGGGGTCGAACGCTGGGGAAGCGACTGGACGGGGCGATCGGCCTGTCGATTCGCCACCACATGCTCAAGGCCTATCGCTTCCTGGTGACCCACTTCGAACCCGGGGACCGCATCTGGCTGTTCGGCTTTTCGCGGGGGGCGTACACCGCCCGGGCTCTCGGGGCCGCCCTGTTTTCGTTTGGCCTGCTGCGCCCCGAATTGCTCGGGCTGGAAGACCTGCTGTGGGAGAATTTCGACCGCTCCCGGGACGACAGCACCGAGAGTTTCTTCGCGACATCCAACCGGTTTCGGCACACGTTTTCGCGTCAGGATGATCCCGATTGGGGGACTGGTTCGCACTTCCGGGTGAAGATTCACTTCTGCGGCGTCTGGGATACGGTGAGTGCGTTCGGGACGATCTGGGACCTGAAGTCTCTCCCCTACACGGCGAACTGCCCGTCGCTGGTTCACATCCGCCATGCGTTGGCCCTCGACGAACGCCGGACGATGTTTCGGGCCAACCTGTTCCGGCCCGGCCAACCCTCTCCCCAGCAACCGGTGAAATACCTCGAATCGATCAAGCAGGTTTGGTTTGCGGGGGTCCACTCCGACGTGGGGGGCGGCTACAACGAGGCCGAATCGGGCCTGGCCAAGGTCTCCCTTGCGTGGATGTTGCGGGAGGCGAAGGCCCTGGGGCTGCGCACCAACACCGCGATCGAATCACTCCTCCTGGGAGGTGATCCCAAAAAATATGGTCCGGCCCCCGACCCTGCCGGACCAATCCACGAGTCGCTGAACGGCTTCTGGAACGGTGTGGAGTTGTTGCCGACCCACCGCTTTGACGACCAGCACAAGCTCGAAGGATGGTTCCCTCCCAACCTCTGGCGACCACGCCCGGTCTTGAATTTCGACCAGGCCGGAAATGAGTGTCCCCCCGTTGTGCATCAGGCGGTTCTCGATCGGCAAGCCCAAAAGCCGGAATACCGTCCGAAAAACCTGCCCCCCAAGGACCAGTTCACCATTGAGTCTTGAGCCCTCCCGCCAAAAACAAGAGCCGTGAGGATGACATCCTCACGGCTCTTGCGAACTTCAAACACCGGGGCCGTTCCCGCCCCGTCCGAACAGAGTCACCTCGTTTGGCGAAGGAGGCCCCCGGGGGGGCTCACGGCATCAATCGGGTTTCCCTGGCGACAGCGGGCCGCGATGGGGCTGAAATCGGTCCTTCAGACCATCACCGACCGGCACGCTCCTTCAACTCGCGCACCTCGTTCCGCAAATCGGTGATCTGGTCCTGCAGTTCCCGCAGGGTGCGGATGAGTTTCTCGTCGGGTCCCTGCGGTTTCCCGGCTCCCCCCTTGGCCTTCAAGGCCTGCGCCTTGTCCCAGAGCTTCTCGGCCACCTCGTGCTGGCCCGCCTCCTTCATCTTCCGCGACTCGTTTTCGAGCGCGGCGATCTGGTCGGCCCTGGCTCCCCGGGACTCCGGGGCCAGCTTCGCCTTCAGCGCCTGGGCTTCATCCCACAGCCGTTCGGCCGCCTCATGATTGCCGGTCTGCTTGAGCATCCGCGACCCCTTCTCGAGAGCCGCGACCCGGTCGGGCAGTTCTCCCTCGCCCCCCTTCGTCTTCCCCAGCTTCAGCACCTGCGGTTGGCCCCCTTTCGATCCATTTTTCAAAACCTTCCCCCCCTCGCCATCGCCAATCGCCTCGGTCTCAACAAACGCAAAGACCCTCCCCTGATTCCCCACCATCTTCTGCACCATCGCCTCAACTTCCGACTTCAACTTCTGCTTCAGCCCCTCGACATCCACACCAGCCGACTTTTCCGCACCGGCGAGCTTCTCCTTGAGTTCCCGAATGCGGGCCTCGAGGTCGCCCTCATCCGCTCCTGGTGTTCCGATGGTGATCATCTGCACTTCGACTTCGCCGCTGCCGGCCTTGGCCGGGCCCTCGGGCGTTCCCACCTGGAAGACCCCCATCTTGGGCGGAGTGGGACGCGAGAGATTGCGCAGCATGTCGGCTGCCGCCCGCTTCTTGACGGCGGCGTCCTTCTGTCCCTCGGCTTCCAGCTTCTCAGCCCCCTTCGTCAGCCGGTCGGCCAGCGCCTCAAGCTCCTGCTTCGCCTCGGCATCTTCAATGCCGGTGGTGGCGATGACCGACATCGTCCGGGTGACCGACGTCTTCGTTTTCGGTTCCCCGCCCGCCGCCTGCAGCGTGAAGGTCAATCCCTTCGGAGCCGGGTTCGCCTTGCTCTTCTCGCTCCCCGCTTCAGCGGCGGCTTCACCGGCCTTCTGCGGCACCGACTCCAACTTCAACTCGAGTTGGGCCCCCTCGGGGGAAGGAGTCAGCACCGCCCCCTCCACCTGCAGGACCACCGCCCCCTCCGCGGGATTCCTGGCCTGCGGAAGACGCAACGTGTCATCCGCCTGGGCTCCAACCCCTCCCACGAGGCACACTCCGAGACAAAACGCAGACGCAGTCAGACGCACCATGAAATCGCTTCCGTGAGAGACACACTGAAATCTCAGCCCGGCCAACTGTTCTTGAGTCCCCCCCGAACGTTGCCGCAGCCATCGTCATTCCCGTTTCCAGGCCCCATTTCAGCATCTGGGGGGCAGTGAGGGCAACGGGAGTTTGCCGATTGGGAAACCTTCACATCATGCACAGAAAAACACTCACCGTTACTGCATTCCGCAGCCCGTCAGAGCGCCCGTCGATCGACTCGGGGAAAATCGGGCGTCACGGGAGGAAGCGACCAGGCCGCCGAAGTGGTCTGGATCCACCGCACGTCTCCCCTCGCCGAGAGAACCACCACCGTCTGCTCGCGCACCGTGCGGGTTGCTCCGACCCAGATCTGCTCGAACACCTGGCAGACCAGTGCGGCCTCGAGGTCCGCTGCCGCCTCTTCGCGAAAGTCAGTTCCCCGCGGGAAGTCGGCGGCGACCATCGGCAGCGATCCGGGGAAGGGAGTCCTCCCCCCGGCCGCCAACGCCCGCCCCACCCCACGATCCCCCGAAAAATTGGTCGCGAGATTCGTCGTCGATTGCCCGAACACCACTGCTGGTTCCAGGAAGGCCGAAGCCCCCCGAGACCGCTCCGGCCGTTGTGGCTGCAGCGACAACCCCGGCACCCAACCGACCAGCGCGACCGCGGCCAACATCCCCCCCGCCAAAGTTGCGTGTGACCAGCGACGGGCGGAATCCGTCACGGGCTGGGGGTTGTGCTGCAGCAGGCGTTCGACTCGTTCGGTGAGATCCGATCGGGTTCCGAGTGCCGCGAGGGCCACCTGGGGAACTGTCGGCTCGGTCCGCCACCCTGCGACGGTCGCGAGGCACCGTGCGAGAGCGAGCGGGTTGCCCGTCATCCGGACCGCCCAATCATCACCGAGGCACTCCGCTGCCCGTTGCCATTCCCGCCGGGCCAGGTGGTTGAGGGGCTGAACGGCCAGGCACGCCCCCAGCAGGCGGGCGACTCCCAACCAGACCGAGTCGTGCCGGGCAAGATGCCCCAACTCGTGTGCCAGCAGGGCCTGCAACGTCGCGTCATCCAGTTCGCGCTCGGCCCGCTCGGGGAGCAGAATCGTCCACCGCGGCAAGGCCCAGGCAGCCGGTTCACACAATCCATCCGTCGTGACGAGGTCGATTTCCGGAGCCCCTGCCAGACGCAGACGCAGTTCTTCCAGCACTTCCCACGCCCGCCCCTCGGTGACCGGAACGCACTCGGTCTGCAATGCCCGAAACGCCAGCCACTGGCGGGCCCAACGGGTCACTCCCCAAGCCACCGAGCCAACAGTGAGCGACACCATCCCCCATGCCCAGGTGAGGGCCAGCGGGGTGGGACTGGTCCAGTGACTGGGCCAGTGACTGGGCCAACGAGTGACCGGCACTGCCTCCCCCGCGTCGGAAGTCAGTTGGGCGATCTCGCCTCCAGGGCTGGCGAGGGTGGTGACGGCAAATTGCCAGCCGGCCTGGGGCCAGACGAGGACTTGGGCGAGGCTGGTGACGAGTCCCGCCAGCAGTACCAGTTGCCAGCCGGCCGCCCGCAGGGTGGCCGAGCGCGGGGCACGCCCCTGCAGCAGAACCCACAACCCGCCGATCAGCAGGGTCGAATGGACCAGGTAGGTCCCCATCCACGACAAGAGGGGCAACAGTCCGGACGGAAGTCCCAGGGTCATGCCAGTCGCTCCCCGGAACCACGTCCCGGCCCCTCTGTCCGGTCCTGCTGTTCGCGCTGCTGGATGAGCTGCTTGAGCCGGGCCAATTCCGCCGAACCGACTTCGCAGCCGTCGAGCAGATGACTGACCATGAGGGTGACATCCCCCGCGAACAGGCGGTGGGCGAGGTCGGTCACCATCGACCGGCTGACCGAGTCTTGCTGGACAGCCGGTCGATAGAGAAACGCCTTCCCCTCCGCCCGGTGAGTCACCTGCCCCTTCTTTTCGAGCTTCACCAGCATGGTGGCGACGGTGGTGTACGCCAGATCGCGTCCCGTCCCGGCGAGCACCTGCCGGACTTCGGCCACGCTGGCTTCACCGCTGTCCCACAGCACGCGCATGATGGCCAACTGCAGGCTGGCCAATTGGTCTTTGCTCATGGTGAAGCCCACGGGACAAGCAGGAACCGGCCGCTTACCGGCCCAGCCTCTGGTACAGACAAACCCCGGCACAGACAACTACCGGGATAGTAAGACTACGCCCGGACCCGCCCCGTTGTGGGAACCGGCCCTCACGAATTGACGCAAACTATTGTCAAAAAATCACTTACACCACACATTTCGCACTGCACCGAACACGCAGAGCACGCCCAGTCCGCCTCCATCAGGACTCCGGACATACCCAGGCTTTCCAGACAGTCCCGCAGCCATGCCATCACCGAAGAGGCCACCGCACCTCCCGCCCGGAGGGAGTTCTTCTCATGGGACGAACAGGTCAAACAACGTGGTGCAGACCTCCAGGTCTGCACGCACCCGACTCACCCCAGACACACGGACCACCCACCGCACATCCCGCCCTTATTGAGTCCTTCTCAAGAGCAACCCGAATTTGACGAACAGGTTAAACAACGTGGTGCAGACCTCCAGGTCTGCACGAACCCGACCCTCCCCACACACCCGGACCACTCACC
>DNUF01000089.1:0-2915 GCA_003508595.1 Planctomycetaceae bacterium
TGTGACCGGCAAGATTTTGCATTCCGCTTCGCTGACCTTGCCGAACCACAACACGATCTGCCAGCGACGCCCGACGGCCACGGTGCAGGGGGACACGTGCAGACCTGGAGGTCCGCACCACGCAGGTTGCCCCCCACCTTCCTGGGCAGAGATTCGGAACGTCGCTTCGACAAAATTTGTGGGGATGAACTGAGGGGCTCGGGTTCACGACCAGCATCGATCGCGACAGCTGACAAGGCAGGCTGCTCTTTGAAAATCGCGACCGGGGCCATTCCGCACGAACGGAATCATCGTCACAACCACTTGCTTCCATTCCGGCGGAATCTGTCTCCCGACGTTTCTCCACGTCGAAAAGACCGTGCCGTTCGCAGCAGTCCGGTGTGGTCGCTGTGTGGGCGAGACGGTATCAACTCAGAAGCATCCCCCTGCTCTGACGGTCCCACCGCTTTGCCCGCGGACAGGCTCCCACGGGTCTCGCTTCCGCCATGGTGGACCCGTCATGATCACTCACCCAGTCCTGGCCGACGCAACAGGACGGATGACATCGTCGAATTTTCAGGCCACACGCGACAGATCCATGAGTACCGACACAAACCATCCTCACTACCGACCCGAAATTGATGGCCTGAGAGCCCTGGCTGTTGTTCTCGTCATCTTGTTCCACCTCGGTCTTCGCTGCCCGGGAGGCTATGTCGGAGTCGATGTCTTCTTTGTCATCTCGGGGTATCTCATCACCGGGCTCATCGCCCGCCAGGTGGACGATGGGTCGTTTTCTCTCCAGAACTTCTGGCTGCGACGAGTCCATCGGATTCTGCCCGCCCAGGCGGCAATGGTCGCCTGTGTCCTGGTTTACGGCATGTCTTATTTTCTCCCGTCCGACGCCGTGGATCTGGCGGAAATGACACGAGCCCAGCAGGTTTTGGGTGCGAATCTGCATCTGACGGCCCAGGATCATTACTTCAGTCCCCCGTTCGAGCAGGTGTTGATGCACACCTGGTCACTGGCCGTCGAAGAGCAGTTCTACCTGCTGTTTCCGATTCTGATGATCGTCTTGCTGCGCTGCGGGCGTTGGATTTCCGTGCTGGCCATCTCGCTGTTGGCCGTTTCGTCGCTCGTGTCCGCAGTCTGGGCTTTGCGGGGGAGTCCTGACACGGCCTACTATCAACTGCAGTGTCGGGCTTGGGAGTTGCTGATGGGAGCGGGTCTGGCACTGCTTCCGGCGTCGGTCTCGATGCGCCACAAGTGGTCGCAATTGGTCGCGGCTGTGGGCCTGGGAATGATCCTTTACTCGGCATGGTTTTATGGCAACAAGACTCCTTTCCCCGGCGTGGCGGCCCTGGTCCCCTGCCTTGGCACAGCCCTCATTCTCTGGTCCAACCAGCAGGAACGGAACCTGGTCGGCAAGTGCCTTGCATGGCGTCCCGTTGTTCTTCTGGGGCTGATGTCGTATTCGCTCTATCTGTGGCACTGGCCCGTCATCGCCTGCCTGCGCTACTTCGAGAACACGGCCCGACTTCCCCAAAGTCTGGTACTCCCTGCGGTGGGGGCGACATTTGTTCTCGCCGCAGTCTCCTACCGCTGGATCGAACGTCCCTGTCGTATTTCTCCCGGGACGATTCCCACCTGGCGAGCGGCCCTGCCGATCCTGGCGACGGTCCCCACTCTTCTGCTGGCTTCGTCTCTGGTCATTTGGGGCAAGGGATTTCCAACCCGCTTTTCACCACGCACACAGCGACTGGCTCAGTCGATCACAAATCAACCCAGAGATTCTGAAAACCGGAAATCCCCTTCCGACCGACTCAAGTCCAGCAACTCACCCTCCGAGTTCGGAGATCCCTCCGGTCGCTTCACCTGCGTCGTCTGGGGAGACAGTTTTGCAAGAATGTGGCACGGTGCGATGGAATCCGCAGCGCAGAAAAACAATGTCCGTTGCTTTGGGTTTGGAAGATCTGCAACACCTCCCATCCTCGATTTCGCCAAGTACGGTCGAGGACTCGATTCGTCTTTCGAAGAGTCCAAGAACAGTTACGTGGAGTTCATGCGCCGGGAACAACCTGACCTGGTGATCCTCGCCGGAATGTGGGAAACCAGTTACAGGCGCCCCCACTTCGAACAGCAACTTCGTTTCACCCTCCAGACTCTGCATGACGCAGGACTCAGGGTCGCCGTCATGCTGCCCCCGCCGCTGCAGGATCGTCCGGTGGCCCGCGCTTTGGCTCTGCACTCGGCCTATGGACACCCCTCTCGTCCGAAAGGGAAGTCCTGGGCCGTCTACCTGGAACGTCCTGCGATCCGTGCGGTTTACCGGGCGTGTGAGGGTTTGGCGGAGGTCATCGACCCCGGCCCCTGCTTCGTCAATGCCCAGGGAATCTGGACTGTGGAAAACCGGGAGGGATCCATGTACTCGGACCATTGTCACGTCTCGCGGGTCGGTGCACTCCGGGCCACACCTCTCTTCGACGAACTCTTCGCCACCCTCTCCAAGACATCGGTGGGACGAGAACACGGCACAACCTCAACCGAAGAGTAGGACAGAGAAACGGTGACGCAGCTCGTTTCCCGTGTGATCGACAAGACGAATCGAGGTCCGTCCCGGTTATGAACTCGCCGCCGGTGGGTATCGTCCAGCTTCGCTGACCTTGCGGGAACACAGCACGATCTGCCTGCCGCATCTGAAGGGATACGGTGCATTCGCGACACGTGCAGACCTGGAGGTCCGCACCACTCCTGAAACGGGGACGCAGCTCGTTTCCCGGATTCCGGCAGGGCGAATCGAGCTGCGTCCCTGTTTCGGATTCGCCGCCGATCGGATTTGGCCAGTGTCGCTGACGGTGATGCAACACAGCACGATCTGCCAGCCACGCCCGACGGCCACGGTGCAGGGGAACACGTGCAGACCTGGAGGTCCGCACCAC
>DNUF01000089.1:3177-3607 GCA_003508595.1 Planctomycetaceae bacterium
CGGGCTGCCGGCCGTGTCGCCACCCGGGACTTCGCCTTCCATGATCAACCGCAATGCCCTGCTCATCCACGCCCGGCAGCCGTACCTCGACTGGATCAATGCCAGCGCGGCCGACCAGCCCTCCATTGTCGATCTGAAAGAGGTGAGTCCGACACTGTACCTGGTGCCGGCATTTGACGATGCCGACGAAGAAGCCAGGGTCCTGAAACAGGTCTACCGCGACATCTTCTGTCGCGAGCTGGAGGGGTGGTGCCGCAACGTCACCCGCTGGCCCCCCAAGTTGACCCTGCCCCTGTTTCGCGAATGGTTCGAAATCCAGTCGATCGATCTGGTCGAGGATGTCGGTCACGGGCCGATCGAAAATGATGAAGATCCGGAAGAAAAGCACCGGTTCAGCCCGCAACCACCTCCGCCCCCGCCCCGAACCCCC
>DNUF01000208.1 GCA_003508595.1 Planctomycetaceae bacterium
ACCTACGACGCCGGCACGACCGCCACGGTCGACTCCCGCTCGCTCACCGGTGTTGAAACGGGCGACGATGTGTCGCTCACGGGTGGCTCGGCGGCCTTCGGCACCAAGACTGTCGGAACCGGCAAGACCGTCACCCTCACCGGTGCCAGCCTGACTGGTGGTGACGCGACCAACTACACCCTCAGTTCCGTCGACACCACCACCGCCGACATCACGGCGAAGAATGTCACTGGTGCGTTCACCGTCGATACCTCGAAGACGTATGACGGAACGACTGCGGCGAATGTTCTCACCCGATCGATCACGACGGGGGTTCTGGGTTCGGATATCGTGACGCTGGTTGCGGGAACGGCGACCTATGACAACCGGAATGTCGGTGTGTCGAAGGTGGTTACCCTCTCGGGGGCGTCGCTCGGAGGGGCGGATGGCGGGAATTACCAACTGACCTCGGTGGCTGATACCTCGGCTGCGATCACCAGGAAAGACATCACCGGCACCTTCACCGCCTCGAACAAGACCTACGATGGGACCACAACCGCGACCATCGCCTCGCGGGGTCTGGTGGGGGTGGTGACAATTGCCTCGGTGACCGACGATGTGGCCCTGGCCGGGGGAACGGCATCGTTCGCGAATTCCAACGCGGCCAATGGCAAGACGGTCAGCCCGGGCATTTTGTCGGGCTGGTCGCTCACCGGTTCGGATGCCGGGAATTACACCCTGACTTCCGTTGGCACCACGACGGCCGACATCACCAAGCGCACCCTGGTGGTGACGGCGACAGCGGCCAACAAGACCTATGACACCACGACCGGCACCACGGCCAGCCTCAGCACCGACAAGCTGGCTCTGGATGTGGTGACCGTCACCTACACCGCGGCGAACTTCGCCGACGCCAATGCCGGAACCGGCAAGACCGTCAATGTGACGGGTGTCTCGATGGGTGGGGCGAGTTCGGGGAACTACAACCTTCCCTCGACGACCGTCACCACGACGGCCAACATCACCAAGTACGGTCTGACACTGTCGTACGCCGTCGAGACAACGAAGACCTACGACGGCAGCAAGGCCGCGACGGTGACGGGCAGCAACCTCATCGGCATCCTGGGAGATGACACGGTCACGGTGAGTGGTCTCGCGGCGGAATACAACACGAAGGATGTCGGCACCAACAAGAGCGTGTCACTCACCAGTTCCACTCTGGAAGGAGCCCAGGGGGGGAACTACGAGATCACGACCGTGACTCCCGTGACGGCCAACATCACCCCGAAAACGGTCACGGCCACCTTCACCGCGTCCAACAAGACCTACGATGGGGGAACCTCGGGGACCATTTCCGGGTCCAACATCTCGGGAGCAGTCACGGGCGACACGGTCTCGCTGACCGGAACGGCGACGTTCAACAACAAGAACGTCGGGGCGGGCAAGACGGTTACCCTCTCCAGCGCCAGTCTCACGGGAGCGGATGCCGCCAACTACACGCTGTCGGGCTCAGTTCCTTCGACAACGGCAAACATCACGGTCCGGACGGTGACCCCGGTCTTCACGGCTGACAACAAGGTGGTGGATGGCACGACCGAAGCCACCTTGACCTGGGTTTCGGACGACCGGGTTTCCGGTGATGCCGGAACAACCAAGCTCAACTACACCTACACGGCCACCTTTGCGAATGCCGCCGTTGGGACCTGGACGGTCACGGTGACAGGCATCGGGCTGACGGGCACCGAGTCGGCGAACTACACGATCAATGACCCGAATCGGTCGTACACCGCGACGATTCTTCCCGAGCCCAACAATCCGCCCGATGTGACGACCACCTCGGGGACCACTTCCTACTCGAAGGGTCAGTCGGGCGTGATTGTCGATTCGGGTGTCACGGTCTCCGATGATTCGGCCGACTTCGACACCGGATACCTGCAGGTCACGATCATCGAAAATCTGTCCACAGGCGATGTCCTGGCGATCAGCTCGCAGGGAACCGGAACCGGTCAGATCAGCGTCACCGGCAGCAATGTCTTCTACGAAGGAGTGCAGATCGGAACCATCACCCAGGATGGGACCAACGGGGACCCGCTTGTGGTGACCCTGAACGCCGCCTCCAACGCCACCAATGTCCAGGCCCTCGCCCGGCGGATTACCTTCGCCAACACCGAGACGCTTCCCGCGACCGATGTGCGCACAATCCAGTTCGAGGTCGCCGATGGAGATGGCGGCTACAGTGCCGGTCAGACCAAGGATGTCATCGTCCTGACCAGTGCCCCGCCGGTGGTGACGGCCTCTTCGGGAGCGGTTACCTACACCGAGTCGACCACCGCCACATTGACACCGGCGATTGTCATTGATTCGGCGATCACGGTCACCGACAGCGATTCGGCAAAATTCACCAACGGTTCGTTGACGGTCAGCTACGCGGCCAACGGCACCGACGACGATCGCCTGACGATCCGCAGTACGACGACGACCGGGCAGATCAACGTGAGCGGCACAGACGTTCGCATCACGGTCAGCAGCGGAGTCTACACGCTGATCGGGACGTTCACCGGTGGAACGGGAACGACTCCACTGGTCGTCACCCTGAATGCCAACGCGACGGCGGCCTACACCCAGGTGTTGATGCGGAATATCATGTTCCAGAACGTCAGCAACGCACCCTCGATCGCCCAGCGATCGGTCAGCTTCGTGGTACACGACGGTGAAGGTGGAGTCAGCACTCCCGGGCTCAAGGCGGTCAACGTGGTCGGGACGAATGACAAGCCGGTCTTGTCTGGCCTCCCCGCCTCCCTGACCTACTCACAGGGGAGCACGGCGAATCCCTCGGTGCTGGCGGTGGCCCCCAGTGGGATTCCCACCGATCCGGACGGAGACGGCTACTCGGCGGCGACCCCGTTCGCCTTCTTCAATGCCAAACTTCAGGTCCGCGTGGTGTCGGGATCGAGCGCGACAGAGCGGATGGGAATCATCACCAACACACGGCTGACGATCACCGGAACCACCGCGGGTGACATCAACTACGACGGGGTCAAGTTCGGGACCTACACCACCAGTACCAGTGGTGCGAACCTGCAGATCACGTTCCTCAATGATGGCTCGGCGACTCAATCCCGGATCCAGGAGCTGCTGCGGAATATTTCCTTCAGGTCCAGCCGGACGATTTACAGCCCCCTGGCCTGGCAGTTGCGGTACACAATCGGGGAAGGATCCGCAGTCACCGATTACAACGTCAACCTCACTGTGCAGAGCTGAGCCGGAAGTCCGCTCCACGCGGCCTGCGGACACCACCACGATCAAGCAGCGGCAGGACGCAGTTCGTCCTGCCGCTGCTTGTGTTTGCGCTCCCGAAACAGACCTCCCATCCCGGGACTGCGGCAACGGCTCAGGCCCAGGCCCCCACCTTTCGGACCCCGATGGAGAGCCGCAGTGTCTCTGGCACTCGAGAAGAGCCCGGGGGCGAAAGACGGCCAGTTCCAAGCGGTTCGCCCGGCCGACGGCCGATCGGAACCAGCCGTTCAGGGGTGCACGCCCCCCCGGGCTTGGCTAAGATCAAAAATCGAGACGAGTTTCCGAAACCCTGTTCCCCCCGGACCGAGACGGTCAATCCATGACTGACACCCCGACTGGCAGCGTCAATCTCGAATCGATCCAGAAGCTGCGCAAGGCGTTTGAGTCGATCAAGTCGCAGATGGCCCAGGTCATCGTGGGACAGGAAGATGTGGTCGAGCAGCTGCTGATCGCGATGTTCAGCCGGGGGCACTGCATCCTGGAGGGGGTCCCCGGTCTGGCGAAGACGCTGATGATCAGCACCCTGGCCCGCTCCCTCTCGATGAGCTTCAGCCGGATCCAGTTCACCCCCGACCTGATGCCTGCCGACATCACCGGAACCGAGGTGCTGGAAGAGAACCGCACCACCGGGAAGCGCGAGTTCCGCTTCATCGAGGGGCCCTTGTTCTACAACGTGATCCTGGCGGACGAAATCAACCGGACTCCCCCCAAGACCCAGGCCGCCCTCCTCGAAGCGATGCAGGAACGCCAGGTCACCGTGGGACGCGTCCGCCACAAGCTGACCGACCCGTTCTTTGTGCTGGCGACCCAGAACCCGATCGAGCAGGAAGGGACCTACCAGTTGCCGGAAGCGCAGCAGGACCGCTTCATGTTCAAGGTGTTCGTGAAGTACCCCAGCTTCCGGGAAGAGTTTGAGATCGCCCGGCGGACCACCGCCCTTCAGGCCGACAGCATCCAGCCGGTGCTGAGTGGACCCGAGATTCTCGAACTGCAGAACATCGTCCGGCAGGTGCCCGCGTCGGACCACGTCATCGAGTATGCCCTGGCCCTCGTCCGACAGACCCGTGTCGGTGAGCCCGGGGTTCCCGAGTTCATCGCCAATTCGCTCAGCTGGGGGGCCGGCCCCCGGGCCGTGCAGTACCTGCTGCTGGGAGGCAAGGCCCGGGCCCTGCTGTATGGCCGCAGCCATGTCACGACCGAAGACATCCAGGCGCTGGCGGCCCCCGTGCTGCGGCACCGCATCGTCACGAACTTCGCCGCGGAGAGCGAGGGAATCACCACCGACAGGGTGATTGAACAGCTGGTCCACGAGACCCCCAACAAGGAAGGCGAGCTGACGAGTGACCCGCGATTCCAGAAGATTTTTGCCGCCTGAGGCGGTCGCCCGCGTCTCCCGACTGGAACTGCAGGCCCGCACGGTCGTCGAAGGTTTCCTCTCGGGATTGCACAAGAGTCCCTATTTCGGTCAGTCGGTCGAATTCGTCCAGCACCGGGAATACGTCCCCGGGGACGACCCCCGCCGCATTGACTGGAAGGCCTGGTCCAAGACCGACAAGTACTACATCAAGCAGTACGAGGAAGAGACCAACCTGCGCTGCACGCTGCTGGTCGATGTCTCGGAATCGATGCAGTTCGGCTCGGGACGGCAGTCGAAGTACGAATATGGCTGCGGCCTCGCCGCCTGCCTCGCCTACCTGCTGCTGCGCCAGCAGGACGCCGTCGGACTCGTCACGTTTGCCGAGGGGGTCCGCGCCATGCTCCCCGTCCGCAGCAAGCGCAACCACCTCAACGACATCCTCGCCTCGCTCGACTTCCAGGAGCCGGGCCAGAAGACCGATCTCTACGGAATCCTCGCCAAGACCGCCGACCAGCAGACGCAGCGCGGCATGATCGTGCTCATCTCCGACCTGCTGATCCCCCGCGACGGGCTGTTCAAGGGACTGCAGATGCTGCGGCACCGCGGTCACGAGGTGATGCTGCTGCATGTCCTCGACGACCAGGAACTCGACTTCGACTACAACGGCACAACGAAGTTCGAGGGAATGGAAGCGATGGGCGACCTCACCTGCGATCCCCGCGCCCTGCGCGAAGGCTACCTGGAGGCGGTCCAGGCGTACCTCGATGATCTCCGCCGGCGCTGTGCCGGGGCCACCATCGACTACCGCACCGTCCGCACCAGCGAAAACCTCGATGCCGTGCTGGCCCACTTCGTCAACAACCGCCTGGGAATGAAGCAGACCACCCGCCGCTAGCGGCCCGAAAGCCCCCCGCAGCCCCGTCCATTCCTCTCCCGGCCCTGTCCTCCGCGACTTCAACCTTCCCCGCTTCCCGCCGCAATGCCCATCTGGTTGCAAAACCTGTTTCTCCATCCCGGCTACGTGTTGCCGGGGGCACTGCTGCTCTCGGTGCCGATTCTCATCCACCTCATCAACCGCCTCCGCTTCAAGCGGGTGCGGTTTGCCGCGATGGAGTTCCTGCTGGCGAGCCAGCAGCGCAACCGCCGGCGGGTGCTGCTCGAACAACTGCTGCTGCTGGCCCTTCGCTGCCTGCTGGTGGCGGGGCTGGTGGCCCTGGTTGCCCGGCCCATTCTCGACCCCCGGCAATGGGCCTTTTTGCGGGGCGAACGGACCCAGCATTTCGTACTGCTCGATGACAGCGGCTCGCAGCTCGACCGCTCGGGCGAACAGACCGCCTTCGATGCCGCCCGCGACATCATCCGCCGCATCGCCGCCGAGGGGGAACGCCAGCCCGACAGCCAGACCCTCACCCTCGCCCGCCTCTCGAACCCCGAACAGCCCCTCTTCACCCGCGAGTCGGTCAACCCCGACTTCGTCTCGCGCCTGGAAGCCGAGCTCCGCAATCTCAAGTGCACCAGCCGGTCGCTGGACCTCGCCGAGGGACTCGCCTCGGCCCGCCGGCAACTGACCGAGCAGCCCGGCACCGCCCGCAACCTGCACGTGATCTCCGACTTCCGCCGGGCCGACTGGGACGACGACGCCGCCCTCACCGCCGAACTCAGGCAGATCGATGCCGACGGCGTCTCGGTCAACCTCGTCCGCACCGTCCCCGAGTGGCACGGCAATCTCGGGCTGACCGACCTCACCGGGGCGATCGATGTCGCCGCCGCGAATGTCCCCCTGCGGCTGTCGGCCACCGTCCGCAACTACGGCGAGCAGTCGGTCCGCGACGTCCGCCTGTCGGTGCAGGTTGATGGCCGCCGGCTTCCGGTGGCCGAGGCGATCGAGACCATCGAGCCCGGGAAGGAAGTGGTCCGCCAGTTCGATGTGAAGTTTGAACGGACGGGCCCGCATGACGTCCAGGTCTCGCTGCCCGCCGACGCCCTCGAACAGGACAATCACCGCTTCCTGGCGGTCAATCTTCCCGAGGCGAACTCGATTCTCATCGTCGATGGCAACCCCTCGGCCAGCGAGGCGTTTTACCTGGCCGACGCCCTGGCCCCGGCCCCCGGCATCACCGGGTTCGCCCCCTCGATCGAGACGGTCGAGTACCTCCGCCGGCATCCGCTCGACAAGTTCCAGAGCATCTTCCTGCTCAACGTCGCCGAGCTTCCTCCCGATTCGGTCCGGGCCCTCGAGCAGTTCGTCCAGCGGGGAGGCGGGCTCTGCTGGTACCTGGGAGACCAGGTGCGGGCGGCGTTCTACAACGACAAGCTCTACCGTGAAGGCCAGGGGCTGTTCCCCTGCCGGCTCGGCATTCCTGCCGTGCTCACCATCGACGAAAGCAACGAGCAGGCCGACGTCGAATTTGGCGACAGCCCGATGTTCGACGGATTCCGGGGCGAAGACCGCACCACCGACTTCGCCCGCCGACTGCATGTCGATCGCTACTTTTCGGTCCCCCAGGGGTGGAGCGCCCCCGAGGGGGTCGGGGTGATTGCCGTGCTGCGCAACCGCGCCCCGCTGCTGCTGGAACACCGCTTCGGCCTCGGGCAGGTCATCACCTGCCTGACCACCGTCGGCTTCGACTGGACGAACTGGCCCCTTGAGCCCGGGGCCTATGTCCCCCTGCAGCTGGAGTTCGCCAAGCGCATCGCCCGGCAACGACAGGCCCTGGAAGTGCGCGTGGTCGGCGAGCCGATACCCATCGATCTCGATGCCGGGACGTACGCCCCGCAGGTCGAGATCGCCCCACCCGATGGCACCCGCATCCCGGTCACGCTCAGCCTCGAGAATGCCGCGGTCGAACCGCCCCCCGAGTCGGCCGCGAAGGCGATCCGCTACACGGGAGACTGGAAGGGGACCGACGATCCCGGGCTGTATGCCATCACCGCCCGCCGCCAGGATGGGACCGATGAGATCCGCCGCATCTCGGTGAATGTTCCCTCGTCCGAGAGCCGGCTGGAACCGATTGGCAGCGAGGTGCTGCGGAAGAGCGTCGCGGGAACCAGCCGGGTGCAGGTGCATGACCCGGGCGACGTGAGCTGGCTGCGGGGGGAACAGAGTTCGAGCGATCTGACCGACTGGGTGCTGCTGGCGCTGTTGATCCTGCTGGCGATTGAGCTGGCGCTCTCGTACCGGCTGAGCTACCATCCGACACCTGCAGGGGCGCGGGCATGAAACTGAACTGGCTGGCGAAACTCTTTCCGGGCTGGCCTGCCTGGGTCGACTTCTGGTCGACCTTCGAGTTTGGACGCGAGGCCGACAGTGGCTGGACCGCCATCCTCTCGCTGGCCCTGGTCAGCCTGATCCTCTTCTCGGCCTGGGTCTACCGCCGCGACACGCGCGAACTCAGCCCGTGGTGGAAGGCCTGGCTGTGGGGTCTGCGGCTCGCCACGATCGCCACCCTGGCGATCATCGCGCTGATGCCCCAGACCCGCCGTTCGCAGGAATTTGCCGAGTCGTCCCGCGTGCTGTTTCTCGTCGACAGCTCGGTCTCGATGAGCCGGCAGGACCGAGAGGGAGAATCTCCCGCGGCCACCACCCCCTCGCGTGCCGCACAGGTGCAGACCCTCTTTGAGAAGTCGGGACTGCTCGAACAGTTGCGGCTGAACCATGATGTCTCGGTCTGGACCTTCGACACGCAGGTCGCCCGGCAGAGCGTGTTGACCAAGGAATCGCGCCGTCCCGAGGGTCAGATGACCCCGACTCCCCCCGCTGGCGAGAGCACGCAGGAACTGGCCCCTCCCAACTGGAGCGAAATCCTCCGTCCCCGCGGTCCCGAGACCCGCCTGGGCGAGGCCCTGCTGCAGGCGATCCGCGAACAGAATGGCGACACCCTCTCGGGGGTCGTCGTGATCAGCGACGGGCAGAACAATGCCGGGGTCGATCCGACAACCGTGTCGGATCTCGCCGTCACCGCCAAGGTGCGGGTCATTCCCATTGCGGTCGGCAGCACCCGCAAGCCGGTCGCCCTGCAGGTGGCCGAGATCCAGTCTCCCACGCATGTGCATCTCAATGATGGCTTCACCCTCTCGGCATTCATCTCGGGACAGGGGCTCCCCCGTCAGCCAATGACCGTCGAGCTGCTCAGCAGGCTCGAACGGGACGACAGCGACTTCGCCGTGGTGCAGACCCGCGAGGAACTGCTCCCCGCCGACGGGGCCCCGGTCAGCCTGAGCTTCAACTACATTCCCAGCGAGGCGGGCCGGCGGATCTTCCGCGTGCGGGTCCGCCCGACGACGGCAATCGCCGACCTGGGGAACGATCCGATCCAGGACGAAGTGGCGATCGAGGTGGTCGACCGCAAGAGTCGGGCGCTGCTGCTGGCCGGTGGCCCGATGCGCGACTACCAGTTCGTCCGCAACCTGCTGTTCCGCGACAAGTCGATCGCGACCGACGTGCTGCTGCAGACCGGGGTCGTGGGGATCAGCCAGGAATCCGACAACCTGCTGTTTGAATTCCCCAAGACCCGCGAAGAGCTGTTCAACTATGACGTGATCGTCGCGTTCGATCCCGACTGGCGGAAGATCGCCGGCGAAGATGGCCAGCCGCTACAGCACCTCGCCGAGTGGTGCTACGCCCAGGCCGGGGGCCTGATTCTCGTGGCGGGGGAAGTCAACACCCCCCGGCTCGCCACCTCGACCGACCAGGTGCGTGAAGCGCAGGCGAAGCTGCTGGAGATGTATCCGGTGGTGCTCGATGTCGCCCGCCTTTCCGAAGAGGAAGACTTCTCGCAGGCCTGGCCGGTGGAGTTCACCCGCGAAGGTCTCGAGGCGGGCTTCCTCCAGATCACCGACAATTCCGCCACGTCACTCGCCGCCTGGCGCGAGTTCCCCGGCATCTACCGCTGCTTCCCCACCAACAGCGTCAAGGGGGCGGCGACGGTCTACGCCCGCGTGGCCGACGGCCGGGCCAGCGAGTTTCCGGTCCTGTTCGCCTCACAGTTCTACGGGGCCGGCCGTGTGCTCTACGTCGGCAGTGGCGAACTCTGGCGGCTGCGCGCCGTCGATGAAACCTTCTACGAACGCCTCTGGATCAAGCTGCTGCGCGAAGTCGGCCAGGGACGACTGCTGCGCGGAACCAACCGCGGGATCCTGCTGCTCGAGAAGACGCAGTACGCGCTCGGCTCAACCGTCCCCCTGCGGGTCCGCCTGCTCGATCCGCAGTTCAAGGACTACGAGGCCGACCAGGTCGCACTCGAACTCATCGATCCCGCCGGCAAGCCCCGCAATCCCCCCCTCACCCTGCAGGGAGACAAGACCCGCCCCGGCCAGTTCACCGGTTCGTTCATTGCCGGCGCTCCCGGCACCTACAAGCTCGAACTCGCGATCCCCGATTCGGACGACAAGCTCACCGGCAGCGTCTCGGTCCGGCTTCCCAACCTCGAATTCGAACACCCCGAACAGAACGAGGCGGGACTGCGCCGCCTCGCCCGGAATGAAACCGGCGGCCAGTATCTCACACTCGCGAACGCCCCCCAGGAACTTCCCAACCTGCTTCCCGACCGCTCCCAGGTGCGGGTGCAGTACGACCAGCCGAAGTCCCTCTGGGACCGCGAATGGGTCATGTACCTGCTGATCGGCCTGCTGGGGGCCGAATGGCTCACCCGCAAGCTGCTCAAGCTCGCCTGATCAACCCGCGGCACGCTGTCACGTCGTCACGGCGTCACCCACTCTTCCCGCGGCACCACCGCTGGCCACAACCACCCCTTGACCCCGCCACCACGGATGTCCCCCTCTCAGCAGAGGAACGACCGGGTGGGGGACGACCGGTGTTCCGCGAGGGGGACGTGACCCGGCGTTGCGGGCTTGTCTTATGGTTTCAGCCACCGCCCGAGCATGGTGAACGCCTCCTGACCGGCGACGAAGTGACCTCCCTCGAAGATCTCAAACGTCGCCCGGTCGGCCAGTCCCAGCCGGTCGTACCAGCCCTGGACGATGCGGAATTCCTCCTGCGCCATTTTCCAGTAAGAGACCCGGTCTTCCCGACCCTGTTCGATGTGCAGCCCGCGCGGGCAGATCAGCGAGCAGATGTCGGCATCGGCGAACTCGGTCGCCTGCCGGCTGAAGAACGGGTAGTTGTAGTCGACCTCGATGTAGGCGGTGTAATGCGGTGAGGGCCGGACCATCTTGGCCGTCGATTCCATGAAGTGCCCGCTGACCACACAGGCGGCCAGCCGGCGGTCGAGAGCCGCGGCATACATCGCCGTCCGGCCTCCCCAACTGATGCCGTACACCCCCACCCGGTCGGCCGCCACATCGTCCCGCGACACCAGGTAATCGACGGCACGGATCATCTTGAACTGTTCAAGCCCCTGCATCCGCTGCCCGACCATGATCGCCTTGCGGTCGAGCCAGTCACGCTTCTTCGCACCGTTCATCATCACCGGGGCGAAGACGACATATCCCTTCTCGACCGCCTGCAGCCCAAACCGGTTGTGGTAGTCGGTCCGCTCAACCAGGCCGCAGACCAGTTCGGGGGTCCCCTCCATCCCATGCAAGGCCAGCAGCGCGGGGCGCGGCCCGGCAAACCCCTTCGGCACCAGCAGCACTCCATAGACATCGACCTGGTCGAACGCCGGGATCCAGACCCGCCACGCCGTGTGCGTGTCGGTCTCACGCACCAGTTCGGTGCGCACCGGTCGGTCGGGGGCCTGGTACGGCAGGCCTCCCAGGTAGTCGGCGAACCTCTCGCGCCACGGGGCGACCGACCGTTCGTACGCGGCGATCGAGCTGAAGTCCCGTTTCCACGCCTGGGCCCGCTGCGGATACGACGCGTCGAGCAGCTTGTCGAAATAGGCGTCGAGCTGTGCCCGCTGCTCGGCCTGGTATGCCTGTTCGAGCGTCTCCTGGCTTGGCTGTCCCCACGCAGTCGAGCTCTTTCCGACCCACAGCCCGGCTGCGATTGCCAACGCCGTCATCCACACGCCACGCCGCACCATGGCTCGTCCCTTTCGTCACTCGCGAATGGTTCGCCGTTCGGGCTTCGCGCCCGCCGGTCTGGACTCAGCGGCCCACCCCGGTCAGCCAGGGGAAGACCTCGAACTTCAGCGCCAGCAGGGTGAAGTAGCCAAAGAATCCACAGCCCCAGACCATCGCCAGAAACCGCAGCGGAGTCATCGACAGGCTGCGCGACAGGATCTTGTTGTTGAGGTACAGCAGGATCACCGTGTAGATGAACATCACCCCGCCATTCATCGCCGCCGAGGTCTTGAGCAGGAACATCGGCTGCCGGAATTGGGGATAGTACTCGCCCGCCAGCAGGATGGCGGTGCCGATCGCAATCTCGGTCCACAGCAGCACGAAGTAGAGCCGCGATTGCGACCAGTGGTCGTTGTCGCGCAGGAAGTTCACCTTGAGGATGTCGGTCGAGATCCGCACGGTGGCGTCCAGCACCCCCAGCTCGGTCGTCAGCAGCAGGGCCATCCCCATCACGAAAAACATCGTGCGGAAGAGTTTTCCCAGCAGGGGGTTCGAGAAGCCCGCCTCGATGAGGTTGGCCTCCCCCCAGATGAAGTTCATGTCTTCGCCAAAGTTCGCCGCCTCGGGCCGGATCTGCCCCGACGCATCGTAGAACAGCGAGTAGGCCAGCAGCGCCAGCAGCACGAGGCAGGCGACACAGGTGAGAAAGAAGCTGAAAAAGTGCTCCATGTTGGCCGCCCGCCACCAGTCGCGCCATCGCCGCATGTTCTCGGGAGTGTGCCGGAAGTGATACCCCACGTCGGCAATCGCCTCTTCATTCCCGGTGATCGGGCTGGTGATGCGGCCGATGTACTTCCCCATCCCATACCCCTTGTCCTTGATGAAGTTGCTCTGCCCGAGGTTCATCGTTCCCCCCGCCCCGGCAAACGCCAGCGCCCCCAGCAGGGCCATCTGCTCCAGCCCCGATTCCGGGCCGGGCAGCTCCCCCAGACTGATCGACCCCTTGAGCATCGCGGTGATCGCATACGGCTTGATGAACAACACCCCCAGCACACAGGCACAGACCACGATCAACAGCACCAGCCACGACTGCAGCCGCTCGACCGTGTTGTAGACCACCGGGCTCGACGTCAGCACGATGCCAATCAGCAACAGCGTGCCAATCGCAATCCAGTTCACATACTTCGTCTGCAGCTCGACCCCTCCCGTCTTCCGCATTTTCAGCGCCAGCTGGTCGACCGCCGTGTTCCAGTCGGGTTCGTCCGACAGTTTCCGCAGCTCGGTCTGCTGGTCGGCCGACAACGGTCCCGTCCACCGCAGCTCACGCCCCCCGGCAGTCGTCTCGACAATCTGCGCGTGGTCCCCCCAGTCGACGGGAAGTGCGGGGACCGGGGTCAGCAGCAACGGCACAGCCGTGACCACCGCCCTGGTCTGGGCCCCAAACAGCAGCCAGCTCAAGAGCTTCCCCGCCCCCGTCGCCCAGCCGGGCCAGATCCACGGCAAAATGTTCAGCAGCAGCATCACCGGTGCCCACCACCGGCTCAGCCGGCAAAAACCCGTGATGGCGCTCTCCCCGGTCGCCAGGGTCCACCGCTCGATCTCGAGATTGATGAAGTACTGGGTGATCACTCCCAGCAGGCAGGCCCAGAAAAACACAAACCCGCTGCGGTACGTGATATAGGGCCAGAAGACAAATTCCCCCGAGCCAAGGGCCAGACCGGCCAGGATCACACTCGGCCCCACCAGCGCAGTCCACACCGGTGCCTCGGGCAGATCCCGGTACCGCAGGGGGGGAAGTGTCTTGTGAGGAATCACTTCGTCCGGAACCAGATCTTCCATTTCGGCCTGCGACATCACCACACCCCTGTCTGAAAGGACTCCACACCGCGCCCCCTCCACACCGCGCCCCCTCCGCACCGTAAAGGAGCCGCATCCTATCGTCTGCGATTTCCCACCGACCAGCCTCCCCCGCCAACCCCGCCATTGGTCCCGAGTCGGGCACAGGCCCGGCAGAATGCACGCAAACCGCAATGGGGCTTGACCTTCCGCTGAAAAAACCACTAAAAAATGCAGACCAATGCTGTCGGCAGACTGCCCGAGGGGGATCCTCTGGGCGAGAGTCCGCCCCTGGCAAGGAGGCCAAGCGCGTGAAATTCCCACCATTTGATGACCGTTCGGCCTGGCGCGAAAGCGCCCTCGCGGCCCTGCTGGCTCTCGTGGACTGGACGGTCGACGCCTGGCATTCCAACCGCGGTTACCTCGTGGCGGCCGTCTCGGGAACCCTCGGCATCCTGCTGGCGATCTGGTTGCTGCTCTCGGCCTTCTGGACGTGGCTGTTTGTGAAGCCGGGTCGTCCCGAGATCGCCGCACCGGCTCTGCACGGAATCCCCGAAGAAGAACCTGCCATCCGCCGCCCGCTGGTCCGCCCGCGCATGCCGGGCCGGCCCCTCGACCCGCTGTTCGCCGACGCCATGCCGGCCCCCTTCCTCCCCCCCCAGCACTTCGAAGAACCGCTGACCCCGGTCGCCCAGGAAGAAGAAGAGGAAGCCCCGCTCGAAGAGATCGAAACCGCGGCCATCGCCCGCTTCGAGCGCACACCCGCCGACATCGAGCCCGAGCCGGAACCAGAGCCGGAGCCCGAACCGGAACCCGAGGTTGCCGAAGACGACGAGATGCCCCGGCCCGTCTGGCAGGACGACGAACCACTCGTCGCCGACCGCGATGAGCCCCGCCCCCCCATCGAGCCCGAAGAAGAAACGGAGCCGGAACCCGAATTCGAACCCGAGCCGGAACTGGTGACGGAAGCAGAGCCAGAACCCGAGCCGGTCGTTGACCTCCGGCTCGAACCCGATGCACTCGAGCCCGAGTTCGGTCCGGACCAATTGCTGGCCCGACTGATCCCTCCTCCCCGGGCGGTGGTCGAACGCCCGGTCGAGAATGACTGGAAGACGGCCGCCCCGCGCCCGGCTCCCCCCCGATCCCGCGAAGACAGTACGCCCGTCTCCACCCGTGTCGTCTCGCCCGCCCCACCCCCCGTCGAACGCCGGCCCCGGTTGGTGCTGCGTTGGGAAGAACACCCCGGCGCGCGACCGGGTGATCTCGTCACGATCAACCTGCTCGTTTCCAACGTCGGCGACGCCGCCGCACAGAAGGTCGAACTCTCGCTGAAGCTCCCCCCCACCGTCGGACATCCCGAAGGGGACGACCTCGAACAGGAACTGGGCATCCTCCAGGTGGGCGAATCGCGGCAGATCCCGCTGATCATCAAGCCAGGGGCCGCCGGCCGACTCGAACTTCCCGTCATCGCCAGGGCCGTCGGTGCCGAGGCGAACTCCACCGGGATTCTGCGGGTCGTGGGAACCGAGCCCCTCCCCCCGGAACGGGTCTCGTCGAACACCGCCCCCTGACCAACCCCACCCACCCGCACACAGACAGCCAGACGCTGCCGGGACTCGCCTCACCCGAGGCTCACAGCTCAACGCGCCCCCCGGCACCCGCGGCCCCCCTGCCAGCCCGACCATTTTTTCTTGGAACGCCGCCGTCAGATCTGGTACTGTTGATGCGTTGAACGGTTCGTTTCTTCGCGTCTTTCGGGTCCCGGCCATGTTCCAGCTTCCCGGCCTCAATGTCTCGCGGTCTGGCCTGTCGGGGCTGACCGTTGCCGGTCCCCGGTATTCCCTGTGCGATGGGCTCTCGCGCCGGTCGTTCCTGCAGATTGGCGGGCTGGCGATGGGGGGACTGTCGCTCCCCGGCCTGCTGCAACTCGAGGCCCAGGGGGGAACCGGGAAATCGAACAAGTCGGTGATCATGGTCTTCCTCTCGGGAGGCCCCCCCCACCAGGACATGGTCGATCTCAAGCCCGAGGCCCCTGTTGAGGTCCGGGGTGAGTTCTCGCCGATCGATACGAACATCCCCGGCATCCAGCTCTGCGAACTGCTCCCCGAACTCGCCCGCCGGACCGACAAGCTGGCGATCATCCGCTCGCTGGTCGGTTCGGAAGGTCGGCATGCGGCCTTCCAGTGCCTCACCGGCAACAATGTCGAACGCCAGCCGCCGGGAGGCTGGCCCGCACTGGGGGCGGTGGCCTCGAAACTGCTCGGCCCGGCCTCCTCGGGGGTCCCGCCCTTCATCAGCCTCGCCCCACGCATGAAGACCTCGACCTGGGGCGACCCGGGACCGGCCGGTTTCTGCGGACAGGCCCACGCCCCCTTCGCCCCCTATGCCGACCCCGCCACGCTGCAACTGCAGGGGATCAGCAGGCAGGGGCTCTCGGCCCGGCAAACGCTGCTCGACCAGATCGATGCCCTCAAGCGACAGGCCGATGCCGGGGCTCTCGCCGGCGCGGCCGCCTACTACGAACAGGCCTTCGGGATTCTCACCTCCAGCACGCTGGTCGACGCCCTCGATCTCGACCAGGAAGATCCCGCGATCCGCGCCCGGTATGCCGGCGGTTCGCTCGAACCAGCCGGCTATGGGGATGCCGGCCCGATTCTCAACGACTACTTCCTCGCCGCCCGCCGACTTGTCGAGGCGGGAGCCCGTGTGGTGACGGTCGCCTATGGCCGGTGGGACTGGCACGGCCGGCCGCATGGCACCAACTTCGAAAACGCCCGCGACCATCTCCCGCTGTTCGACCAGGGACTCTCGGCCCTCATCGACGACCTCTACCAGCGCGGGCTCGACCGTGACTGTACGGTGCTGGTCTGGGGGGAATTCGGCCGGACACCCCGGGTGAACAAGAATGGCGGCCGCGACCACTGGCCTCAGGTGGGCTGTGCCCTGCTGAGCGGCGGCGGTTTGCGGACGGGACAGGTGATTGGGGCGACCAACCGGTTTGCCGAGGTCCCCCGCGAGCGTCCCGTCCACTTCCAGGACGTTTTCGCGACGCTGTATCACCAGTTGGGAATCGATGTGAATCACCAGACCCTCAACGATCTCACGGGACGGCCGCAGTACCTGGTCGATCACACCCGGTTCCAGCCGATTGGCGAAGTGATCTGACCAGTTCACGCCGGCCAGCGATGGCCTGGGCATTCGTTCTCCGCGAGACCTGGCCTCATGGCGCTCGTCCCCCAGTTCAGCTGCACCCACAACAACGCGGTTTACGGGGTGGCCTTTTCGCCCGACGGCACCCGGCTCGCCTCGGCCAGTCTCGACAACCAGGTGAAGCTCTGGGAGGCCGCGACGGGACAACTGCAGAAGACACTCACGGGGCATGCAGATGGTGTGGCGAGTGTCGGCTGGCTTGAGGATGGTCGGCTGGTCTCGGCCAGTCTCGACAAGACGGTGCGCCTCTGGAGTGCCGACGGGACGCTGAAACAGTCGTTGGCCGGACATGCCGAATACCTCACCTGTTTGGCCGTGGCTCGCAAGGGCCCCCGGCTCGCTTCGGGGGGGTTCGACAAGGTGGTTCGGCTCTGGAGTGCCGACAGCGACCTGGCACAGGGAGTTCTCGCCGGTCACGAGGGGACGGTGCAGGGAGTCGCCCTGTCGCCCGACGGGAGCCTGGTGGCGTCGGGAGGGGATGACAACAAGATCCGGATCTGGAACTTTGCCGAGCGGCAATTGCTGCAGACGCTGACGGGGCATGCGGCGGCGGTCGAGACCCTGGCGTGGTTTGCCTCAGGAACGCGGTTCGCCTCGGCGGGTGCGGACGGGCGGATCCGGATCTGGACGTCGGCGGGTGAACCGCTGCACGAGGTCGACAGCCGGTCGGCGCGGATCAAGTCGCTGGCGACATCCTCCGAGGGGGAATGGCTGGCCAGCGGCGGTTCGGACGGGGTATTCCGGGTGTGGAAGCTGGTGAACGACCGGCTGGACGAAGTGCTGTCGCAGCCGGCGCATCGGAACACCATTTACGGCGTCGCGTTCGACCCATCCGCGACCCGCCTGGCAACCTGCGGCTTCGACCGCACGATTCACGTCTGGAAACTGGGAACTTCCGTTCACAACGGGTAATCGTCTCGGAGAGACAGTCGCTCGACTCTCCGAGTCGAGCCGTTGGACCTTGCCTTCAATGTGTTCCCCGATGGGCCGCCAGAGGCTTGGATCGGAGTTGCGCCTTCTGGGTGCCAGGGAATCCCAAACGTATCCCTCGGCACACACCAACGCAGGCAGAATCGAGTGGTTATCGTCTCCAAAGAGAGTCGCTCGAATCTCCGAGTCGAGCCGTTGGACCTTGCCCTCCATCTGCTCTCCGATGGGCCGCCAGAGGCTTGGATCGGAGTTGTACCTTCAGGGTGCCAGGGAACCCCAAACGCGTCCCTTGGCACACACCAACGCGGCCACAATCCAGCGGTTTATCGTCTCGGAGAGGCGATCGACTATCCGACCTTGCCCTCAATCTGCTCTCCGATGGGCCGCCAGAGGCTTGGATCGGTGTTGCTCCTTCAGGGTGCCAGGGAACCCCAAACGCGTCCCTCGGCACACACCAATGCGGGCAGAATCCAGCGGTTTATCGTCTCGGAGAGGCGATCGACGATCAGGTTCCCGAGCCGTTGCGGGCGAGTCGGAAGAGGTCATCGGCAAGACCATCGGGGCCGGCGGAGCCATCGGCGTTATTGACGACGTCGGTGGAGTCGATGGGGAACGACTGGACGTTGCCAGTCGCCGGGAAGATGGTGAGGATGATCTTGTCGCTGCGGTTCCTAGGGCTGATCGGGCTGAGGGGACGGGTACTACCATCTCCCAACGTCTCGACAGACACGGCATCTTGGAGATCGTGAATGAGGAAGTGAATCGGCCCGTTTACCGAGTCTGGCCCGGTGATATTGCCACGCGGCGTGAACATCAGATCGATCTGCGACAGAGCTCCTTTCGAATCCAAGGAAGCCAAATCTTTCGCCGACTGACTGCTCCACTTCAAGTCAATCACCATTCCGGTCGGCAACGGCATGGGCTCGGTGAAGGGAGAGACTTCATTGCCGAGCTGGAGTTCGAGAACAACGCCATGCTGCTGGGACGACGATGCGATCAATGACGGCACGGACAGTGCGGGTGAATTATAAGCTACCGCAAGTTTCATCAATTGCGACGAACCGCTTTTAACTACGAAAAATGGCGGTTGTTCCTGTTGAGGCACAAGTTTGTACCATTGATTGGAACCAGCACTACTAAGTCGGACGCGAGTATTTGCGAAATCGAAGAGTCCATTTGAATCCGAAAAGAACCAATCGATACTTGGACCAGTGCCTGCAATGATGGTTGCTTCCGGTGACGTTGCGGTCGACGAACCCGGTCGCATAATCGCAAAGGCTGTCGATGCATCGACCCCTCCGTACTTCATCAATGGAAGTGGTCGAACGTGTTGAAATCCGACAATCAAAGTCGGATCGTTAGGATCCCTGATAAACCTAATACCCCTCTGTTCTTTTGCCTGGGTCGCACGATCACGAGCGCCGAGTATTGATGACTGACCTGCGCGAGCGGCAGATCGCACCCGATCAGAACCTCGTGTATTACCCATCGCGACAACAACGATACTCGTTAACAACACGAGAATCGAAATCACGACCAGCAATTCGGTCAAGGTGAATGCCGCTCGAGCATTCGACGACAGTCGAAATCTACTTTTCGAAGGCGGAACAAAGCGGCGGAGCTGCATGTTTGCACCAACTCTCAGAACGCGACAATTTGGACCAGTTGAGTTATTATCTACGAGACGGTGTGTGTACATCAAGCAAATACTCCTCTAGACCGTCACTTCGATCAATTAAAGAGTTTTTTTGCATTTTTTCTCCACGCCCCGCAACATATACACTGGCTTCTTGCTGCTCGGCGACACGCGTGGCTTCCTCAATCCATTGCAAAATGCGATTCTTCTGTGCCTCGTCGGGAGGTGTCGTTTCAGGCAGCTGAAGCGAGAATCTTAAATACCAGTGGACAAGTGCCTCATGACGTAACGGATCAAGGATCTCCTGGATAATCGGCTCTCTCAATTCAATTGGTAATGCGTGCAGTAACTCAACACTTTGAGCCCCTGGCCGGCCAACAGTGATGAAATCGACTGCGATTGCGCTACGGACCCTGTGGACCCATAGTTCATTCTCTAGTTGCTTGCGTCGAATCACATCAATACTGCCAAGTGCCACTCGGAGTGATTGAGCCAGTTGAAACACAATCGTGCACTCACGAAGAGCGTCTCTCAGTGTGGCTATCCTGCCAAATGTATCGCGCACCTGCAGTGACCTTGCTGCAACGACCGTCGGACAGTTGGTTTCAGGCGGCGCAGCGATCTCGCTATTCGTCACCTCGGTTATGATTGAGCCTATTCCACGAACACGTTGCCATAATTCGCGCAGCGCTTGCCTATACGCGCCGTAGAGCGTCCCGCCAGTGCGAGCAATGATCATATTGCGAATCTGAAACTCCGAATGAAACAATTCGTGTTCCTGCAATAGGTCTGTGAGAGCATTCATCTTGTTGCACCTGCCAGCTGTTTTCTTGACGGAAGTGGAAGATCCTGTTGCGCAACCCAAACACCATCAATGTATTCGTCATGATCTGAAACACGAACGCCGCCTCCAGCCTCGCCACCAGTTACGAAGCCGTTGTTGGCTCGATTCCCCGTTCCGCTTGCACACCACTGTCGTGCGGGAAGTGAAAGGTCAACAAGACCCATCCATGCATTCGAAATTGGATCGAATGCTTGTGCCACAGTGCTTAGCGGGATTCCGCCGCCCGCAAGTACGACTCGACTTGAGGTAGCGAAGCCAGCATGTCCCTGTCGTGCGGGTGGCGGAACTGACGTGCGATTGACCCATGTCGAAGATAAATGGGCGAATTCCAGGTGGTCGTTAAGTAGGTCAACAATTTCCGATGTTCCGCATGAGAGATATACAACACTATTTAGCGAAACTGCTGTTGCACGTGACCTGGCCGGCACCGGCACATTCGTTGTTACAAACCAATAATGGCCATAGAATATGAAGGAATCAGAGGTATTTTGATGGAGAGCATTACGACCGGCGAATGAGAACGCGTATTGGCCGTTTCCCACACTTGCAACTGCGTAACGGGCTGCTCCTGGAATTTGTACCGTAGCGTTCCATTGGTCTGTTCGAGGTGAGTATGTTAAACATGAGTTACTTGGCTGAATGTCAATTCCACCAACACATAATACAGCATCCGGCAGGTTCGCTGTTCCCAGATCAAACCTTCCATTTTGCGGCATTATTGCGCGTGCTATCCATGTCAGCCCAGTCCACTGAGTAGTCTCAGACACTGCAAGACCACCAATCCGATTGCCTCCAAAAACGAAGTAGGAAGCCGTCGCCACCTTGCAGCAATATCCCCCCGTGAAGAAAAACCCCGGCGTTGACGGCGAGTAGATCCAGCCGGGAGTTTCCCCCCGCGACAGACGCAGCGAGAGTGTCATCGTCCACCTCCTGTCCCCGCCGCCGACCGACACAACCTCGCCCGCCCGTCAACCGGTCGGCGACGGGTCCTCGGCCGGGGTCTCCCCGCAGTGACGCCAAGGTTCAGCACTCGGCTGCCACCAGCTCCCAATCGTTCCCCTGGTCGTTCCAGGCACACCGCACCCACTTCCCCGCCGGTACGTCGCCGTACCGGTTGTAGACAAACGGCAGATCGTGCTGCGTGTCGACCTCGAACCCCAGCGGACCAGACCAGATCGAAATCCGCGCGGTCGAGTTCTTGAGGTGCGGCAGATCGGTCTTCCCCAGCAGTGACACCATCGGCTGTGGCTGCACCAGCACCAGCCCGGCCGCCGCGTTGGTCACCCCCCACACCACAAAGCCCCCCGTGTGCCGGCGCAACCGCCAGGATCCGGGCCGCGGCCCCCAGCGCTCCCCCACCGCCGGCTCTCCATCCGCCAGCTCGTACGCCCCCGCCGCCGGTCCCGTCCGCGTGCAGACCCCGTATTGCCCACTCTCCACCGGCACCGCCCCGTTCAGCATCCCCCGCTCCTGGCAGCCAAACGTGTCGGGCTGATTCCCCACAAGCACCACCCGCCCTGGCTCGGGAACCACCACCCCCGTCACCCGCAGGACCCCAAACGGCGGGATCGTCTCGCTCGATTCGTTCCGGAATTCGTGCCACACCATGCCTCCCGGCCCACAGGCCCCTCACTGACCGCTGGTTGTTTGCCATTCCCTGTTGCTCCCGTTGTCCCCCCCCACTCCACCAAACGCACAATCGCCCCTCACCCCGGCCCGGTCCCCGGCCCCGCCTGCTGCGCAAGCCGGCGCCACAATCGCCGGTGGGCGTGCGGTTTCAGCCGGGTCGCAAACTCGCTGTTGCGACTCGCCCGCGTCACCCCCCCCTCGAGCCCCTCACTCCACTGCACCTGCTGGATGGCCCCATCCACGGCCACGGCGTGCAGGCCGACATATTCGACATCGGCCGTGCTCGCCGGGACCAATCCCTGCTCCAGGGGACTCGCGAGGGAATCGGCCCGCTGGTGCAGGTCGGCGGTGTTCCGCTGCGGCGTCGCACTGTTCTGCGTCGGTCCCCCCGACTCGGTCAGGGGAGCCCCCAGCACGATCTCCTCCAGCTCGTCACGCCGCACAGACCATACCCCCGCTCCGGCGGGACTTCCCGCCACCGTCCGACGGCGCACATACCGCACCGGCTGCCGGTCGTCGGACCGCCGCACCTCGTGGGCCACCGTCAGGTACAACTCGGCCGGTTCGCACCGCTGGTTGGCATCACGCAGCACCACCGGCTCGGCCAGCTCAATCACCCCGCGCTGCCGGTCAAGCCGCCAGCCCCGCGCCATGCGTCGCGATTCGCTGTGGTTCTGCCCATCCGCCCCCCCCGGATACCACCGCCCCTCGACCACCGGTCGCCGGGGTTGGGCAAAGCCCCCCGCGTTCGTCTCGACCTGCACCAGTCCCGACCGCAGGGGAAGCAGTTGCCACAACGCAGTCACCGCGACATCACACCCGGGGATGCGAAACACCCCGTCGCTGTTGTCGGGAGCCGTGCAGCGGATGCGGTACCAGCGAAACACCGACCGCTGCGCCCGCTGCCGGTCGGCCAGCGAGGTGACATTGCCAAACAACGGCGGCGCACTTCCCCAACCGGCCGCCGGTCGGTACGAGAGGCTCTCGACAGGCACCACGGCCCCAGTCCGTTCTTCCCCCACCGCCTCCAGGCGAAACCGGGTCTGAAACAGCGTCGGAGCCCCCACCACCTCAATCTCCCCCGGCCGGACGGGAGGATCCACCCCCACGGTCCACCGCCGTTCGACCCCCAGCGCGGGCAACGCCCCTCCGACCCCGACCCGGCAAAGGGTGACGCGGTTGTCGAGACCGAGGACCACCCGGCAACCGAGCAGTTCGCACAGCCGATCCAGCTCGACCGCCGGCGATGCGTGGTCCCAGCAGACCTCGGGGCGGGGTCCCTCGGGAAGTCCGTCCACCGCAAACCCGGTCTCGCCCAACGCCGTCAACAACCGGGTGGCGAGCTGCCGGGGAGACTGACTGGTCGCCGGTTCCACCTGACCGTCCGCCGTCGGAATGTTGTACCGGCCGGTGATCGCACCGTACTGCCAGCGCCAGCGCCGGTCGTGCAGCCCGACCGAGACAATCCACCCCTCCGCCGACCGCCGGATCGACGCCCGGTCGATGGCACAATCGCGGAAGACCACCGGACCGCTGGCGGTCGGAATGACCAGGTCGCCGACCTCAGCCGGCAGTTGTCCCTGGGGGACCACTTCGATCGTGGCCAGCGACGGCGAGATGCCGTGCGCCAGGGTGAACGACCAACGGGTGATCTGGCTGAGTCCGGGAAACGTGCAGGGCATGATGCAGGCAGCGTGTGAGAGAACGGGGAACCTTCAGGGAAGCACCGGCAGACCCACCAGCGGCAGAGTGCTTTCGAATTCGTAGCGCCATTCGAGCGGGAAGTGCGACCACTGGGTGCCGGTCTGCCGGGGGGTGCCCCAGGCCACGACCCGCCGGGGGGCCAACTCGGCACCCGGCCAGAGCGGGCTCGGCAGGCTGGGATAGCCGGTTCCTCCCACCGCCCTCCCCTGCTGGATCGCCCGGTACGTTGTCTGCGGCGCGATCACCTGCCGTTGCGGGGGCCCGTCGAGCGTCTCCAGGAAGATGTGTCGGGGTCCCCCGGTCCCCTGGAAGGTGACGGTCTCGACATGCTCCCACAACAACGGCTCAGCCTCGGGGAAGTCGGCTTCGAGGGTGATGCGGTAGTGGCGGAAGGTGCTGTATTCCCCCCCGGTGCCGTGCGGAAATTCCAGCCGTGTGACGCGCACACCCCCCAGGGTCTCGGCCGCATTGACCACATGATCGGTGGGGGTCTGACCATCATCGAGAAAGAGCCCGGCGACAGCCGCGGGCCGGGCATACGCCTGACGCAGACGGGCCAGTTCGAGGGTCAGCCCGGCCGGGTCGGCGGCGTGCAGCACCCCCTCGATCTGCCACGTTTCGCGCGTCATCAGGCGGTTCCCGCGAGGAGAAAAGACCGCCTGCTTGCCAATGACCAGCGCACATTCCTGAGACGCGTGCAGGTACTCGCCAAACCGCAGACGCATGACCCCCTCCTGCCAATCCAAACAGCAGAAACACCTCCAGCAGCCGCCCCAGGGCCCGCCGCATTCCACGTCGTGCTGCGCGGCGCATGGCGATCACTCCCCCTGCCCGGCTTCGAGGTCGGCCAGCCGGCGCATGAGTTCGCACCAGCCGGCCGAATCGGCCTCGGGCCCCGTGCCGAGCCCGCTCTCCAGGCCACTCATCCCGACAGCAGACCGCCGCTGCTGCCACAGCGTTTCCAGCCGGGTTTCGAACGGACTGGCCGGGGCCAGATCGCGCAGCAGCTCCACCAGCGGAATCACCGGCGGAGAGCCACCGACCGCCGGCCCCGAGCCCTCGGCCACCGATTCGCTCCCCGGCGGGGTGCAGGCGGCCAGCCGGGCTTCGAGAGCCGCCAGGGTCTCGGGCGATATGGCCCGCGCCCCCTGGTTGGCCCCGTTTGTTCCGTCCCCGTTCGTTCCGTCCCAACTCACCGGGGTGTGGGGGGGGCTGACGGAAGACGTGGAGAAGGGCGAGAACCGATCTTCCGTGGGCGACGGTGACACGGTTCGGGACGACCACGACGGCCCCGCGGTGTCGGTCATCCGCGGGGCGGTGCGGGAACCGGCCCCCCCGGCACCCGCCGATCGCAGCGATTCCCCGTTCACGACCATGCGCCCCGGGAAGCCCGGAGACGACCAGCCCGACAGACCAGCCGGCCAGGGAGTTCGCTGGCGAGTGGGGTCCTGTGACGCGGCACTCCCCAGGAGGGACGCGGGACCGCGCCGGCGGGACGACCCGACCGACTGGGGACCAAACAGCAGATCCCCCGCGACGTCGGCCGACCGCGCGGCATTCGCCGCAGCGGTCGCCGGTTGCGCCACCGCGACGAAGGCCGCCGCGAGGCTGTGATCCAGCGACGACAACCCCGGCGAGCGGGCCCCCGTGGGCCGAACCGCCTCCACAAACCGACGAAACCAACCGTTGTGCGGCACCAGAGACATGGGGAAATCAACTCCCGAAGAGAGGGGGGATCAAAGCTGGCCCTGTTCGGCCAATTGAATCAGCAGTGAGAGACGGGCGGCTTCCGGAGTGGGGGCGGGCTGGCCGCTGGCCCGCCGTTGTCGGTCAAAGTGCCACAATTCCCACAGTTCGGGGGTGAGGCTGCGGGGTGACTCGGGAGTTCCCTTCGGACAGCCCAGATGCGGGACCCGGCAGGGGGACAGTGTCCCGGCGGGCCGGGGAATCGGTCTCCCCTGGAACAAAGCCCGTTGGCCCGTGAGGTCGTCGTAGATGTGGAGCTGGCAATCGTCGCAGTCGCGCCAGGCGACCTGCGGCGCCGTGCGGACGAGGTGGATGCCGTCGATCAGGGACTGGTCGCGCGCCTGTTCGCGTTGGCGTGTGGCGACGAGATCGTCGGTGCCGGTGACGAGGGCAAACAACCAGCCGAGCCAGTCGCGCGAGAGCTGGGCCAGGCCGGCGGCGGTCCGCGGCAAGGGCTGCCGGTCGCTCCCCCGCAGGTTCCACCCGACGATCCGGGGCAGGACCACCTCACGGGCCAGCTCCTCGGCCGCTGTCTGTCCCCCATTGGCATCCCCCTCACTCTCGTCCTCCAGCAGGCGGGAGAGCCGTGCCGCGAGGGCCCGGCGTTCCCCCTCCCCCAACGGCAGCACCTCGCACCACACCCGTGCATCCAGCGACTCGGGGGCAAACGCCACCCGGGTGAGGGCGACCGGCAGGCAGACGGCGGGGAATGCAGGGGAGAGCATGAGTCAGAGGGCCGGGAGCAGGAGACAAAAATGACTGGAACGTGTCTCTTCGGTCGGAACGCAGCCGATTCCCATCTTCGGTGACTGTCGTTCGCGGGGAGTTCGCTTCGTCGCTTGTCAGAACGGAACTCGGCGTTCCGCAGCAATCACGGGCGGACGCGGGCCAAGTCTGAAGGACTTGCCGACCCCAGGTGCCCGACACCCTCCAACGCCCTCTCCGGCCGAACGACTCTCTCGATGCGCGGGCCTCGATCGCGGGAGAGCCATGCACCTTGTCCCCGTTCGTTCGCGCGCATCGTTGTCGACGCCTTGCGCCTGCCACGCTCCGCACCTGGACGACCCGTGGGTCGGGACCACCCAACGGCGCCACACACGGCGGTTCCCCATGCCGGAACGCGGGATTGCGGGTGGGGGCCTCCTGAAGTTTCGGATCATGCCACATCGGGTTCCTCCGTTTCACGAAACTGTTGTGTGTTGCACGACGATTTCCGGACTGGAGGGCGTCCGACGGGCGTACCCGGTGAGGGGCCAGGTGATCTCCTGCCGACCGGGGACGACCGGCGAGCGGTCGACCCACTGCAGGGCCGGGAACTGCAGCGCGACTTCCGCGGACCCGTTCGTGAACCGCAACCGACCGGCACCAATTCCCGCCGCTCCATGCCCGTACAGATCGGGCATGTCACTGGTGAAGGGCAAGGTGCAGTGCAACTCGATCGTCCGATCGACCGACGAGATGTCTCCCGGTGTCACACTGTTGCCAAACCGCACCGCGAGGTGATTGTCAATCACCACTTCGAATTCGAGACAGGGGCGGTCGAGTTGTCGCAGGGTCAGCGTGCTGTCATGAAACACCAGCGGCAGGTCTGTGGGAGGAGGGAGGTTCGGGGCGGGTTCCGCCAGCACCTCTTCGGTCGTGCCAAGCAGCTCCAGCACCAGTTCCAGCAATCCTCCCGCCCGACCCCGCAGAATTGCCCGGTCAACCCGGCAACCCCGGTAGAGAAACCGCCGGGCGACCCGGTCGATCAGCAGGTCACACGACGGCAACAGCTCGGCCAGGGGGAAGAGGCCGTCACTGGGTGTCCCTCCCAGGATCCGCGGCCAGAGCAGTGCGAGCACCGACGGCGAGACCGGCAGTCGCAACTCGCCCTGCACGAGGGCCGTCCCGGCCCGGGTCCGGTCGAGCGCGTGGGATCGCGTCCCCCGCAGGCCGGCGGTGTCGAGCAGGGTCTGCTCGCGCCGGAGTGTCTCGGCGGTGAATTCCAGGGGGTCGGCAAACTGCGCGGGCGGAGTGCCGGGTGGGGCGATGGCCAGGCGGGCAAAGGTGCCCAGGGACGGAGTACTCATTCCACAATCACTCCCGGGGTTCGCGGGTGAGACACAGCAGACGAATTTGAGACAGCCACAACCGGCGGGTCATCCAGGCCGAGCGTTCGACCAGGTCCAGCGGCACCACGGTGACGCGAAAGCAGGGGGTTCCGGCGAGGGGACGCTGATGAAAGGCCCCCGCCAGGCGGGCCCGCCACCGGGTGACCAGTTCCAACCGGTCGGGGGTGTCATCGAACAGTGAGGCGACCAACACGGGATAGACGACGTCATCCCGGCAATTGGTCCCCTGGGCGGGATCGCACTGTTCGGGGCCGGCGGGGGTGATCCAGACCGCCGGGCGGGACTGCACCGGCAATTCCCCGGGGCGTTCGACAGGCGCAGGGAGGATGTGCACGTTTCCCGCGGCGAGTTCGGGCAACGTCAGCGCGACAATCGTCTGCCGTACCCCCTCCAGCAGTTGTGACCAGTGACGCATGAGGAACGTTCCGCACCAGGCAAGAAACAGACTGCGACCAACCAGGACTCGGTCACTCCTGCCGCAGACACCGGCAGCGCCAGACCGTCCCCGCGACCAGGGCCTCGCAGGACTGCACGAGCCAGATGGCGTCGGCACTGCGCAGCGTGTCTCCGGGGGCCGGCGTCAGCCCGGTCGGCAGGGGATCGGAGGGGAGCAGCCACTCGCACTGCTCGGTGTCGAGCTGCAGCTCGCCCGCCGCATCGGTCCCCCGCCGGTGATGCCGGGGGAGTGCTTTCGCAAACTGCACCACTCGGGCCCCCCGTGGCCGCACGGCATGCAGCTCCACAGGCCGGGTGTGATCGCACAACACGAGATCGGAAGGCATCGGACTGACTTTCGCGGAAGGTGGCAGATCAGGAGGAGCGTGACGACATCGGGTGACAACGACGTCTGCGGGCGATCACTCCGGACAATTGAGGGACGGGTGCGCGACTCAGGTGGCTCCCCGTTCGACCTGTTCGGTTGGTGGCTGACAGCCGCTGAGCAGACGTTCGATCAGTTCGAGTTCGCGATAGAGAGAGAGCCGATAGGCGGTGTGATCCACCTGTTGACCGTCGATGTGGTACGAAGGCTTGCCTCCGGCGGTGGCCGGTGACAGGGCGGCAATCTCAGCCAGGAGAGTCGCCCGACGCTGCAGCAACGGTTCCATGACAACCTCCTCGGGAACAGGGGGGACGATGATGATCGGAAGCCGGGACCCCGGCGCTGGGCAATGGGTCATGGAGCGTTCTTGGAATGCGTACTCACCGATTCACTTTCCCAGGGTGCGCAGCACCAGTTCCCCCCCTGCCAGGGGGGGGTTAGGGGGGGGTTGGAGCGTCTCTGGAAATGGCTCCCGCAATCGACCCAAAGACCTCGCGGTGCGAGGTGTGTGGGACGGTCGGTTGAGGGGGGAAAGTCGCGCGCCGCGCGGCCCCCCCCAACCC
>DNUF01000047.1:0-3938 GCA_003508595.1 Planctomycetaceae bacterium
TGCCGGACCGAGCCGGTTTCATCGCCTGAAAAGACAAGTCCCGCGATTCAGCTTCGAATCGCAATCCTTTTCAACCAACTGGATCGAGAGACCATGCCAAATGGCTTCAACCCCGGAAGAACAACAGCGACGTCACAATAAAGATCGGGATCAAAATGCCTCCCGAATAGAGCATGTACCCGAAGAAGCCCGGCATGGGGACGCCGTTTTCCTCGGCGATCGCCTTCACCATGAAGTTCGGGCCATTGCCGATATACGTGTTGGCCCCCATGAAGACCGAGCCGCACGAGATGGCCGCCAGCAGGCTCCAGGCGATCGGCAACTTCAGGAATTCGGCCAGGTACTGCCCTTCCACCGGTATGCTGTGAATCCCGCAAGCCGTGGCAGCGAAGGCAATATAGGTCGGGGCGTTGTCAAGGACGCTCGACAGCGCGCCGCTCACCCAGAAGAACTGCCACGGTTCCCGGACCCCCAGCTCATCCCCCCGGGCATTCAGAATCTGCAGGGCCGGGGTCATTGTGATGAAGATCCCCAAAAACAGGATCGCCACCTCAAGAATCGGGCCAAACGTGAACCGGTTGGATTCGTGGATCGACCGCCGGGTCCCAAAGTACGAGATCGCCGCGAGCACGGCCGTCAGTCCCTGTGCCAGGAAGTGGGGCCATTCACGACCGCCGAAGCCAATCCGCTGTCCCGAGCAGAACACAATCAGCACCACTCCCGCCAACAACAACAAGTTGTGCATCCCCAGGATCCGCAGGGGCTCATGCTTCTGGACCTCTTCCAACTGCGAACCGGGACGATCCACCTCCTCCAAATCCAGCACCTTCTGATCCCACACATTGAAGATCGCCAGGAGGCAGCCATTCACAAACAGCCATTGCTTCCAGAGCGCCAGTGTCTGCAGAAAGGGAACCCCCTTGAGGAAGCCAAGGAACAACGGCGGATCGCCCAACGGCGTCAACAGCCCCCCGCAATTCGAGACGACAAAGATGAAGAAAATCACGATGTGTGTCTTTCGCACGCGGGACTTGTTCGCTCGCAGCAGCGGCCGGATCAGGAGCACCGAGGCTCCGGTCGTTCCGACGAAATTCGCAATGATCGCCCCCAGCGCCAGAACTGCTGTATTCAACAGCGGCGTTCCCGAGAGAGACCCCTGCACGTAGACGCCGCCACTGATGATGTAGAGCGCCCCCAGCAGACAGACGAACGAGAGATACTCATGCAGTGATTCGACCAGGGCATGCGTCCCCCGCGATCCGAACAACCCGGCCAGCAACAGGATCACTGGCACCGCCAGTCCCGCCGAGACAATCGCCTTGTTCCGATTGTGTTCCCACCAGTGCCCATGAAACAGTGGCAACAGGGCGATGCAGCCCAGCAGCGCTATAAAGGGGAGCACCGACCAGACTGGCAACTGGTCTCCCAGTTGCGCCGCCGCCTCGGCCCCGGCCACGGCGGCCTCGTCGGCTCCGAGCACCGGCCCCATGGTCCCCACGATCATCCACAGACACAGCCCCCCACTCAGCAGACAGGTCAGCCACGGGGCACGGGTCGAGGTTCTCACGAATGTTCACTCCCGGTATGCGGGCTGCCGCCCGCGGTTCAAAAAATCATTCTCAGGGCCGGCGCCGCCCAGCCTCTCGCAACCGGAGGGGGAAGTCAGAGTCAAAATTCCCTCCCCTCCCATCTTCACCTCGCACTCAGGCCAGGATCTCCTGTATGGGAACGCCCCCCTGAGCAATCTTCGAGGGCCGTCCCACCTGGTCCCTTACTTCCAGCTCGGGATCAATCCCCAGACAACTGAAGATCGTCGCACAGACATCTCCCGTCGTCACAGGATTTTCGGCGGGGTAAGCCGCCTGAGAGTCCGAGGCACCGTAGACTGTACCTCCGCGGATGCCCGCCCCGGCAAACAGCACCGAGTAGACGAATGGCCAATGATCCCGCCCGGCACTGCCGTTGATCTTCGGCGTCCGCCCCATCTCACTCATCACCACGATGAGCGTCTCGTCGAGTTCACCCGACTGATCAAGATCGGCCAGAAGCGAGCCAAACGCCATGTCGAGGTAGGGCAGGTTGTTTTTCTTGAGCACCGAGAAATTCGAGGCATGAGTGTCCCAGCACTCAAACTGCAGCTTGAGCCGTTCCCAGTAGCAGTCCCAGGTGACATTGATAAACCGGACTCCGGCCGTCACCAGCCGACGGGCAATCAACGTGCAGTTTCCGAACAGAGTGTTTCCATACCGGGCCCGCACCGCGGGATCGACCGTTTCCAGGTTGAATGCGTCACGCACGCTTGATGAGGTCAGGATGCTCCAGGCACGCTGCTCCTGGCGGTTGAACGAACCGAGCTCTCCCTGGGCATCGACACGCAGTCGTTCGGCATCGAGTTGCCGCAGCAGGTCTTGGCGTGAGCCCAGCCGGTTCACAGTCATCTGTTCGCCAAGGCTGGTGTTGGGAATGACAGGCAATCCGCGCAGGGGCTGCGAGGAATAGGGTTGATCGGGAGGATTGTCGACAAACGGCTCGCATTCGGTGAAGAGGGGATCAAACCGCGCCCCGAGAAATCCGCCATACGGACCAGGCCTGCGGATCGACTGTCCCCAACCAAGGTAGCAGGGCATGTACACATACGCCGGCTGCTCTTGACGTCCACCGGCGAGGTAGTCGCAGACCGATCCCATGCTGGGAGGATAGCTCGCCTTGGTGTTGAGCAGGTTGTCGACCGGCAGATCGTAACCTGTGTAGCTGGGAAGGGGATTGTGACATCCCCCCCGGTGACTCAGCGACCGCACAACGGCGGTCCTGTTCATCCACTGCGCGAAACTTGGGAGATGCTCGCATACCTGGATCCCCGACGCTGTGGTGGCGATGGGATTGAACTCGCCACGAATTTCGGCCGGTGCCTTGGGTTTCATGTCGTACATGTCCTGAGTGGCGGCTCCCCCCAGCAGGTACAGCACGATCACCGACTTGGCCTTCCCCACGCGACCGGGGTTGGCCTCGGTCGCTTGCAGGTAATCGGCCAGGCCAAAACTGCCTCCCAGGCCCCCCAGTGCCGAAAGTCCCCCCACCTTCAGCGTCTCGCGCCGGGTCAGCCCGTCACAACACCGCCGCAGACTACCGTTCAGTGTCAGCATCGTGCACCACCTTTTGACCCACTCGCATCCGTTCGGTCACCTCTCAATTACCCAACTGGCACCGCCGCCAACTGGACCAGGGCCGAATCGTTCCGACTGCAGCCGCGACGATACCCCAGCCACCCGCCTGCCGCAAATGCCGACCATCGTCCCGAATCCCGCCCCACTTCCGCAACAGGCTCCTGTCACTCGCTCACTCGTCCACGCCCTGCGCATGAGGGTCACCCCCCCACCGCGCAGGAGTCGTGTCCGCAGTACCCCCCTCATTTCAATGGAATCCGCGGAATCGGGGCAACAATGCGCGACGCATGCGTCCGGTTGTGCTCGACTGTGTTTTCAGCCACGACAGCATCCGCCGGCATGTCGAAACCGAAAGGCCCCCCGGTGTTTGGATTCGGCTCATAAAACAACACACCTGTACTGCAGACCGTCACCCGAATGCGGTGTCCCCGGTTGAATACCTGGCTGATCCAGCCGACGTCGAACGCAACGTTGGTCACCTCCCCCGGCTCCATCGGCACTTCCTTCTCGAATCCCTCGCGGTACCGGGCCCGGCGGACATAGTCCACCAATATGATCGACCGGCCGTCGGGATAAACATCGCTCACCCGCACGATAAAGTCGGTGTCTCGGGCCGATGATGTGACCCACAGGTCGGCCTGGATCTGCCCGGTCCATTCCATCGGCTCGGTCAGCACTTCGGTGGTGAAGGTGCGGACCTCGGGCTCGGACTCGAACTTCTGTGCGTCTGCCGCTCCCGGAAAGGCAACCGTGGTCGTCATCTTGTTGGGATTC
>DNUF01000047.1:4209-7633 GCA_003508595.1 Planctomycetaceae bacterium
ACTCAGCTTCCCTTCGGCCTGCAGGTAGAAACTCTGCAGCCGGGTCGGCAGCGGCCAGTCTTCGGCCTCCCGCCAGACATTCCCCGGGGCTCCCGGTTCTCCCAGGGCCCCCATCACGTAATAACGCACTGGAGGATCGCGATCGACTCCGTTGTCGATGCCCTTCAGGAAATGGTCCATCCAGCGGATCAAGTGTTGCTCGCCATCGAATTTGGCGTTGTCGGGATAGGTGAGTTCCGACACCTTCGCGCTGTTCTTCCCCTGCAGACCACCATGCAGCCACGGCCCAATCAGCAACTGCTGCTGTCCGCGCGAATTTGGTCCCCCGCGATGCTGCCGTCCCACGTAGCTGTCGACTGACCCCTGATTCATGAAGTCGTACCAACTGCCGATGGTGAAACAGGGGACATTCATCTTGTCAAAATGCCGGCTGCAGTCTTCGTCCTGCCAGTAGGCGTCATAGGTCGGATGCTGGAACCATTCGACCATGAGATCATGGTTGTGGGAAGGAACCCGGCAGACGGCACCCATGTTCTTGAACCGCTCGGGACGGGTGGTCCCACCGATCCGGTAGCCCTCCTGATAGAGGCTCAAGCCGGTATCGATCATGTACTGGGCCGTCAGGTGCGGAGGCTGGGTAATCGCCAGGAAGTTCTGGGCGTAACCCGCCTGAGAGCTGCCAAACGTACCGACCTTGCCCGTCGACCATGACTGCGTTCCCAACCATTCGCAGACGTCATAGCCATCCTTCAGTTCGCCCCACCCCAGGGCGCGGTAGCCAACCCAGGTTCCTTCCGAGAGCCCCGCTCCGCGAAAGTTCACTCCGCACACCACATAGCCCGGTTTTGCAAGTCGCGCAAACGCCTGGCGGGTGCCCACCCCCTTGAGGTCAGCGTAACGCTGCTCAAACAGCACCGGCCAGGGTCCTTTCCCTTCTGGAAAATAGAGGTAGGCCGAGAGTCGCACTCCGTCGCGCATGGGAATCATCACGTGCTCTTCGCGCACGCCACCCAAGTCGATCTCCCCCTCCGCTGACCGGGCTTGCCCACCCGTGAGCAGCAGCAGCAACCCCAGCAGGCAGGCCAGCAATTCTCTCCCGTGGTTTCGCATCAGGACCGCAGCAGTCATCGCAGCTTCTCCCAGTTTCACTTCGAGCCAGTCGAAGTTGACAACGTTTCCGACTCTTTGGCGGCAGCCTCACCCCGCTGCTCGCCGAGACCTCCGCGCGGGCCGATTGCCACCACCAGTCCAGAGGATCTGATCCAGAGACTATGTCATTTCATCAACTTTCACCAATCTGTCTGGGAAGTCACTCCTGCGATTGTCCCGTCGAACGGTCCTGTCACTCTGCCGGCGGGGACTGACAGACGGACCGCCCGATTGGGAATCCCGGCGACGGTTCGCTAGTCTCTCGCTGGTGACTTTCGGTGTTTCTCCCGTTCTCGTTGCGAGGTTGTTGCTGTGCCCCCACTTGGAGCCCACATGTCGATTGCCGGTGGTTATCACCGCGCGGTGGAGGCTGCCGCCGAGCTGGGAATGGACTGCGTCCAGATCTTCACGAAAAACAACAACCAGTGGACCGGCAAACCGCTGACCGATTCCGACATCGCCGAGTTTCGGGCGACCCTGGACCGTACGGGGGTGACCCTCCCCTGCTCCCACGACAGCTACCTGATCAACCTGGCGAGTCCCGACCCGGCCCTGTGGCAGAAATCGCTCGAGGCCTTCATTATCGAACTCGAACGAGCCGAGGCCCTCGGTTGTATTGGGGTGGTGATGCATCCGGGCAGCCATGTGAGCTCGACTGCCGACGAGGGGCTCGCGAAGATTATTGAGGCACTGAACCAGGCGCATCGGGCGACCCGGGGAGTGAAGGTGCAGACGTGGCTGGAAACGACCGCCGGGCAGGGAACGAACCTGGGTTGGCGGTTTGAGGAACTGCAGCACATTCTCGGGGGACTGCAGGAACCCGAGCGCACCGGCGTCTGTGTCGACACCTGTCATATCTTCGCCGCCGGCTATGAACTCGAAACCCCCGAGACCTATGCCGCAACGTTTGACGAATTCGACCGCCGTATCGGCCTGAACCGCATCCGCGCATTTCACCTCAACGACAGCGTCAAGGGATTGGGGAGCCGGGTCGATCGCCATGCCCGCATTGGGGGTGGTCAGCTGGGTCTGGAACCATTCCGTCTGTTGCTGAATGATCCCCGGTTCACGACGATTCCCATGTATCTGGAAACACCGAAGGGGGAGGAAGAGGGCGAACAGCTCGATGCCATCAACCTGCGGACACTGCGCGCGTTGATCGGTCCGACCACAACAGCCCCGAAACGCAAGCGGCGTACTTCCACCTGAGTGAGTGGGCAGCAAACGCAGCCCACTCACAAGTCCCGGGCCCCACTCAGCCGTAGGTGCCGGTCCGGGGAGGCAGCATGTCGGCCGAGGCAAAGTGGTGACTCGTGAGAGGCACCGCTGACGAGAGCGCCAGCACCACCGCCGGTTCATGCCCCGCCACAGGCACCGCGTCGCGGAAGGTTTCGTGGGAGGTATCGGCCGCGGTCGCACGCCGCCACGAGAGCATGGCGAGAATCGTCGGCAGCAACACCAGCGACACAAGCAGGCAGGCTCCCACCCCGAGGGTCAGCACCAGTCCCAGGCTGTATAGTCCGCGGTGTCGGGCAATCATCATCGCCCCAAAGCCAACCATGGTGGTGAGTGTATTCACCAGGATTGCACTAAAAGCGGTCGACCCGATCTCATAGCGTCCTTTCTGGTGCAGCGAATCATGCACGACGTGCACGCCCCCATCGACGCCGATCCCCATGATCAACGGCAACACGATCATGTTGGCCGGGTTGAGATCGATGTTCAGGTGGCCCATGGTGCCAAACAGCAGCACTGTTCCCGCCATGGGGGGCAGCATCGCAAGGAAGGCAAGCTTGAAGCTGCGGAAGTCCAGCAGCAAAACGCTGAAAGCGGCGACAAGTGCATACAGCCCGGCCTTCTCGTAACTCTGCTTGATCGAGCGCGACGCCTCGTAGGTCTGCAGCGGAGTGCCGGTCGCCTCGGGATCGACCGACCGCACGTCGGCAATGAATTCGGCCAGCGGTTCCTGGTCCCAGATCTGCTTCCGGGGATAGACCTGCAACAGCCACTTCTGGCCCGGCGAGACAAACCGTTCGACCAGTTGCGGCGACAGGTCACCAAGCGTGACCGGGTCGGTTTTCGAGATCATGGCCAACCCCTGAAAACTCTGCCACAACTCATTGGTCAGCCGGGTCTGGTACTCGCGCAGCAACGACAATTGTCGGGCATCGTCACACTGATCCAACCGGTCGAGGAAGTTTCCCACCTCCTGCAGCGTGGCCTTCGAGAGGGTACCGGGCAATCCCTCGAGCAGCGTCTCGATCTTCTCGAGTTC
>DNUF01000047.1:8003-57785 GCA_003508595.1 Planctomycetaceae bacterium
TCCTTGAGATCCCGCGCTTCATCCGCACTGTTCGCCAGCGAAACGGCGAACAGCAGCGAACTGTCCGACTGTTCGAAGATGCGGTGCTGGATCTCGACCGGCTCCAATCCCTCGGCCTGCAGGTTCAGCAGGTTGTAGTCGTACTTCACATCGAGGGCCCGGGACCCGAGAAAACCGAGCCCCGCCAGGCAGATCACGCAGATCGGCAACGCCTGCCGTGACAGCAACTGGCGATAGCCGTTGGCTTCGATGGGATTACAGATCATCGTCGGCTTGAGGTTGCGGTCGGCAATCGCGATCAGGGCGGGTTGCACCACAAAGGCGGCCACGAGAAACAGCAGGATCCCGCCGCCGGCAATCACGCCCAACTCAGCCACCCCGGTGAAGTCGGTCAACAGGGCGGTAAAGAATCCGATCGCGCTCGTCACGGCGGCGGTCACAGTCCCCGGACCGATGCTGACGGCGGATTCCCCCAGCGCGTCGTGCAGGTCGAGACCGTGATGCCGCAGCTCGATGTAGCGTTCGAGGACCACAATCGAAAAATCGACCCCGATCCCCAACAGCATGGCCGCAAACGAAACCGAAAGAATGTTCAGGTGACCAATCAGCAGCGTGGTCAGTCCAAACGACCAGGCCATTCCCACGGCCATGGTGATGGTCGAAAGCAGCGGATAACGAAATCCGCGCAGGCCCCAGATCAGCAGCGCCGTCACACCGAAGAACGACAGGACCGACGCCTGGGTCATCGAGGCCTGCGAATCGCGCATCTCATCGCTTTCGAGCACCGGGACACCGGTCACCCCGAGCTTGACCCCGGGATGGCGGGTCCCCACCTCGGACATCAGGGTTCGCAGCCGCTCGATCGCCTCCGCGGGACCGTTGAAGTCATCGCCGCTGGTCTTCGGCTGTACCTTGAGAAAACCCATCGAGCCCCGGGCATTCATCAGGTAGCGGTCGGCGAACTGCGTTTCAATCTGCGAAAACTGCTCGGCCATCGCCGTCTGCCAGGGGGACTGGTACCGAGCCCGTTCGGCCGAAAATTCCCGCAGACTCGTCGCCAACAGGTGAATCTGTCGGACGAGCGGACCGGCGGCGATCTCGGCGAGGTCAGGAGGCTGTTCAAGCGCCCCCTTCAACTGAAAACGCAATTCCCGCACCATGCGGTACAGATTCAGTTTCTTGAAGTCCCGCAGCAGCACCTGGAACTCGTCGAGTTGCCCGAGCATCATCTGCAGATCATCGGGACCCGCGAATTGCAATGCCTTTTCGCGCAGCCTCGAGAGGTCGACACGATACAGGGCATTCCGGAAGTGACCGGTGTCGGCATCAATCTGCCCACCCAGGTCATCAATCGCCGCCTCAATCTGCTTGACGTCATCACCCTCCACCACCACGACCATGTCTTCCGACGCGTCGCCAAACGCATCGAGATAGCGCAGCCAGCGTTGATGGTAGTCGGTCTGCGGATCGATCAGGTCGGCCCGCTTGGTCTTGAATTTGAGCTGCGTCTGCGTCAGCCAGGTCGCGGCAAGTGCGAGTCCACAGCACACCGTCAGGGTGAGCCAGGGAGACCGGGCGCACCCCACGGTGACCCAGCGCAGAAACACCTGGAATCGCGATGGGGCGTCTTCGTTCGGTGGAGTCAAAGCATCCATGCTGTGTTCCGCGGTCGCTGCCGCCGGAGGCGAAGCGACGGCGAATGATCCCGTGGGCCAGAAAAAGGTCCAGACGCAGTCCGGGTTGCCTGGTTGACCGCTTGGCAAGAGCCAGCGGTCGGCAATCACGATCCCGGTGGATTTTCCAGCAGACAATCACCTGGCGATCACGACACGCCTGTGCAATCCCCATCCCTGAGGCTGCTGGAAGCCGGGCGGAATGTAGGGCAAAGTCGAGATTCCGGGCAAGATGGGTTTGCGGAACATTTCCGCCTCATGCTGGCAACCCGGCAAACCCCGGCCGCCCCCCGCGCAAGACGCCCCCCGGAATCACAAGCCCTTTTACGAGGAGTCTTTGGCGCAGGGCCGGATCCCGACCCACCGCATTGGAATCCGGTCCATGGGGCGAATCCCGAGCCGGTCCCTATTTCAATCCACTCGAACCGCGCAGCGCCCCACCAGCCCCGATCAATTCCGGATGGCGGGCGATTTTGTCGGAGAAGACCCTCAGGTCTTTCATCACGAGGTCGAGGTTTTTCATGACCGTGGTAAGCGATGACATGGTCTGCTCGGTCGTGCGGTACAGCTGGGGATCGTTCAACAGCATGTTGAGTGTCCCGTCTTCGCGATTGATCCCCTTGGAAAACTGCGTCAGCTCCAGCGACAGCACTTCGAGGTTCGCAAAGACATTGTCGAGCCGCGTGACAATCGTGCTGCTCTTCTTGGCGAGGGGCAGAGTCGCGTCGTTGATGTTCCCCAGGGCTCCATTGGCCTTTGAGACCGCCGATGCAATTCCCGCGATCGTCTCCCGCGTCTCCTCAATCATCTCGGGCATCGCCGCCAGGCTCTTGCGCAGGTTTTCCTGGTTGCGAGGATCAGCCATCAACTGGTTCGCACTGCGGGTGGCCTCGCTGAATTCCCGCAGCGACGCCACCGCCTCGACGATCACCGTCTCGAGATCGTCCCGGTGCGTGTCGACCAGCGAGTTCACATTCTTCCCGACGAGTCTCCACTCGTTGCTCGTCGCCTCGAACGATTCCAGGGTGCTTTGGACGTCCACGCTGAGTCGGGTCACCAGTTCGACAGGATCCTCGGTGGTCATACCGTCGATGTGATCTCCGGCCGCCAGGTACTGCCTGCTTCGGCCGGGGGCAAATTCAATTGTGGCATCCCCGAGGATCGAGCGGGTCAGGGTCGCCGGACCATCGGCATGCAACTGGTGCTTTTGCCGGATGTCGACAACGAGGTCGACTCCGCCACGACTGTCGTCGAACGTCACCTCGCGCACCGAACCGATCAGGATGCCGCTTTTCCGGACCGGGGTGCCGCGGGTCACACCGGGGGCCTTGTCGAAGTGGACAATGATGGTGTAGCGCCGCTGCCAGACGTTGTCGAGCTCGCCAAACCGGATGATCAATCCACCCGCGACCAGCAGTGCTGTCAGCACCAGCAGCCCCACCCGGAATTCCTTGCGTTGTTCTGACATCTGTCGGGATCCTCAGCGTGTGGCCATTTCGAGCAGGCGTTCCCCCGCCTGGCCGTGGACAAACTGGTAAACCCGGGGATCGGGGGCCGAGAATGCCTCAGCCGGTGTACCGTCGAAAATGATCTGTGGCTCGTCGCTTCCCAATCGCGGAAGCGGGTACAGCATGATGACCCGGTCGACCGTGCGGCCGACGGTGACCATGTCGTGGGTCACGACGATGCTGGTGATGGGTCGACGGGCCCGCACCTGCAGGATCAGTTCGTTGATCACATCGCTCATGATCGGGTCGAGCCCGGTGGTGGGCTCATCGTACAGCATGATTTCGGGAGCCAGAGCCAGGGCCCGGGCCAACCCCACCCGCTTGCGCATCCCACCCGACAATTCGGCCGGTTTCTTGGCAGCCACTGCGTCGGGAAGTCCGACCTCTCGCAGCCGTTCGTGCACGATGGCGGCGATCTCGTTTTCCGGGAGTCGGGTGTTCTGCCGCAGGCCAAACGCCACGTTGTCGGCCACCGACAGGCTGTCAAACAGCGCCGCCTGCTGAAACACGTAGCCAAATCGCAGGCGGTCGCGGGTCAGTTGCTGTTCACTGCGCCCGGCAATCGGTGCGCCATCGAGCAGCACGGATCCGGACGATGGCGACATCAGGCCGATCATCAGCTTGAGCGTGACACTCTTGCCGCAACCACTCTCGCCAATAATCGCAACCGACTCCCCCCGACGGATCGTGAATGACACGTCGCGCAACACCTGCTGGTGACCGAAATGCCGGTGCACCTGGTGGAACTCAAGGATGGGGGGAGCGTCAGCTTCGGGAGGCACGGGACGAGTATCAGTTGAAGGTGGTGGTCATCAGCCCGGTAAGGGGGTACAGGGCGTTCAACAGGATCCCCAGGAAGAAATCAATGACCAGGATCGCGACAAAACCGTAGACAAACGCCTGTGTGGCCGCTTCGCCGACCCCTTCGGCCCCCGCCTTGCACGAAAACCCGCGCTGGCACGCCACAATCGAAATCGCTCCGCCGAAAAAAATCGCCTTGACGATCCCCCCAGTGAGGTCGAACCAGTTGATGAACTCCTCGGTATGGGTCCAGTAGTGATGTCCATCCACCCCACAGACTCGGGTGGCGAAGAACCAGCCCCCCACAACACCGGCAGCATCAGCCAGAACGGTCAGGATGGGCACCATCACCACGCTCGCCACAAACCGGGGGACCACCAGGTAGTGCATCGGATTGGCCCCCAGCACCCGCAGGGCGTCAATCTGCTCGGTGATCTTCATCGTCCCGAGTTCGGCCGCCATCGCGCAGCCCACTCGACCCGCCAGCATTGTGGCCGCCAGGACGGGGCCCAGTTCCTTCACCAGTGAGATATTGATGACCGCCCCGAGATTGGTCTCAAGGTGCATGTACCTCAACTGATCGTACGACTGCACCGCCATCACCATGCCGATAAAAGCTCCGGTCGTAATGACCACCGGAATGCTCTCGTAACCGATTTGATAGAGCGCGCTCACCAGCACCGAGCGGCGCCAGCGGTGCGTCAATAGCCACACCAGCAGATCCAGGGTAAACAGGGTCAATTGCCCTGCATCCTGCACCACGGCCAGGGTGATCTGCCCCAACCGGTGAATCGGGGTTTGGCGCTCAAGAACAACCGGACCAGACGACATGAGAGGTCTCGTGAAATCGTCCCAGCCAACCCTCCCCACGGAAGAGCCCGGCCAAAACGGGCGGGCAACGTACCCGAATCGTCCCAATCGGGCGAGAGCAGTTCCCGGGTAAGACCAGGCAATCCCCGAAAGGCACGCAAGATGGAGAAGTGTGCGTTGTTTGCATAGCATGCCGCGGTGGTGGCCCTGCCGGGAGAGTCGTCGGCGGCCCCGTCCGGTCGGTCGCCATCACGAGCCCTGCGATGCGCGGTGGCCTCCTGCGTTGTTTCTCCTCCCCAGCGGGATTTCCATGTCGCTTCCTTCCGGCTTCCGTCAGTTCTGTTGGAGCCTGCTGACTCTGGTTCTGTTGCCACCCACCCTGACCCTGTCGGCCGATCCGTCGACCGAGGGATGGACCCCCTCCCAGATCCTGAAATATCGGCAGATCAGTGACCTGGCGCTCGAACCGGGAGGCGGCCGGCTCGCCTATGTGGTGTCCACCCCCTGGATGGACGATGAACACAGCGAATGGCTGTCGCACATCCACATCGCGTCGTCGCTCGGGGGCGATTCGTTCGAGCTGACCCGCGGCGACAAGTCGTGCACTGCTCCCGAGTGGAGTCCCGATGGAAACTGGATTGCCTTCCTGTCCATCCGTGGGGGCAAGACCGCCAACCTCTGGCGCATCCGTGTCTCGGGTGGCGAGGCGGAGCAGTTGACCGAAGAACGGGGGGGGATCACCGCCTTCCTGTGGTCGCCGGATGGCCGGTCGATCGCCTTTCTCATGCCGGACCCCAGGACCGAGGCCGAGGAACGGGCCGAACGGGAACGGAACGATCCCCAGGTCGTTGATGATCACCCCAAGTTCAGCCGGCTGTATCGTGTGGAGGTGGAGCCCTCCGAGGGGCATGTCCGCCAGGTCCGGCGGCTGACGACCGGGCCCGTCCACTGCGGCAGCAGTCAGGGAGGCCGGGCCTTCGACTGGTCCCCCGATTCACGAAAGATTGCCTACACCACGCAACCCAGCCCCCGGGTGGATGACTGGGTGAAGTCCGATTTGGCCCTGCTCGACCTGGACACAGGCAAGAGCCGTGTGATCGCCTCGACCGAGGCGGCCGAATCGCAACCCCGGTTTTCGCCCGATGGGAGTCAGATCGCCTTCCTTTCAAGCAGCATCCCCCCGCGCTGGGCCCATGCCTCTCAGGTCTGGGTGATGGATGCGGATGGTACAAATCCGCATCCACTCGCTTTGACCCCCGATGAAAAACCGCTGCTTGTCGGCTGGAATCATTCGGGAACCGGCGTGATCGTCTCCGAGGTTGACCGCACGATCTCGCGACTTTGGGAACTCCCCGTGGCGGAAAGCGAGCCCGTCGCTCTGACGCCGGCCGACCGAATGGTCAGCCTGCCTGTCCTCGATACCAGCCGCGAAATGCTCGCCTTTACCAGCGAGAGCCCGACAGTTCCCGTCGAGGCCTGGGTCACTCTGACAGAGTCTTTTGAACCGAGACAGGTCAGCCAGGTACAGCAGTTGCCGACGTTCCCCCTGCCCGAGACAAAGGTCATCACCTGGAAGTCGAATGATGAACGTGAAATCGAGGGTTTGTTGACTCTGCCGAACGGCGTGGCACCGAACCGGCTTCCGCTGCTGGTGGTCATCCACGGCGGCCCCACCGGGGTGTTTCAGCAGACCTCAGTGCTGTCGCGGAGTCCGTATCCGCTGGCAGCATTTGCAGGAAAGGGGTTCGCCATCCTGCGCTGCAACGTGAGGGGCAGCAGCGGCTATGGACGGAAGTTCCGGTTCGCGAATGAGGCGGACTGGGGCGGGGGAGACCTGCAGGACATCCTGTCCGGCATCGATGCATTGGTCGCTGAGGGGCTTGTGGATCCCAACCGACTGGGGGTGATGGGATGGAGCTACGGGGGATATCTGACCAGCTGGTCGATCTCCCAGACCCAGCGATTCAGGGCAGCTTCGGTCGGGGCGGGCGTCACCAATCTGGTTTCCTTCACCGGAACAGCCGACATTGCCGGGTTCATTCCAGACTACTTTCGGGGGGACTTCTGGAACGACTCGAAGCGTTGGCGTGATCGTTCTCCCGTATTTCAGGCTGTCGGGATCCGAACTCCAACCCTCATTCAGCATGGCGATCGAGACCTCAGGGTGCCCATTTCACAGGGTTTTGAGCTGTACAACGCGCTGCGTCGGCAACAGGTGCCCGTCCAAATGGTGGTCTACCCCCGGCAACCCCACGCGATCCAGGAGCCGAAACTGCTGCAGGATGCCATGGAACGGAATCTTCACTGGTTTCAGCGTTGGGTGCTGGAGGATGGGGAGGAAAAGTAGGATGCAACGCTGCGAATGCTGGAAATCGGCCGCCGGTGGTCTGTTACCGGGCCGTGGACCGTTACCCGTCCAGACCCGGCGGTTTGACGCCAGCCAGCCTTCTCCGCTAAACTCTCCTGCTTCTCTGCTGGTTCCGGCCGTGTCGGCCTGAACGTGTTACCAGTTCTTCATTTTGACTGCGGCTCCCTGAGCATGATCGGGGATAGGAGTACGCGACTGTGGCTGAGATTGTTGTCAAGGACTTTCTGGAAGCGGGCGTTCACTTTGGGCACAAGTCGGCCCGCTGGAACCCCAAGATGCGGCCGTACATTTACGCCCGCAGGAATCACATTCACATCATCGACCTGAAGGAGACCCTGCGGGGTCTGCTGCGGGCGAAGAAGTACCTGGCCAAGGTGGCTTCGCAAAACAGCCTGATCCTCTTTGTGGGGACCAAGCGTCAGGCGGCCGAACCGATTGAAGCCGCGGCCCGCAAGTGCGGCATGCCGTATGTCAACGAACGTTGGCTGGGGGGCACGCTGACCAATTTCCGCACGATTCGCAGCCGCCTGAAGCGGCTGGAAGAATTGGAAGCGCTCGAAAGCTCGGGCGAACTGGCCAGTTACTCGAAGAAGCGTCAGTCGGCGTTGAACCGCGAGCGGAAGAAGATCTTCACGAACCTCTCGGGGATTCGCGAGTTGAATCGGCTTCCCGAAGCGATCATGGTTGTCGATCCCCGTCGCGAGGGAAATGCCGTCAAGGAATGCAAGTTGCTCGGCGTCAAGGTCGTCGCGCTGATCGACACCGATTCGGATCCCGATGTGGTCGATCTGCCGATTCCCGGCAATGATGACTCGATCCGTTCCATCGACCTGATCCTGCAGCACCTGGCCGATGCCGTGCTGGAAGGAAAGGCCTTGATCCCAGCTCCCCAGAAGGAAGAGGGCCCCGGGCCCGCTCCCGTTCCGAGCCGGTAATTCGCAGAAATCCCTGGCCCGTCGCTGGCTACCCGGCGACGGGCTCGGGGCGAACCGACTTTGACCGGGACTGTCTTCACTGCTGGCCGGCTGATTCTCGCGTCGTTCTCACGGGGTGGAGGACGTCGTGGCGAATCTGCAATCCAGCCGTTGCGGCGACCGTGACCCGCGTTGGCCCGGCGGCAGCAATCGCCACGGAGTCCTGCAGAACAGGCACTGTCTTGACGCAAGTCACGTCCATGACAGCCGATGTCAACGACAGTCACCCGGTTTCGTTTTCTTCCTTTCCACCACCCCTGAGCGATTCACCTGACAAGAGACGAGGAGAGACATGGCCGAGATCACCGCTGAAGCCGTCCGCGCACTGCGCGAACTGACCGACCTGCCCATGATGGAGTGCAAGAAGGCCCTGGCCGAAGCGGCCGGGGACCAGGAAAAGGCCGTCAAGATCCTTCGCGAGCGGGTCAAGGGCCTGCAGGTGAAGTTGGCCGATCGCATGACGTCGGAAGGTCGGGTCGCCTCGCTCGCGAAGCCAGACGGTTCGGCCGCAGTGCTGGTCGAGGTTCGTTGTGAGTCGGCCCCGGTGGCGAAGTCGGAAGGCTTCCTGCTGTTGTGCGACCAGTTGACCAAGCAACTGCTCAATGGCCCCGGAGCCAAAACTGTCGACGAACTGATGGCCCAGCCCTGTCCCGACAAGCCCGGTGTGTCGATCAAGGATCTGTATGACGAAGTCGTCAACAAGATCCGCGAGAACATCGTGATCTCCCGGATCCTGAAGATTGACGGCCCGGTCGCTGCCTACACTCATCACGACGGCACCCTCGGGGTGCTGTTCCAGGCCCAGGGAACAGGCAAGAATGAGATTCTTCGCGATGTCGCGATGCACATTGCCGCCCTCAGCCCGAAGGTCTGCCTCCCCGAGAATCTCGAAGAGTCCAAGGTCAACGCCGAGCGAGAAAAGCTTCTCGCCGAAGCCCGGGCCACCGGGAAGCCCGAGAACATCCTCGCCAAGATGGTCGATGGAAAAATGAGGATCTTCTTCTCGGGCGAAGGTGTGTTGACCGCGCAGCCGTTCGCGAAGGATGACTCCAAGTCCGTCGAGCAGGCACTGGCTGGGGCTGGATACAAGGCCTCCGGGTTTACCCGCTGGCGTCTTGGAAAGGACTGAGCGGCCACTTGCCGGTCGCCGAAGTGAGCGGCCAGGCCGCCCGCCGGGGCTGGCCTGGCACTAACCGCCAAATCGATGGGCGGCGGGGCTCGACTCCGCCGCCCGTTTTTTTCAGTCAGCATTGTGTCGGAACCCGGTTGGCCGGGCTCTGGAACTGGGAGTGATGGTGATGTCAGACTCAGCCGCGTCCCCCGCGAAGTCGGTGTATCCGCGGATCCTGCTGAAACTCTCGGGGGACACCCTGGGACGCCCGGGAGAAACCGGGATCAGTGTCACTTCGGTCGAGTCGATCGCCCTGCAGATCCAGAACATCGTCAGGACCGGTGCCCAGCTGGCGATCGTTATCGGAGGTGGCAATATTTTGCGTGGCCGGGCTCTCGCCGCCTCCCCGCATATCAACCAGGCCACCGCCCACTACATGGGCATGCTGGCCACCGTCATGAATGGGTTGGCCCTGCACGACGCGCTCGAGAGCGTCGGCGTCTCCGCCCGGCTGCAGTCCGCCATCCGGATGGAAGGGGTCGCAGAGCCATTCATCCGGCGCCGGTGTGTACGGCACCTCGAGAAGGGGCGGGTGGTGATCCTCTCGGGTGGAACAGGCAGCCCGTTCGTGACCACCGACACCGCCGCCGCACTGCGTGCGCGTGAAATCGACGCCAGCGTGCTGTTGAAGGCCACTCGGGTGGATGGCATCTATTCCGACGATCCCGAGAAAAATCCGCATGCCGTGCGGTACAGCGAGATCACGTACCAGGACTTCCTCAACCAGGGCTTGGGGGTGATGGACGCCCAGGCAGTGCACCACTGCAAGGAACACAACCTTCCCATTGTGGTGTTCAACTTCAAGCGTGCTGGTAACATCGAACGGGTCATCGCCGGTGAACGGATCGGAACCCGGGTGGTTGCCCCGGCCCAGTTGACCGAAGCCCGCCTCGATGTGACGACGGGCTGAGACTTCAGGCACACCATCGTCCCCGCACAACCCAACGAGATTCACGACTTTCCCTGTCCCCAGAGACCTGCCACCGAGGACCAGAACATGGATCAAGACGAGATTCTGCTCGACACCGAAGAACGGATGGAAAAGGCCACCAGCATGCTGCACACGCAGCTGCAGGGAATTCGCACAGGCCGGGCGACTCCAGGGCTGGTTGATTCCGTGCGCGTCGAGGTCTACGGCTCGCAGTCTCCCCTGAAGCAAATCGCCAGCGTGACGGTCCAGGAAGGGAAAACCCTCGTGATCCGGCCGTTCGACCCCGGGACGATCAGCTCGATCGTCAAGGCGATTCAGACCAGCGAATTGGGGCTGACCCCCAACTCCGACGGTCGCCTCGTGCGAATCAACGTCCCCCCCCTGTCGACCGACCGCCGCCGACAGATGGTCGGCCGGGTGAAGGAACTTGCCGAAGAAGCCCGCGTCGCCATCCGCAACGTGCGTCGGGATGGAAACAAGCACGCCGAGCAACTGGAGAAGGACAAGCTCTGCACCGAAGATGAGCTCAGCTCGCTGAAGGAACAAATCCAGGAGCTGACCAAGGCCTATGAAGCCAAGGCCAATGACATGGCCACTTCCAAGGAAAAGGAAGTCATGGAAGATTGAGACTGCAGGTCCCCTTTCACGGACCCCCAGCCCTCTTTCCGACTCTCTCCCGGCCAGTCGTTTCGGTGGAAATCGACTGGCCGTCTGTTTTGACTCCGGGACCACTCCCGGTACTGCTCCCTGCCGGTGAACTGTCATGGCCGCGTTGCTGCAAATTCGGGATGCCTGCAAGAGCTACGGCAGCCAGGTGCTGCTTGACTCCGCCGAGGCCACGCTGGTTGAAGACGTGAAGGTCGGCTTCGTCGGTCGCAATGGGGCGGGCAAGAGCACCCTGCTGCGATGCATCCTCGGCGAAGAACAACTCGACCGGGGCGAGATCATTCCGCATCCCCGCCTGCGGCTGGGCTACCTGCGCCAGCATGACCCCTTCCTGCCAGGCGAAACCGCGCTGCAGTTCCTGCAACGTGACAGCGGTCAACCCGACTGGAAGTGTGGCGAAGTGGCGGGGCAGTTCGAGCTGAAGGGAGCCTATCTCGAAGGTCCGCTCTCGAAACTCTCCGGTGGCTGGCAGACCCGCGTCAAGCTGGCCGCATTGCTGCTGCACGAACCAAACCTGCTGCTGCTTGACGAACCAACCAACTTCCTTGACCTGCGGACCCAGATCCTGCTGGAGCACTTCCTGCGCAATTACCGCCAGGCCTGCCTGATTGTCTCGCACGATCGGGCCTTCCTGGGCGCGACCTGTACGCATACGCTCGATCTCTCACGCGGCCGGTTGACGATGTACCCCGGCAAGATTGATGAGTTCCTCGAACACCAGCGGGAACGCCGGGAGCACGACGAACGGCAAAATGCCGCCATCAACTCCAAACGCCGGCATCTCGAAGAGTTCATCGCCAAGAACAAGGCCCGGGCCAGCACCGCCACGCGCGCCAAGTCGAAGAGCAAGCAACTGGAAAAGCTGGAACTGGTCGAGGTGACCGCCGACGAACCCACCGCCCGCATCCGGGCCCCCCAGATCGAGCCCCGTCGGGGGCCGGCCCTCCGCTGCCGCGACCTGTCCATCGGCTACCCGGAACGGAAGATTGCGGACGGCATCGGCCTGGAGGTCGACCATGGCTCGCGCGCGGCGATCGTGGGAGACAACGGTCAGGGGAAGACCACCTTTCTGCGGACAATCGTCGACTCTCTCAATCCCCTCGCGGGCGAGGTGCGATGGGGACACGGCTGCCAGGTGGGAACCTATGCCCAGCACGTTTACACCAGCCTTCCCGAATCACAGACGGTGATGGGGTACCTCGAATCGGTCGCCGCCCGCGGAACGAAGACCCAGGAAATCCTCGACCAGGCCGGGGCCCTGTTGTTCCGGGGAGATCATGTTGAAAAGCCGGTTTCGGTGCTGTCGGGGGGCGAGCGGGCCCGACTCTGCCTCGCGGGTCTGCTGCTGGGACAGCACAACATTCTCATCCTGGACGAACCCGGCAACCACCTCGACGTCGATACGGTCGAGGCCCTGGCCGAGGCACTGATTGCCTACCAGGGAACGGTCATCTTCACGAGCCATGACCGCCATTTCATGAAGCGGGTCGCCACCTGCATCATCGAGGTGCGCGATGGGAGGGTGGTGAACTACAACGGCGCCTATGACAGCTATCTGTACTCGGTCAACAGTGAGATCGAGGCGGGAGAACGGGAAGCAGCGGCATCCCGCAAAAAAACAGCCCCATCCCCCGGAGGTGCGCCACCCTCACGGGGGGCCCAGCCCGCCCGCCGGAGCGAACGCGAGGTTCGCAGGGAAATCTCGACAATCGAAAAGACGATCGCCCGGCTCGACACCCAGAAAAAGCAACTCTCCGATCAGTTGCTGCAGGCGACCAATCCCCAGGAAGCGCTGCGGCTGCATACCGAGCTGGAGTCGCTGCAACAGCCCCTGGCCGAGGCTGAAGAACGCTGGTGCCAACTGCAGGAAGAACTGGACTGACACTCGTCCTCGTGCAGGCTTTGGCACGACTTTCAAGATGCCGCACCGAGTCATCCCACACCCCATGACGGGCACCGCTGAGCGTCACGGGATCACGATCGCCGCAGCATGACCCAGGCGGTGGGTCCAATCACCAGCAGTGTCCCCAGCAGCGTGATCGGACTGAAGGATTGATGCCAGAGGACCACGTCAGACAGCATGCCAAACGCCACCTGGACCAGTCCGACGACCGCCACCTGGGCGGCCGGGCCCGAGGTGAACGCGATCGTCAGCAGGAATTGACCGAGCATGGCCGACAGCCCCACCCCCGCCAGCAGCAGCAGCGTGGAAGGATCGGTCAGCACTGCGTCCGGCCGAACCCGTTCAAACAGGAACAGGGCCGAGCAGGCGGTCAGCAGTGAAACCATCGAAAAGTGGGCGACGATCGACCGGGGATCGATCGCCTTCAGTCGGTGGAGGCCAATCATCGCAAACCCGCTCATCAGCGAACTGAATAATGCTGCTGTCGAGGCCAAGCCCGCACCGGCTGAGTCGGGCTGCTCGATAAGGATCACCCCCACCACCCCGGTGATCGCGGCAATCCAGACATTGAGTCCTGGAATCTTCCCGAGGAATGGCCACGACAAGACGGCCACCCAGACCGGATAGAGGTTCGTCAGCGTCAACACCTGGGAGACGGGCAGGCGTGTGAAGGCGAAGAACGCCCCCATCATGCTCATGCTGCCGGCAATGCTGCGGAGCCAAAGACTGCGCGGCCCCCAGAACACAAGCCGGGCCCCTCCGACCACCGCCAGCGTTCCGGACAGTACCATTGGGATGACCGACCGGGCGATCATGGCCACCTGCCAGTCACAGCGTTTCCCCAAGGCATGGGCACAACCGCCCATCACAGTAAAGGCCGCCGCTGCCGCCAGCATGGCGAGGTACGGACGCAGGGCCGGCGTCGCCGGTGAAGCAGGATCAGACACGGAAGAACAACGGTGGGGACGGTCAGGCCGGAGCCCGCCCGTCAGCCGAGGTGGGAATCGGGGGGATCGGGGATCCCAGTGTAGCAGACTCGCTGCCACGTTGCCGAAAACATCATTTCCGACGGTTTCCCCCGCAGGAATGACCCCCAGAGGCCCCCGAAATCACCTCGAGCAGGCTCTGCGGGCGCCGGTTTCCCGGGACAGGCCAGAATTCCCCCGCCAAACCGTCTATAATCAGCGACTGAACTGGAGAGCCCCATTGAGAGTGATGGCCTGAGACCATGGTGATTCCCCGTCTGACCTGGCGACTTCTGACCGAAATTTCCCCCCGACTGGCGATGAAGGGAGGGTATTTGTGTGCCTGGAAAGGAATGCGGGCTGTCTGGGCCTACAAGCGCCGCTTGAAAAAGGGGGAACTCTATCCTCCCTTCATGTTCATCGCCCTTACCAACAAGTGCAACCTGCGTTGTCACGGTTGCTGGGTCGAGAAGGAGGGGGTCGGGTATTACCTGCCCGAAGAACAACTCGACACGGTGATCACCGAGGGAAAAAAACAGCACGCCCACTACTACACCCTGCTCGGGGGCGAGCCGATGATGTATCCCAAGCTCTGGAACGTGTTGGAGAAACACCGTGACTGCTACTTCCAGATCATCACCAACGGGATGCTGTTCACCGAGCGAAATGTCGCACGCATTCGTGAGTTGGGGAACATCACCCCGCTGATCAGCCTCGACGGATTCCAGGCGAACAACGACAAGCGGCGGGGAGCAGGGGTGTTTGAGGCGGCCGACGAGGGGCTCGCCCGGCTCAAGAAGAACAAGATCATCTTTGGCATTGCGACCACCATCACAGGCCAGAATGTCGACGAGGTCTTGACCGACTCCTACCTGCAGCACTTCATTGACCGGGGCGCGCTCTACATCTGGTACTACGTGTATCGCCCGATGGGAGCCGAACCCCACACCGAGTACTGCGTTTCCAAAGAGCAGCTGATCGAAATTCGCCGACGGTTGCTCAAGCTGCGGAAACGCCATCCGATCTTCATCATCGACACCTACTGGACGGCCGAAGGTGAAGCGTTCTGCCCGGCAGCGACCGGAATGGGATTTCATGTGAATCCCCACGGAGGGGTTGAAATCTGCCCGGCCCTCTCCTTCGCCCGTGACATGATCACCGACAACGGCGGCGATCTTTACAAGACAATCAATGAGAGCAAGTTCCTGCGGGGCTTCCAGGACTTTGTGCATGAGCGGACGAAGGGGTGCGTGATCCTCGAGAATCCCCAGGAGTTGCGTGACTACATTTCCGGGGCGGGAGCCAGGGACTTCTCGACCCGTGACGCCTTTACCGAACTCGGCTCCGGGACTCCCCGCAACAGCCACCACTTGCCGGGGGAGGAGATTCCCGAAGACTATTGGCTGTACAGGTTCCTGAAGCGGCAGGTCTTTTTTGGAATGGGTGCCCATGGCTGAGCCGCCGGCCAATCCGGCCCCCGCCGGTGGGGGTTGGCCCGACCATACGCAGACGGGCGAACTGCTGGCCAGGGCCCGCGACGGGAGATCCGAAGCGGTCAACGATCTGCTCGAGCGCCACCGGGCCGCCCTGCGACGGATGGTCGATGCCCGCATGGACCAGAAACTGGCCCGTCGGATCGATGCCAGCGACATCGTGCAGGATGTCATGCTGGAGGCCAGTCAACGACTCCAGGACTACCTGAAGGATCCCCGCATCCCATTTGGCCTCTGGCTGCGACAGATGGCACAGGATCGGGTCATCGACATGCATCGCCGACATCGCCTTGCTGGCCGGCGCAGCCTCGATCGTGAACAGCCTCTCGCCCCCGGCGGACAGGGTGACCAGTCCTCACTCGAACTTGTCGCCCAATTGATGGATCCCGAACTGACCCCTGCCACTCACGCCCTGCGGGAAGAATTGCGGGAACAGTTCCTCACGGCTCTGGACCAGATGGACGAGCCCGATCGGGAAATCCTCTTCATGAGGCACTTCGAGCACCTCTCGAACAGCGAGGCCGCCAACGTCCTGGGGCTCTCGGAACCCGCTGCCGGCATGCGTCACCTGCGCGCCCTGCGACGTCTCCGTCAGGTCCTCGGTGGTCCGGACAGCGCGCTGCAATAAAAGGCGACCACGCGTCATCGACGGGCGGCGTGCGCTGTGCCCCCCAGTGCTACGAAAACACTTCCGAGATCACCCGGCCTTCGACATCGGTCAGGCGGTAGTCGCGCCCCGAGTGGAACCAGGTGAGCAACGTGTGGTCGATCCCCACGGCATGCAGAATCGTCGCGTGCAGATCGTGGACATGCACCTTATTTTCGATCGCGGCAAAGCCGAACTCGTCAGTCGCCCCGATCGCCTGCCCCCCCTTGACTCCTCCGCCTGCCATCCAGGCCGTGAAACCGCGCGGGCTGTGATCGCGTCCCTTCCCGTTCTGGGCCGTTGGTGTCCGGCCAAATTCTCCCGTCCACACAATCAATGTGTCGTCGAGCAGGCCCCGTGACGCCAGGTCGCGGATCAGGCCTGCAATGGGTCTGTCTGTCTCCCGGCAATGCAGTTCATGATTCTTGTTGACATCGCCGTGGGCGTCCCAGGTCTCCTCGCTGTGTCCCCCCCCGGAATACACCTGCACAAAGCGGACACCGCGCTCCACCAACCGGCGGGCCGTCAGCAATCGACGGCCGAACTTCTCGGTGGCAGGGTCATTGAGCCCGTACAACTCCTGCGTCACCTGCGATTCCTCCGCGAGATCGACCGCTTCGGGAGCCTCGCTCTGCATGCGATAGGCCAGCTCATAGGTGCCAATGCGAGCCGCCAACTCGGTCTCGGTCGGACGCCGCCGGGCATGTCGCCGGTTCAGGTCGGCCAGAACATCGAGCTGGTCCCGCTGCCGCCGGGATGACATCCCCTCGGGCGGCGCCAGATCGATGATCGGCGGTCCACTCGTCCGGAACTGCGTCCCCTGGAAACTGGCCGGCATGAAGCCACTCCCCCAATTGGGTGGCCCTGAAATTGGACCACCGCGGTGGTCGAGCAGCACCACAAATCCCGGCAGGTTCTGGTTCTCGGTCCCCAGGCCATAGCTCACCCAGCTCCCCACGCTGGGAAAACCCTGCCGTAGAAACCCGGTGTTCATCTGCAACAGCCCACCGCCATGGGCGAAGCTGTCGGCATACATCGAACGGATGATCGCCAGGTGATCCACCACCTCCGCCACGTGCGGGAACATGTCGCAGACGGGCAGGCCGCTCTGCCCCGACGGAGTGAATGTCCGGCTGCTCCCCAGCAGCGTGCCTGGATTGCGGACTTTGAACAGCGGATCGGCATCGAGATTGGGAATCGGCTGCCCATTCAGACGCGTGAGCTCGGGCTTGGGGTCAAACGTGTCGACCTGGCTCACCCCGCCGTACATGAACAGGAAAATGACCGATTTCGCCCGGGGAGTGTGATGCGGTGCCCGGGGGGACAGCGGTGCCGAAGTCTCGCCGGCCAGAACCGGATTCCCCCAGAAACCGTCCGCAGCCAGCAATCCGGTGAGAGCGGTACCGGTAAACCCCATTCCGGTCTCCCACAAAAACTCCCGGCGTGTCTGGCCGCAGGGGGGCAACAACGCGGAACGGTGCGGCAGTCGTGGGTTCATGGCAAGACACGGGGAAGAGGCCAGAACAATGGTCAGGTCGATCGAGCGAATCTGCCTAAAAGACCGGTCAAGATCGGGACGATTATCTCACGGACCCTGATGGCGAACCAGCCTGACAAAAGGCCCGCCCCGGACACGTACCCCTCTTCCTTCGGCGATGGATTTCAGTAGGGCTTGCGCGGAGTCTGGCACTGCCAGCAGAGGTCAAAGTCAGCGTCGACTTCGGCACCACAGGTCGGGCAGTCCCACGTGGGTGGCGCGCGATCTTCAGGGGGAGGCTGATGGGACTGTGCTTCCCAGTCGGTCAAGACTTCCCGGGCGGCCTCGACCTGGTCGGCCCGTACCCACAGGTGCGGCGGGGTGACTGTGTTGTAACCAGCTGCCTGAAGAGCATCCCCCACCACCCGGGCGTCAATTCCCGCGTCGGCCAGCAACCCCCTCAGAAAGTGGGCCTGCGGACCATTGGCTGCGACATAAACATCCACCACCTGGTCACTCATGGGGTCTCCTGGGGAGGCGTGGGGGGCCGCTCCCGGGCATGAAACAATTTCGTATCAAACCGCAGGTCCATTGCCAGCCACAGCGCCCTGGCGTAACGGAAGAAAAACGTCGGCCAAAGGATGCAAAACGCAGCAAGTCCCATCAGGATGTAGCGCGACGGAAAATCATACCCAAACCGCAGCACCACCCAACTGGCCGTCGACACGAGAGCGGTGATCCCGTAATTGAGGTAGATCGACCCCAGGAAATAGCCCGGTTCGCGTTCAAACTTCAGGTGACACGCGGGGCACGTTCTGTGGGTCCGAAACAATCCCGAGAACATCGAGGCTTCGCCGCATCGGGGACACTGCAACCGCAGGGCACGGCCTACCAGCAGCGAAGTGGGGGGACGGGTCATCGGATCACGGTCGGGGAAGAACACAACAAGACCTGCTCCTCCAGTTTATCCAAACGGGACTGCAAACGCGCCCCCCTCACACCCGATTACGGCACACCCGATTACGGCAGATCCGCATTCTCTGCCAGGCTGAGATCGCCTCCCAGGCAAGGGGCACTTCCCAGGATGGTCTCGGGAGCGGGCCCGGCCTCTCCCGGAATCGCCGCCAGCATGCCACAGGCACCGTGGATGTCCTGCCCGCCGCTGTATCGCTTCTGCACCGGCATCGCCAGTTCTTCCCGCAAGGCATCCCAGAAAGCGTGCGCTTCGGCGGTATCGGGTCGATGATACAGTCCCGTCGGGTCATTCACATCGATCAGGTCGAGGAGGATCGGCATGCCGCGGGTCAACTCGGCCAATTCCCGCGCATCTTCGCGACGGGTGTTGATTCCCGAGAGCAGCGTCCAGGCGAGGGTGACCCGTCGCCGGGTGGCCGCCTGGTACTCCCGGACCGCCTCCATCAATTCGGGAAGCGGAAACTGCTTTTCAATCGGCAACAGTTTCTGGCGGGTTTCGGAATTCGCCGAAGTCAGCGAGACAATCAGCCGGTAGGAATGCCCCTCCCGCGTAAGGCGGCGAATACCCGGAACCACTCCGACCGTGGAGATGGTGATCGCCTTGGCACTGATGGCAAGACCACAGGGTTCCGAGAAAATCCGGGCGGCCCGGATGACGCGGTCGTAGTTGAGCATGGGTTCCCCCATCCCCATGAAAACCACCCCCCGCACCGGATACTCAGAATCCTGCTGGATCTGCACCACCTGGTCGACAATTTCCCAGGTGGCAAGATTTCGCTGAAATCCCATTCGGCCCGTCGCACAGAAGGCACATTCCAGGGCACAGCCCACCTGCGAGCTGACGCAGACGATGTATTTTTCATCGCCGGGACGATGCAGCAGCGGAATGCGCACCGCTTCGAACCGGCGTTCGTCCGCTCCCGTAAAGATGTATTTCGCAAACCCGTCCCGGGGCGAGACAACCTTGTCGACCCGGGTGAGAGCGGGGATCGACACCCGCTCTCGAATCTGCGCCAGCAGCCGCTTCGAGAAATTTGGCAACTCCGCGGGAATCTCCCGGGCGGAATGCTTCATCGCCAGGGCGTGCAATTGCCGCACCAGGCGTTCCGGAGGCTGCAGGTCGGCCAGGGCCTCGTGCAGGGTCTGGGCGTTGTGGTCTTTGAGCAGGATCATCGGGAAACAAGTCTGTCCGGGTGAAAGCGAACACCAGCGATCGCCAGGTCGGCAAGAGCTCCGGTCCAAGAACCAGGGCCTGGCGACACTGGGAGCAACTGCCCCCGCACACTCCGTTCCAAAGAGCCGATTTTGAGCGAGACTTCGCGGCTGTTCTCATCGCAGTGTTTCAGTGTACCTCGTCGGGCTGAACGTGGGCAAACGGGGAGTCCCGCCCCACGTCTCCCGTACCCACCTCACTCAGGCGAGGATGCCATCGATCACCCGCCCGGCGACATCGGTCAGCCGAAAGTCGCGTCCCGCAAACCGGTACGTCAACTGCTCGTGATCCAGCCCCAGCAGGTAGAGAATCGTCGCATGCAGGTCATGAACGTGCACCTTGTCTTCCACGGCATCCCAACCGTACTCATCGGTCGCCCCGTAAGTCATCCCTCCCCGCACACCGCCGCCCGCCAGCCACATGGTGAAGCCAAACGGGTGGTGATCGCGGCCATCGGCCTGCCCTTCGCGCGCCGGAGTCCGGCCAAATTCTCCCCCCCAAATCACCAGGGTGTCTTCGAGCAATCCTCGTTGTTTCAGATCCTGCAACAGGCCGGCGATTGGCTTGTCGGTCGCCCGGGAGTGCTGCTCGTGACCCGACTTGAGATTGCTGTGCTGGTCCCACGGCTGGAAGCCGCCGTCGGTGTGATAAAGCTGGATGAACCGCGCACCCCGTTCGGCGAGGCGACGCGCCAGCAGGCATTGCTTGCCGAAATTGGCTGTCTGCGGATTGTCGAGCCCATACATCGCGGCGGTCGCGGCGGTTTCTCCCTCGATGGCAAATGCCTCGGGGGCGGCCGACTGCATCCGGTACGCCAGTTCAAACGCCTCCAGCCGGGCGGCCAGACGGGGATCATCCCGGCGCTCGGCCTGGTGCAGCTGATTCAACCGACGCAGGGCATCCAGTTCGCGCCGCTGCTCAAGGCGTGAGACCTGGGTATTCACCAGATTCTTCAGCGGCTGTGCCAGGTCGGACACAAAGGTCCCCTGGTAACTGGCCGGGAGGAAGCTGGAACCGTATTGCCGGGCCCCCTCGATAATCGGACCGGCACCGATGGCGATGAATCCCGGCAGATCCTGGTTTTCGCTTCCCAGGCCGTAGGTGACCCACGCCCCCGTGCTGGGGCGGGAGGCGACCCGTTCTCCCGTGTGCATCAGCAGGCAGCCGCCGGGATGATTCGGGTCATCGGTTGTCATGGACCGAATGATGCACAGGTCATCGACACACCCGGCGACGTGCGGAAACAGCTCACTGACATCAAGCCCCGAGTCGCCGTGCTTTGCAAAGTTCCAGGGTGACCCCAACAGCGTGCGCTGTTGCCCCAGGTACAGCTTGGGAGAGGGACGGCCATCTTCGGCGGTCAGGCGGGGCTTGGGGTCGAATGTGTCGACCTGCGACGGCCCTCCCGGCATGAAGAGAAAAATCACCCGCCGGGCTGTGGGGGCATGATGCGGCAGGCGGGGGACCAGGGGGGCGGCGACCCGGGGCCTGTCCTCTGACTCGATCGCCCCCCGGCTCACGGAATCGCCGGCCCACAACGCCCGCAGCGCCAACCCGCCAAAACCGGCCCCGGTCCGAAACAGCAACTCCCGGCGATTCCACAGGTCAGTCGACATAGAAGAACTCGTTCGTGCAGAGAATCACGAGGCAAAGCCGTTCCCACGCCCCGGCACCAGCATCCGGCCCCAACAGGTCTTGCGCCACAGCGACTTCCCCGGCGGTTGGCTGCCTGGCAAACAGCAGCTGGTAAAGCCGGTTCAGCCGACTTTCCAGATCATTTGCGGCGACATCCCGTCGCAGGCGTTCGGTCAACCGGTGTGCGATTCGGGCCAGGAAGGGATCATTCAAGAGATAGAGCGCCTGGGGTGCCACGATCGACTGGCTCCTCTGCTCGATGACCCCGCCCCCGGTGGGACCATCAAACAGCGGACAGAACTCAGACGCTTTTGATCCTGTTCGGACCGACATCAGGTAGAGGCTGCGGCGAGGCTGGTTCGCCTCGAGAAACCCCGGTCCCCCCGGCGTCTCATCCAGTTCCCCCGAGACGGAAAGCAGGCTGTCGCGCAGCGCCTCGGCCTCCAGGGGACGGCGAGGCATATGGGCCCACCAGCGGTTCTCGGGATCGCGTGCCGCTGTCTCCTCAATGGGGTTTGACGAACGGCGATATGTCTCCGAGAGGACCATTTCACGCTGGATCGCCTTGACCGACCATCCCGAGTGAATGAGCTCTGCCGCCATGTGATCCAGCAGTTCCGGATGACTGGGGTGTTCACCCCGCAGGCCGAAATTGGTCGACGTCCTCACCAGTCCCGCCCCGAAATGGTGCTGCCACAACCGGTTGACCAGCACCCGTGCCGTAAGGGGATTGGTCGCGCTCGTCAACCACTCGGCCAACTCTCGTCGGCCGCTTCCCGAGGCAATCTTGAGCGGCTCGGCCGCGAACACTTTCGGAACTCCCCGCGGCACCTTCGGCCCCGGCGTTTTCCACTGTCCCCGCAGGTAAACGTTGGCATCGCCGAAACCTGCGTGGGGAGTCTCAGCCGGGCCCCCCTCCTGCACCACCACGCCCTGCGGTATCTCCGGCTTCTTCCAGCCCTGCCGACGAACCAGTTCGGCCTTCAGAGTTGCGATCTCGCGAGCCTGTTCAGCCGACAGCAATCGGGCCCGTTCAGAGGGGGCCACCCAATAGGGGCTGCCCTCCGAACACAGCTCCTCGGCCAGTGTCACCAGTGGATCTCCGGGATCAGCAACGGGACCTTCCCCGGATTCCAACCAGCGCTGGCTCAGTTCCCCTTCGATCTGCGAGTGTCCTGCGTCATCGACCGGGACTCCATAGACCCGCAGTTCGCACAGCTCACCCCGAAATCGGGAGGCACTTCCCGAACCGGGCCCTCCCAGGTGCAGACCAGTCATGGTGGGATCGGATGACACTGCAGTGATCCCCTGATTCGCCCCGACCGGTTCGCCGTTGCGAGAGACCTTCACGCCCTCGGGGCCCCACCGGACGCTCAGCACCTGCAGGCCGGGGTTCGCCGGCGGGGGAACAACAACATCCCCCGAGGCCCCGTCGCGCCGCACAATCACGTGCACACCGCCGGCAGGAGAGATCATCAACCCCAGTCCGTGTCGGCCAACCGCCGAGTCTTCCCACCCGATCAGCCTCTGGCTGCCATCACCGGCGGGATCGGGACGAAAGACCACAAACAGGCTCCCCACTTCGGGAACCCGCTGCGGCACCTGCAACAACTGCTCTCCATCGAACCGGACGACCGAACGCTCACGGCCCGCCAATTCGAGCGTCACCCGGCGGGGGGAGGGAGCACCAACCACCGGGACTGCGGGCTGGGGAGGGCCACCGCGGTCCTGCCAGCGGGTGACGTGCTGTTCCGCATCGACTTCCAGACGGCGATCGTCGGCTCGAAACACCAGCAACGGCGACTTGGCGGCGGCTGGTGCCGGCCCACTCACCATTTGGCGCAACCGAGCAATCACCCCCAGAGCCAACTCCCCAGACTGTTTCTGGGCGGAGGCCACATCGGCGAGCTGGGCGAGGGCATGCAGCCGGTCTCCCGCAACAGCGCCATCAAGTTGGCGGGCCCAAAATCGAACGACCGCCGTCGACACCCCCGCCCGTCCGGCTGCGTCTTCATACGACATCAGAAGGCCGGCGGGCCGGGCGGTGGCTGCGTGCCATCCCGCCAGCAGACCAGCCGCGGTGTCGGCCTCCACCTGTGCGATCAATCCAGCCAACCACGCCTGTTCCTCGCGGCCCAGGATTTCCGACGGCAGCAGCGTCAGCCGTTTCTGGTTCTCCCGGGCCTGCTGCTCGATGCGGGCAATCTCAGCAGGAGGCAGCAGCGCTGACCGGACCAGGGGGGTATTCCCCTTCACCGGGCTGGGGATCAGTTTCGTACTGAAGAAGATTCCCGCGAGCGCGTAATAGTCGTGCAGCGAGATCGGGTCGTACTTGTGATCGTGGCAGCGGGCGCAGCCAATCGTCAATCCCAGGACAGACCGCCCCAGCACATCAATCTGGTCATTCACGTAGTCGGCGATCATCTGGGTCTTGTCGACATCCCCCGGCACGAAATCGGCCAATGCCAGGAAGCCCGTCGCCACCAGGGCCTCTGCATCCAGCAGGTTCGGATCTGCCGGCTGCAGCAGGTCTCCTGCGACCTGCAGGCGGATGAATTGGTCGTACGGCAGGTCGACGTTGTGCGCCTGCACCACCCAGTCGCGATACCGCCAGATCTCGCGAAAGTCGCTCTCGGCGGGAAGCTGGATCAGGTCCCTGGCGTCGGCATACCGGACCACATCGAGCCAGTGGCGGGCCCATCTCACTCCATACCGCGGCGAAGCCAGCAGGCGTTCGACCACACGTTCGTACGCATCGGGAGATTCATCGAGCACGAAGTCCCGGACCTCCTCCGGCGTCGGCGGCAGCCCCACGAGGTCCAGGGTGACGCGGCGCAACCAGACGGCCCGGTCGGCAGGCACACTCTTTGCCAGGTTCTGACTTGTCACCTCCCGATCGATCAAGGCGTCGATCGTCGCCCGCAGAGGCACTCCTCCCGGGACTGCAGACTGCCTGGCCACCCCCAACGGCTGAAATGCCCAATGGGCGCGCTCAGTGGCCGTCGGCTCGGCCCCCCGGGCAGCACCGGTTAGGGACCAGTCTCCCCAGGCCCATCCCAGACAGACCACGCCCACACAAACCAGACGCGGAATCCACGCTTTGCGGCTGGAAAATCGGCCAGCCCCCTTGCCAGTGGAAGCGCGGTGGACGAGTGGATTCATGGTGCGGCTCCAGCCTCGAAGAAACGAAACACATCTTCGAGTGCGATCTGCACAATTCCAAGGTGCTCGATCTGGGGATAATCCCGCTCTTCCAGGGTCAGCCCTGCCTGCCGAAATTGCCGGGCGACCTGTTGCACGCCTCCCCGTCCGAAGTCTTCAGCTCCCGCACCGGCGAAGAGCGGAATTTGGGTGAAGTCACCCACCTGCCGCACGCGCTGGCCTCCCCCCAGGATGGCGAGGCGGCGCACCACCTCGGGAGACCGCGCGGTGAGGTTCAGCCCCTGCATCGCCCCCATCGAATGTCCGACGACAAACACCTGCCGTCGATCGACGGGATGGAGGGCATCGACGGCGGCGATCAGCCCGGGCAGGTCGAGACCCGTCCCGGTCAATGGACTGAGGCGGGGTGCCAGCAACAGCCAGCCTCGCTCTTCACACAACCGTACGATTTTTCCAGCTCCGTAGGCATCGAAAAACATGTTCTCGCTGCCACCGGCTCCATGCAGGGCGATGACGAGGGGACGGGGCGTGGAAGGTTCGATAGGGGATGGGGTGGATGCCGGAGCTGGCTTCCGGGGCCAAAGAAATCGGCACCGGGCTGACTTGCGACCTTCCTGCGGGGAGATCCAGTACTGTCCGGGTCCATTCGCGAGAGAGACTGCTTCACCTCGCGCCAGCTGCGCGGACCATGCCTCACATGATTCAAGCAGGGCGTGGGCGGGATAATCGGTCTCGGGCCGCGACGCCCCCAGCAGCCCCTTCAATTCACGCGCAGTATCACGCACCGTCTGGCGGGCCGCCCCGTTGGCTTCTGCAGGCAGCCCCCCGATGTCTTCCAGCAGCTTGGCGATCCGGCCGGCTGGATCAGCTGTCACCGAGATCGTCTGTGGCGGCAACTCCAGTTGTTCGGTCCTCTGCTGCAGCCGCACCCGCAGTCGATAGTCACCAGCGGGCAATTCGGGTGTTGGCACTGCCACCACCTGACCGAACTCAGTCCACGCCACAGTTGCCGCAATCACTTCGTGATCCCCCTGCCGCAGGGAGACCTCCACTTCACCGTCAGGGTCGGGAGTATCGGACAGCTTGTAGGCCCGATCGAGACGCACCTCGATTTGTGCGGTGCCAAGGGGAATCAATGGCGAAGGGAGGGAGACATTCAACGAATGCCAGACAGGCACAACTGCGGATCCCGTCGCCGGTTCCAGTGCCTGCAACGCCTGGTCGAGGGCCTTCCCCGCCGCAGACTGGTTTCCCGAAAAAAAAGCCGAGACTGCCGCCTGCAGCGGTGCCAGCACACGTCCGCGAGCCTCGGGGGAATCATGCTGCTCCCACGCTGCCTCAAACCGCTGCACGCGTTTTCCCAGCTGGTAGCGCTGGTCCGACGCATTCACCCGGGTCGCGGTCCCGGGCCCCCACAACAGGATCAGCCCGACAATCCAGGCGAACACCAGTCTGTGGCTGTTCAATCCTTGCTGGAACCGACAGCAGGCTCGACCGGGATCAAAGTAGCGAACGGCAGCGGGCATATCTCGCAGCGCACCAGGACGGGGGGATGGTCATCTCAAGGGGCTATCATCCGCCTGCTCACTGGGTTTTTCCAGTCCATCAACTGCCGTTGATCGTTCACGGTGTCCGACGAGTCCCAAGAACCTCTCGCCGCAACCGGAGCGGGGCGGGTTCCACGGGATCGTAATCCGCCTCGATTCGAGACCTTACCGAATCCGGAAGCCGCCGCAGGCTTTCGTCATCCAGGATGGCCTCGGGGGGATTGCGATCGAACAGATCGAGCAGTTCCCGTTCGAGTTCCGCTGGAGTCACGAGCCCCAGAGAGAACTCGTTCAACCACCAGATTCGATAGGCATGCGGCCGGAAGGCCCCCCAGCCTGTGAACCCATCCAGCACCCTTCCCTCGGGGGGAACCTGTTCATTGAGTTGCTCGATCGCAGCCACCTGCGCCGAGTTGGACCAGGCCAACAGGTCCAATTGGCGGCAGATGCCATAGCCGAGGGCGAGGGCGCCTCCCCACGCAAGCCAACGCTCCCTGCGGTCGTTGGCCACCCCCATCCAGCCGAGGCCCCACGCCAACCAGAAGAATCCAATCGTCAACAGCGACATCCCCACCGGATTCTCGCCCGAGAGATGCGGGAACGGTCCGGCTGCCTGTCTCATCCAACCTCGAACCATCCAGGCGAGTTGCGCGACCAGCAGCAGTCCTCCTCCCGCAGCGGCCCAGCGCACCAACCATGTCTGACGATTCTCACGAAGCAGGCCCAGCCCCAATCCGGCAGCCAGGGTCAAAGCGGGAAACCACAGCAGGTAGTACTGCGGAAAGGTCGCCTTCACCACCCCCAGTGAGCCGACACAACCCACCACCGACAACAACAACACCTGTTGGGCGGTATGGAGGCAGGGTGCAATGCCGATCAATTCATGGACTGTGTCGCAAGCGGCACCCGATTTGCCGGCAGACCCAGCCCCGCTGGAGCCCGGGAATCCGGTCTGAGACACCGCAGGCTGGGGACCGATGCCCCCCGCCCACCACCGTTGCCATGCCGGCCAGAGAAGTCCCAGAACGATCGCGACAGCCGACAGCCACCACGTCAACAGGTCCGCGGCGAGTGTCGCCCGCAGAGGAACCGATGTGTCGCTGTGCACCGACCAGCGTATCAGTTGAAATACCGTGGAATCGAGCAGGGCGGCGGCACCTCCCACCCACCAGTACGCCCCCAGCAACAGGCACCACGACACGCCGACCCCGGCCAGCATGATTGCCAACTCCCGCGGCCACCGCACCAGACGCCGGTGCCAGGTGTTGACGAGCCAGGCAGCCATGCCGAAGACCACGACCGGGACAATTGCCTTCTGGGTGAACAACGTCGCTCCCCCAGCCAACATCGCAAGCCATACTGGCGAGTTTCTCCCGCTGAGGGAAAAGCCTGATGGTTCGCCACTCTCACTCCGCTTCAGAACCTGTTCGAGGACCAGCACGAGCAACAACATCGCGGGCCCATCGGGTCGGAATTCGAACCCCTTGGAAAAGAAGATCGAACTTCCCAGCAACAGTCCCGGGGTCAAACAGGCTCCCACAGACGGCAGCACACTTCGGGCCACCCGTGTCGTGGCGAAGACGGCCAGTGTGGCCAGCAGCCACATCAGCAGTCGCAAGCCCCACAGGGCGGCCAGGTTGGGACCAGTGATCAGCAACACCGGCTGCGCCAGCCAATACAGTGCCGGGGCATGATGCTCGAAAACATCGCGATAGGGAATCTGCCCCAGGAAGAGACAGAACGCCGCATGCAGGTGCTCAAGTTCATCCGGATCAAACCCGCGTCCCAGCAATCGGATCCCCGCCAGGATCCAGACAAACCAGGCCACGCGATTCCAGAGCAGACTCGAGGGGAGCCCATGGCCAGTTTCCGGTGACGATGCCGAGGGTAAACCCTGGAGCGAGGGGATCCTGGCATCACCTGACTGGCTCGCGTTCCGCACAGCGATGTTTCCCCTAAAAATAGTCGATGGGTCCGGGCGGTGATGGCCGAGTCCGTCCGGGTCGCCATTGCCAGGGCGAATCTGGCACCGCGTTCCCCGGCTCGCTCCCGTTGAGATTGATCTCGCAGCGGTGACGCCAGGAAATGCCTGCACCCGCCACCTCGATTCGCAAGCCGAACAACCGAGATCACCCGAAATCGGCTCGCTTTCGATTGTGACAGCCGTGAGTGTTCTCATCGACTGTCGTCTGGAACCGCAAAATGGAGGCCGGACCGACCAAACCCTTGACGGGTCTTCCAGAGCGATCAGCCGGCCCGGCGTTCGGCCAGCGTCTCATTGACCATCCGAGGGAGCCAGAGCGGGGTCACACCGCGCTTCTGGAACTGTGACACGACATGGTCATGACAGGTGACGAAGATCACCTGCTGACCGGCCTGGGCAACTTCCTGCAACAGGTCAATCGCCGCCTCGGTGCGCGGAGCGTCGAAATTCACGAAGACATCGTCCAGCAAGAGCGGCATTTCGATACCCGCCAGCGACAAGCGCGAGATCACCGCGAGCCGCAGGGCGAGATACAGCTGTTCCCGCGCCCCCCGACTGAGATTCTCAACCGCCGACGAATGCCCAAGCTGGTCTTCCACCCGCAACTGGCGTTCTCCCAGCGGAGTCCAGATCCGGAGGTACTTCCCACAAGTCAGTCGGGCGAGATAGTCGGAGGCCAGTGCGAGAGTCTCGGGCTGTGTGCGACGTTCGAAGTCACGGCACAGGGTGTCGAGGGTTTCCCCGGCGAGCTTTTCCGCCGCCAGCGATTGAACTTCCTGCTCCAGCCGCTGCTCGACCAACTGCAGGTCGAATCGCAACTCGGCCAGTGTGGGGTCATTCGACCAGGCTTCGAATTCGAGGTCGAGCTCGGCCAGTTCGTCCTGCGCCGTGGCCAGTTCCCGCTCCTGCCGTGCCAATTCGGCCTCGACTGCCGAGAGCTCGCCCGGATGCGGCTGCTCGAAGGACGTCTCAAATCGGGCCAGCAGTCCCTGTGCCTCGGGCAGATCCTGGCGCAGCTGCTGGACCGCCGACTCGGCCTGCTCCAGTTCGCGGCGCAACGCGTGCCGTTGCTCGGCCTGTCGAGAGAGTGCCACGAATTCACCGCGGTCCCCGGCCCCCGCCTGAACCCACAGTGCCTGGCGGGCGTCTTCGAGCTGGCGCAGGCGACGACGCAGGCGACGCAGAGAACGACGCACTTTCGACGATTTTTGACGCCAGGCCCGCCGCTCAATCTGGTCTTCCTGCCAGACTGCCAGCAGATCGCACCACTGGTCAATCTGGGCCAGGGCTTCCAGCGTCGTGGGCTGCGGAGGGGGAGCACGCAGCGTCAGGTCGGCGACACTGGTCTCCACCGAACGCCAGAGCTGTTCCAGCGATTCCGCCTGCTGACGGACCTGGTCCGACTGTTCAATCGCCTGACCAACGGTGATCAGCGACTTCCAACCGGCAATCACCTCGGTGACATTCCAGTTCTCGGCCAGTCCCAAGTGCTGCTGCAGTTCGCTCCAGGCACTGCGGGCCTCGAGCCAGCGGGTCCGGTGAACGCGCAACCGTTGCCGCAGGCGATGTTCGGTGGCGGCCAGCCGTTCCTGCTCGTGTTCCAGGGAAGCCAGTTCGTTGAGCCGCGACAATTCCTGGGCCGTCTGGCCAACATCCACAAAACCCTGGGGAGCAGCCTCGGCGGGCAGCAACTGCAACTGGGCACGAACACCCTGCAGTTCGCGTTCGACCTGTTGCCGCCGCTGCGCCGATCCGGCCTTCTGCCGCAGTTGATCCGACTCGTACTGGTTCTTGAGCCCCCAGGCGATTCCACCAAAGGTCAAGCCTAGGAAGACGTAGATCAGTCCGGCAATCGCGCTGGTCTTGACCCCGGCGATGAAGCCCCACCCGGCGACGATGATCCCCAGGAAGAAGAACACCGCGACAATGAGGGTCAGCCAGGCGGGAAGCGGAGGCAAGTCGCGTGCCTGGCCTGCCGGGACCGGGGAGCCTCCGAATGTCCGCAGGTGTTCGAGCAGGGTCTGCTCGCGGGCCTTCAGGGCCGTCGCCTGCGGGCTGACCGTCAGCCGTGCATGGGCCGCCTGCAAGGCGCCTTCCAGCGACGTTGACTTCAATCCACGGCGTCCTTCGCGCAGGGTCTGCTCAAGGTCGGTACGACGGCTGCGCAATCGCAGACCGACACGTTTCAAGCGTCCCAATCGCAGGCGCTCGCGATCGAGCGTTCGGCCCACTTCCCACAACTGGTTCTCGATCTCGGGAGAACGGACAAGTGCCCGCAGACTGTCGAGACTCCATCCTTCGGCCGACGAACGGCGCAGTTCCTCGACGTAGGCGAGATGTTGCTTCCATTGCTGCTGCGACTGCTGCCGCTGACGGGCCACTTCCACAAACCAGGCTTTTTGCGAGACAAAGCCGTGCAGCGCCGCCGCCTCGGCAGCGCTCAGTTGCGACCGGGGCTGAAAGCCTCCCAGGCTTCGCAGTCGCGCCATCAAACGCCGTCCCCGGCTGCGCAATTGCTGAATCTCGTTGTCGATCTCCGAGAGCCGGGTCAATCCCTGCTCGGGAAAACTGCGGTGCGGTCCCAGCGACTCCATCCGACCGCGAACCTCCCGCAGGGTCTGCCACGCTGGAAAAACACGATTCTGCAGCGACAGCCCCTGCTGTTGTCGGCGCAACTGCGCCACCGCCGCCTCACGGCGCGAGATCTCGGCAGCGAGGAAATCACGCCGCGAAGAATCCGCAGGAGTGGAATGCTGCTGCTGTTCGCGGAGACGCTCGGTCAATTCCCGGCGCTGTTCGATCAATTTCTGAACCGACCGGCTGCGGGCCTCGACAGCCGCAGTGTCGTTCTGACGCCCCAACGCGCGTCGTCGGGCGTTGATCAACCGGCGTCCCTCGGGCCCGAGGGACGCCTCGTAGACTTGCGAGGCGACGGCCGCCCCCTGCAAAGCACTCAATTCCTGAATCTCGTTGAGCCCCATGCAGAAGACCCCGTCCCACAGTTCGGGGGTCACCCCGCGCAGGAAGGTCTCGGCCTCTTCGGGACTCGCAACAGGGTGACCATCGATCTCGAGCCGGCCCCCCCGGGCGCGTGATTCCACCGGTCGCGTCAGGACGTGCCTGTGACCGTCCTGCAGCACCACCACTCGTCCGGGTACCTGCCCGGGCTCTTCGGGGAGTTTGCCCGATGCCTCGGGGCCATACCCAAACAGCACCCCCCTCACAAATTCGAGCAGTGTGCTTTTTCCCGTACCGTTGGGGCCACTCAGGAGGGCCACCTGACCGGGAGGAATCGCCAGGTCGAGACCTCGCCAGACCCCAAACCGGTCCACCTGCAGATCGGAAAGTTTCATGGGTGCTGCGACTCCCGTTCGAGCAGCCACTGTCTTCCGAGAGTCAACGCCTCCCGGGAAATCCGGCCCATTGCGGCCCGCCCGAGAAACCGGTCGAGATCCGCCCGGCTGCACTGGCAACGCTCTGCCAGCGCCGCGGTCCAATCGTACATCCCGGACCTGGCCGTCGCTGTTGTCTCCGACAGCAGCCGCGAATATTCCTCCAGCAGGGGATCTTCGTCCCCACTCTGCAAGGGGGCAATCCTCAGCAATGACTGGCTGGCAAACTGCCAACCCCGCCGCTGCGCCCGTGAATCGACTTCATCGAGCAGGGCATCCATCTCGTCTGCCGCGCCCGTCAAGCCCTCAGGCCATTCGTCGGAGGCGAGATTCCACCGCAGGACACGCGGGGTGGTCGGCGAATCCTGCATTTGCCGCTCGGCCGATTCGAGCATTCGCGCCACCAGTTTGCCCCGAGTCTCGCCACGAATCCCCTCCAGCCCCCACTGCTCCCAGTTGAACACAGAAATGGGAAGCTGCTCGAGGCGAGGTTCAGCCTCGGGACGGCATTCCACCAGGGTCGCCCCGCAACTTCCCTGCTCAAATGCATTGAGTCCCTGCAGCGGTCCCGGGGAATGCACGATCGTCCCCCCGACATTGAGGGTCCGGCGACGGGCTGGCTCGCAGGTCGCCACATAGTCGAGTGAATCATCCAGGGGAGGCCCTCCCACGATCGAGAGCGGGGCATCGCTCAACAACATCCGATCCCCCGACAACGCCACTCCCACCCGCGTCAGGTTGGCCCCCGCCACCTTCGGGGCCTCTTCCACGGTCTCATTCAACGAAACCACCTGCAGTTCGATCGCGGGGCCACGCGCACCCGAGACCTTCAGCGGTTGTCCGGAAGACATCAACAGCAGGTGCAGGTTGTGGGGCAGCCCGCGCGACCGGAATCCTTCCTGGACCGACTCGCGATCGACCACCGACAACACCACCGGAATGCGGTCCTGCGACAGCACTCGGCAAGCCTCGGCCAAGGCCATCGCGCCACGGGGTCCCAAGCCATCTTCGGGCCAGCAGGGTCCTGTCAGCAGGAGCAGATCGGCCTCATGCTCCCGGGTCTGCTCCACCAGCCGACGCAGGGCCAGCAGCGTGCAGTCGCGGATCGTCTCTCTCGGAATCTGCCCCAGCCGGCGCAGACCAACCACCGGTTGATCCAATCGCAGGTGCGATGCGTGGACAATCCTGACGCTTTCCCTCATGGAATCGGCTCCGTGATCGGCACTTCCCTGACCGTCGGACCCGCAGTCTAGCCAAATTACCCCGGTTGAACAAAGACCAATTCGAACTGGCCTGCGTCTTCAACTCAGTTTTCCCCGGTTCTCAACCCTGAACTCATCAACCTCGGATGCCTGGGTCGAAGACGAACGCCACAGACTCCCGAGTCCTCCCGGAGATGCCCGCACGAAACAGTCAGCGTGCGGACGCCAGAACCGCGGCCACCCCATTGGCGGGTGAAGTTCCCCGTCCGGCCAGCCGCGAAATCACCCGGTGCAACAGACCCAGCGAGGCAATCGCCTGTGCACGGGTGATCACATTGGGCGGACTGATGCGGATCACATTCCCTGCCAGAGGGCCCAACAGGTGAATGCCGTCCCCCCCCGGTTCCCCCAAGTAGGCCGCCTTCACAATCTCCACCGCCACGTGACGGCTGTCCAGGCCCAGTCCGGCCGCACACTCGATGCCAAAGACCATCCCTTCCCCTCTCACCTTCGCGATCAGGCCAGTCTCTTTGAGTCGATTCAGTCCCGCGAAAAACACCGGGGTCAATTCCCGTGTCCGGGCCAGAACATCGGTGGTCTCGAATTCGTCCAGCGTGGCCAGAACCGCAGCACATCCCAGCGGATTCGCACTCCAGGTGTCCGACGCCTCACCGTATTTCAGGCTGGCCATCACATCGCCCCGTCCCACCACGGCTGACACAGGAACTCCATTGCCCAGTCCCTTCCCCAGCACGACGAAATCGGGTTCGATGCCGCAGGCTTCAAACGCAAACATCCGTCCCGTCCGCCCGAAATTCGCCTGCACCTCATCGAGGATCAACAGGATGTCATGGGCATCGCAGAACCGCCGCAGCATCTGATGATAGGCAGCCGGAACGTGATAACTGCCGCCGCCTCCCAGGTAGGGCTCGGTAATGAGACAGTTGATGCGGGAACCATGCTCCTTCCAGAGAGCTTCCAGCTCGGCTTCATAGGGACCGAGGTCCAATGACTGACCATACTTGGAAACGTCGTCGACCTCCTGACGGGGAAAGCTGATGAACTTCACGCGAGGATCGCGCTCGGGATCAGCCTCACTCCCCGTGACGGCCCCGGCGAGCCCCTTCTTTCCATGGAAACCAAAACGCGTTGCCAGGATCAGGTCGCGGGCCGGGTCGCGGTGCAGGCAGGCCCAGAGCGCCTTCTGGATTGCTTCACTTCCCGAGGCGGCCCACATCACAGTGTCGAGACGACGCCCGCCCGGCCACGACTGCACATTCTTCACCAGCCGCTTCACCGATTCGGCTTCCACCGGGGTAATGGCGTTGTAGGCGGTCATCGTGACGGCCTCGCCATACTCCCCCTCGGCTGCCAGTTCCCCCCCGATCAGCTCGGGGGTCCAGGCCATGTAATGGGCAAAACGCTGCAGCCAACGGCGGGGATTATGTCCCAGATTCGCCACCAGGACCCCCGAGGTGTAGTCGTAAAGTCGACGGCCTTCCGGCGTGAAGTGAAACACTCCCGCCGACCGGGCCAACACACCCTGGCTGGGTGTAAATGTCCGCAACGCCACGGGCTCTTGCATCGCAATCGTGGTGCGGATCTGGTTGGAGTGCGTTTCACCCGCGAACTGGATGGGAGTCTGCATGGCTGGGGGTGGGGTTCGGGCCGGGAGGATTCACGGAGGAATCCCGTCGAGGTGAGGAAAGCGACTGTACCTGACATTCCCCCGACCGGCCAGAGATTTCCGGCGGACCTCCGGCTCATTCGGTTGGCTCATTCGGCTGGCCGCTGTCGCCTTCCCACCATCGCCGAGTATCATGGACTGATTCGCTGCACAGCCGCAGATCCCAGAATCACCCGGCCTTCCGGGATTCCCCATTGCAGTTCCTGCCCGAACTTTTCGGATTTCCGGAGCACTTCATGCCCTCCCCCTCCTCCAACAACCGTCAGGTCGCACCGGTCACCTGGTCCCGCCGGGATCTGCTCCACTGGTCGTGGGGCGCGGCCGCAATGACGCTGGGAATCCAGCCCAGATCGACTCCCCTCGCCCAGGACTGGATCGCCATCCCCGAGGGGAAACTCCTCATCGTTCGGACGCCGAAGCCGCTGAATGCCGAACCTGCGCTCCACCGGCTCGCGGAAAGCTGGATCACCCCCCACGACTCGTTCTTCGTTCGCAGTCACGGGTCGGTTCCCGAAGTCGATCCCGCTACGTTCCGGCTGTCAATTGAGGGCCTGGTCGAGCGGCCGCTCACCCTCACCCTGGCCGAACTTACCAGCCGCTTCCCCCAGGCCGATCAGACGGCCACCCTCACCTGTGCCGGCAATCGCCGCGATGAATTCCCGCCCCCCAGGATCAGCGGAGTCCCCTGGAATGCCGGGGCGATTGGCAACGCCCGCTGGACTGGAATTCCGCTGCGGTCGGTTCTGGAAGCGTGCGGGTTGAAGTCCGGAGCCCGGCACATCTGGTTCGAGGGGGCCGACCAGATCACCGACCACGGGCAGACCTTTCCTTTCGGAGGCTCGATCCCGGTCGAGCGGGCCCTGGCGGGGAACGAACACACGGGTCTCGCTCTGCTTGCGACACACATGAATGACCGCCCCCTGACGCCGTCGCACGGAGCCCCGCTGCGCATGGTGGTTCCGGGATTCATCGGTGCCCGCAGCGTCAAGTGGCTGAACCGGATCATCGTCAGCGATCGCCAGTCGACCAATCACTACCAGGCCGACGCCTACAAGCTGCTGACCAGCGACACCCCGGAAGCGGTCGCCGCTGCCCAGCCCCTCCATGAATATGTCCTCAACTCGGTGATCGCGGTCCCGGAAGACGGACTCCGCCCCCGCGACGGCCGGTTGACACTGCGCGGATTCGCCCTGGCGGGGGGAGTTGCCGGCACGACGCTGCGGCGGGTCGAGGTCTCGACCGATGACGGCCAGTCATGGACCCCCGCCCCGATCGTCTCCCCGATGCGTGAGTTCTGCTGGAGTCTCTGGCAGGTCGAGGTCCCGGTGGGAACCCAGGCCCGCGTCGCCTGCGTGCGGGCGACCGATTCCACTGGCCAAACCCAGCCCCGCGAGATCGTGCGGAACCTCAAGGGATACCAGTACAATGCCTGGCACAAGGTGATGATCGACCCGTCGTGAGTCGGCCGCCCCAGGTGTACCTCGCTCGGTTGACGCACAGCGGCTGCCGTTGCATTCCCCGTTCATCCACTCCCTCCCCGGTCCAGGATGCCTCCCGACACCATCCTGATCGCGCTCTGCACCTACAATGAGCGTGACAACATTGCGGCACTGCTCCCCGAGATCTGGCAGCACGTGCCCGAGGCCGACATCCTCGTGGTGGACGACAATTCCCCCGACGGAACAGGGACACTCGTCGCCGAATGGATGACCCGGGAACCGCGACTGAGACTGCTCAGCCGGCCGGGCAAGCTCGGCCTGGGGACCGCGACCCTCGCCGCCTTCCAGTATGCGGTTGACAACGGCTATGCCTGGGTCTGCAACCTCGATGCCGATTTCAGCCATCCCCCGGCCACCCTGCCCGACCTGTTGGCGCAGACTCCGGGCCATGATGTCGTACTCGCCTCCCGGTATGTGCCGGGGGGTGGAGTCGTGGGCTGGCCGTGGTACCGGCATGCCATGAGCCAGTCGATCAACTTTTACGCCCGCACCCTGTTGAGGCTGCCGGTGCGGGACTGCAGCGGCTCCTTCCGCGCCTATCGCGTGGCCCTGTTGCGGCAACTGGATCTGCGTCAGTTTCTCTCCACCGGGTACTCGGTGCTCGAAGAACTGCTCTACCGCCTGCGTCGAAAGGGAGCCCGCTTCTGCGAAGTCCCCTACATCTATGCCGAGCGGCGCTACGGCGACTCAAAAATCCGCCTGTCGGAAGGATTCCGGGCCGGATTGATCATCCTCCGGCTTGCGCTGGGACTGGGGGGATAGTGTGTGCGTCCCCCGCAAAACGTGGCTGGATTGCTCTGCCGCAGCTTGACCCAGTCGCCACGATTCCGTCAGGACCTGGGTCAAAAGAACTGCCGGCGGATCAACGGCGGTCAATCCACTGGTAACCAGGCACTGTGTCAAAAAAACCGGGACCGGCTCGCACTGAGGCGATCCGGTCCCGGTGAGTGGAACGCAGGAATCTATGCCCGCGTCCCATGGTCACAGCCTGACCGCGGAGACGGTTGGGACGGGGAAGGCCCTTTTACCGCGTGTTGATGTAGAGGGCCGGGTCGTCGATGATCCACGGAGTCGACATCGATCGCCCATCGTCCATGTTGACGACGTTGAAGAAGAACGTGGTCATCCGCTGGGCGGTGAAGCCGTAGGGACGCTGGGTCGAGATATGATCACGCTCGGTCAGCGGTTCGATGCCGGCGTGTGCGTAATAGTGCACCAGGCCATCGGGGGTGACCGAGATCCCCAGGGTCCACCAGCCCGGCTCGGTGATCATCGGGCCGGGAATCTCTTCGCCTCGTGATCCCGCCCGGATCAACAGCATCGCCGAGTCTTCCTTGTGCCCATCCACCTTGCTGTGGAACTGGATGAAGAAACCGGGCCAATACTGTTCCACCTTGGTCGTGGTGGTGGGAAAGCCCTCGCCCCGGAACATGCGGCGGAACTGTGTCTTGACCGTCTCGGTCTTGGTGGTTTCCAGCTCGACGCGGAAGCCAAACGATGACCCGGTCCGCTTTTCCCACTGCTCCCAGGGAGGCAGGAAGACCCGCACAACACAGCTTGGATTCTGAGAGACCGGAATGGGACCTCCCAGCATCGTGGTCACGTTGACCAGCAGGTCATCCTGCTGCTGCTTCTTCGAGATGAAATTGGGAACACCGGTGTAGAGCGACTGCAGCAACAGCGCCCCGTTGCTCCCCGGAATTCCGCCCGCCGGAGTCGGAACACGCTTCACCACGTCGGGTTCACCCCGGTAGGTGCTCTCGTAGATCCGCTGGTTCTTCGAAATCCCCGAGGGGAGGCGATCCTGCTTGTCGAGGTTCGAACTCGCCTTGGGTGGATTCGGGTAAAACTCCCAATCCTCGGCCTCGAAGTCATCGCCGACCCGATCGACCTTCTGGCCCCGACCGGGAACCGTCCGGGCCCGGAACTGGGCAGCGACCGTTCCGGCTCCCACAAAGGCGACCACACCAATCAAACACAGCCGCTGCAGGTTGCTCGGCTGGAACAGCTTGCGGAACAACATGGAAGACGATCCCCGGGGGCAAAACGAAGGCACACAACCGGCGGTCGTCGGGCGGACTCCATGTCGCAGTTCCAACCCGAAGGCGTCCCTGCCAGGGTCATCCGCCGCGCCAGAGCACGACCGATTTCACCGCCATTATCGGCTGGAGCGACACGATCGCCATGCGGACCGCGATCGTTCCCGCCTCAGACCCCCCAGTTTACCCACGTGGAATTGTCGTGAAAATCAAGCGGCACCGGCGGTCGGCAATCCCCCGCCCATTAACAGGCGAACCACCGGGAGATTCCCCTCCGGAAAGGTTCGGGAACTCAATTCGTGCCGCGGAACCCACTCAAATCCCTGGTGTTCCTCGGCCAACTGGGAGGCATCCACTGGCGCACAGCGCCAGAAGTGCAGGTCGAAGGTGCCGTGGGGGTATTCAAACCGCCGGTTGAGCAGCAGTTCGATCCCCCGGACGGTCAGTCCCGTCTCTTCCAGGCATTCCCGTTCAGCACACGCCCGCGGAGATTCGCCCGGCAGGCATTTGCCTCCGGGAAACTCCGAGCATCCCGCCAGGTCGACACCCGGGGGGCGAATCCCCACCAGGAATTGGTCAGCGTACTCGACAATGGCGATGCCGATGGTTTTCAGCGTGCGGGACGGGGCCGTGCTCACGGGGCTTCCTTGCAAACGGGAACCAGGGGGCGATTTCACTCTCGAAATCGAATCTTCCCGCGTGGGACGTTCCTTCGTCCACGCGGGAAGATGATGGCCTCACTTCTCAGACACAGGTCTGCAGTTTCGTTGACACGGGTCGCATGCGACGCTGGTCTTGGAGACTAGAGCTTGGCGTCGGCGGGGGGAGCCCCCATCACGTGGAAGCCCGCATCGACGTGCACAACTTCGCCGGTCACTCCGCTGGCCAGATCGCTCAGCAGGTACATGCCAGTCTTCCCCACTTCTTCGGCGGTCACATTGCGGCGCATGGGAGCCATCGCCGGGTAAAGCTTCAACATGACGTCGAAATCCCCGACGGCCGAACTGCTGAGGGTCTTCAGCGGGCCGGCACTCAGGCCATTGACCCGCATGTTGGTCGGCCCCAATTCGTGCGCCAGGTAGGTCAGCAGCGATTCGAGCGCCGCCTTGCAGACACCCATGATGTTGTAGCCGGGAATCACCTTTTCGCCTCCCAGGTAGGTCAGCGTCAGGATGCTTCCTCCTGGATTGAGCACTTCGCGGGCCCGGCGGGTGATCGCCAGCAGGCTGAAGACCGAAATGTCCATCGACTGCAGAAAGCCCCCCCGGCTGCAGTTGTAGACCGGCCCCTTGAGGTCATCGATCGGGGCGTAGGCAATCGAATGCAGGACGAAATCGAGTCCGCCCATCGCCGCTTTCGCCTCGGCGAAGACCCGGTCGATGTCTTCTTCCTTCTGCACATCGCAGGGGGTGATCAGCTTGGCCCCAAGAGGTTCGACCAGCTTGCGAACGCGGTGCTCCATGCGGGGGCGGGCCGGATCCTTGTCCGGGAGGTGGGTGAATCCCATCTCGGCCCCTTCCTGGTGCAGCTTCTCGGTGATGGCCCACGCGATCGAGTGATCGTTCGCGATCCCAAACACGAGCCCCTTCTTCCCGGTGAACAAGCCCATTCCGTCAATCTCCCGACAAACTCAACAAGACGCACCTCCCGCCCGGGACACTCCCCGCAGCCTGACGTGCGTGACACAAGAACAGTGAAGCCGACAATATCGATTCATAGCCAGTTTGGAAAGTTCGGTTCCCCGGCCAGTCTTCGCCATCAACGGCCCCAGGTGCCTCTCTGCGACAGCTCCCCCCTGCCTCACTCGCCGTCGGCCGCCGTGGAGGACTCGGCCAGTTCCCATTCGGCGAGAATCGGCCGGCATTGTGAGACGAGAATTTCGGGCGATGCGGCCGTGACAATCGTGTGTCTCCGCCGCGATGAAAACGACGACAGCGGTTCCCAGAGGTCGCGTGCCTGCCGGTAAACCTCCCAGTCGGCATCACTCGCGTCTCCCCGCCGTGAGGCCAGCCGCTCGCGGATCAACCCTTCGGGCGCCTCGCACAACAAAAGTCCGACAGGAACCGCCAGACGGTCTGCCAGGTTCAGAAACTCCCGCCGTGGTTCTTCGCGCGAGAAGGTCGCATCAACGACGACCCGCCGTCCCTGCCAGAGAGCCTCTTCGGCCTGGCTCAGCATCGCCCCGTACGTCCGCGTCGTCATCTCCGGCGAATAGAGCCCTGGCAGGTCTTTTCCCGACGACTCGGGAGCAATCCCGGCCAGTTGCTTGCGAACAACATCGGTGCGAATCACCTCGGCCCCCAGGGTCTGCGCCAGGGACCGGGCCAGAGTTGACTTCCCCGTTCCCGGCAAGCCCCCCACCAACAGCAATCCGGGACGTTCGCCGGCGGGCAGCAATTCCCCCAGGGCCAGCAGCCAATGTCCACGGGCCCGCAGGCGAGCCTGCTCACGCTCGTGGGCCGGGACCTCGGGCTCAACCTGCAACATCCCTTCGACCTTCCCCCGCACCGCGGCCCGATATCCCGCATAGAGCGGTAACAATTGCCGCCCTTCCTCATCGCCCGAGGCCCTCAGGTACGCCTCAGCAAACGTGCGGGCCAGGTCCCGACGTCCATGGAACTTCAGGTCCATCACCAGGAAGGCGATGTCCGCTATCGGATCGGTGTACCGGAACCGCTCGTTGAACTCGATGCAGTCCACCATCACGACATCGTCGGGAGAAACCTCGTCGGGAAAAAAATAGACATGGTCGAGATGCAGATCACCGTGCGTCTCACAGGGAATCCCCCGGGCCGCCCGGGCCTCGATCAACGGCTGCAATTTCTGCAGGACCTGTTCCTGTCGGGTGACCAGCCTTTCCCAGACGGCGGTCGACACCATCTGCCCCACCTGGTTCCGGGCCAGTTCGAGATTCTGTCGCAGATTCAGGGCCACACCGGCGAATCGGCCGAACGAGGAAATGTACGCATCCCGGCGGGCCGTCCGATGAAACACAGCCAGCCGTTCTCCAAGGTCGACCAGCTTCTCGGTAGGGAGCGTTCCTGCCAGGACCTGAGACTGCAGGCTGGCCACCTCTGGCAACCGCCGCATCTTGACCGCCCACTCGACGGCCGGTCCCTCTCCCTCGAAGCGGCAGCCGTCGGGAGTCTGCACGATGGGAACCACCCCGAGATAGATCGACTTGGCCAGTCGCCGGTTCAGGCGCACTTCCTCGTCACAATCGTGGTGCCGCAGGTCAAGCGTGCTGAAATCCAGGAACGGCAACTTCACCGGCTTGCGGATCTTGTAGGCCCACTCTCCCGCCACGAAGACGGCCGAGATGTGCGTCTGATGGACTTCGACCCGATCCACAGGGCGGGGAAAGGCCCGGGGTTGGGAGAGTTGTGCCAACAGCGCGGGGAAGTCGACACACATGCGTCACGGCACGTTTTCAAGAGGAACTTGACAAGCGGGAAGGTGACGCATGAAATGTGCAGGCACCAATGACGCGGCATTCGGAGTCGTCGTCACTGGAAGGATACCACGCAGTTCTTGCGGCAGTCATCAAGGAGCGAAGCGACATGGGCGGACCGATCGTACGGACAGGGACCACACCGGAATTCTGGTCGAACTGGGATCGCGTATTTGCCGGAAAGAAGGGAGCAGCCCCAGCCGCCGCCAAAAAGGCGGCTGGCAAAAAGGCGGCTGGGAAGAAGGCTGCGGGCAGCACCGGCAAGAAAGCAGCCCCCAAGAAAGCAGCCAAGAAGAAGAAATAGGCTGCGGACCGGTCGCGGAAAGCCCCGGCACCGTCCCTCTCCCCGCCTCACGTGGCCTGGCTGACTTTCATGCGCAGATTTCTCGATCAAGTCACGTCAGGCCGCATTCCCGCGGGGCTGATGGTGCTGGCCCTGGTTGCCCTCGCGGGACGATTGCGCTCCGCCGTCCCCGGGGTCAATGAAGCCCACTACCTCACCAAGAGCCGGCATTTCTGGGACCCGGCCTGGTGCGCGAACGACCTCTTCCTGCAATCGACCGACGCCCACTGGCTGTTCTTTCAGACGGTGGGGGCCCTCACGCGCTGGATGTCGTTTCCAGCCGCTGCATGGATCGGGCGATGTTTCGGCTGGGGCCTGCTCGCCTGGGGTTTCTGTCAACTCGCACGCCCCCTGCTGCGCGATTCCCGACACCTGCTTGCCGCCGCCCTGCTCTGGGTCGCCCTCTCGGCCCCCCAGGGATTCTCGGGGGAATGGCTGATTGGAGGAATCGAGGCCAAGGTACTTGCCTGGGGGCTTGGGTTGGCGGGATTGGGGGCGTGGCTGCAGGGAAATGGCCGACAGGCCGCCCTGCGGCTTGGTCTCGCCACGTCGTTTCATCCTGTGGTGGGGGGCTGGTTGGCACTCGGATGGTTGATCGCCCTTCCGCTCGACCGCTGGGGCCCACGCCGTTCCCTCGGCTCATCCCCTGTGGCCCCCGACCAACTCTCGCACGACCAGGGTTCGCATTCCGGGTCTGAACGGACCACCGAATCGGCCCAGCCGCTGCCCATTCGCCGGCGGGTGCATTGGGCTCACCCCCTGCTGCTCGCCTTCACGGCGTTGCCGGGGTTGCTGCCGGTCTGGCAGATGCTGCAGGCGGTGGAAACTCCGCAGATTCAGCAGACAGCCAATCGAATCCAGATTTTCGAACGACTGCCGCACCACCTGCTGCCCCAGGCTTTTCCCCCCGAACGGGTTGCCTGGTCGGGGCTGTTGCTGGCAGTGGCCCTGTTCGCGGCCCGACTGCATGCGGGGAGTCGCGAATGGCGCGGGCTGCGGTGGGTGCTTGCGTCGGCTCTGCTGTTTGCGATGGCGGGCATCGGATTCAGCGTGGTTCCCGAGTGGGTCGGTCTGTTGCGGTTCTATCCGTTTCGCCTGCTTGATGGTCTGTTGCCGGTCGTGGCGGCTCTCGAACTGGTCGCCGCGTGGCAGGGGAGGACGCTGCGTGAGACTCAGCCGTGGTGGGGGCGTCCCCGAACCGGCCTGGCGGGCCTGGTCGTCGCCGTACTGCTGCTGTTGGCCTGGCCCCAACCCGACCGGGTCCAGCCTCCCTGGAAGCCCGACAACCTGGCCGCCTGGCGCGATGTGTGCGACTGGGTGTCGCGTGAGGTTCCCCCCGAGGCGATCTGTCTGACTCCCAAGTACAGTTCGGGCTTCAAGTGGTGGGCCCAGCGCGCCGAGTTCGCCACCTGGAAAGACTGTCCCCAGGACGCGGCCAATCTCATCGAGTGGAAAGACCGCCTCAAATACGTGGCCGACTGGCGCGAGAAGTACTTCACCCAGGGATTTGGCCCCGCCGCCCTGGGCGACCTCCGCCAGATGGCTGCGATCGACTACGTGATCGCCTGGAATGCCGATCCGTTCTCGACCGAACCGCTGTACCGCAATGGTTCCTTCTCGGTGTACCGGGTTCCGGGAAGTTCGCAGCCCGGCCCCGCGGATGGAATGGGACTTCCCATGCCTCCGCCGATCACACCCTAGCCACCCTCGTCTCTCATCACCACCGTCCCGGCGTGTTGAGCCCACCATGAGCATCTGGAATCTCGACCGCATCTTTCAGCCCCGGCGCATTGCGGTCGTGGGGGCGAGCGACGATCGGAGCAAGGTGGGTTACACCGTGCTCCGCAATCTCATCACCGGCGGTTTCAACGGAGTCGTCTACCCAGTCAACTCGCAGCGTGAGGCCGTTTCGGGCATTCTCGCTTATCCCCGGGTCTCGGCACTCCCGCGAGTCCCCGATCTCGTGGTGATCTGCACCCCCGCCGCCACTGTCCCCGGGCTGGTGCGCGAGTGTGGAGAACTGGGTGTCGGAGGCTTGATCGTGCTGTCGGCCGGTTTCCGCGAGGCGGGACAGGCTGGCAAAGAGCTGGAACAACAGGTCCAGGCGGAACGCCGGAAGTTCCCTCACCTGCGTCTCATCGGTCCCAACTGCCTGGGGGTGATCGCCCCCCACAGCGGGGTCAACGCGAGTTTCGCCGCCGACATGCCCCCGGCCGGTTCCATCGCCCTCATCTCGCAATCGGGAGCCCTCTGCACCTCGCTGCTCGACTGGGCCATGCAGCAGAAGATCGGGTTCTCGCACTTCGTCTCCATCGGCAACATGCTCGATGTCAGTTTCGGCGACCTCATCGATTATTTCGGCGAAGACCCGCACACCCGCTCAATCATCCTGTATGTCGAGTCGATCAGTGATGCGCGCGGTTTCGTCTCGGCGGCCCGCGCCTTCTCGCGGAACAAGCCGATTGTTGCCTACAAGGCGGGACGCTTCGCCGAATCGGCCCACGCCGCGGCGTCGCACACCGGTGCGATGGCGGGCGAAGATGCCGTCTGCGACGCCGTTTTCCGGCGTGCCGGGATCGAACGGGTGTTCCAGATGGGGGAACTGTTCGACTGTGCCGAGTTGCTGGCGGCACAGCGATTGCCACGCGGCCCCCGCCTGGCCATCGTGACCAATGCCGGCGGCCCCGGGGTGATGGCGACCGACGCGCTGATGGAGCGACGGGGCGAGTTGGCCCGACTCGAAGACTCGTCGCTGGCCCGGTTGAATGCCGTCCTGCCCCCCTGGTGGTCGCACGGCAACCCGATCGATGTTCTGGGAGATGCCCCCCCCGAGCGATTTGCCCAGGCGGTCGAGATTGCCCAGGCCGACCCCGCGGTCGATGCGGTGCTGGTCATGCTGACCCCGCAATCGATGACCGATTCAACCCGCACCGCGGAACTGGTGGCCGAGACCGCGAACCGGGGAACCAAGCCGGTGCTCGCCTCCTGGATTGGCGGACTGCGGGTGGACGAAGGGGCCCGCCGGCTGCAGGGAGCCGGCATTCCCTGCTATGCGACTCCCGAGGGTGCGGTCGAGGCATTTCTGCATCTCGTCTCTTTCGCCCGCAACCGCGAGATCCTCCACGAGCTTCCCCGCGACCTGCCGATCGAGTTTCCAGCCGGGGGCCCAAGCCTGGCCGAAATCACCCGCCAACTGTCGGTCACCAGCGAGCAGACCCTCACGGAAGATGACAGCAAGCGACTGCTCGCTGCCTATGGCATCCCAACGACGGAAGCCCACCCGGCTCGGACGGTCGATGAAGCGGTCTCCCTCGCCGAACAGGCCGGGTATCCGGTCGTCCTCAAGATCTGGTCCCCCGACATCTCACACAAGACCGATGTCGATGGAGTGCGGCTGGGGTTGCGGAATGCCGATGGCGTCCGGGCCGCCTACACCGAACTGCTGACCGGGGTCCACCAGAAACGCCCGTCCGCCCAACTCTGGGGGGTGACGGTCCAGCCAATGGCCGACCTCTCGCGAGGCCTGGAAATCATTGTCGGGCTCAAGACCGACCCGACCTTTGGCGCTGTGCTGATGGTGGGCGGGGGTGGGGTGACAGCCGAGCTTGATCGCGATCGGGCCCTCGAATTGCCGCCGCTCAACGAACGGCTTGCCCGGCGGATGCTCGAATCGCTGCGCCTGTGGAAACAGCTCAACGGCTTCCGGGGACGCCCTCCGCTCGATGTCGATGCCCTCATCGAAGTGCTGATCCGCCTGTCGCGAATGGTGGCCCGACACCCCGAGATCCATGAATTCGACATCAATCCGCTGCTCGTCATGCCCAGGGGGGTTTTGGCCCTCGATGCCCGGGTCGTGGTTCGTCCGCCGGTCTCGGCAGCAGCGAGTCTGCCCTATTCGCACCTCGCCATCCGCCCTTATCCCGAAGAATTCGTCCGTGAAGTGTCGCTCGACAACGGTCAGAAAATCGTGCTGCGACCGATTCGTCCCGAAGACGAACCGCTCTGGATCGCGATGCGCGACGCCTGCTCGCCCGAAACGTTGCGGGCCCGGTTTCGGCATCTCTCCAAGCGGCCCACGCACGAATCGGCGGCACGCTTCTGCGTCCTCGATTACGATCGCGAGCTGGCCATCGTGGCCGAGGTCGTGGGGAACGGGACTCGTCAATGGGCAGGTGTGGCCCAACTGTTCGCCGATGCCAACCACGAGGCGGCCGAATATGCCGTGCTCGTCGCCGACGCCTGGCAGGGGCAGGGTCTTGGACAAAAACTCACCGAGTTCTGCGTGGCAATTGCTGCCCAATGGGGAGTCCACCAGATCGTGGGGGAAACCTCAGCCGACAATAGCCGCATGCAGGCGATTTTTGCGCAATTCGGGTTCACTCCCGTCCCGGGAGGCGATGTTGAGCGGGCCATCTACGCCAGGAGCATCGCCACGCCCGCCTCAACTCAGGCAGGTTCCTGATTTCCGGGAGGGCTGCGTCACTCAAACGAGCCGCACGAATTCCATTCCCCCGTATTGCGTTTGCCACGCTGGGTGACCACGAGGGTATAGAACGGCAGCGTTCGCTCCCGAAGCTGATACCAGTTCCCGAGAGGATGCGCCACGTCAGACTGCAGTTGGCCGATGAGGGTGGAGCAATCGGTCACAATTCCCTGCCGCGCCGCGAGCTTGAGCAGGACCGTCACCCCCCGCCGGCCAGCCACCAGCAGTATGCGAGATTTCTTGGGAATGGTGGTGGTCACCCGGAACGACTCGGCAATCACCGCCTCGATGTACTCGCGGGGAAACAGCTGCGCCACGGTATCGGAGACGGCAAATTCCCAGTTGCCCCAGGCCCAGATCTGGGGGGTACTGCCATCCAGGTTCGCCTGCAGCTCGATGTAGGTCGCCGCCACCCCCTCCAGCACCCCGTCCCGGTAATGGTCGTCGATCTTGACCAGGCGACATTGCGGATTCTGCAGCAGCCACTGGTGCAACAGATCACGAGCTTCCCACATCGTGGAATTGCGCCGCTCCGGGGCCGACAGATTGATGAAATCCCACAGCTTGTGGCGTCGGGGGTCAATCTCGAACACCTTATGCTGCATCGAGTTCGGTGCGGGCTGCGCTTTGGCGTCAGATTCAGACTGGGCCATCGATCCAGGAACCTCCCAATGGAAGGGTGACTTGACGAACACTCAATGCTATCATTTGGACACCTGTCCGCATGAATGTCAAGACCCCGTTCTGCGGTTTTCGGTTTTTCGAACACAATCGTTCCGCCAACACCCTGGAACGATTCTCGCTCCCGGCGAACCAACGACCACATCGCAGTCGGTCCGTCCGGTACTCCCGACCGTCCCGGATGCAAGTTCCCAACGGAAACCGGTTGACTTCGAAATGGCCATGGGGAGTGTCATGGAAGGACAGTCCAGCGAATGCGGGTGTCGGCGAAGTTTGCCAAGTCTGGCCCTGTTATTCTTCCCAACGACGACCTGCGGTCAACCAGAAATCTGGTGCTCGCAACGCAGGAGGAGTCGAAATGGAAACGGAATTGGTGACAATCCCTGCGGAACCGACGGTCGAGGCGATCGTCGCCGATGCCGAACTCAGCGCCCGCCTGTACTCCTCCGAACCACTCGACCTGGTCGCCGCTCTCGACCTCGCCCCCGAACTCGCGGGGCGATTTGGTCACCTTTCACCCCGGTGGCCCCGTCACCGGGGTCCCCACAGCCGAGGTGTGGCAGCGGACCATTGCGGCGATCCAGGCCGCGCTCGCGCCCGCCGACAGCCGACACATCCGACGCGCCATCGACCTTGGTCCCTGGCCCACCTGGCTGCCAACCACCAGCGACAATTTGCAGCGGCTGTTTGACGACGTCGGTTCGACCATCCTCGGCATCAAGTACGACCCCAGCGATCTGGCGGTCCAGGGAATCGATCCTCGACAAATGGTGCGTCGCTTTGCGCCGCGCACCTGGGACGCACATCTGGGACGCACATCTGGGACGCACACCTCAAGGATCACCGGGGACGGTATCCCCGGTGGGTCCAGCTCGTTCCGGGCCAGGGAGAACTTGAGTCTGGATCGCTGGTCCGCGAGGTGGCCCGGCACAACTTCCAGGGCGCACTTGCGATCGAGTGCTTCACCGACAGGCCCCTCTCGACGGCCTGCGAAGTGGGCGACAACCCCCTCACCCTGACCCTTCGCGAGATCCCCGAGGCGATCCGCCGTCGGTGATCGGCCGCCACCGGCCTACCCTTGCGCGAACTGCGTTGTTGGCAACAGCGTCTGGATGGGCCAATGCGACACCTGCTGAGGGGTGGGAAAGAGTCGCACCGGGTGATACTCGCCACGCACCCACGCCGCCAGCTGATCATCGTAATGCGGACTGCCCGGGACTCCCGACTCACTCCCGGCATCGATCGCCCAGAGAGTCCCCTGGGGGTCGGCGAGGTCGGCAATCATACGGTATCCCGCTCCGGTGGGTGCCGAGAAATCGGCCCCCTGCCCACTGTTGCAGACAGTCTGCATGTCTCCGCGGACCGGAACGCCTCCCCGGTCGAGCAGCAGCCCGAGGTCCCCCCGGTCCGACAGCGGGTGCTTCTGCTGCAACAGGTGCAGCCGCCCCCAGGTCCATGTCGTCATCTCGGGGCCCAGGCGGTCGGTCAACCAGGCGAGGGTGTCGTCCCACGCCGATTCCAACGCCCGTTGTCGTGCGGCCTCATCGACGAACCACCCCGCACCGTTGTCGCGCAGCAGTCGCTGGGCAAGACCGCAACAGGCCCCGGCGGCCAGAGGGGCGAACACGGAATCGAACCGCGCCTCGGCCACCCGCTGTGACCACTGCTGGAAAAATACATTGAAGAGAGTCGCTCCAACACGGTCTGGCTCAATCCGATGGTCCCATTTCAGGAATATTCGTGACACCGTGCGCAGCCGCGGGTCGGGCAGGCGGTCCAACTGTTCGAGCACCGTCGGCAGGCAGTCGAAAGCCCGCAGCGAGATTGTGTCGAGCTGCATCTGGACCATGTCGCTTTGCGAGGCGCGGGGGGTCGCCTCGAACATCTGCCGGATTCGTTCTCCCCGGTAGCCATTGCTCCAGGTGCCCGAGAGGGCCCAGGGAAAATCGTCGGCCGCAATGCGATTGTTGGCAGTCCCGATCCAGCCCCGACGGGGATTCACCAGGTGCGGCAACCCCTCGAACGGCACAAGCCCCCGCCATTGGTGGTCGGGGTTCCACCCCTGGCGATAGCCCCGCTCGACCGTCGACCGCAGGGGGAGTCGGCCGGTGCACTGGTAGCCAATCGCACCATCGACATCGGCATAGACCACGCAGAACGTGGGGACCATCCACGGGCGGGTGGCCTCGCGCAACTCGGCTGCCTTCTGCGCCCGGGCCATCGCATGCAGAGCGGGAAGCCATCCGCAATACTCGCTCCCCAGCCACTTCAGCGCGACCGGCCCACTCGTGCGGGCGGGAGGCGGAAGAATGGCATCCACCAGTGGACCATTCCGAGACTGTCGCACCACATGGTTCTGGGTCGGACCTCCCTTCACGACGATGGTCTCGGTCCGTTCGCGCCATGGCTCCCAGCCGTCCCCCGCGCGGAAGCACCCCGGATGTGCCGGGTCGGTCTGCTCGAGATACAGGTCGCGCAGTGAGCAGATGTTGTTGGTGATGCCCCAGGCAACCCGGGGAGTACGGCCAAACATCACCGCCGGCATTCCCGCATAGGCGATCCCCGCCACATGAAACGACCCGCCCTGCAGATGCACCTCGTGCCAGCACGAGACCGCCGCAAAGGCAATGTGTGGATCGCTCGCGACAAACGGCTTCCCCGTGGTCGTTCGGGAACCTGAAACCACCCAGTTGTTGCTGCCGTGCCCCTCTTCGGGATCATTCACGGCCACTCCCGCCGGGCCATTCTCCCGGCCCCCCTCCCCCGGCCTGCGGGGAGAGTACTCCCCCGGATGCAGGATCGACGCCGCATCGGCCTCGGCACGCAGAAATTCCTGGTACAGCGGGCCCGCTCCCAGCACACGTCGCGCCAGCTCGGGAATCACGATCACCGGAAACCGCCCGGTGAGGTACCAGCGGAATTCCCCGGCAATCGCCAGGCAGTCAACCGGCCGCCAAATCTCGGGGACATATCCGAGCAGATCAAATTCGATCGGCAGCCGCGCGAGTGTCTGCTCACGGAAGGCATTCACCCCGGCCGACCAGGCCTCCAGCAGCAGGCGGGTCTCGGCGGGCAACTGGTCCCATTCCCGGTCGGCAATCTG
>DNUF01000047.1:58099-60294 GCA_003508595.1 Planctomycetaceae bacterium
TGGGCGGTCGCAAACCCAAATCCGAAAAACAGGTCGTGGTCGTTGGCGGCGGTGATGTGGGGAATCCCCTGTTCATCCCGGGCAATCTGCACACGGGCCGAGACCGGCAGGGGAACGGCACCGGCCGTGGCGGGAACTCGGGCCTGGCACTCGGCACGCCACCAGGCGTCGAAGTCATCGCGCGACCAATTCTGGCTGGTGCAGAGTTGCGCGATCAACTCGCCGGCCCCCAGCCGGGCCAGCAGCACTCGCGACGCGTTCGACATGTCGATTCTCCAGGCGGGGGGGGAATGGACAGGCCTCCGGGAAGCCGTCTTTCCTGTTCCGAGGACCCGCTTGGCATCCACCCCCTGTTGCATCCACGGGGGGAGTAAACCACAATCCCGCACCCGGCACAAAGCATTGCCTCGAGAGCCTCACAGGATCGCGCATGAACGGAGTGACAGACGTCCCCCCCAGCCCCAGCAGCCAAGGACTGGCCGAGGAGGCCTCGATCGTCATTTTCGGTGCCTCGGGCGACCTCACTGCCCGCAAGCTGCTCCCCGCCCTGTTTCACCTCTGGCGCGACGGATTTCTCTCGTCACGAGCCCCCATTATCGGGGCCGCCCGCCGTCCCAAGACCGACGCCGAGTTCCGCGAAGAGATCTTCGCGCACGTCCAGAAACACAGCCGCAGCGGCACCATCAACCGCGACCAGTGGAACACCTTCGCCCAGCGGCTGTTCTACCGCCAGCTCGACCTGTCGCAGCCCGCCGAATACCTCCCGTTCAAGACCGAGCTGGAATCGCTCGAACGGCAGGCTGGGGTCGCGGGAAAACGGCTGTTCTATATGGCCACGACTCCCGACCTGTTCATCCCGACCGTTCAGTCGGTGGCCAAGGCGGGCCTGATTCCCGGGCGGTACAGTCCCGAGACCCTGCGGGTCGTCTTCGAGAAACCATTCGGCAGCGACCTGGCCAGCGCACGCCAGCTGCAGTCGTCGCTTGGCCGGTTGCTGCGGGAAGAACAGGTCTACCGCATCGACCACTACCTGGGAAAAGAGACGGTCCAGAACCTGCTGTTGTTCCGGTTCGGCAACGCGATTTTCGAGCCCCTGTTCAACCGGACTCATGTGGATCACGTGCAGATCACGGTGGCCGAAGCCCAGGGAATGGAACATGGTCGGGGGGGCTACTACGACAGTTCGGGCGCCCTGCGCGACGTTCTGCAGAATCATGTGCTGCAACTGCTGGCCCTGGTGGCGATGGAACCGCCGTCGTCGTTCCGGGGAAAGGAGATCCGCGATGAGAAGGTCAAGATTCTCGACGCCCTGGCTCCCGCATCGGGAGCGATCGAAGAGTGGGCCATCCGGGGACAGTACACCCGCAGGGGACCAGACGTTCCAGGCTATCTCGAAGAAGACCGCATTCCCCCCGACTCGCGGACCGAGACATATGCGGCCCTCGCGGTGAAGATCGACAACTGGCGCTGGGCGGGTGTCCCGTTCTACCTGCGAACCGGCAAACGACTGCCTCAGCGTGTCAGCGATATTGCCATCCAGTTCAAGCTCCCCCCGCTGCACCTCTTCAAGACGGTCGAGTGCGAGGGAGATATCTGCGAGCTGGTGGAGGCCCGGCCCAACCAGCTGGTCTTTCGCATCCAGCCCAGTGAGTCGATCTCTCTCAGTTGCTCGGCCAAGCGCCCGGGCATGCAGTACCAGATCCACCCCGTCACCATGGACTTTGCATTTGATGAGGGATTCAAGGAACTGGCACTCCCCGAGGCGTATGAGCGCCTGCTGCTGGATGTCTTGCGCGGTGACTCAACGCTCTTCATGCGGAACGACGAACTCGACGCCGCCTGGCGGCTGGTGACGCCGGTGCTCGAGGGATGGTCGTCCTCGACAAAGCTCCCCGAAGAGTACGTGGCCGGGACCTGGGGCCCCGCCGGAGCAGATCGCATGCTGGCCCGGTCGGGACATCGCTGGCGGACACCGTAGCCCCGGAACCAGAAGATCCGGCCCTCGATCTTCTGGAAAACGGCACTTTCGCCAGTCCCCCCTGGAGGAAAGAGGCCGAGCAAGCCCGCCGGTCGTCGCCGACAGCCGACCACCGGGGACCTGCTCGCCCCCATCGGTTCTGCCCGGGGGCGACTGCGGGGACCAGACTTGGGCGCGGGTCCGTCAGGCGGAGGAGCGAATGGTCATCGGAGTCATC
>DNUF01000047.1:60512-63341 GCA_003508595.1 Planctomycetaceae bacterium
CGGAGTCATCGCACTGGCCACGGGGACCTGCTCCTGCTGATCGTGGACCCAGCGAACCGCGGTAAACGTCAGCTTGGCCGAGTCGGTCAGCAGCAGTTTCTCCCGGATCCGCAGCCGGTGTGTCTCAATCGTCTTCACGCTGACCTTCAGCGTCCGGGCGATCTCCGTCGTCTTCAGACCCCGGCCAATCAGGGCAAACACCTCCAGCTCGCGGTTCGACAGCATCTGCACTCCCGAGTCGAGTCCCGGGCGGCGGCCATTGATCGCCCGGGACAGCAACCGCGACGTCAGGTCTTCATTCAGGGACAGATTCCCCGCCACCACCTGGCGCACCGCCGCCAGCACGACCGCCGGCGATTCCCGCTTGGAGCAGAACCCGATCGCTCCCGCCGCCAGCGACCGCTCAACGTAGTGCAGGTCGTCGAGCATCGAGTACGCCAGGACGGGCAGGTGGGGATCGGCCGCACGCAGCCGCTGGATGACATCCAGACCACAGGCCGAGCCATTCAACCCGATGTCGGCAATCACGACATGCGGCGACGTCGCCTTCAATTGCTGGACGGCTCCCACCAGGTCGTGGGCTTCGCCGCACACCCGCAAGTCCGTTTCGCTCTCCAGCAGCACGCGCAGTCCCAGACGCGTCACTGGCTGCTCATCGATGATCAGGATCTGTGAGACGCAAACTGAAACACCCATCGTTTGGACTCCGCAACAGTTCCCAGGGAAACCAGCAGACAGGGGCCTGCTCCACGACAGCCAGTGGACTCTCGTCCACACCCGGCCTTCCGTGGTTCTGTCCTGGTCAAAACCAAAAAGACAAGACAATTTTGCGGTTGATACACCCCTCGCATGTTGATTACGGACTCATGCCTCTCCCCCCTTCCTGATGGACATTCTCACCTGCCGACACGGGGCTGAATTGACCACCGGTCCGAGTCGGAGCGCACGCATCTCTCGCGGGAGCCTTCCTGACACCCGTATCCTGCCGACCTACCCGCCTTCTTCCACCACAGGAAGCAGGTGCAGGGCCCTGCAGTTCTCATCCACGACACCGTAAGCCACGACGTCCGCTCCCAGCCAGAAGTTGATTGTGGATGACCTCGTCAGCGCACCCGCCCCAGCGCTCCCAACCACGCCAACACATCACCACATCAACACATGAGCATAGACTGACCTACGGCAGGGCGAAGACCAGCAGGGTTTTGACCGTCTTGCAGATCCCCAATACGGCAAGTCCAGACCTGACGATTTTCGTCTCTCGAACAGGGATTCAACGTCTCGACCTCGCATCAAGACAAAGGCATGAATGGTCTTTCTGTGCAGGATTCCACGCCACACAAACAATCCATGTCAAACCCACCGTCAGCGAGTTGTCGCATCACTGCCACAACCCAAAGGTCCTCAGCCTTGTGGAATTCCCCATTGTCAGACCATTCCCTCTCTTCCAAGTAGCAGGAACCAGGACGCCTATCCGACAATCCCGCCAACCAACGCAGCCGAAACCATGGTTTCCCCGACAAAGCGGTCGTGCGAACCGCCCCTGAACAATCTGGCAACCACTTCTGCCACAAGTGTGTCCAGGAGAGATGTGCTGCATCCCCCGCAGGTGATTCCCACTCGTCGCAGTTGGTTCACAACTTTTCGGGTGACCGGGACCGGGAACCGATTGGTTCATTGATGCACATCACATTGCCCCACCCACATCCGGTGATTGTCACACCGAACGCGGGCACAGCCGTTCATCAATTGTCCTGTCCGTCCCCCTCAAGCGGGACCGGCGCAACAAACACCGGTCCGACTGCAACCGTCAGCTGCCCCACAGACAAAAGGGCCAGACACTCCTCGAAATGGGCCCACCACGACACTCAGATGTGCCGTTGTTGATGGATTGTCCCCATCCTTTTTCGGGACGATTGCTCCATCCCAATTTCAGCAAAGCGACCAGCAGCAGGCCTACTTCCGGAAGGGGCGCCGCCTCTTGGTGATCCCCTTGTACAGCGGAGCACGCGGGGGTCGAACGCACTGCAAATCACTCAAATTGCTGAGAACTGCCCGACCCGTGGCAGTGACAAGATGGGCTGCAACATTTCGGTCGCAACGCATCTCGCTGGCACGACTCCAGCGGAGATTTGATGTGAGAACCAAACTGCAATCAATCGACAAGCCACTGCAGAATCTGACTCGTGCCGTTGTCGGCTGCGCATGCCAGACGTTCCTCACTCCTCCACCAACTCTTTAACAATCCGAATCACCGATGACTGAATCTTAGCCTCGCAAGCATTGACTCAGTTTCTGTGGACGGCTCCGAAGCAAGAAAGCATTCGACTGGGGGAAGCCGTCTCGAACAAGCGAGAAATCTGAGCCGTCGCGACTCTACTTCTTACGCCACTCGTTCCATTCCACGCAGCCATCAAGACTGCGGAGGTTTATAGAACCTTTGTCATTCTTGTCAACTGGTTCCACCCATAAACATCATTTCCCTGACAGAGCGTTCATCCAAAACCGCATTCTTACATTCTTTTTGCTTCGCATCAAATTGCACCGGTGGGGCCAAGCTCGCCATCCGCCGCTTCGCTCGTGGGAGTGGTCCCCACCAGAAATCACAGTTTCCTCCTCGTCCATACTCCGGGAAGCCAGCGCCTGCCGGGCGGCACCTTCATCCACCAACCCGCACATTCGTCACACATCTCCCGCAGATTGTCTGGCTCTCGCTCGGACCGGCTTAACTTTTCGCGGGAACGGGTTTCGCATCCGCCGCCATCCCCCCCAAGTGGTAACTCTTTGGCCACGTGGCGCAGTGGGAGGCCGAACGGCCGAATTCATCACAGC
>DNUF01000212.1:0-3237 GCA_003508595.1 Planctomycetaceae bacterium
TACTCTTCGGCTGTCGGGCCACCACCCAGGTCGAGCTTGCCCCACTTGCGCGAGGTGAGCTTTTGCCGGGCTTCTTCCGAGACCGCACCATTGTCTTTGAAGGTGAGCGACTGCACCGACTTGAGGGCGAGCAGCTTCTCGATGCAGGCGTCGGTCACCCCGGTGCTGCGAATCGAGAGGGTCTTCAGGTTGGGGAGGGTCGCGATGACATCGATCGTGGCGTCGGTCATCTGGGGGACCACCCACAGGTCGAGCTGCTCGAGCGCCTGCAGCTTGCCGAGGTGAGTGAGACCGGCATCGCTGATGGAGGTCAGTTCGTGCAGGTACAGCCGCTTCAGCCTGGGCAGGTCATCGAGCACCTCGAGGGCCTGGTCGTAGACGTTGGGGAGGTCGCGGAGAGTCAGCCGGGTCAGCCCGGTTCCCTTGAGGGCCAGCACTCCCTGCGAGCCGAAGCCCTGGCAGCGGAAGACTTCGAGCTGGGTCAGCTTGGGGAGCTTGGCGAGATGCGGCCCCGACTGGTCGGTGATGGCGAAGTCCTGGATCAGCAGCGAATCGAGGGAGGGATTCGCACTGAGGGCTTCGAGCCCGGTGTCGGTGACAGCGGTGCTGCGGTGCTTCAGGCCGTTCAGCTTCGAGAGACCGCCGATCACCTCAAGGGCCATGTCTCCCGCCTCCATGTTGCCGCGGAGGTCGAGCGACTTGAGATCGGCGAACTTCGCCAGCCGCTGCGCGCCGATGTCGTTGATCTTGTTCTGGACCAGCGACAGCCGCTGCAACTTCGGCTGCTCGCTGATGATCTTCATGACCCCGCTGGACATGTTGGTGTTCGACGAAAGATCGAGCTCGACCAGCTGCGGGAACGACTTGACGATCATGTCGACGGTGGCGTCGGTGATCACCGAGTTGGTGAGCGCCAGTGCGTTGAGCCCGGTCAGCCCCTTGAGCTGGCCCGCCATCTCATCGTTGAGGGCGCGGAAGTTGATCAGCGAGAGCTTCTTGAGATCGGTCAGACGGCCGAACAGGGCGACGTCGTCGGCAGTCACCGGCGAGCTGTCGGCGATCGAGATCTCGGTCAGCAGGTCGCCGGTCTTGGGAGCGAAGGTCGCCCGCGGAATCGCCGCGAGCCGGGTGCGGGCGGCCTGCACATCTTCGGGCTTGGCCGTTCCCTGGGGAGCTGTCTCCGCGGGAGCCTGAACCTTCCCCTCGTCCGGGGACGGCAGCGTCAAAGTCTGCTCGGTCGCAGCGGCGGCCGGAGCCGATCCCCTGGCAGACGCGGCCGGTTCCGGAGGCTTCGAACAGCCGGCGCACAGGATCAGCCCCGGCAGGATGGCGGCACACAGGCCGTTCTTCCACGAGAGATTCATCACGATGACCTTGTCTTGCCCGGAAACCCGGAAAGAAAACAGGGGTACCCTGGTACCCCTGTGCGAAAAACATCGCCGCAGGCACACCCCAATGGTGCGCCTGCGGCAGACTCATGCCTGACTAGTCGAGCCGGTGACCTTCGCCGTAGACCGGCTTGATCAGGTTCGCGACCTTGGGGGTCTTCAGCGAGGCCAGGTTGGTGACGACCAGGTTCTTGGCGTCCCACTCGACCTTCTCGCCCCAGTCGCCCATCTCGCCATCCTTGCCCCCCTTGGCGGCTGCCCAGACGGCCAGGTTGCCCAGGAGGATCGTTTCGGTCAGCGGACCGGCGCGGTCGATGAAGTTCGACTTGCAGATCTTCGGGTCGTTGGCCAGCTTGGCCCGGAACAGCTCCCACATGTTGTTGAGGTCGTTGTTCCCCTTGTTCTCGGCCTTCTCGTAGTCGACCTTGACCTTCTGGACTCCCTTGAGCTCGTAGACGCCGCAGTAGTCGTCCGAGCTGTAGAAGGCTCCCTTGTCGCCGACGATCAGCACGCCGCTGTCGGAGACCTGGCTGATCCCGTGCTTGGCGAAGACTTCCATGGGGGGCTTGTTCCCCTTGCGGTCGTACCACCAGAACGGAATCGCCGGGCGATTCTTGGTCTCGGGCATCTCGAACTTGATGACCGAGCTGGCCGGGAAGCTGTCGAAGTCGTGGCCGGTCGACTTCGCCTGGACCGAGACCGGGTCACGCAGTTCGCACGAGGCGAACGGGACGGTCAACTGGTGGCAGGCCATGTCACCCAGGGCTCCGGTACCGAAGTCCCACCAGCCGCGGTGCTGGAAGGTGTGGTAGATGCCGGGCCAGAACTCGCGGTAGGGGGCGACGCCGATCCAGTTCTTCCAGTCGACCTTCTCGAGCGCCTTCGCGACTTCTTCCTTCTTCTTGGCGATCAGCTTGGGAGCGGCGTCGGCGTCTTCCTTCTGCGCCTGGGCCGAGAACTTCGCCAGGTCCATCCGCCGGTCGGGGCCCTGTGCCCAGACGGGACGATTCGACCAGGCATAGACTTCCTTCAGCGTTCCCAGCACGCCCGACTGGATCTGGGCGATCGCTTCGCGGGACGAATCCAGGGCGGTCCCCTGGTTGCCCATCTGGGTGCAGACGCCGGTTTCCTTCGCGACCTGGGCCAGCAGGCGGGCCTCATAGATCGTGCGGGTCAGGGGCTTCTGGGTGTAGCAGCTGATGCCGAGCCGCATGCAGGCCAGGGTGATCGGCCCGTGCATGTGATCGGGGGTGCTGATCGTCGCAATGTCAATGTTCTTGCCGTGCTTGTCGAGCACTTCGCGATAGTCGGTGTAGCGCTTCGCGTCCTTGAAGCCCTCGGAGTTCCCCTTGCTTTCGAGGGTCCCGCGGTCGACGTCGCAGATCGCGACGACATTGCCGAACGTCGCAGCGTTCGACGAATCGCTCCCCCCCTTGCCCCCGACGCCGAAGCTGGCGACGTTGAGCTTCTCGTTGGCCGACCGCTCCAGGGCCTGCAGGTTGACAGATCCACCAACGAACACCGCAGCCCCAACGGCCGACGTGTTGCGGATGAAGGTACGACGCGATCCTTGACGACTCATGGAGTGTCTCCTGGCCGGAAGTCAGAATGACGAACTCGGACGACCGGGCGCTCCAGTCGACCACCGAAACAGCATGGTATCCGCACCGGGGGCCAGTGAACAGGATTCGCCGGGGAACCCCGGGACACCCCCCCAGGCACAGCCGGCAGACCTTGACGCTTATTCCCAGGAAAAGGGGCGGCCGTCACTCCCCCGTTCCGGTGAAATCGGTTCCCTTCCCCGGCGGCAGCGGACCGTTTTCCTGGTCCCCTTTACCGGTCCCCTTTA
>DNUF01000212.1:3450-6871 GCA_003508595.1 Planctomycetaceae bacterium
TACCGGTCCCCTTTACCGGTCCCCAGAGTCGGCCGCAGGTGACCCCCACCGTCGACGGCACAGCAGGCCGCCGGAAACCAACGGCCGCACCCGATTTCACCGGGGATTCCACCCCTCAGAAATGCACCCTAACCATATCTCTGATCAATACTTGTGTCGGATCGCAGGGTCCTCCGGACCGGTCGAGGCCCACGTCCGGGACCGCTCCGTCGCGATTCGGGATGGCCCGTTTCGCGATTCGCTGTTGGGCTTCGACACGACAACGCGAATTTCAGCCAATCCCCACGATCCCCGGCGTGACGGCACAAGTCCGCGACGGAACCCCGCCCCTGTCAGACGGGGGGAGAAGACGGGGGGAGACCTGGTCGGTTTTTTGCCGGGGCGATGATTTCTTTCGCTTGACAGTTCGTCGGGACGGGGGTTCCAATCGGTCCCCGCGCGATCGCTGACCCGGGCCATCAAGCGGGTTTCCTGCCCCCACCGGAAACTGTGATCGGCCCCACTCGGCGGCACGGGGAGCCTTCTGGCCTGGAGAGTGCCGGGAGAGATTTCGGGACACCCGGCAATTCGACCACCGAGCAACCATGGCAAGTCGCGGACGAAGAGCTTTGCTGGGGATGCTCTTCTCACTGGCTGGCTCGCTGTGCCAGCTGCTGGGAGCCCTGGTGACCACCCCCATGATCATCAAGGGATTGGGGAGGGAGGCGTACGGGGTCTGGAATCTCGTGCAGGATGTCGTCGGGTATGGAAGTCTCGCCGACCTGGGCCTGGGGACATCCACCGTCATGCATCTCGCCCAGTTCGAGGGGGAGAAAAATGCCCAGGCCTACTCGAACACGCTGCACCTCGCGAAGAAGGCGGTCCTCTGGCAGGGGGCCCTGGTGTGCCTCGCGCTGCTGGTGCTGGTGCTGGTTTTTCCCTGGTTTTTTCCGGCCGAGCAGGTCGCTAACGAAATTGTCCGCTGGACCGTGCTCATCTGCGGACTGCGCGTCGCCCTCAGCCTCGTGGGAATGACCAACAAGGCCATCCTCAAGGCGGTCGGACGGTATGACTGGTTGAACTTCCAGGAAACGCTGGGCAGCATCCTGATGACGGTGACCCTGGTGATCGTCGCGGCCCAGGGGGCCAGCCTGATCGCGCTGGGCCTGTCACAGTTGCTGGTGATGGCCTTCTCGCAACTGGGATTCCTCCGGTCGGCTGCGAAATTCCAGGACCGTTCCCTGCTGACGCCCCCCCAGGACGATCCGGAACTCCGGCGGAAGCTGACCAGCTATGGACAGTCCACGATCTGGAGCAAGGTGGCCGGTCGGGTCAATTTCGCCTCGGGAAGTCTCATCCTGGGTTTTCTGCAGGGTCCAGCCAGCTTGGCCTACTACGCGCCGGCCGTCTCGCTGACGGCGCGGTTCAGCACGACCATGGTGACTGCCCTGGGCTTCCTGGCCCCGGTGATGGCACGAGCGAGTGGCGCGGGTGACCAAGCCTCGCTCCGAAGAGTCTTCCTGCTCGCATCCCGCTTCACCGCCTGCCTGGCGCTGCTTCTGGCCTGGGGATTTTTCCTCTATGGCCGGGAATTCCTGCAGGCTTGGCTCGACGACGGCGAAATCGTCGCCCGCTGCTACCCCCTGCTCGTACTGCTGGGCCTGGGCCTTCTGGTCGGGCTCCCCTGCATTCCGGGAAACAGCCTGCTGCTCGCCCTCGGTGACGTCGAACTTCTCCGGCGGCGGGGAGTCAGCGAGGCGATCACCTGCTCGCTGCTGCAGGTGGTGATGGGGTGGTGGCTGGGTCCGCTGGGGATTGTCATCGGGACCCTGCTCTCAATGTTTGCCATCCGCGGCCTGATGCAACTCTCCCTGGTGGGGAGCCGCTTCCACGAATCGGTCAGCACCCTCGCCGCCCAATCGTACCTGCGCCCCCTGGTCTGCCTGTTGCCCGTGGTTGCCGCGGGTGTCTTGCTCAAAACCGTCTGTCCCCTGGGTCAACTGCGTGATCGGCTGATCGCCTGGGGGTTCGACCTTGGTGAACCCGCGAGCCGCACATCACGCCTGTTGGCCGTCGGCGAAATCAGCCTCCACGGCCTCCTCCTGGCAGCCATCATGGGCATCTGCTGCCTCTGGTTCTGCCTGGATGCCGGGGCTCGGCAACTGGTGCTGAACCGCTGGGCGGGGCCGAGCAAGAAAGCCCGCCGGAAGAACGAATCGGACACCTGATTCCGACAAGACGGACGTTTCAGAGCTTCGTTCCGCCCCCCCCCGACCTGCAGAAGTCGGGGACGTTGACCGATTCTGTCCAGCAGACCGCCTCAGCAAAGCTGTCAGGTACCCAACTTCGCGGTCCAAGCCTAAGCGGTCCGGCATATTGCGGCCTCCCAACGGCCAATCGGTTTCGATTGGCTGGGAAGAAAATCCGGACGGAACCCTCGGGTCAAATCCGCCGCCAATGAGGATGACACAAGTCACAATCCTCGTGGATCGAACGGTTTCCTATCCAACTTGTTTCAAAATAGAAACGCTCTCCGGATACTGGTAAACGAGAATCCCCTTACCTGTCAAATCCTCGGTCACAGACCCACCGAAGTCGGCCTGCCATTTCCGGACGATCTCCCTCTCTCCCTGCCGAACCCCATCGTCCATCAGCACCCGACACCCCGGTGAAAGTGATTTTCGCATCACCGGCATCAATCCCGAACGCCCGCCATGGGTGGAGTGGGGCGGGGCATCACAAATCACAAGGGTCAAACCCGTGGGAATGTTCGCCTGGGCCACCTCATACCAGTCGAAGTCACCATAAGAAACGAGCTTCGTCGATGGGAGATGGGCCACCCGACTCAACCCGAAACGATCCAGTTCGCGCTGGACCTTTTCCCGCCAGCCGGCATGGTGCTCCAGGGAATACAACTCCCTCCCCCGAACGCTGGCGACAGCGGCCACAACCAGTGTCGAAAGTCCACTGCCACATTCCAGGACCGGACCGCTGCCAGCCTGCACCTGTGACACACAGAACTGCAAATAGCGGGTATCGGCCGAAAATGAAACATTCCCCCAGGCGAGTACCAGTTGCGAGTAGATCCCGGAATCAGGGACTTGCCCTGCTTGAATCATGCTCAAGAACCGGCGAAATACTCGGGGAAACATCCACCCCTGATAGAGCTTCTTGTAGTAATTCCGAATTCGCCACGGGATGAGAGACATGTGCCAGCCGCGTGAGACCTGAGAGAGTCAACTCCAACTGCAATCGAAGAGACTTCCCAATCCCTCTGGACACTGAAAACCAACACGGACAGGTGTTGGACTGTGTCCACACGGCGCGAAGAATTCAAAATTCTGAATCGATCTTCGCAGCGCAAACCTTGCGCAACCGCTACTCTTCGCGATTTTACCATCAGGGTTTAGAGGAATCCAGAAAGAAAACTAATAACTTTTCG
>DNUF01000114.1 GCA_003508595.1 Planctomycetaceae bacterium
GGATGCTCATCGAGCATGTACTCGTACCAGCGCTCGAGGTCCCCCTCGGCAGGACGTTTTGCCGCCAGCCTGTGAAACAGGATTCGCTCGAACTGAGAACGCTGCCCGGCGATGGGGCGAAACCAGTCGGACACCAACGTCCGCCGTACCGTTCTCCAGATCATCCGCGGGCTGGTCTGCAGCCGGACCCAGACAAACAGGTATTCCGGACGGCCGGTGGCGCTGGGGGCGCGCGGCGTGAGGTGATCGCGCAGCCGGGCCAGCAGGTGGGTCTTTCCCGCTCCGGCGGGACCATGAATCACGAGTCCCGCCGAACGGCCCGACTCCTGCACCCGGCGAATTCCCTGCAGGCACTGCTGGAAGAGGCGGTTGTTGATCGCGCTCACATCCCCGATGCAGGCTTCCCACGGGGTCGCCACGATGGTCTTGCGAAACGGATTCGCAGGGGGTACGGCGGAGGAGTGCTCAATCTCGGGCATTTCAGGTGTCTCCGCGTCGCAGGGCCAAGCCCACATAATATCGACCGGCCCCGTCGGTGATCAGCTCGGCCAGTCGCTCGCGGCTCAGGCTGCCTGGAAAATCATGCTGGTGCAACGAGAGGTGGCCCGCGCGGGCCAGGGCCAGGGACTGACGGTCAAATTCTTCCTTGCTCAGCCCGGCCCGCCGGCGCAGGTCGGCCGCGCCAATCAGCGTCCCCAGCTCGGCACCCGGGTCCATTTGCTTCATCAGCGCCACCAGGTCGATCAGCGTCGACGGAGTGGCGGCAGGTTCCGTTGCCGGTGGTGCGGGCACCGGAACTTCGCCCCCCACGATTCCGCTGCCGATCGTCCCTCGAATGCCCGAGACACTCGCTCCCCACACGATGCCCGCCTCGGCGGCCACCTGCACAAGGGCCCGCCGGAGCTCCTCTGGGGTGACGCCTGCCGATTGCAGAGTGGGGACCACCTTCACCAGTGCACTCCGGACCTCCCTCAGGAATTCCAGGGGGGCGATGGGTGAGGTCTTGAAGAGGGGTTGTCCCTTCTTGCCGACCGCCGGATGCAGAAAGACCCGCCGCTCCTGCTGCAATTGCCCGACTGCCTGTCGGACCAGTTCGGGATCACTTCCCTTCAGGCCCGTCACGATCTTCGCCAGCGGCTGCCCTCCCCTGGTGGTCAGCAACTGTAGGATCGCGGGACGAAGCGACTCGCCAACCGTCCGTGTCGAAAACCGGGGCTTCCCCTTGGCCGTCGTCGGAGGATGCAAATGCACCACCCCTTCCAAACGCAGCGTCTCGAGGACCGGTTGCAGGTCGGCTTCGCCGATCCGGGCTCCGACGGCCAGTTGTCTGGCAACGGTCGCCGCAGCGAGGGGCTCGTGGGCTGCTTCGAGCACCTGCCGCACAGGACCCTTCAACCACGCTGTCAGATCGCGGGTCCAGTAACGAGGCTTTCCCTTCGCCGTCGTGGGTGCAAACCGAAACACCTCGCCGGTCGTGACTCGCTCGACCAATACCACGTCAACCTGAGGAGCCTTCCATCGATGGGGGGGCGTCAGACGCTTGATCAGTTCAGCCGTGGTCTGCGGACCCGGGGCGGAGGCCAGCAGGCTCAACAGCGCCTGGCATTCCTCGGGGCCGGGAGGGAGAGGTGGAGACTTGGCCATGCAGGAACCAGAGACGCCCACTGACCCGGGGAGTTGAAACGTCCCTGTTTCTGCCCCATCGACCAGTGACAGCGGAAATGGAAAACGGTCGAATCGCAGAGCGCCGGACCATCGAGACCCGCAGAACACTCTCCGGGCGAACATTCTCCGGGACAAATCCGGGCACGGGCCACCCCCTGGAGTCGTTTCGGTCCGGTTATGCGGGTGTCTTCACGTGCCGGAGGTGATTGGCCCAGGCCGGTGGGACGTTGATCAGCACCGAGTCGCGATGGAAGCGATGCTTGGCGCAGAGTTCTTCCATCAGTGCGTCCAGCTTGGTCAGCCGGTCGCGGCGGGCTCCGGTCGAGAGGATTTTCTTGACCTTCCGCATGTAGATGTATTCGAAGTAGGTCAGCACCCCCTCGGGGGCCAACAGGTTGAACATCACCCCAAACATCTCACGGACCAGGTCGGCCGTGAAGTTGTTGATCGGCAATCCCGAGATGATGTAGTCGTAGGGGGCGTCGGCCTTGAAGTCCTGGATGGCCATGTGGTGCACGCCGACCCGGTCGGCCACCCGTACGAAGTCGGGCTCATGCTGCAACCGATGACGCAGCACATCCACGAACTTGTCGTTCAACTCGACCGTGTCGAGCCGATCTTCGGGCCGCAGCAATGTCACGATCCGCCGAGTGATCGACCCGGTGCCAGGTCCGACCTCGAGGATTCGCTTGGGCCCATTGTGACGTTCCATCGGGCGGGTCAGGGCCCGGGCGACAAACGAACTGCTGGGAGCGACCGCCCCTGTGGTGTGGAAGGTATCCCGCACCTGGCGGAAGAACTCGGTGTGTTCGGTGAGAAAACGTTTCATGCGGTTGTCTCCAGTTCGGCCAGTCGCTCTGCCGCCCCCCGGGTCATCTGCAGGACAATGTCGAGTCCCACCTCGCGGCTCCAGGCAGACAGAATTCGGGCAAACACCGGCCCGGGCTGACCCGTACCAATCGGCTTGCCGTTGATCCTCGTTACCGGCAGAATGCAGTACGGCGTGGAAGATGTAAAGGCCTCGTCGGCATTCACCACGTCGTAAGTCTGGAAATCGCGCTGTTCACACGGAATCTGCAGCCGGGCACACAGCTCCATCACCGCCAACTGACTGATCCCCTGCAGCGTGTTGTGGGGTGGAGGAGTGATCACGCGTCCCCCTGATGTCACGATAAAGAAGTTGGCCGTGCTGGTCTCGGTGATGTTGTCGTTCCGGTCGAGCAGCAGCGAGATGGCCTTCGGATCGACGAGCCGGGCCTGCTCGTCCGCCAGGTACCAGTGCATCCGGCTGCGGGCCTTGATCTTCGGATCGAGACACTCGGGGGGAATGTGACGGATGCTGGGGGTGACCACATGCTGGCCGCCAGCGTACTTTTCGGCCCACAGTTCGAACGGGAGTGGGAAGGTGTGAATGCACACGGTCGGCCGCCGGGCGGTGGCCTTCCCCTTCGCCCCGGAGTAGATCAGGGCGCTCCCCGCAGTCACAAACATGCTCACCCCGAGGTCGTGGTGGGGGGGGACGAGCGGGGCATTGGCCCGCACGAGGCTTTCGACCTGGTCCCAAAAGGCCTGGGGCGTCAGTTCCACCGCGAACCCGACATGCCGCAACGATCGGTACAACCGGTCGACATGGTCCCCCAGCCGATAGCAGGCGTGGCCAAAAGTACGGGCCATTTCGGTCACACTGGCCCCCATCACAATCCCCAGGTCGCTCAGGGGAAGCCGGGTCTGGGAGAAGGGTGCCAGGCAGCCATTCAGGTAGGCCAGCGGTTCCGCCATCTTGAATTGGGTTCGGGGAGAGATGAGAATGGGGACCGCTGTGAACCGTCGGCCTCTCACACCCTGATTCTACCGGTTTCTCCCGGGGTGTGCACACGCCGGCCCTCTGGAGGATCTGGGATGCGCTCAACCCCTCCGCGCCTGTGCGCGCCGCTGTTCCTGGTTCTGCTGGCTGCCGGCACCTTTCTCGTCGGCGATTCCCCATGCCGGGCACAGGTTGCTGCCCCCACCGAGGAAACCGTCACGGCCGCCCGGGCCCGCGGGGTGAAGTACCTGAAGTCCCAACAGAAAAAGGATGGCAGCTGGGATTTTTCAGGGCATGACGTGGGGATCACCGCCCTCTGCACGATTGCCCTCATCGAAAACGGCGTCGAACCGACCGACCCCGTAGTCCAGAACGGCTACGAGTTCGTCAAGAAAAAGGCCAAGGAGCAAAAGAACACGTACGACCTGGCCCTCATCATCGTGATGCTGCAGCGGATGGGAGACCGCCGCGACCGCCCGTTGATCCGGACCATGGCCGCCCGCCTGATCGCCGGTCAACTCGACTCGGGAGGCTGGCACTACACCTGCCCGGGAGCCGAACTCGACGTCGAGAAGGTCATGAAAGATGCCGGCCCGAAACCCAAGGCGGGTTTTGGCGACAACAGCTGCACCCAGTTTGCCGTCCTCGGTCTGTGGGTCGCCTCGCGGACCGGCATCGACATCGAGAAAACTCTCAAGCGGGTGACGGATCGTTTCGAAAGCAATCAGACCGACGATGGAGGCTGGGCCTACGCCAAGGACCCCAAGCTCGAAAAACAGGTTTCCAGCCCCCCCATGACGGGTGCCGGTCTGTTTTGCCTCGCGGTCGCCCGAGCCTGGGAACTCAAGGAAGCGCAGAAAGACAGCAGCAAGAAAGAGGGAGATCGAGCCCGGAAGGACGAAACCGCCGCCAGCACCAATGGCTCGGGCCGCAAGACGCTGCTGGATGACGCCACCTTCGCCCGCGGCCTGAAACGGACCGGGGAATTTGCCGGCGGAATCGGCCCGGGAGCCGGTCGCTACTTCCTCTGGTCAGTGGAACGGGTCGGGGTGCTGCTGGGGCTCGACAAGATTGGCGATTCGAACTGGTTCCCGGTTGGTGCCAATGCCCTGTTGAAGGACCAGAAGGAGGACGGCAGCTGGCCGACCGCCTGGCCCGACACCGATGCCGATGGGCTCTCCGACACCTGTTTCGCCCTGCTTTTCCTCCGCCGGGCGAACCTGGGCAGCGACATTTCCCGACTGCTGGAAGAAGAACACGACGAGAAGTTTGAAATCCTCAACCGTCAGCCGGCGGCCCGGTTCCTCAAGCTCTCCGACGCGGTCGAAGCGTCCCAGCCGGGCGAGACAATCCGCATCAACGGCAACGGACCCTGGCGGCTGGGACACCTGGAGATTCCCCACGAACTGACCATCCTGGCCGGGCATGGATTTGTGCCGACGTTCAAGTTCGAGATCGCCCGGAACCGCAAGAGTGCACGCTACAACCCGGCCACAGATCCCGAGGGACGCGACATGGTGACCCTCAAGGGGGGCCGGTTGACTCTCGAAGGGTTGCGTCTCCAGATGGACGCCCCGAAGGATCCCCAGCTGGTCCCCTGGTCCATCATCACGGTCGCAGGGGGAGAACTGCGCTTGCTCAACTGTTCCCTGTCGGAGGCGGGCACCCTGGGAACTGCCATCGCCTGGCGAGCTCCCGGTCAACTGGTGATCCGCAACAGCCAGCTCATGGGGGGCAAGACCGCCGTCGACATCACAGGCTCGGGGGAACAGGAACTGGTCTTCGACAACTCGCTCGCCTTCAGTGAGACCGGCCTGACGGTGCAGGGATCGGAATCGGGTCAGAAGTTTGCCCTGCGAACCAGGCACTCGGTCTTCCAGGTGAAGGAAGTGCTGGCCTGCCCCGAATTCGTCGGGGAAGTCAGCGTCGACACCGCCACCACCGCCTACCGGGCCGACTGGCTCTCGCAGAACTTCCTGAAAACCGGAAAGGATCCGCGGGCCGGGCGGTCATGGCAGGGCTCGGTCAACCTCTACGACGTGAAGCAGTGGGTTGGACTGGCCGGTCAGCCCGCCACCATCAAAGACCCCAGGGACTGGATCAAGTACTGGAAGTCGGGAGAGACCGATGCGGTGAAGCGGACAGCCCCGTTCACCGGAACACGTCGGCTGGGGAGCTACTCGCACGAGGCCAATATCCAGGATTGGCAGCTGGAATTCCCCGCGACAGCCGAGGCGGCCCTCACCCGTAACCGGGTGGGGGTCATCAGTTATGTGGCTGGCCCCGGTCCCGGGTATGACCAGTACCGGGAGACCCTGGGCTACACCCTCTGGAAGGGGAACCGGCTGGAATTGAGCGCCCGGGGACCAGACCGCGAACTGTTTCAGGCGGGCACAGTCCCGACGGCCAACATCCGGTTGGCCGGGACCCGGTGATCCATGTCCCACAGCGTCCGTTCCGCAACCCGGTTCCGGGAAAGAATCGGAACCAAAAGCCAAATTCGGTGTGGACTCGTCCTCCGAGTTCTGCGAAAAATGAGGGATTGACTGAGAAGTTTTTCAGGGAGGTTCCCAGAGTGCAGATTCGAGTGAGCCCCGGCGATTGGATCGTCTACTGCAAGACCAAGTTCAGCCAGCACCCTGGCGAACGGGCCCGGAACGTTGAGCCCGCCACCAAGGGGGATGAATACTGCTACACGGTCGACAAGTACTGGGTGGTGGAATCGGTCAGCCCGACAGGACAGATTTGCCTGCGGACGCCCGGTGGCAAACAGCACATCGTTGCGGCTGATGATCCTCACCTTCGTCGCCCCTCTCTCTGGGAACGCATCTGGTATCGCAGCCGGTTCCTTTCGGCCCGGGAAAACGCAACCGCCCGCAATTCCGACTCCATGGCGGTCGCTGGTCACTGACCAGACAGGCGTGTGTTTCGTAATCCGCGCCGCGGCTGCCCTGCTCGTTTTGCCGTGTTTAATCCCTACTTTTCCGGCGAGTCGAG
>DNUF01000170.1:0-5455 GCA_003508595.1 Planctomycetaceae bacterium
GTCCATCGCCGGCCTCGATCAGGTGATCCCGGTGTTCGCCACGTGTGAGCAGGCGACGGAAAGCCTCCGGTAATGTCGCTGCGACAAAAAAGGGCTCCGAGAAAGCTCGGAGCCCTGCTGTCCTGCGGGTAACTTTCAGGCGGGCGTCTGCGAAGACGGCGCGACCAGATAATCAGAAGTCTCCAACAATTTCACCGCCCTGCAGCGTAATCAATCCTGCGAGCACGGCTGCCGACATGTTTTCCGACAGGAAGCGGACGGAACCGTCTGCGAGAACCGTCTGGATACCACCGGTATGGAATGAATAAAATTCGCTGTCGTTGGTGCAGTTCATAATGCACTGGCCCACGATGGTGGGGGTACCGTTACTGCTTGTGTTGTTTTGCAGACCGGCTGTGTTGGAACCGTCGATGCTGAATCCGTTATTGATGTCCGCCCAACCCCAGCCGTCGGCGACGAACTGAGTTCCAAACGCAATGTTGCCACTGCGTGGATTCAGGCCTGGCTGACGACCGATGTACTGGCGTGGGCGTCCGGCGCCTTCGCCCAGCAGCAGTGTGTTTGACGTACCATCAGTGATATCGCGGATCTTTGATCCACCGGGGCCGCGTCCCATCGCACCCATGGCGTCGCGAGTTCCGATTGAAGGCAGGCCGGCCATGATAATGAAGGCATTGCGCACTGCATTAATTGAGCCGTAATCATTGTAGCCCCAGAGTGGCTGATCAGTTCGGGTGTTGCTGGTTATGTCAGCATAGAGGGCTGATGATGGCAGAGGTCGACTGCCCGGAGTGGACGGACAGACAAATGCCGGCAATTGTATGGTCGTCACCGGATCGTTGACGGGGGCAAACCAGTTCACATTTGTGTTGTACTGCCTGTAGGCGTTGTCCTGCTCAATGTAGGGGAGAATCATGGTGTTCCACGCGATTTGAAAACGTGGGTTGCTGATGTTGATCCGGCTGGGAGGGAACATCCCATAAGTGCTTTCGTAGTTGTGCAATGCCAGTCCAAGTTGCTTGAGATTGTTCTTGCATTGTGTGCGACGGGCAGCCTCGCGGGCCTGCTGCACAGCCGGCAGCAGCAATGCTACCAGAATCGCGATGATCGCAATCACCACCAACAGCTCAATCAGGGTAAAACCCGGACGAGTCACACGACGACCATGCTGACGACTCATGTTGCAATCTCCCCTGTTCCCACGCCTCGAGACATGCCGTGCCGGAAGTTTCCCACCACCAAATCTCCGCAACCCTGTGCACTTCACAGTGGACCCGGGACAAAACGCAATTGGGAAGAACGTGCGTCCCGTGTCTTTTTACACATGAAGTGCATCAGTCATTCTATGCATTTCGTGGGGGAAACGCAAATGGAATTTGGAACGAATTCTGGGCCGGGGGACTCGTGGGTGACACCGCAGAAAACGTGCAAACCCGGTCAGCGCCCACAGGAATACGGCAAAGCCGTTGCCCGGTGATCAGCATTCCTTGTGGATTCCGCGAAGATCGCGGTAGACTCGCGTTCCGTTCACTGAACGTCTGGTCCCGTTTTTTGCACAGCCCTCCCCTTGCCGATGGATCGCGACACGTTTCTGCGGACAGCGATCCCCTTTGAGGCGGCACTGGTTCCCGTCGCCGCCCTCCTGGCGTGGATCCTGGGTGTCTCGCTGCGGGACGGGCTGCAGGAACCGGCTCACGGGATCGCCTGGGGCATCGGGGCGACGATTCCCCCGCTGATTGCCCTGGTGGTCGTGCGGGCCCTTCCCTGGGCGCCCCTGCGAAGGGTGGGGGAATTTCTCAACGGGGTGCTGGGACCCGCCCTGGCGGCCTGCTCGCTGGCGGAACTCGCGTTGGTCTCGCTGCTCGCCGGCCTGGGAGAAGAACTGCTGTTTCGGGGGGCCCTTCAGCCGGTGCTCGGACTTCCGGTCGCCAGTGTGCTCTTTGCGCTGGCCCATTTCATCACTCCCACCTATGCCCTGTTGACCGGGGTGATGGGGCTGTACCTGGGTTGGCTGGCGACTGCCTCGGGAACGCTTTGGACCCCGATCGTCACGCACGCCCTCTACGATTTCGTCGCCTTCCTGGTGGTGATTCGCGATGTGCGTCGCCAGCGAACGCAAGATCCCCAGGCGGATTGAGTCTCCCCCTCCCGAGGTGGCTCAAAAAGAAAGATCAGGGAGAGAAGATCATTGAAAGAAGATCACGGACTGACGGCACTGTTTTCGGCCGGTGTTGAGGGAGAGGCGTTTTTGGGTTGCTGGGGTTCGGGACCCGGTTCTGACGCCTCGGCCTGTCGCTGGTGATAGGCCGCCCTCTGATCGTCCTTTTTGGCGCTACTGTAGTACTCGGCGAGGGCGCGATGGGCGGCCGCGTTTGTCGGATCGAGCTCCAGCACATTCCGTAACCACGAGGCTCCATCGTCGGGAGAATCGTACTTCAGCAGCGTCTGGCCGATTTCCAGTCGAGACGCGATATCCCCGGGATCCTCCTTGGCCTGGTCCATCATGTTGCGGGCCCGCCCCAGGGCCGCCTGGGCCCGGCCCACAAACTCGAGGTGTTCGGCGGCCTCGCTCCCCCGGCCCGATTGCTGCAGGGCGGTCGCGAACAGGAACCGCAGGCGATATTCCTTCGGCCGTTCCTTGACGAGTGTTTCCAGCCAGGTAATCGCAGCCTCGGGTTTCTGGTCCTTCAGCTCGATCTGGGCCATCATCATGCGGGGGGGATAACCCTGTGGATCGCGTTTCAGAACCTCCTCCAGCTGGCGGCGGGCCCCGGCCACATCTCCCTTTTCCAGCAGGCAATGCCCCAGGGCGGTCGCCATATCGGTGTCGTTCGGATTGCGCTGGAGCAGATAGCGAATGTGCTGTTCCGCCTCTTCGTACAATTCTTCGTCGACCAGCGCCTCGGCCAGGTAGCGGCGAATGTCGTCCCGTCGGGGGGCAAGCTCGAGGGCCTTGCGAAAAGCCGCCACGGCCTTGGGGTCACTCCCCGCATGAGCCTCGTACAGTCCGAGGCTGAACCAGGGCTGGGGGTCATTCGGGTAGTCCTGCTGCCAGACCTCGGCGAGTCTCAACGCCTCGGCGAAGCTGTAGTTGGCGAAGAAACCACTGACGTACGCCTCGCAGATCTCGGCTCCATCAGTCTCCGAGAATTCGGTCAGCAGCCGGGGAAGCTCGGGGGCGGCCTCTTTCATCCGACCATTCTGCGCCTGCACCAGCAATTGCTCGAGTTCGATGCGGCGGGGCGGATAATCCAGGACCCGGGCCCGCGCCAGCCATTTCTGCAGTTCTTCCAGCTTGCCGAGGTGCCGGTAGGTGCGGGCGAGCAGGAACGCCGTCTCTCCCCGGTTGGCATCGAGTTGCTCGGCCTTCTCCAGTTGGGCCAGCGCCTGCGGATAGTCGCGGTCCGCCAGGGCCTGGCGGGCGGCGGCCACTGTGCGCGACAGTTGGATGCGGGGCCAGGCACTGACCCCACCCACCAAGGCCACCAGGGCTGTCACCAGCAGCCCGTAGATCCATCGTTTCTTCGTCGCAGGCATTGTGTTTCCACTGGCTCGCCGCTGCCACCCCACCGGAGGTGGCCAGTTGGCACATTGGATATGTTAGATCAGTCCCCCCCGGCGCCACGAGGCAGCCGGAGGATTTTGGCGGGATTCGCTGGTCTTTCCGCAGGACCGAATCACCACGGCACTGGAATACCAAGGCCATCGATTACCAAGGCCATGGCGACTTTCCATAGAATTGGTGACTTCCAGAGAACGGCCGTTGCCGGCTGATCCCCTCCGCCCTCCGACGTTGCTCCCCGACTCGTGACCAATTCTGCTGTGCCAACGTCTGCCGTTCCACCCCCCGCCTCCCCGGCTTCGTCGCGGCGGCGTCTGTGGTGGTTGTGGGGGGTTGGACTGGCGGGAGGGATCGTGGGGCTCGCCCTGGAGTGGTGGTCACGAGATCACACTCCTCCGGAGCGACGGGTTGCACAGGGGCTCGAACAATTGGCTGCGGGAGTTCTGGACGAATCAACCCTCCAACCACTGGCCGAGTTGACGGCCAACCAGCCCCGGCTGCGGGGCTTGGCCCCGTTGTTTCGTGGTGCCCTCGCGACCGCCCAGGGACAACCCCAGGAGGGGCTGCGGTTTCTGGAGGAGTTCCAGCCTGGTGAAGCCAGCCGGCAGGCCCTGCTGATGACCCTGGCCCAGACTCTGCAGGCGGCCGGTCAATCTCAGGAAGCGGCTCAGGTCTACCAGGAGGTGCTCAAGTTCGACGAGCGGTCCCTTCCCGCCCGTTACGCGCTGTCGGAGTATTGGTACGACCGCGGAGCCATCACCCGCGCCATGTACGAACTGGAACAGATCACCCGCATCGATTCCCGACAAACCCGTGCCTGGGTGCGCTTGGGCCAGCATTCCCTCGACTTTGGCCTGTTGACCGACGCCCAGCGTCAATTGAGGGGAGCCCTGGAGACTGAACCCGACCCAGACACCAGGCAGCAGATCTGCCTCGACCTGGGGCTCTGCCTGTTTCAGCAAAGGGAGTACGAAGAGGCGGTGGAACTGCTGCGCCAGGCGGCCCGGAGCGGGGCCGCCTCCGCCTGCCAGGCCGAGGCTCTGGCCGCCCTGGGCCGGGAGGAAGAATCGCAGGCCGCCCTGGCCGAAGCCCAGGCCCTGGATCCCAACGACCGGATGGTTCGCCTGGCAACCGCGCGGTTGGCCCTCTTGTCATCCCAACCCCGAGAGGCCCTGGTCCCGCTCCAGGCGGGGTTGAGGGAGAATCCCCACGATCGTGACTTCCAGTTCCAGATCACCCAGGCGTGGTCCGCCCTGGGAGAAACCGCCAAGGCCGACGCCGCCCGGGCCCGCTTCGCCGAACTCGATCGCCTCGCCGACCGCTACACCGAACTCAACACCCAGGCGGGTGACCGCCAGGATGACATTGCCCTGCGCCAGGAGTTGGCCACGCTGGCTGAGCAGTTGGGCCGCAAGACCCAGGCCGAAGCGTGGCGCCGCGCGGCTCGGTTGATTGAACAGCAAAAACAGCAGCAGCAATAAAACCATCTGGCAGTTCCGGGCCTGCCACGCTACTGACCGCACGCCTCTCTCAAGACTGCACACAACGCCTGTCGTCGCGACAGAAAGATCGGATCGGCCAGGACTGGCTTTGCTCCCGCGGTGGTGAGTGGGCCGTCCAATTCCACCCACGAGCGACAGCCGGCCATGGCCGCGGTCTCGGCCAGGTCCCACGGTTCGTCACGCTGGTAAATCCGCACCACCAGGGCGAAGAGTCCTGGTTGTCGGTACGCAAACCGGCTCTGGACGGTCTCGGTCGACCAGCCGTGCCATCCCTCGAGACGGGCCAAACCGGTGAGGGTGGGGAGTGCGTACACATCGGTGACCTCGGCCAGGTGTCGCAGCCATGTCCTCCCGCTTGGCGGGGCCAGGTCGCGGGCTGGGGCCAGCCATT
>DNUF01000170.1:5661-6087 GCA_003508595.1 Planctomycetaceae bacterium
CGGGCTGGGGCCAGCCATTGACTCGCCGTCGGGGTGAGTTGCCCCGGTGATTCATGAAACCGGGTGGGGTACAGCCAAAACCAGCGGTGGGCCACCTGGAATCCTGCGCGACCCTCGTGGATTCCCCCCTTGCGCAAAATCAGCAGCTGCTCCCCGGCACCCAGTGCGAGGCAGACCGCCGCCCATTCCTTGAACGCCACGGCACATTCGGAAGGCCGTTCGTCGGCTAGCCTGTGGTTGGGGACTTCCATGGTCAAATCCGGTCAGCCGGGGAGGAACCAGAACAGCCGGCGTCTGGCAGCGGCATCGAGCGGAGCGGCGTATTCACTGATCTCGAACGCTTCGGCGCACTCGGCGGCGGCCCCCCGCTCTGGGCCGTAGGTCGCGATCAACTCGGCCCGAAAGCGCTCGGCATAGGGACGCAGG
>DNUF01000138.1:0-2155 GCA_003508595.1 Planctomycetaceae bacterium
GAGAATTCGGGCTTGCGTTGCCCGAGTTGTTCCTTGAGTCGGGCGACAATGCTGGAGTGCATCTGGCTGACGCGGCTCTCGGACAGGCCCAGCGTCGCCCCGATTTCCTTCATTGTCAGCTCTTCATAGTAGTAGAGGATGATGATCAGGCGCTCGTTGCGATTGAGCCCCTTGGTCACCAGCTTCATGATGTCGCGTTTCTGAATCCCGTCGGTGGGATCGAGACCCTTGGTATCCTCGATGATGTCGACTTCGCGCACATCCTTCGAGCTGTCGGTCTCAAACCACTTCTTGTTCAGCGAGACGAGGTTGACGGCACTCGCCTCGGCCTTGAGCTTCTCAAACTCCTCGGTGGGCAGCTGCATCTTGGCGGCGATCTCGGCATTGGTGGGAGGACGTCCCACCTCCACCTCGGCGGCCTTGCGGGCGGCTTCGACCTTGCTGGCCTTGCTGCGAACGAGGCGGGGGACCCAGTCCATCGTCCGCAGTTCGTCGAGCATCGCACCCCGGATGCGGGGGACGCAGTAGGTCTCGAATTTCACCCCGCGCCCCAGGTCAAACGCCTCGATGGCATCCATCAGGCCGAAGACCCCGGCGGAGATCAGGTCATTCAGGTCGACCCCATCGGGCAGTTTCTGCCAGACCCGCTCGGCATTGAACCGGACGAGGGGGAGGAAGCGTTCAATCAGCAGGTTGCGCAGATCCTTGTTGGTCTGATCCTGCTTGAACTCACGCCAGACTTCGGTGATGTCGCGTTCGACCTTCGTGACCATTGATTCCTCCATGATGTCCGGCAAGTGTTGGGAAAGGCACCCGGGAAGACGGGCCGTTCCTGGTTCCGCACCTCCGCATCCTGCGGATCTTTTGGAACCAACCACCGGTTTAGTTATCGGTCGTTGAACTCGGGAAGTTGAGAGAATCCTGCCCAACCGGAAAAGTCTTCCAGCCGGACCGGAACGGGGGGAGCGGTGTCACGCCACAGAGGACATGACGGCGGGGACGCAGAAGGAAAGAGAGGAGGGAGATGAGGAGAGAGGAGAGAGCGTGGCCGCCAGACGGCAGGCGATTTGATCCATCGCCTGCGCGGCCGGGGAGTGCGAAGAGTCGGAAAACAGGGTTCGCTGACGGGCGACCGCCTGCGAAACCGCCTGGTCGTAGGGGATGTATCCGACGCCGCGCACCCGGCAGTCGAGTTCGAACTGGGCCGACTCCTGCACCCGGGCAAGAATCTGCCGGGCCTGCTCGGGCGAGTCCACCTCGTTGAGAATGAGGCGGGGCAACAGGCCGGGGCGCTTCGCCCTCAGCGTTCGGATCGCATGGATTGTGTCGGCGACAATCCCGTGTTCGGGAGTCGCCACCAGGCAGACGGCATCTGTGGCGACCGCAAGCGTCGGCACCCGGGCCGCCAGTGCAGGTCCCGTGTCGAGGATGAGGAAGTCACATTGGTCTTCCAGGGACAGAAACTGTTCGGCGACCGACTCTTGCCGCCCGGCAGAGCAGTGGGTCAGGTGGAGCAGTGCCGCGGCTCCCCGAATCACCCGCAAGCCCGCCGGGCCGTGTGCGACGATCTCGGGAAGTGTTTTCCGACCGGTGAGGACCTGCGCCAGGTGCCCTGCGGAAGACAGCCCCACCCGGAAGGGGAGAGGACTGAGATCGGACGAGGCATCCAGCAGGCAGACGGAATGTCCCTGCCGCGCCAGCGCCATGGCCAGGTTCCAGGAGAGAACGCTTTTGCCCACCCCGGCATGGGGGCTGGCAAGGCTGAACGACCGGCAGCGGCGTGCCGGGCCGTTGGTGAACAGTGGCTCCGCAGGGGAGGAGTCGAACCCCTCCCGGACGGGGGCGTCTCCGACGGCGTCGTCGGAGAATCGTGAACAGGTCATGCAGGGACTCGGAACGGGTCGGAAAGTGGTTCTTCATTCAACGCCAGGCGCGCCAGCCGCCGGGAGTTGGCATGTTCAAGGTCATCAGGAATCTGGGGGCCGAGGCTGAGGTAGCTCAGCGGCAGTGGAATCGCCCGGGTCAGAGCCGGAATGATGGCCAGTCCCGGGATCTCATCCAGCTTGGTCAGCAGCAGACGGTTGGCACCGAGATCCAGATAGGGGTCAGCCAGGTGGCGTGCCTGCCGGGATGTTCCGCCGGGGGTGAGCACCAG
>DNUF01000138.1:2503-20934 GCA_003508595.1 Planctomycetaceae bacterium
CCGGTCAGTTGTGCCAGTGAGACAGTCGAGGGGCGAGACTGGGGAGCGACCGCTTCCAGCGAGATCAGCATCACCCGCGACCCGGCCGCCTGGAGGTTGGCCCCCAGCTTGGCCAGGGTCGTGGTTTTTCCCACACCACTCGGGCCAATCAGGGCCACGACCTTCCGCAGGCCCGGATGGGCGGTGAGGGGGGCCGCGCACGGCATTCCCTGCTCGAGGACTCCGCGGATGCGCGGACGGAGCCGATCGAAGGAGTCTCCCGGGGGACATTCCCGAAGCACGACGTCGGAAATCGCCTGGATCAGATCGGGTTCCATCTCCAGGGCACGCAGCCGGTCGTGAAGATCGGTGGCCAGGGAATTCGTACGACTTGTCGCGGGAGACTGCAGTTGTTCGAACCGTTGTTGCAGTTCGGCCAGCTGGTGTTCCAGTCGTGCCTGGCGGAGGTGCGCGTCAGCGACACTGGGAGTGGCCGGGGGAGTCTGTTCGACGGGCGGGACTCGACCCGAAGAGCGTTCCGTCGGGACCGAGGGGGACGCATTTGGGGTGGAGGCCGGGCCGAAAGACGGAGCCCCGGCGGTGTCACCCGGCAGCGATGGGCGCGACCGGAACAGTCCCCGTGGCCGGGGAGGCGCGGCTGGAATCGGCTCGCCGGTCTGAGCCCGGGGAATCGACCCCGGGAGTTGGCTGACGAGGCGTGATGACGCGGGTGGGTGTTCGTGCCCGGCGGGTTCATGCCCGGCACGTTCGACTTCGTGGGTCGCCGCCAGGCCGGGCAGGGCAGGCTGCCATTGGAAGCGGGACGGCGTCGAGAGATCCAGACCTGCCGTCACCACGACCTGCCGGGTCTGACGTCGCCAGAACTGCCATCGCTGGGGCACGACCTCGCGGGTCTCGAGGATCACCGCTTCAGGGCCCAATTCGCGCCGGACCAGTTCGAGCGCCAGTGGGAGGCTGGCTGCCGAAAAGGTCTTGATCGGGGAGGGGCGAGAAGTCGAGGACATCGGGAACCGGGTGGAAATCGAAACGTGTGGAACAGGAACAGGCCGGGGAAGTCAGCGATCAGGAACGGAAGGCACTCTCCAGCGGGGCCATCGCGGCAAGGTCCAGCTCGACCTGCCCGAGCGACTCCACGCGAGTCTCACGGGTGATCTCCGCCGTGGAGAGAATCACGAGGGTGGGAAGCGACGATTCGGTCAGTTCTTTCAGCGGGGCCCGCAGATCGGGAGTGGTCAGGACGACGGCTGGTCGTCCGGCTGCGGCACACGAATCGACCTGGCCGGCCAGGGAGGCCAGCAGTTGTTCCACCAGTCGCGGAGGAAGTCGCACCTCCAGCCCCTGGTCGCTGTAGTTCAACCCGCGATTCAGTGTCCCTTCGAGGCCAGCCTCCAGTGTCACCACCTTCAACAGGCGTTGTTCGTCGCGGTACTGCTGGCAGATCGTCCGGGCGAGGGCCTGGCGGACCCGCTCGGCCTGCCGCCACAGCTGTTCGCCACGCCCCGCCAGGTCGCCGAGGGTTTCGAGAATTGTCTCCAGGTTCCGGATGGGAAGTCGCTCATGCAGCAGTCGACACAGCACCTGGTGCAGGTGACCGGCACTGAAGACCGACGGAACCAGTTCCTCCACCAGTCGGGGAGCACGTGACTTGAGCGCTTCGAGCAGTTGGTAGACCTGCTGGCGCGAGAGCAGTTCGGCACAATGCCCGCGGACCACATCGGCCAGGTGCAGGGCGATCACCCCGGAGGCATCGAGTGTGCGGTAGCCGAGTACCTCGGCACGATCTCGCTGTGACGCTTCGATCCAGACAGCGGGCCGGCCATCGACCGGGTCGAAGGTCGCAATCCCGGGAATCGGCGCGAGGACCTGCGCGGTTTCGAGAGCGAGGATGGCCTGCGGGTGGATCTCGCCCCAGGCGACCGGAACATCGTGGATTCGAATCTGGTAGCGGCGGGAATCGAGCCGCAGGTTGTCCTTCACCTTGACGCGGGGCAGCAGCGTCCCCATTTCCTGGGCGAAATCACCGCGAACACGGGCCACCCGGTCCAGCAGATCTCCACCCTGGCTGGCATCCACGAGGGGAATCAGTCCGAAGCCAAGTTCGAGTTCCAGAGGCTCGACAAACAGCCGGTCTTCGGGACCGGACGTGCGGGGTGCCGGGGGGGCGGCCGCCTCGGGGCCCAATTGGGGAGCGACGCCGGCTCCAGCCAGCACGAGTTCCGGAGGTCTCTGCGCCAGTCGCCAGGCGATCAACAGCAACCCGCCGGCCAGGGTCAGCAGGGGCAGCCGGGGCAAACCGGTGAAGGACAGGCCGGCGAGCAGGGCCGCAGCGGCCACCAGGGCTTCCGGTTTCACAAACAGCTGGCCGACAATCTGGCCGGGGAGATCGGACTCGCCCGAATTGCGGGTTGTCAGCAGGCCGGCCGCAAGCGAGATGAGGAACGCGGGGAGCTGGGTGACAAGACCGTCCCCAATCGTCAGCTTGGTGAACAACTCGGCCGCCGATGCCACGGGAAGACCCTGGTCAATCACGCCGACATACATGCCCCCCACGATGTTGATCGCCGTAATGGCCAGGCTGGCCATCGCGTCCCCCCGCACAAACTTCCCGGCACCATCCATCGCTCCGTAGAAGTCGGCCTGCAGGGTCAGTTGTTCCCGTCTCTGGCGTGCCATCTCGGGGGTGATGGCACCTGCCTGGAGGTCGGCATCGATCGCCATCTGTCGGCCGGGAAGGCCATCGAGGGCGAACCGGGCAGCCACCTCGCTGATGCGCGAGGCTCCCTGGTTGATGACGAGGAACTGGACAATCAGGAGGATGAGGAAGAGGATCAGGCCGACGGCCAATTGTCCCCCCGCGACAAATTCACCAAAGGCCAGGATCACCTGTCCCGCCGCACCGGGACCATCTGTGGCGGCCCGGGTGAGAATCAGACGGGTGGAGGCGATGTTCAGCACCAGCCGCATGAGCGTCGTTCCCAGCAGGATCGCCGGAAAGGCACTGAAATCGAGTGGCCGACGGACGTAAAGGGTCGTCAGCAGGATCACCACGGCTGTCGTGATGTTGGCCGCGAGAAACAGGTCGAGCACCCCCGGGGGGAGCGGCACCACGACGACGCCAACGGCCAGGATCAACAGGACCGGGACGAGAAGTCCCTGTCGTGCGGGGCTGGTCGATGGGCGCAGCAATTCGGGAGCCGCAGAAGGCATCCTTGCCTCCGCCGGTCATGAAAACCGGGGCATTCGGGAAGTGAGACGGGAAGGTGTCGAGAGAGAGGAGTGTGAGGGACCAGGGGCGGCGGGTTGAAATCTCCCCGGGAGGGGAGGTGGAATCAGACCCGCACGGGTTGCACCCGGGCCGTCACAAGCAGGGGGGCGGGGTGATATTCGAAGCGGAGCAGCGTGTCCAGATCGATTGTGAAGACTTGAATCAAAAAACGGTCGGTCCCAGAGATTTTGAAAATTTTCCTGTGAGATCACGAAGGCTGGGTGACTTGGACACGAATGCGGCCTCCACCGGCAACCGCATTGGTCATGCGGCGGGAAGTAAAAAAGTTTCCCCTGCATTTGTTTGCCTCAGACGTCCCGTTAGACTGGGCGAATTGGGGGATGCAGCTGGGCTCGGGATCAGGACTGGAATCCTCAGGCCAGCGGCCGTCCCATGTCCAGAACGTGATGCGAGGTCGTGGAAAGCGACGCCAGAAATCGGACCGCAATCGCCCATGAAGTCATTGAAGGGGATCATCGCCGGCGTGTGTACCGGACTGGTCGGTACGCTCGGCTGGGGGGCGCTCTTTTATCTGTTCAGCGGTGGTGTGGGATTGTGCCTGGTCCTCCTTGGATTCGCTGTGGGACTGGCGGTTTTTTGGGGCTCGGGACGGCAAATTCGCCTCGTCCACGGGTGTGCGGCGACTCTGATCACGCTGGTATCAATCGTGGGGGGGATTGTTCTGGCGGCGTCCATGCTGGCATCAGACGTCTCTGTCGAGTCCAACGATGGTGAGTTGCAGAAGCAGGTCCTGATCCGGTTGGCGCACACGATTTGCGAAGAGAAAGCAAAAGAGGGAGAGGAACTGACCTTTCCTCCGGGGATCACCCCCGAAACGGCAGTGTCTCCCGACGATTTTCCGCCCGGAATCGCCGAGGCTGCAGGTTTGCTCTGGAAGGCCCTGCCGCAGGAAGAGCGTCAACAGCAACTGCGCGAGGCTGCGACAGAGCTGCGTGCGGTCGAGGAAGGTGTGCAGAGACGAATTTTCCAGAACAAGTTCCAGCAGGGATTCGGTTGGTTGAACCTGTTCGGGACCGTGCTGGCGGCCGCGATCGCCTTCCAGATTGGTTCGGGGGGGGAATTCCAGAAAGCCGCGCCTGCTGCCCCGAAGGGATAGTGGGCGATGGCCCGATCCCGTGGATCAGGTCCCCCGCTTGTCGATGCGGAGACGAGGGCCGCGGAGACGAGGTCCTGGGTGGCACCCCGCTGCGGTGACCTGACCTGACGGATTGATGGAGGGAGAGCGACGGGGGTCACCCGCGTTCCGAATCGCAGGCAGGGTGTGTCCCGCCGGGCCCCAGAAAAAGCCAGACACCCCGGGGTCTTGCGACCTTCCGGGGTGTCTGGTCCATCCGCCACAGATGGTGCCTCGTCACGGGCGACACTCCCGTGCCAGGGCCTTTCCTTGCCTCAAATCTCAGGATGCGTTTTCAGGGTGCCAGGGGCCAGGTTCTCTTGCCTGGATTTGGCGAGAGGGGGCGACCTGTTGGTCCGGTCATTCCTCACACACAGCACCACCTTGCCGGACCAGACCGACGGAGAGGTGGCGACTCTTGGTCTCAGGGTTTCGCGGTGTCGGGGGACACAACCCGGGCGAACACCCGACAGGGAACCGCCTGTTCGACTCCTTCAATTTGAAGGTTGATCACCTGGTCAATCACCCCGGGAGCGTCTGGGGCCGTGAGTGTCATGGGGACGATCTGGATTGGCTTCGCCTCCTGGGGAAACTTCGCCGACAGCCGATCTCCCAGGTCGGCACTTGATAGACCGGTCACCCGGAAGGGCTTTTTCCCCCGGATCACGACGTTCTTCGCCACCTGGGCACCAGGCTTCAGACTGCCGAAATCGACCACTGCCGGGTTGATGGTGTATTCACTCTCGACACGGGCATCGACAAGGATCGGGATCCGGGGATTCGCCGCATCGTCGGTGATCAGGGTGATCTGTTCCCGCAGGGCCCCCAGGGGAGCATCCGGCTTGAGGTTCACATCGAGTTCGTAATTGACCCGATTGTTGGCCCGGCCAGTCTCCTTCAGGGAGGTCTCGAGATGCGGGTTCTTGTTGATGACCTCCCGGATCTGCCAGTCTTCACGACCGGCATAGGCGATGCTGATCTTGCGGGTTGCCGGGGTCCCCTGCGTCACCCCCTGGAAGTCAACACCCCCGGGGGTCAGCACGACGTCGGTCCGAATGTACGCCTGGATCGGGATGCGAACTTCGGCAAACAGCGGTTTGTCGAAGACGACCACCACGCTGGACGTCTTCAGGTTGGTGAACTTGCGGGTGTCCATCGTGATTTCGATCTCGGCCTTCTCGCGGCTTGCGAGGGTCTCCTTCGAGGGCCGAACCGCCGTGCAGCCGCAGGTCGTGGTGATCTGCTGGATATGCACCTCTTCCTGGTAAAGATTGGTGATCTCGATGCGGTGCCTGGCATCAGAGCCGCGCGCCACAACACCGAAATCGTGTTCCATGGCGCTGAACATTTTCTCGGCCCAGGGGTACCGGGGCTTTTCCGCCGGCGCCTGCTGTGCGGACGACGGCCGATTCGCCAAGAGCGAAACCATCAGGAAGATGGCCGGAGCGAGGAGGCGTGTCATACGCTGTGAATCCCTAATCCAGGAAGGAAACGAGTCCGACAGGTGGGGGACTTCTCGCCGACGGGAGAGAAAAGTCCGGATGAAACGACCAGCCTGCGGGACAGCGGGCGGTTCTCGCTGGGAAACGCCCGACGAATCGAGTCTAGCTGCTGCTGGCCGGGTGGGACGCCGTTGTCGAATGATTTCCGGATTTCTGAACCGTGAATCTTCCGGTTCTTCGCGATTGTCGCGGCGGTGAAACTCTGACGGTCAGGCCTGGCAAGACACACCCATACACAGCGGACCGCCGACCCGGACAAGACCGGTCTGGGGGGAGCGTGGAACCAACCCCGGGGTGCAGCGGTGTGACGCACCTCGTCAGGGTCGCGTCACCGAACGCGAGTTCTCTGGCCGGTGATTCGGGACGTCGTCGATCGCGGGTGATCAGTCCGCAGTCGGGTTGTCGGGGGCTGGCTGGGGCGGGGGGGGCTGATAGGTGACGGCCTGGACCCAGGCGACCGCGATCACAATTCCCACCAGCGCCACCACCTGCCGGCCGGAGATGTGCTCGGCATCCCACCAGCCCCACAACAGCGCCCCAATCGGAACGAGATTGGTCGACATGCCCGCGAACAGGGGGCCTTCGAGTTGGATCATCGTATTGAACCAATACGTGGCGAGACCGGTACCGACGGTTCCCAGCAGCCCCAGGCAAAAGACCGCCAGCCACCAGTCGCGGGGACTCTCACAGGACGGATTCGTTTGTGCGAGAGACAACGGAGACAGTACCGCCGAGGTGACCACCATGATCAGGAAGGTGAGTCCCAGGGAGGACATGTCGGCCAGCTTGCGGCGAATGACGATATTCGCGGCCGAATAGCAGGCCGGGACCGAACAGGCCAGCAGCAGATCCGACAGGGGAATCGAACGATGAAGACCGTCCAGCAGCAACATGCCCAGGCAGACGAAGGCGGCCAGAACTCCCAGCAGTTGTCGGGATGAGGGATAGACGCGCAGGAAGATCGCCGAGAACAAAATGGTGATCAGTGGAACCAGGCTGACCGCGAGTGCGACAAAGGCGCTTCCCTGTCGGCCGACCACCTCGGGCTGGATGGCATAAGGCCATCCACAGCCAAGCAGGCAGACCACCCCCAGCCACCCGGCCTGCGAGCGATTCAGCCGGGGCCAGGCCCCGCGCTGCCAGCAGAGAAATGCCAGCACCACGGCTCCGCCGATGACACGCCATGCCGCCACGGTGATGGGATGGAATCCCAGCACGGCCTTTTTCATCAGCAGAAAGCTGACACTCCAGACCAGGCAACAACCGGCGAACAGCAGATACGGCATCGACCAACCCAAACGACACAGGGAACCTCCGGCGGAGAGCCGGGGGTTCCCTGTTGTAGAGAGTTGGAGAGCGGAAGAGAACCGGTCGGCGTGTTACCTGCGCGGACGCGAGGCCTGGGCGAGGATGATCGGTTCCAGCGCGGGCCCCGAGGTCTCCTTCTTCTTGCGGGCGACCCATTCTCCCTGGGGGCGGGCCGCGGGCTTGCGGGCCGCCACCCACACGCCGCGCGGACGTTCCGACTGTGCCACTTCGTCCTCGGTGAACGACTTCAATCGGGCGGGGGCTTTCGACGGGGCGCGGCCCTGATCCTGCTTGCCGCGGGAACCGTTGATCTCATCCTCCGAGTCGTCGGTGAAAGTCTTGGGGCGGGTGGCCGACTTCTCGGGTCCGGCGGCCTTCGTGCTGTCCCGGGGAACGATCGCCGTCTTCTCACCCAGGTCGCTGTCGGCAGGTGTCGGCTGCAATCCTGCCGAAGCGGTACCGCCAGTTTCGGCTGTGGAGGCTGCCCGACAATCACCGGGCTGTGGCGGTGCAAACGCGTAGGCATTGCCAACCGGAACCGTCTTGAACACGGTGACCGGTTCACGCAGTGTGACATTTTGGGCGACCATCCGCATCCGGGTGACGGCGACCTGCCGACGGGTGGTCACCGGGACAATCCGGGCCACCGTCCGGTTGACGGTTCGGGTCCCCCGCACCGCCACCTGGCGGGTGACGGGAATCTGCTGGGTGACGATATTCGGTTGCCAGGTCTGGCGGGTGACGTAATCGGGCGTGAAGGCCATGCGCATCGAATAGGCGGCCCGATTGAACGCTCCGAAGAGATCGGGCCGATTGTCGTAGTCACACGGCGACATCTTGGGACGACACTCGGACTGGGTCACCCAGCGCCCGCAGTCACGCTGGACCGTCCGACACTCGGTCACGGTCTGGTAGGTGACAGTCGGAATCTGGACAGCCTGGGTCTCGCAGACCCGCCGATATTCGGTGACCTCGCGGTCTTCATACTCGGTGTAGCACTCGGGACGCTGGACCACCCGCTGAACTTCCCGATATTCCGTGACCGGGACGGTGCGGTAGCACTGTTGCACCGGAGGCGGACATGCGGGACGGCAGGGCCGGCAGCAGGGGTCAAACAGGAACTGGGCGGATGCGGGAGTGGACAGACCGCCGACCAGCAGCAAACCGGCGCAGGCCAGCCACCGAGGGAGAGGGGAGGGCATGGGTCAGACCTCTCAGGGAAGAAAGACGCGGGGGGAAGTGACGGGAAGGACGTTCCCACGGGCAATTTCCGGTCGGGATTCCGGAAACAAACTCGTGAGGGCCACGAGTGCGGTCGGGGGAAGGAGTGAGTCCTTGCGCAGAAGAGAGGCGGGGTGTAATTGAAAAATATCGAATTTGTCAAGATGGACGAGCAAAATGCCGAAGGGCCGTTCCCGTCGTTCCAAACTGCGAAAACTGCGTCATTCAGGCATTTCGCGGCGAATCGGAAGACTCTGGTCACGACTGCGGTACGACCGGGACACCGGCGGTCCGATTGGGGCGGCTGCGCACGCGACCGGCGCTGGGACCCTGCGGAATCTCTGCTGCCGGGATGAGAGACCGGAGTCGTTGCGCGGGCATCCCGGGCCGGCCGTGCGCGGTGGAGGAGGTCCGGCGGTGAACTGGCTTTGCGTGGCTCAGACCAGTGAGAGGGAGTTGGAGCTGACCGGCACCAGCGATGCCCCAGCCGCACGCCGTCGAGGCGCGTCGACAGGGAGCAGGGCATCCCGGCCGGTTCAGACGTTGGCCGGGATGCTGAGCGATTGGTCTGCGCGGGACAGACCTTCCGAACGGTCGCCGCCGTTGATCACTCCGCCGCCACATCGCGGCGGCGGAAGAGGTGGAACAGTCCGCGCGAATGGATCTCGTCGAAGCCGGCCGCTTCCAACCGGGCATCCAGTACCGGTTCCTGTCCGAAGACGAGGACGTAGGGGTATCGGGTGAGAATGGCCTGGGCTTCGGCATCGGTCATCTCTCCTTCGTACTTCGGATAGTTTTTCTCGACCGGATACTCGCGGTACTGCATCACCGACAGCGTGCTCAGGGCGGGCAGGCTGCCCGGATTCACTCCCCCCAGTTCGAGGTGATAGTAATCGTGGGCCCGGGTGACAGGCCGGATTCCGCCAAACGCAGGATTGTCCACCAGGATCCGCAACAGGGTTGGATTTCGCCCCACGAGATGCATTCCCGAGACGAAGTCGTCGACGGCGGCGTGCATCGCCACAACCTGCCGACACATCAGCACGCTTGAACAGACCGCTCCAGCAACCACCGGTGTCCACAGGAACCACAGGGCCCTGCGGGAGGGCGTGCGCGAGATCGACCGGGCCAGCAGTGTCAGCAGCAGGACATAAATGAGGGGCAGCAGGCGGGTGTTGGCCTTGTGCCACCCGATGATCTTGTACGGGGCGATGAAGTAAAACACGAAGAAAAACAACATCAGGGTCGCCAGCGGCAGTTTGAACAGCGTCGACCAGGCGGGACGTTCTCCGGCCGATTGCTGCCGGCGTTGCCACAGCGTCCAGGGAATGGCGCAGGCAAACGCGGCCGCCGACAGTCCCGCGGCGAGGGGGGAGACCGAATAGAAATACTCGACCACCATCGATCTCAGGTTTTCATAGAAGGGGCGGAACAGGGTGTCTGAACGATCGATCCAGGTGGCCTGCCGATTCGCCAGCAGGTATTCGATGGTGAACAGCCAGGTGGGCCCGGTGATCAGCAGGGTGGTGCGGAGTGCCCGGATGAAGTTTCCCGTTTCAAACAGGAGAAACCATCCGATCGTCCCGGCCAGCAGGCCGAAGACCACCAGGTGCGCGAAGTAGGTCAGCAGGCTCAGGACCATCAGGATGGCGACCGCCCCGGGGGTCAGCGAATGCCGTCTGGGGTACCAGTACGAAAGGGTGAGGAAATACAGGGACAACGACAGGGTGTAGTCGTGATAGCCCCGGAAGAACGGGTACGAGAGGAACAGCAGGAATGCCGGGTAGACCATCCAGCGACGACCCGGCGCCATCACCTCCAGGAAACGCCAGACACACCAGGGGAACAGGAACGCCTGCAGGGTGAGGACAATTCGTTCCGCCGTGAAGAGGGGAATCTGCGAGGCGAAAATGCCAACCAGGGCATCGTGCAGCATGTGGGGGATCGGGCGCCAGTTCCGGACGAAATTTTCGGCATAGTTGAATGCCGGATTGTGGTATTCGCGGAACATCTGGGTCGGCAACAGGAACCACGGACCATTCTGCGACGGAAAGCGGTCGGTGATCCAGATGGGGGCCAGGTTGCACAGCATCAACAGGCTGGCGACGAGTCCTTCGGCCCAACTCCACGTGAGGGGGGCCAATCCCTGTGGGGCGGTGCCGTCCCCAGGGGATGATGGAATGGGCATCTCGGACTGTTCGTTCATGGTCCGCAGTGGTCCTGCGCAGGAAAGAAGATTGGGGAGACCAGGGTTGGTCGGGAGCAACGCTCGTCGTGAAAACGCGTTTGGGACAGACGGCCTGCCGTCAGCACCGCATTCGCTGGTTCCACTGGTGCAACTGGTCCCGAACCTCGGGGGAGATCAGGGCGGTCAGTTCGCTGAATCGACGCGGGGAGTGGAGGAACTCGCAGTCGCCCGGTTCGAGGACTGGTGACGTCTCGGCCCGGGCCAGGCCGGGATGGACAATGATCTCGGAACGTCCCGCCGGTGCCTCTTCGATCAACTGCTGCAGGCGGTCGATGCTGATGCATCCACTGTCGAGAATTCCATAAACACGGTCGAGGGTCTGCAATCCAGCGGCCCCGCGGCGGGCGTGGCGCGACCACCAGGCGAGGAGACAGAGCTTGGGCAGATTCCTCACCAGGTCCACGAGTTGGGCGGGCTGCTGGATCACATCGCGGCCACGCCCGGCGAGTTTCGGAAATGGTTCCCGCGAGATGCGGATTTCCGGGCAGTGATTCGCGCGGGCCTGTTGGACCACGAGGTCAAAAATCGCGGGAATCATGTGGATGTGACGATGACCGTCCACGTGATTCAGAGGCAGGCCAGTCTCCGCAAACGCCTGGAACTGGGCGGCGATCTCGCGGGAAATCTCCTCCCGCGCTGATCTCCCCCCCCAGGTGGCGAGAGCCCAGAGGGAGGCGAACCCCCGGTGAAGAACCCCGGAACCATTCACCAGTGAGGGAATGGTCTCTGGCGGGGAGACCGGTCGACCCGAGGTGAGCGAAATGTGCAGGCCCACCGGAATCTGCGATTGCCACGAGCGAATGGCGGCCATCGCATGAGCGCAGGCCGGTCCGACCACCATGAGGCTGCACCGCGTCAGGATCCCGTCCCGGTGCGCCTGCAGGATGGCCTCGTTGGTCGACTCGGCGATCCCAAGGTCGTCGGCATTCAGAATCAGCCGATTCACCGGCTTCTCCCTTCACCGTCGTTTGCTGGCTGCTCTCCCGGAGGTCCCACCATCTCCCGGACGATGTAGTGGGGTCTCCCCTTGACCTCTTCGTAGATTCGTCCGACGTACTCTCCCAGCACTCCCAGGGAAATCAGCTGGACTCCCCCGAGGAACAGGACCGAGACAATCAACGCGGGCCAGCCCGGGATGTAGTCGTTGCGGAACAGCCTCACATAGACGGCCCAGAATGCATAGGGCAGAACTCCGACGGCTGACACGAAACCAACCCAGGCACACAGTCGCAGCGGGACTGTGGAAAACGATGTGATGGCATCCAGGGCCAGCGAAATCAGCCGGCGGTAGTTGTACTTGGTCTCTCCCGAAGCCCGGGCTCGTGCCACGTAGGGAATTCCGATTTGTCGGAAGCCGACCCAGGTGGAAAGTCCCCGGAAGAACCGCCTGCGCTCACGCATGGCGATCAGTGCATCCACCACCCGGCGATCGAGCAGGCGAAAGTCGCTCCCCTGCGGGTCAATCGGAGGCCGCGCGAGTTGGTTGAAGACCTTCGCAAACATCGACGAAGTGAACTTCTTCAGGAACCCGACGTTTTCGGTCTGCTGGCGAATGGTATAGACGACCTCGTGTCCCTCGCGCCAGAGTTGAAACAGTTTCTGGATCAGTTCCGGAGGATGTTGCAGGTCGGCGTCCATCACCACCACCGCATCACCACGGGCACTCTCAAGGCCCGCGAGGATTCCCATCTGCGTTCCAAAATTCCGGGAAAAACTGATCATCCGCACCCTCGGATCACGGGCATGCAGTTCGCGTCCGACCTCCAGGGAACGATCGGTGCTGCCGTCGTCGATGAAAATCAGTTCCCATTCGCAGGGGAGCGCCGACAGAGACTCCTCGACCCGGCGATGAACCTGTGGAAGATTTTCCGCCTCGTTCAAGGCTGGTATGACGACAGAGAGTAGTGGGGGTTCGGACAAGGGAATCGGTGCCTGCAACAACGAACAACGAGAACGGGTGGTCCTGTTCGGGAGGGGGCGGGTTTCTCCAGCATTGGTTGTCGCACAGCGATCGGCTGCTGTAAACGATCGACCGTACCGGGGACGCTCGGATCAGGGCGGGGAGTCCCTCTCGAAATTGAAAGTCGTTGCGACCGTTTCAACCGTTACGCCAGGCGCTGTGGCGACACCTGTGGGGATCGGGTAGTCTGGGAACAGGATCAGACCCGGATCTGGTCATGTGTGGCTGCGGTCAATCGTCGCTCGGGAGTCGAATCGGACCATGTTGAGCGTTTCCGGAAACAGTGCACCGACCCTGGGCCGGGCAACCCGTCGCGAAGCGCTGCGGCTGGGGGGGCTGGGGGCGTTTGGCCTGGGGCTGGATTCACTGCTGGCCGGTCGGGAATCGAGTGCGACTCCCGCTGGGGACGAGCGGTCATTTGGCCGGGCCAAGTCGTGCATCCTGCTGTTCCCCTACGGATCGCCGCCGCAGCACGAAACGTTTGATCCCAAGCCGACGGCCCCGGTCGAGATTCGGGGGGAACTGGGGGCGATTGAGACCTCAGTCCCCGGGATCTCCATCTGCGACCACCTCCCCCGCGTGGCCCAGGTCATGGACCGGGTGACTGTGGTCCGGTCGATGACCCATCCGTATCCGCTGCATTGTGTCTGCTACTCCACCAGCGGAATTCCCGAGTACGATGTCTCCCTCGAGACCCGGCCCCGGGATGTGCGTCAATGGCCCTTCCTCGGTTCCGTCGTGGGTTACGCACGGGAACAGCAGCGGGGCCTGCTGCCCGCTGACATGCCCAACAACGTGGGCCTGCCATGGCTGTTGAATTCCCGCAGCGACATTGTGCCCCTCGCGGGACCGTATGCGGCGTTTCTCGGGCAGCAGTACGATCCGTTCTGGCCGACGTACCAGGGCGGGGGAACGCGGACAGCCCCCAAGCTGTCGGATGGACAGTCGAAGCTGGTCCAGGACCCCTACGCCGGTTGCACGGCTGATGGGCGTTTTGTGCTCTCGGAAACCGGTCCCGGAGCAGACACCATGACACCGGATCGGCTCAACCAGCGTCGACACCTGCTGGAACAGTTTGACGACCTACGCCGGGGATTGGATCTCAACAGCCGCCTGAGCACCTACGACCGACATCGCCAGACCGCATGGTCTGTGCTCACCTCGGACCGTCTGCGTGGGGCCCTGGACCTGTCCCGCGAACCGGTGTCGGTCCGGGACCGGTATGGCATGACGCTGTTTGGGCAGAGTTGCCTGGCCGCCCGCCGGCTGGTCGAAGCCGGTTGTCCGTTTATCACCGTGTTCTGGGATGCCTACGAGATTTTTGCCGGCTGTGCATGGGACACCCATGCGAACCACTTTCCCCGCCTGAAGGAATACCTGCTTCCGGGCATGGATCTCGCCTATTCCGCCCTGATTCTCGACCTCGAAGAACGGGGGTTGCTCTCCGAGACCCTGGTGCTGTGGATGAGTGAGCATGGCCGGACCCCCCAGATCGATTCGAAGCCGATCGGCGCGGGGCGTCACCACTGGTCGCGCGCCTACTCGGTGGCCGTGGCTGGAGGAGGGACGGCCGGAGGCCAGGTCGTGGGGCGAACCGATGCGCAGGGGGGCGATGTCGAAGAGACGCCGATGTCTCCCAAGGACCTGCTCGCGACCTCCCTGCACCTGTTGGGGATCGATCCCCACCTGACCGTTCCGGGGATTGATGGTCGACCGCATCCGGTGTCTGGAACCGGAATCGTGCGTCCCGAATTGTTTGCCTGATCAGGACCCCTGCTCCCAGCCTGTTCCCCGACTTGCCTTCCCGGTCCCTGTGCCGAATCCGACCTTCCCATGCCTGTCTACCTGATTGCCACTCTGGACACGAAGGGACGCGAAGCGGCGTTTGTGCGCGACCGGCTTCGCCAACTCGGAATGGATGTGGTGCTGGTCGATGGCGGGTCGTCGGGAGAACCGTTTGTGGCTGCCGACCTCAGCCGCGAACAGGTCTTCGCGGCTGCCGGTTGTCCTCTCCCCGATCGCCAGCATCCGGGAGATCGGGGAACTGCCGTCGCTGCCGCTGCCGAAGGGACCCGGTTGCTGATTCAACAGGCCCATGCACAGGGGCGTGTCTCGGGAGTCCTCGGGCTCGGTGGATCGGCGGGCACGACCATTGCCACCGCGGCCATGCGCGCCTTGCCGATCGGTGTCCCCAAGCTGATGGTCTGTACCCTGGCATCCGGTCAGGTGCGTCCGTGGGTGGGGGATAAAGACATCCTCATGCTGAATTCGGTGGTCGACCTGGTGGGACTGAACCGCATCAGTCGTCCGGTGCTTGACCAGGCGGCCCGGGCCATGGCGGGCCTGGTGTCGAACCCGGCTCTCGCCTCGGCCGACGCCCCCGGGCAGGAACGTCCCCTGGTGGCCGCCACGATGTTTGGTGTCACCACCCCCTGCGTGTCCGCCGCCCGGCCATTGCTGGAAGAGGCGGGCTATGAAGTGCTGATTTTTCATGCGACGGGAAATGGGGGCCAGGCGATGGAGTCGCTGATTGCCGAGGGGCTGATCGCCGGTGTCCTCGATCTCACCACCACCGAGTTGGCGGATGAGCAGGTCGGTGGAATCCTGTCGGCTGGCCCGAATCGACTGACAGCGGCGGGCCGCCGGGGAATTCCCCAGGTGATCTCGGTCGGGGCGCTCGATATGGTCAATTTTGGCCCGGCGGATTCGGTCCCTCACCAGTTCCGCGACCGCAAATTTCACCGCCACAATCCCACCGTCACCCTGATGCGGACCACGCCGGAAGAAAACCACGCACTGGGGTGCGAACTGGGGGCCAAGGCCGCGGCGGCCAGCGGCCCAAGCTGCATCCTGCTTCCCGCCAGGGGAGTCTCGGCGATTGATGCCACGGGACAACCGTTCGACGACCCGCAGGCCCGAAGTCGGCTGTTCCAGGGAATCCGCGAGACGGCCGGTCGGGTTCCCGTCGAAGAACTGGACTGTCACATCAATGACCGCGCGTTCGCCGAAGCGGCCGCTGGCCGCCTCATCCAGATGCTCCGGCTTCACACCGGTTCAGAGTCCTGAGTGTTTCCAATTCTCTCTGTCCACTCTCGTGCGATGACTGTACTCCCCACGAAGTCTCCAATCACCGGACTGGTCCGACCGCTTGTGGCCGCGCTGCTGTGCCTTGTGATTCAGGCGCCCCATTGGTGCCATGCCGAAGTCTCCGCGGAGGACCTGGAGTTCTTTGAGAAACGGATTCGTCCCATCCTGGTCGAAACGTGCCAGAAGTGTCACGGTGCGACGCGTCAGGAGTCGGGCTTGCGTCTCGATTCGCGGGCGGGGCTGCTCAAGGGGGGCGATGGGGGAGCCGTCTTCGACGCCGAGAAACCGACCTCGAGTCGGCTTGTGGACGCTGTGCAATACGAGGGGGATATGAAAATGCCCCCCCGTGGTCGGCTCCCCGACGAACAGGTGGCCGCACTGACGGAATGGATTCAGCGGGGAGCCCCCTGGTCCGAGGAAAAGGCCTCTGAGACCTCGGGGTTCGACCTGCAATCCCGCCGCTCGCAGCAGTGGGCGCTCCAATCCCGCCGTGAGGTCTCCCCTCCCGATGTCCGGCACCCGGAATGGGTCGCCAACCCGGTGGACCGGTTTGTGGTGTCGGAACTGGAGACTGTGGGGCTCGCGCCCAACGAACGCATCGATCGCCGGGGCTGGTTGCGTCGCGTGACCTTTGATCTCACCGGCCTGCCTCCGACGTTGGCCGAGATCAGCGACTACCTCGCTGACACCACTCCCCAGGCTGAAGAAAAGGTGGTCGATCGCCTGCTGGCTTCGGAACGCTATGGTGAGCGCTGGGCCCGGCACTGGCTCGACCTGGTGCGTTATGCCGAGACGTCGGGGCATGAATTCGACTTCGAGATTCCGCTCGCATTCGAGTACCGCGACTACGTGATCCGGGCGCTCAATGCCGATGTCCCCTACGACCAGTTTGTCCGCGAGCATGTTGCCGGAGACTTGCTGGCCGAACCCCGTCTTCACCCGGTCGAGCACTTCAACGAATCGGCCATCGCGACCGGGTTCTGGTTCCTGGGGGAATCGAAGCATTCGCCGGTCGATATCCGCGTCGACTCAGCCGAGCGTCTGGACAACCAGGTCGATGTGTTCGCCAAGGCATTCCTGGCACAGACCGTGGGGTGTGCCAGGTGTCACGACCACAAGTTCGATGCGATTTCGACGCGTGATTACCATGCGCTGTGCGGGTTTCTCCAGAGTTCCCGGATGGCGGTCACCCCGGTCGATGACGCGGCGCGTCGCCGCGAACTTCGCGCGGCTGCGGAATTGCAGAATGCCGAAATCACGAGGGGAGCACTCCAGCGCCTGGCGACCGTTGATCCGGGAGAGTTGGCGGCCTGGCTGGCGGCTGCAGCCGAGGTGTTGCGTCCCTCTGGCCCCGATGGGGACAAACCCGGCGCACAGTCGAGGGTGTTTGCCGACTTTGAGGGAGACACCTGGGACGGCTGGCGCACGTCGGGCAATGCCTTCGGAGCCCGGCCCAACCGGCTGCCACTCCCCGGCTACCAGGGGGACGTCGGGGCCATCGGCAAAGGACTGGTCAATTCGCATTCGGTACTCGATGCCGGTGGAGAGCGGCGCGCCACCGATGAACTGACGGGAACCCTCTCGTCACCGGTGTTTGTCATTGAGCATCCCTTCATTCACTTCCTCGTTGGTGGTGGGGCTCACGCCGGAAAGACGTGCGTCAACCTCCGCCTGGACGGAATGGCCGATCCCGTGCGAACCGTCACCGGAAAGAACAACAACCGGATGGAGTGGACCACGTTCGACGTTCGGGATTGGCTCGGGAAGAAAGCCCAGATCGAGATCGTCGACGCGGTGACCGGAGGCTGGGGGAACATCGGTTGTGACCAGATCACCTTCAGCGATGCGCCGGTGCCGGGACCCGAGGGAGTGCGTCTGCAACAGGTGGCCGCACAACGCCGGCTCGACGCGGGGCGGCTTGCGGCGTGGGTGAAAATGCTGCGGGAACCTTCCCCCCTTGGCGAGGCCGACCCCCTGCATGCCTGGCGACTCTGGCTGGCACGGCCCGGCGTCCCCACCTCCGAAGATTGGCAGCGGTGGTGTGGCGAACTCCAGGCGGCCCCGGTTCGAAAATCGCCGGCACCCGAACGATTCGCGTCGTTCCGGGAGGATTTTTCCGGATGGATTGTGACGGGAGAGGCCTTCGGCACGGAACCGGTGTCTGCGACGGGGCTGCTGGCGGCAGGTCCGCTTCTCGGGGCCGATCCCTCGCTGCGGTTGGCCCACAGTGGGGCCCAGCTGCTGCGGTTGCAGGGCACACTCCGCTCACCGACGTTTGAGATTCCGAGTTCACGGATTCTCTACCGGATTGCAGGCCAGGGGGCCCGGTTGCGACTGGTGATCGACCAGTTTCAGCAGATTCGGTATCCCATCTATGGGGGACTGGAATACGGTCTCAACTCCCCCGGAGAGCTGCGCTGGATTGTCCAGGATGTCAGCAAGTGGGTGGGGCATGCCGCCTATATTGAAGTGCTCGATGAAGGGGACGGCTTTGCGGTTCTCGAACAGGTCCTGTTCAGTGACAGCGACGCCACACCGGCCATGGCCACAGGGGTGGCCGCTGACCTCGTCCAGGAATTGACGAAGGGTTCCCCCGAAACCGGGGCGGAGCGACTGGCTCGGGCACTCTGCAAGACCTGGAAAGAGGGGGGGGCGGCTGCGCTGTCGGATGCAGAAAACCATCGGGGCGCGGCGGCGACACCGGA
>DNUF01000138.1:21245-21554 GCA_003508595.1 Planctomycetaceae bacterium
GCTCGCCTGGCAACAGCAGCGACAGCAACTGGAGCAGGCTGTGGCCCATGGTCGCCGGGCCCTGGGGTTGACCGAGGGGACCCTGCGTCACGAACGGCTTCATCCCCGGGGGAATCCGAACCGGTTTGGGGAGGAGGTTCCCCGCCGTTTTCTGGAGTCGTTGGGAGGGCTGGAGGGAGACTACGGTTCGGGAAGTGGTCGGCTCGAATTGGCGCGGCGACTGGTGGATCCTGCGAATCCGCTCACCGCACGGGTCATCGTCAACCGGGTCTGGAAACATCATTTTGGCGAAGGGCTGGTGCGCACGGT
>DNUF01000138.1:21833-25039 GCA_003508595.1 Planctomycetaceae bacterium
GAGTTCATTCGTCAGGGGTGGTCCCTGAAATCGCTGCATCGCCTGCTGGTCCTGTCGCGAACCTATGCCCTCAGCAGTGATCCGGCCGACGCGGCGACCGAAGAGGCCGACCCGTTGAACAGGAAACTGCACCGGGCCAACCTGCGGCGACTCGAGGGAGAGGCGATTCGCGATGCAATGCTGCAGATCTCGGGTCGGCTTGATACCACGATGTACGGTTCGGGCGTGATGCCCCACCTGACCCCCTTCATGATCGGTCGTGGTCGTCCCGGAGCATCCGGGCCACTCGATGGAGCGGGCCGAAGAAGCGTGTACCTGGCCGTCCGCCGCAACTTCCTGAATCCGCTGTTCCAGGCGTTCGATTCACCGGTGCCGTTCACCACCATTGGCCGTCGATCGGTCTCCAATGTGCCGGCTCAGGCACTGGCGATGCTCAACAATCCGTTTGTGGTTCAACAGGCCGAATTGTGGGCCCGCAGGATACTCGCGGAACAGGCGGATGACGTCGACCGCATCCAGTCGATGTACCAGATGGCGTTCGCCCGTCCGGCCCAACCCGAAGAGCTCGCAGCGGCCCGGGAGTTCCTGCGCACCCAGGCCACCCAATACGCAGCCGACGATTCGGGCCGTGCCTGGACCGACCTGGCCCATGTGCTGTTCAACGTGAAGGAATTCGTATGGATTCCGTGAACGGTCGGCAACCGATGGGTGGGGCGAACGTGGTGTCGGGACCGCATTCCCGGCGGGAATGGCTGCGGGCCGGGGGACTGTCGACCCTGGGGTTGACCCTGCCGCAGCTGTGGGCCGGCCGCTCGCGGGCCGCGGGGTCACCGGTGTCTGTGGGACGGGCGAGTTTCGGCAGGGCCCGGCGTTGCCTGGTGTTGTTCATGTTTGGGGCCCCGGCCCACCAGGATCTCTGGGACCTCAAGCCGCATGCTCCCAGCGGAGTGCGGGGTGAGTTTCAGCCGATTCCCTCGGTCGTGCCGGATCTGATTGTCGGTGAGCATCTTCCCCGACTTGCCCAGCGGACTGACCGTTTTGCCCAGATCCGGTCGGTCACCCATCCCGACAACACCCATACGGTCGCGATGCATTACATGCTGACGGGGCGGCGTCATCTGCGCCCGGCCAGCAATCCCCAGAATGCGGCGGATGATTTCCCCTGTTTTGGGGCGGTGGCTCAGCATCTGGCGCGACAGGGAGGGTGGCAGCCAGGGGAGACGGCGATCGCGAGAAGTCTCCCGGCCGCGGTCAGCCTCAACGCCCCTGCCAACCAGGTGTCGGCGAACAACCATATTTTCCCCGGGTTCTTCGCCGGTTTCCTCGGTGGGGGTTTTGATCCGCTGTTTGTTCCACAGAATGCCAATGCGGCCAACTTCCAGCCCCTGCCACCTGTCGAGGCGACCGGACGCCTGCAGTCGCGACGCGGTCTGCTGACCCGTCTGGAGCAGCACTTGAGCAGCCTGGAATCGACTCGCCCCGTCCAGGAATTGACTGGCGATTACGCCCGTGCGTTTGAATTGTTGACGACTCCCCAGGTCCGCGGGGCGTTCGCCATCGATGAAGAACCGCCGGAGGTCCGGGCGGCCTATGGGACGACCCCGTTCGGCCAGGGCTGCCTGCTGGCCCGCCGGTTGCTGGAGCGCGATGTTCCCCTGGTGACTGTGAATTGGGAACGGGATGACGCGTACTGGGATACTCACGCGAAGAACTTCATCGACCTGCGCGAGAAACTCTGCCCCAATCTCGATCGTGGATTCTCGGTGCTGCTCGATGACCTCGCCGAACGTGGCCTGATGGATGACACACTCATCGTCTGGTTGGGGGAGTTCGGGCGAACGCCACAAATCAACAATGCCGCCGGTCGGGATCACTGGGCTCCCTGCAACACCGTCCTGCTCGCCGGCGCGGGAATTCCCGGGGGGGCCGTCTATGGTTCGTCCGATCGCCTGGCCGCCTATCCGGCGTCCCAACCGGTCACCCCGGAAGATCTGTCGGCCACGATTTATCACCTGCTGGGGATTTCTCCCGAACTCGTGCTGCGGGATTCGCTCGATCGTCCCTGGCCACTCAGCCAGGGTGAGCCCGTCTGGGGACTGATCGGTTCGTGAGGAACCTGATGGTTGTGCGGCCTGTCCCGTTCCGGTCCCCGCGCCCGAACCCTGGACCAGCTGCGGAATCGCTTCCAGTTGACCCTGGAGTGGGGCCGATTTATAAATCGGCAATGGTTTATGTGAGTGGTGGGTGGCGAGTCGGATGCCGGGGGTGTGAGTCTCTGTTCGTGGGTCCCTGTTGTTGAGGAGTGGTGCGATGTTGCGAGTCTCTGCGGAATCGACCGGTCGCTACTGCGATGGGCTGACGCGGCGCAGCTTCGTTCAGGTGGGGCTGGCGGGGATGGCCTCGGTGGGATTGCCGACAATCTTGAAGGCCCGAGAGGGGTCTCCCGACGGGAGCGGCAAAAAGACGTCGGTCATCCTGATCTGGCTGGATGGCGGTCCCGGGCACATGGACATGTACGACATGAAGCCCGAAGCTCCTGCCGAATACCGGGGCATCTGGTCCCCGATTCCGACCAATGTCCCCGGTTTTGAGCTGACCGAGTTGTTCCCCCTGCAGGCACAGCGGGCGGACCGGTTCTCGATTGTCCGTTCGCTGTATCACAACAACGGCGATCACTTCGCCGGCGGGCACCTGATGCTCACCGGCCGGGGTGGTGCCAGCGGTGCCGACACGCCGGGCAAATCCCCGTTCGTCGGGGCGATGGCGACGGCGACCATTGGTTCGCGGCGTCCGGGAGTCCCCGCGCACTGTGCGGTTCCCTACGCCTCCAGCATCGGGTTGCGTCCCGGCTATTTCGGGGCCAATTATGTCGGGATCCAGCACAATCCGTTTGAGACGGATGGAGATCCGAATTCCCCCGCGTTCCAGGTCCAGAACATCCAGTTGGCCCAGGGGCTTTCGCTGGAACGGCTGCAGGATCGACAGGGGCTGAGCCAGTTTTTCGACAAGCTGCGGCGTGATACCGACGCCCGCGGAACCCTGGCGGCCATGGACCGGTTCGAACGCCAGGCGTTTGACCTTGTCACGGGCGAAAATGCCCGGCGCGCGTTTGACATCAATTCCGAAGATCCCCGGCTCAGGGATCGATACGGCCGGCATTCCTGGGGACAGAGCACGCTGCTGGCCCGGCGCCTGGTGGAAGCCGG
>DNUF01000138.1:25376-26347 GCA_003508595.1 Planctomycetaceae bacterium
GTGGTGTTGTGTGGCGAATTCAGCCGGACTCCCCGCATGAATGACGGGGGGAATGGCGGGCCACCCCTCAGCAAGGGGACTCCGGGACGCGACCACTGGGGGAATGCGATGTTCTGCCTGCTGGGCGGGGGGGGCGTGCGTGGCGGTCAGATCGTCGGTTCGACCAACCGCCTGGGAGAGTCTCCCAAAGATCGTCCCGTCACCCCGGCCGACATCCATCACACGATTTACCGCGTGCTCGGCGTCGATCCCAACCTCAGTTTCCTGAACCATGCCGGTCGTCCCGTGCCCGCCCTCGAGGCTGGCTCCCCCATCGAGGAACTGCTGTAGATTCGGGCTGGCGCGTTCGGGTGGGGACGGCTGGGTTCCCCCGCTTGCCGGGACTGTGCCGTTCTGACGAAAGCGTGCCACAACAGTCGCTTTCGCAAAGAGCGCAAGACCAGTCGCCCTGTCGCGGCTCGTTGGGGGAATGGCGGACCTGCGAGAGATGGTCCGGAGCGTGGACTACGGCGCGCCTGGCGACGGGTGGGCGGTCAGGGATTGGGCCGGCAGCGGGTGGGCTTCGAGGAATTGCTGCAGTCGTGCGAGGACCTGCGGCCGGGCATCTTCGAAGACATAGTGCCCCGCGTTGTCGAGGGCGAGGACCTCCGCGGCGGGAAATCGACGCTGGAATTCGCGACGAAACTCGGGGGTAAAGCACCAGTCGCGCTCTCCCCAGATCAGCAGCAGCGGATGATTCTGCAGCCGTGTGAGGCGTTCTTCGATCTCTGCCAGTGTCTGGTAGCTCGGGTGTGAGGGACGCAGGGGAATGTCCTCCACAAAACGCTGGATGGCGACTCGGTCGTGCCAGTTGCCATAGGGGGCCAGGAGGCCCTTGCGGATGGGGGCTGTGAGCTGTTCGGGATGCTCGACGGCCATGGCAAGGGCGGCCTTGGCGAACAGGTTGAACCCACGCACTCCCAGTGGGCCGA
>DNUF01000054.1:0-7158 GCA_003508595.1 Planctomycetaceae bacterium
GAGAAGGATCCGATGCAGGTCTGCACGTGCACTACGGGATTTTGACGACTCGGTGTCAGGGAACGAAACGGTGTCAAGCCCCGGAAAAGCGTCGTGACACCTTTGGCGGGGTGAGTCGGGATGGACCGGAGGCGGTGGTGATTTCAACCTGAAAGCCACTCTTTGGCGTCTGCTCAATGCTGCGGCGAAGTGAATCCAGTGTTCATGATCATTTCCACCGGAAAAGAAGAAATGCACACTTGTATTTGCCTGAGAACTAATGTATTCTACTGATCAGATGAGGCAAAGATCTGGACGGATGACAAAATCTCCGGTGACTCTTGTATTCACTGGGCTCGGAAAACCAACGAGCACGACTGCAAAGTCTGTCAGCTCCGTTACAATCCAAACTCCTCTCGCACAGGATGAATTGATGTCACGTGGAGACAACAAGGTGGGCTCTGAAAAGGCCACTGGCGGACAGGTTTCCATCCTCACGGGAGACAGCCGAACTTTGCTTCCGACACTGCCGGCGGAAAGCATTCAATGCTGCGTGACGTCACCCCCGTATTGGGGTTTACGTGACTATGAGCATGATCAGCAAATTGGAGCGGAGCCTTCTCCCCGGGCGTATGTCGATAGTCTCGTTGAGGTGTTTGATGCGGTCCACCGGGTCCTTCGTCCGGATGGGACGGTCTGGCTGAATGTTGGCGATGGGTACGCGCGCAATGGAGGCCAGGGAAACTGCGGTCCCAATGCCAAGGTTGGCAACACCAAGAAAATGATTCAAAAGCGGAACTGTAAGGTACCCGAGGTGTGGGGCCTCAAGGATCGTGACCTGATGGGCTTGCCGTGGCGAGTGGCGTTCGCATTGCAGGAAGCGGGTTGGATTCTGCGCTCCCGAATTGTGTGGATCAAAAAGACCGCCATGCCCGAAAGCGTCAAGAATCGCCCCACCAACGCGACTGAGGAACTGTTCCTGTTCGCCAAGCAATCAGGATACTACTACGACTCGAAGGGAGTGCGCGAAGAGTCCGGTGCCAATCTGCGCAATTATTGGCGATTAGGGCCGGATACGAGCGGGGCCGGTCATCCGGCCGCATTCCCCCGGGAACTGGCCCGGCGTTGCATCCTCTTGGGCTCTCGCGCAGGAGACACAATTCTCGATCCTTTTGGGGGTTCTGGCACAACCGGTGCCGTCGCCCAAGAGGAGGATCGGAATGCGATCCTGATCGAACTCAATCCCAACTACAACGAGTTGGCCAAGAAACGCGTCAAAAGCAGCCAGCGACGACTGCGCTTCCAGGTCTGACTAAACAGAGTGAGGGCAGTCGGGTGCGGTCTCGATCGGGTCCTCTGGATTGGCTATGCGCCAAGACTCGTTTTGAATCCGGGCGGTCTGTCGGCCCCGATGGCCTGCACGAACGACACGCACGCTCACCAGTTCACCCAGCTCAGGAATCGGCAAACCCAATTCTTTAGCGATTCGACGGTGTTCATCGTAATGACCGAGAATCAATATCCCCTCTGAACTCAGCCGACTGCGCGAACCACCGTTGCCTCGAACCCGCTTCATGTAATCTTCCTGTTGGCCGAGTGTGGCAATCACGCCGCGTCCGATGATCCTGCCCTGGGCGACTCGGAAGATCTCATCGATTCGTTTCTGGCCACTCGTCAGTGACATGATATAGTCCACCTGATGGCGAGGAAGTTGCAGCAGGACATTCGGAGGAAGCGGGGCATGATGAAAGACCCATCGAATCGATTCACGACCAGTTGCCGATAGAGTCCGTTTGCTGTCTCGGTTCGCACCTCTTCCGAGCACTTGCTCATCCATTCTTTTGATTCCGAGACTCCATTCGGCACGCTCATCGTCCGCCCACAGCAGCAGGCAGATCTGTCCCACAGCCTCCAACGGAATCATCCAGCCTCCGAGAGACTGGGAATACTTGCAGTCCACTTCGATACCGCCAATCTGGAAATCCATCTGCAGGCCGTCCGTGAACTTCATCTCCCTCTGAAGATTGATTTCGATCAGTGTGCCGCAATGAGTTTTTTCCGTTTTATGTAGTTGGTCCCAGCGATAACGCCCCGTGTGCTGGCCATCATAAAGTTGGTCCAGGGTGTTGCGAATCACCATGGCGATTCGTTTGCCGTCCGGATCGAGCGCGCGCAGAGAATTGGTCACAATATCGACGTCGCGATCCAAGAGACTCTCCTCTGCGAAGGGCCTATTTGACGAGTGCGATCCCGCCCACACTGCTGTCACTCCCGCAGTGGGACTGTCCTGGCAGATCTCCTGAATTCGGCAACCATCCGTCGCTTGCCGAAGGCTTCCTGAATCCACAGGCCAATTTTGGTGTCGGTGCTTCCAAGATTCCGGATTTAATTGACTCGCGCTATTGTAGTCATCGCGTGGATTTTGTCGAAGTTGACGAATATTTGAATCCGGCCCGCGCAGAAGAAACGGATTCAGCACTCGTTTCCGTCAGGTTGCGAAATGCAGTTCGCGGCACCGCCGCGCGTCCTGCCTCTCCCACGAAACGACCAGCGGTAAGCAGAACCCGGGTGACTGTGGGAGAGGGTCGGGGTGAGGGCGAAAGGGCCGGGTGCTTGGGACAAATCTGGAGCTTTGTCGGGGACGGGAATGAGAGCGGTGTGTCGGGGGACGGTTTCCCCCTCATCCGCCCTTCGGGCACCTTCTCCCCCAGGGGGGAGAAGGACCCGATGCAGGCCTGCGCGCGCCCTGCGGGGGTTTTGAGAAGACTGTGAGTCGAGTGGAACGCACGGAAGCCAGAGTGGCAGGATTCATTGTGGGCCGGCCTGGTCAAGAGAGCCAAGGACTGGAGATGGGATTCACCGAACCGGTGGCTGGATGACCCCGAACGAGTGCCGCATCTGCTCTCAGTCTGGCCCCTTTCCCGCGCGCCCCGCGGGGTCGAGCGGGCCAACACACCGCTGACAGCCGTGGAACTCAAGGCGGTGCGCATCAGCGGCAACCGAGGCTCGCCGTTGGGGAGCGAGACTTGGGTCCAGCGCGTCTCACTGCAATTGAACCTCCAGTCGACCATTAAACCCCGGGGAAGACCCGGAAAATAGTCCTGACACATGTGCTCCGCTCAAAGGATGTCCCTGTCGTTTCCCTCGTGCGACGCTGGGATGTCCCGAATTTCTCCCCTGTGGGTCTTTTTGATTTTCTTTGGAAATTGTCCAAGTGCTCTTTTGACAACGCTTTGGGAAGGAAATTGCAGTGCGGCCAAAAGGGGATGACCCCTCGTCTGCTTGCACGCGGTCCGTAGCCTGCATTAAGCTCAGTTCACGGTTGTGGGCCCGGCCGTGATTGTTGAGACGCACTCCCTGCAAAAATCGGACGTTCCGATGCAGGGGTCTCCAAGTTCTCTTTGCAAATGAGACGAGCCCACATGATGAGCAACAAATTGTCCGCAGGGTCCGCCGCGACCGACGCCTCCAATCTCCCCCTGTCCCGCCTCGGTGCCTATTTGGCGATCGGCCTCGGCAGCGGCGCACTCGCGACAACGACCGAAGCGGCGGTCATTCCGATCGACGTCTCCTCCTTCTCGGCTGTCAACGGTGGGGCTGCGAGTGGCTCGTACTTCAATGTGTTTAATTGGCCGACCGCCAACGCCGGTACACTATTAGTGACGAACGGCGGTTTCGGGTCTGTCGGACTGTCGGGACAAGACTTCCTCTACATCGCCTCAGGTTATGGGAATGCGAGTCCCATCAAGTTCGCGGCTGGGAGCGTTGTCGATGCGACCGCCGGTGGCAACCCCAACTTCTGGGGAACTGGTCTCTTTCAAAATGCTTTCGCCTACAACTCATACCTTGCCCCCGACTTCGGCCCGGACAGTTTCCTTGGCTTCAAAGACGCTCTCGGTCGCTACGGCTACATCGAGGTGACGTGGAATTCCACCTCACGGCAGTTTCAGGTCCTGAGTGCGGCTTACGAGTCGGCCGCCGGAGTCGGCATTACGACCCCATCGGGGGCTGCCGTCCCCGAGCCCGATTCGAACACCCTCGCGGGCACCGCCATGCTGGCGATGGGCTCGGTGGCGATGCTCGAGCGTCGTCGGCGCAAGCGTGCCGCGGCGGCCACCGCCGAGGCGACGGCCTGATCAATGAACGACCGTCGCCGGAGGCTGCTGCTGGTTGGCTGGGATTCCGCCGACTGGAAGATCATCCATCCGCTCCTCGACGCCGGAGAGTTGCCCGGCGTCGCCCGCCTTGTTGAGAGGGGGACGAGCGGCAACCTGGCGACCCTTGAGCCGCAACTCTCCCCGATGCTCTGGACGAGCATCGCCACGGGAAAGATGGCGTACCACCACGGCGTGCCGGGGTTCACGGAAGTGGACCCCGGCACGGGTGCCGTCGTTCCCGTCTCCGCCGCCACACGCAAGTGCCGTACGCTCTGGGAGATCCTCGGCAGCCGCGGCCTGCGCAGTCATGTCGTGAGCTGGTTCGCCACGCATGGCGAGGAAGATCATCCCGGGTGCGTCGTTTCGAACATGTTCTGCCACGTGCGGGACACGCAGCCAGATCAGGATCCTTCTGAATGGTCACCTCCGCTCGCCGGCACCTATTGGCCGCCGGAACTGGCCGAGGTGATGAACGATCTGCGGGTCAGCCCGCATGACATCGATCCCGATGACCTGATCCGACTCTTGGTGCCGGCCGCTGCCACAGTCGACCAGACCAAAGATCGCCGGCTCTGGCTGCTCGCCCAGAAGCTGGCCGAGGCCTGCTCGGCCCACAACGCCGCCACGCACTTGCTGGTGACCGAGCCCGACTGGGACTTCATGGCGGTCTACTACCGCGCCATCGATGAAGTCAGCCATCTGTTCATGCCCTACCATCCCCCCCGGATGGAGGGGATTCCCGAGGCCGACTTCGAGCTCTACAAGCAGGTCGTCAACGGGATCTACCGGCTCCACGACCTCTTTCTCTGCCGGCTCGTGCAGCTCGCCGGGCCCGACACCGCGATCGTCCTCGTCTCCGATCACGGGTTCCACAGCGACCATCTGCGCCCCAGGTTCACGCCGCGCGTGCCAGCCGGGATCACGGTCTGGCACCGCCCGCAGGGGGTGTTCATCGCCGGCGGCCCGGGATTCAAACAGGACGAACTCATCCACGGCGCCCGGCTGCTCGACGTCACCCCCACGATCCTCCACTGGTTCGGCCTGCCCGTTGGTGCCGACATGGAGGGGCGCGTCCTCGAGGAAGCGTTCGCGTCGCGGCGGCCGGTCGAGACCGTGCCGACGTGGGAGACCGCGGATGGCCTTGCGAAGGCACGACGGCGACCGGGGGAGGGGACCGACAAGGCGCTGCTCGAGCAGTTTGTGGCGCTCGGTTACATCGACGAGATCCCCGACGATCCCGGTCAGGCCGCCGCCGAGACCAACCGCGAGAATGACTGGAACATCGCCCGGGCCTGCATGTCGACAGAGCGGTACGAGCAGGCGCTGCCGCTGCTGGAGAACTGCTTCCACGCGGCCCCCTTCCGCACCGACCATGCCCAGGTTCTCGCCCGCTGCCAGATGCAGCTTGGGCTGCTGGACGAGGCCGACGCGACCATCGAGAGGGCGGCGGAAACGTTCGGCCGGACCGAGCAGGCCGATCTGCTGCGGGCATCGATCGCGATCCAGAAAGGGGATTTTCACGCGGCCCTCGCGGCCCTCGAACGGGTTCGCGACAAGCAGCCCGACGAGGTGCAGCTCCAGCTGATGCTCGCGCGCAGCTACCAGGCGCTGCGGCGCTGGGGCGACGCCGAGACCGCCGCCCGCACCGTGCTCGCCTTAGACCCGGACAACCCGGAGGCATTCCTTGTGCTGGCCCGCGGGCTGCTGCATGCCGGCCGGCATGCGGAAGCGGCCGAAGCGGCGCTCGAGAGCGTTGGTCTGCAGTTTGGCAATCCCCTCGGGCACTTCCTGCTGGGGGCCGCGCTGGCCAGCCAGGAGCGGTTCGAAGAGGCGGTACGGCCGCTGGAGAACTGTCTTCGTCTCGCGCCCCGGTTGGTCCGGGCGCAGCGGCTGCTGGGGCGGGTCCACCGTCGGCTCGGCCGGCCCGATCTTGCCGCCATTTACGACGAACGGGCCTACACGACCCTGCGTGATCTGCGGCAGGAGCAGGCGGCGCGGGAAGCGTCGATGCGGGAGCAGGCCACGGCACGGGCCGCCCTGCGGGCCGAGGCGGACCGGATCCACCAGGCGGAGGTCGACCGCCGGCAGGCGGAATACGACGCGATTGTGCCGAAGGACTTTTTGATCGTGTCGGGGCTGCCCCGGTCGGGGACCTCCCTGATGATGCAACTGCTGCGGGCGGGCGGAATCGAACCGCTCACCGATGCCCAGCGCGTGGCCGACGAGGACAACCCCGAGGGCTATTGGGAGTGGGAGGCGGTCAAGAAGCTGCCCAAGGACCCCCGGCTCATTGAGCAGGCGGAGGGGAAGGCCGTCAAGGTGATTTCGGCGCTGTTGCCCAGCCTGCCAGGAAAGCACCGGTACACGATCATCTACATGGTGCGGCCGACCGAGCAGGTGGTCGATTCGCAGTGGGCGATGCTCGCCCGCCAGGGATCGCAACCGAAGAGTGAGCGGAAACATCTCGTCGAGGTGCAGGAGCACCACAGCCGGCAGATGCGTGAGACCCTCAAACGCAGCGAGCGGGTGACGCTTCTCGAGGTGTCGTATCCCGAGCTCGTGGCCGACCCGGGGCCGGTGATCGCCCGGCTGGCCGAACTGCTGCCGGGACGATTCACCCCCGGTCCAGCCGTGGCCGCGTGCGTGAAGCCCACGCTCTTCCGCAACCGGAGCTAGCCGGCCGGGGAGAACGCTCTCGGACCGGCACCATTGGGGCCACCCGCACAACGCTGGCAGACAGTCGCAACAGGCGAGGCGTCGGTGGGTGCCGTTGTCCGCGCGATGTTGTCCTGGCACGGCCAGAGGGGCGCTGGAACCGTGACAGAGTCCGCACACCATTGTTCCGTCCTCAGTCATAAGATCATCCAGAAAACAAGTTGGGATCGGCATGGTCCCACGCCGAGACCCTGCGTGCCCCACCAGGCCGGTCCGGCCCACGTCACGTCCGTGTGCGACGCGTTCACGCACCCCTCTCGGGATGCAGCGGTCGGTTGGGGGTGGGTGACCGGGGGTGTTCGCTTCG
>DNUF01000054.1:7361-20815 GCA_003508595.1 Planctomycetaceae bacterium
TCGCTTCGCTCGACCCCCGGCTCATTTCTTCAGCCCTTTCAGGGCGGGTTGTGGGGGGATGTCGTGCGCGGCCCAGCGGTTCGGTTTGTGGTGAATGGGTCCCCAGCGGGCGGATACATCGGACACGTCGGTCCGGGCTCCCGCGATGTCGTCTTGGACCGACCTGGCCGCTCCAACACGCCGACCCCGATAGGGGTCATAGATATTAGCCGGGGGTCGAGCGAAGCGAACACCCCCGGTTGCCGGACCAAACACAACACCTGCACCCCGAGAGGGGTGCGTGAACGCGGGATTTGTCGAATCGATGGGGGCCGATGATCACTCCTCCCAACCCAGGTCCCGAACGGCGACGGGAATTCCCCGACCGGGCCCTTCCTCGTCGCCCCCCCCTTGGCGGCGTCCGGCACCGCCGTCTGCGAAGCCATAAGCCACATCCAGAAACAGCCTGCGGCAGCCCTGGCGCGCTCGCCAACCCACGGGTGTCCCCGTGTCCCACGTTGCTCACGCGTGGAACAAGTTGCATGCTACGGCCAGCGTGACAAAACGGAATCAGGACTCGTGTCGACCGTGTTGCGAAATGCAGTTCGCGGCACCGCCGCACGTCCCCCCTCTCCCACGAAACGACAAGCGGTAAGCAGCACCCCCGTGACTGTGGGAGAGGGTCGGGGTGAGGGCGCAAGGACGGGGTGCTTGGGACAAATCTGGAGCTTTGTCGGGGAAGGGAATGAGAGCGGTGTGTCGGGGGACGGTTTCCCCCTCATCCGCCCTTCGGGCACCTTCTCCCCCTGGGGGGAGAAGGACCCGATGCAGGCCTGCGCGCAGGTGTCAGAAGCAACGGTGTCAGCACTCGTTTCAGCCAGTTTGCGAAATGCAGTTCGCGGCACCGCCGCGCGTATCCTCCCTCTCCCACGAAACGACCAGCGGTAAGCAGAACCCGCGTGACTGTGGGAGAGGGTCGGGGTGAGGGCAAAACGGCGGGGGTCTCGTGGAACAAGTGCCACACTCCATTCGTAGTGTGGAATTCATTCCACACGTGATCTCGCTGAAGTCCCACCGAGACCAACCGTTGATCCAAGTCGCTCACGCGTGGAACAAGTTCCACGCTACGGCCAGCGTGACACAACGGAGTCAGGACGCGTTTCAGCCAGTTTGCGAAAAGCAGTTCGCGGCACCGCCGCGCGTCCTCCCTCTCCCACGAAACGACCACCGGTAAGCAGAACCCGGGTGACTGTGGGAGAGGGTCGGGGTGAGGGCGAAAGGGCCGGGTGCTTGGGACAAATCTGGTGGTTTGTCGGGGAAGGGAATGAGAGCGTTATGCCGGGGGACGGTTTCCCCCTCATCCGCCCTTCGGGCACCTTCTCCCCCAGGGGGGAGAAGGATCCGATGCAGGTCTGCTCGCGCCCGGCGGGATTTTGACGACTCGGTGTCAGGGAACGAATCGGTGTCAAGCCCCGAAAAAGTGGCGGGCTTGCAGGGGCGGGCACTTTTCGTCACTCTCGAAGCGCGGGTCGAGGTGGAATCGCGCCCGGGAAGGCGAACCACGGGCGGGATGGGTCAGATGAATCGAGTCGCGCTGAAGATGCTGTTTCATGATCGGGCGAAATATCTCGGCCTGATCCTCGGCGTCGCGATCTCGATCCTGCTGATCAACCAGCAGGTGGGAGTGTTCATCGGGATGCTGTTGCGGGCGTCGGCGGTGGTGCGGGATGTGCCGCAGGCGACGCTCTGGGTGATGGATCCCGGCCTCAAGAACATGGACACCGTTTTCCCGCTGCGGGACACCGAGCTGGGCCGGGTGCGGGGGGTGACCGGGGTGCACTGGGCTGTCCCGTTCTTCAAGTCGTCCGCCACGGTGCGCACTTCGCTGGGAGATCTGGAAAGCAGCATCCTGATCGGCATCGACGACAATTCGCTGGTGGGAGTCCCGCCCGAATTCGTCGTGGGTCGCCTGGAAGACCTGCGCCGGCCGGATGCCGTGGCCATCGGCGTCGACAGCTACAACCGCATTTTTCCCGGGCAGCCGGTCCAGGTCGGGCAGGTGCTCGAGCTGAATGACCGCCGCGCGGTGCTGGTCGCGATCGTCAGGGATTCGCCCAAGTTCACCAACAGTGTGACGGTCTTCACCCGTTACTCGCAGGCCCTGCTCTTCACCAACAATGGCCGGCGGCAGATGTCGTTCATCGTCGCGCACGAGAATGCGGGGGAGGACCCGAACGAGGTCGCCGCACGAATCCGGCAACAGACGGGGCTGCTCGCACTGACCGCGGACCAGTTCTCGTGGAAACTGATCGGCTTCATTTTCTTCCACACGGGTATTCCCATCAGCATGGGATCGGTGATTCTGCTGGGGGTGTTCACGGGGACCTGCATTGTCGGCCTGCTCTTCAACCTGTTTGTCATGGAGAACATGCGGCACTTCGCCATGCTCAAGGCGATTGGGGCCACCAATCGCCGGTTGGTGCAGATGGTGCTGCTGGAGGCGGTGGTGGTGGGCTGCATCGGCTATGGCCTGGGGATGGGGCTCGCGGCGCTGTTTTTCGACGTCGCGACCCGCAACGAGAACTTCCGGGGGTTTCGCCTCCCGTGGCAGGTCGCCGTCGCCTCGGCAGTGCTGGCGATGGCGATGATCATCATCTCGTCGCTGCTGGCGATGCGGCGTGTGCTGCGGGTGGAACCGGCCATTGTCTTCCGGGGTTGAGGTGTGACGGTGATCAGCCCGGAGAGCGGTCTCAAGGCCGTGCAGTGCGTCGACCTCGTGCGTGATTTCGGGGAAGGACCGGCACGCACCACGGTGTTGCACGGGCTGAACCTCGACATCGCGTTTGGCGAACGGCTGTTTCTCGTCGGCCCGAGCGGTTGTGGCAAGACCACCCTGATCTCACTGATGGCCGGTCTGCTGATTCCCACCTCGGGTTCGGTGGCCCTGCTGGGAACCGACCTGGCGAGCCTGGCGGGAGACCGGCTGGTGTCGTTTCGCAGCCGTCACATCGGATTTGTGTTCCAGCAGTTCAACCTCATTCCCGCCCTGACCGCGACCGAGAATGTCGCCGTCCCCCTGTTGCTGCAGGGGGTCGGGTACCGGGAGGCACAGACCCGTGCCGCGCAGATGCTCGAGCGCCTGGAGATGGGCAAACACCTGCACAAGCAACCGGTCCAGATGTCGGGAGGACAGCAGCAGCGGGTGGCGGTCGCCCGGTCGCTGGTGCATGATCCCCAGGTCCTGATCTGCGATGAGCCGACCGCCTCGCTCGACGCCCAGGCGGGCCAACTGGTGATGGAACTGCTGCAGGAGGTGGCGGCCAGCCCGAGCCGGGCGGTCATCGTGGTGACCCACGACAACCGGATCCTCCCATTCGCCACCCGGGTGGTCCACCTGTCGGACGGGCGGATCGTCCCGGATGGACACTCCTCCTCGTGAAGTTTCTTTCTGCTTCAAGGAATCGACGTCGATGACTTCCAACCCGCGACAGGCCCTGGTGTGGAGCACCATGGTGTTGTCTTTGTCACTGCTGGTGGGGGGGGCCTACCTGATCGCGAAGAACACGCCGCGGCTTCCGGTCGTGCCGACTGTGTTTCCGCCTCCGGCAGCCCCCCTGCTTCCCGACGCCACTTCGGAGCTCGTGGCGGGGGTCGGCATTGTCGAGGCCGCGGGAGAGAACATCTCGCTGGGTTCGCCCCTGTCGGGAATTGTCATCAAGGTCCCCGTCGCGGTGGGGGACCGGGTTGAGGCCGGTGCGCCGTTGATCGAACTGGATACTCGGGCCGCACGGGCGGCCGTGGCAGTTTCGCGGGCCGAGGTGCGGGCCCAGCAGGCCCGTCTGCGGGAACTGTTGGCCCAGGTGGAGAACCGGCAGGCAAAGGTCGCGGCCGCGCAGGCCGCGATCCGGCAGGCCGAAGCGACGGTCGCCTTCGCCCACCACGAGCTGCAGCGGGTCGAGGCGCTGAAGGGAAAAGGGGCAGCCACCGTCGAGGAACTCGAGCTCCGCCGGCTGAACCACGAAACCGAGACCACGCGTCTCGAGACGGCCCGGGCTTCCGCGCGTGAAGCCCAATCGGATCTGCACCTGCTGGTCGGTGCCGAGGGAGCCACCCCCCCTTCGGTCGAACTGCAGGAGTCACTCATTGCCGAGGCCCAGGCCGCGCTGCAGCGCGACGAGGTCCAGCTCGAACTGCACACCATCCGCGCCCCCGGACCGTGCCAGGTTCTGCAGGTCAAGGTGCACCCCGGTGAGTTCCTTCCCGCCAACCAGCTCAGCACTCCCGCCATGGTCATTGGCGTGACCGAACCGCTGCACGTGCGGGTCGAAATCGACGAAGCCGACATTCCGCGGTTCTCCGACACGGCCCGCGCGTTCGCGATTGTCCGCGGCCGTTCGGAACGGCAGGTTCCGCTGACGTTTGTCCGTCGGGAACCGCTCGTCACCCCGAAGACCAACCTGGCGGGGGGCCAGCGCGAACGGATCGACACCCGCGTCCTCGAGGTGATCTATTCGGTCACGGCAGACGAGCTGCAGGCGACCGTCGGGCAGCTGGTCGATGTCTACATCGCGGGCCAGTAGGCCTCACGTGCGGGGGGAGGCGAACGGTTCGCAACTCACGGAGGCAGGGGGACACCCGAGGGACTCAGCGCGAACTGCAGAAAGCGTCGCCGTTCTCCCTCGATCAGGGCCTCGCCCAGCACCTTCGCACCACAGCGGATCCACAGGTGGTAGACAGCGTCGGCAGTCGTGAGGTAGGCGATGCGGTAGCCGCGGGAATACAGATCGGCCAGGGCGCTGTTCCGCACCCGGATCACATGCGCCAGGTCCCGGTCGTAGAGGTTGAATGCCGCCAGCAACTCGCACGCCGGCGGACCGCCCGACACTGGCGCGAACCCGAACGTCGCCGACTGGAACCGTTCCATCCGCACGTTGGCCGCGATGCTTGAGACAATCGCCCCTGTCGCGTCCCGCCAGCAATAGATCACCTGGTCGGCATACGGGATTCGCGTCGCCAGTCGCTGCTGGGCCTCGTTCCAGATCCACAGCGTGCGGATCAGGCGGTTGGTCGTCACATGCGCAAACCCCCGGTAAAAGGCCCGTTCCCACTCGGCGACCCGGTCGGGTGAGGTCACGTCCAGTTCTTCACGCACCAGTTCGGCCGTCATCGTGGTTCCAGCAGCAGGGGGATTTCACACGCCGGAGAGAGGGAGATCTCCGCCCGTTCGGGAATCTCCCGGTCGTCGGCCAACACCAGGCGGAACCGGCGACCCAGGCAGGTGAGGGCGGTCTTCAGTTCAAACAGCGCGAAGGCCATGCCGATGCAGAGGTGCGGGCCGGCTCCGAACGGAATCAGCCGGTTTCCGCCCGACGGGTTTTCGGCAAACCGCCCGGGGCGGAATTCCAGCGGGTCAGACCAGAGCGCGGGAGACCGGTGCAGACCATAGATCGAGATCATCGCGATCGTCCCCCGGGGAACCTGGTATCCCGCGAGCTCATCATCGGCCTGGGCGACCCGCGCCATGTTGTAGACGGGAGGATGCAGCCGCAGGGTCTCGTGAATCACCTGGTCGGTGTAGGGGAGCCGTTTGAGGTGATCGGGGGTGAGTGGCTGGTCGGTCGGCAACTGGTCAATCTCGGCCTGCCAGCGCGCCGCCACATCGGGGTGCCGGGCCAGCCGCCAGAGGGTCCACGCGAGCGCGGCCGAGGTGGTCTCAAAACCGGCGGTGAACAGGGTCCGCAGTTCATCGAGAACCGCCTCACGGGGGAGGGGCGCGCCCGACTGCGGATCACGCAGGGCCACAATCCCCGCCAGCAGGTTGTCTTCGTCGGCCGTGGAGCCCGTGCGCGGGCGTTCGAGTTCGCGCACCAGAAGGTGGTCGACAAACCCGCGAATCCCGGCCAGTTGCCTGTTGCGCGCGGTCGGAACCCACGCCGGTGGGTTCCAGAGGGACATGTTCTTCTGACGGATCAGCGCGGTCCCCTGCTGAATGAGGTCCGACAGCCGCAGGATCTCGGGTTCCGCGAGATCCCGGGTGAACAGCGTGCGGGCCATGACGGTGATCGACAACCAGCGGGCGTCGGCCACCCCGGGAACCGGCTCTCCCGCCCGCCGTTTGGCTTCCCACCGCTCGAGCAACTCGCCGGTCGCGGCTTCCGAGGTCTGGACCACGCGTCGCAGGCGATCGGCACGAAACAGGGGATTGAGCAGGGTCCGGCGTTCTTTCCAGCCCGGGCCCATGGTCGAGAGCAGGCCCCGGCCAATCGCCTGCTGCATGTTCCGGTACTGCCGACCCCGCACATACAAATCCGGACGACGGCAGAGGATCTCGTCAATCAGCCGGGGATCGCTCACGGCGAGCAAGTTTCGGTGCAGGATCCGAAACCGCGCGAGTCCGCCGTGGCGGTTGGCAAGATCGGCGGGATACCGGTGCGGGGCGGCGCGAAACCGGGCGAGGCTGCCGGTCAGCCAGGGGCCGGGATCGTGCGGGATTTCGGCAAACGATTTTGTCATGGCGACCGGTCGCGAATCAGACGGCGGGTCTCTTCGATGAAGGTTTCGTCCAGCCCAGCGCCCGATTCCACGAGCTCGACAAACCGGCGGGCGAAACTCACCGCCCCCATGCCGTCGAGCACATCGTGATCAATCGCGGCACCCAACTGCAGCAACTGGGCCAGCCGCGGTCGCCCCTCGGAATCCGGGACGAATTCCGGGGTGATCGAGCCGGCGGCAACGGCGAGGGTGCAAAAACTCGCGGGGAACGCCAGCAATCGATTGCGCAATCCGGGTTGCTGCAGGCTGGTCAACTGGATGTTGCCATACAGTTGGCGGAGCCGAAACGGGTTCCGCAGGACGCGCCCGAGGGCGATCCGGCGCAACCAGTCGGGCCAGCGGGCGATGCGCCGGCGGGCGCGAACCCCCGGATCGTCGGCCAGGTCACGCCGGGCCGCCTCGCGGAATTCCCACTGGATCTCGGCGAAGGTCTTCCGGTCGGCCTCCCGCAGGATGTAGACCACCGGCAGCCGGGTCCCATCGGGCATCCGCTTTTCCAGGGCTGTGCCGACATCGACCGTGTCGAACGTGATCAGCCGGCCGCGGTGCCGGAAGGTCCGCACTCCGGGATGTTCCACCGCGGCCTTGCCCAGGCAATGCAGCAGAAAGGCGTGCATGGTCACCACCCGCCGGGTCGCCCGCTGGCAGTGCTGCATCTTCTGCAGCGTCGTCGTCACGTCGACGGTCAGGGTCCCGAGGAACGCACTGGGCCGCTGAAGTGAGAGGGCGGTTGCCGTCAGGTTCCGCAGCACGGGCCACGGCGCCTCGCGATAGGTCCAGCCACTGCTCATGCCGGGTGATCCTGCCGGGCCTGGAAGTCACGCAGGAATTCCGCGAGGCACTCGACCGCCGCGAGAGTCACTCCGTTGTAGAGCGAGACCCGCAGCCCGCCGACCGACCGGTGCCCTTCCAGGCCCCGCAACCCCTCGTCCAGCGCCTGCTCGAGAAACCGCCGTTCGAGCTCCGGGGTGGGGAGCCGAAACGCGATGTTCATCACCGACCGGCTGCCGGGCTCGGCATGCACCCGCCAGAACCCGGGGCGGGCATCCAGCACCCGCGACAGGCATTCCGCTTTCTGCTGGTTGCACTGCTGCATCGCCTCCAGGCCCCCGACCTCATCCCGCAGCCAGCGGGTCACCAGCACCAGCACATAAATGGCGAACACGGGAGGCGTATTGTAGATCGACCGGGCTTCCACGTGGTTGTGGAAGTTGAGCATCGTCGGCACATCCCGCCGACATCGTGCCAAGAGATCGTCGCGGATCAACACCACGGTCACCCCGGCGGGACCGAGATTCTTCTGGGCGTGGGCGTAGATCAGCGAGTAGCGGTCGCAGTCGATCGGGGCGGAGAGAAAGTCGGATGACATGTCGCAGATCCGCGGCACATCATCCCGCCCCGGCATCTGCTGGAACTGCACCCCCTCGACGGTTTCGTTCGAGACATAGTGCAGGTAGACCGACCGCGGATCGCACTCGAGTTCCGCCGCCGAAGGAACCCTCCGGTAGCCCTGCGACTCTCCCGACCAGACCACGCGCGCCTGGCCGAAGTGGGCCACATCTTCGATGGAGCGCCGGCTCCAATACCCGGTCACCAGGTAGTCGGCCGAGTCGTGTGGCGATCGCAGCAGCGACTGCGGAATCATTCCGAACTGCAGGCTGCTTCCCCCCTGCAGGAAGAGCACCCGAAATCCAGCCGGGAGATGCAACAACTGCCGGATGTTCTCTTCCGCCTCATCGACGACGTCGCGAAACCAGGGGGTGCGATGACTGAGGCCCAGCACCGAGAGCCCCTGACCGGGAACCTCCAGAATCGCGTCCTGAGCCTGCCGGAGAACCGACTCGGGCAGGGCGCCCGGCCCTGCGGAAAAATTCAACTGATTGTCCGACAACCGACCACGCAACGACGTTGGCGAAGCAGTAACCACGGAACCGCATCAACACGAGAGGAGAGTCATCCGTGGCTGGAACCAGACCATCGGCAAGAAACACGACCAGTCCGGAAATCACCGGAAACGGAAGGCGAATAATACTGTTTTCGGGCCATCCGGACTACTTTCGCGCCGGCTCACTTCCCGCCCCAAACCGCCAATTCTCATCGAACAGCCCCAACTGTCGAACTTCGTGCCGGGTCGGTTCGTCGACGGTGGGGGTGGCCCGGACCACCGCCCAGTCTCCCCAGCGGGGATACAGCAGGGCATTGGTGCCGCGCAGGTCGAACTCGCGAAACGTATGACCACTGTTGATCACCACGTAATGGTCGGGGTCGAAGGGATTCGGAGCAATCAGTGCGGGGAGGTGCGTGCGGGGGTCATACTCGCTTCCATTCACGACCAGCCGCTCGGCCGTCCAGACCACCGGCAACCGCTGGACCACCTGCGCCAGCAGGGGATTGCTCTGCGGGTCGCCGAACAGCACCAGGTGCGACTCGCGGTGCTGCCCGAGCGCGACCTCACTTGCCTTCCGCCGGGGAAGAGTCCCGCGGAAAAAGCGGTCCCACTCCCGGTCGAACTGGTCGAGCGAGGCCCGGGTCCAGAGATCAGTCGCCTCGGACCAGCCCTTTCCCTCGGGACCCACCACCACAAACGGGCCCCGAAAGGCATCGTCGATCGGTCCCTGCAGCCCCCGCCGCTTTTCGGGCTGGCTCTGCCATCGCTGTACGAGCGCTTCCGCGGCGATCACCTGCCAGGTGTCTCCCCGACGTTCCACAATCACACCGGCTGGCAGGGTTTCGGTCGCGGCCGTCGGGTTGGCCGTGAGTGCCTGGCCATCGATCGTGATGGAGACCGACTCGTTCGCGGCTGACGGTTGCAGCACCAGTCGGCGGACATTGGTCGTGGTCAGCGTGAAGGTGTTCCCCTCCCGGCGGGCGTCGATGACCCCCCGGGCGTACGTCTGCTGCAGGGCGTCGACCTGCAGCCAGTCGCACGACGCATAAGCGGGAGTATGAGTCACCAGCCGGATGCGGCCCGGCACCGGCCGGCCGGGCTGGGTGAACTGCTGGTAGAGCGACTCGGCCCGTTGCTGCCACTCTGGTGGCAGCACATGTTCGAGACCGGGGGCGACCAGGTGGGTGAACCGCAACGGTTCGGGAAAGTCGCGCAGTGCCGTCTCGATATTGACCGCCGCCTGCTTCTGGGCATCTTTCTCGCCGCTGTAGCAGACAATGGGGACATTCAGGGCATTCTCGGCCCAGTCGACCGCATCGTAGATGTGCAGGGTGTCGGAAACCTGGGGGGGCAACTGAGCCGGGAGATCGGCCACGTAGCCCCGCGTGGTGGTGAATCCCGCCCCGGGTCCCAGCACGCAGAACAACCCGGGGTGATGCAGACCGATGTGCCAGGTTCCCGCCCCCCCCATCGAGAATCCGCGCAGCACAATCCGACGCTGATCGACCGGATCCGAGTCGCGGGCGGGGACACCCGCATGGCCCGCGCGAAACGCCGCCAGGGCTTCGAACACGTCGGTCTCCCCCGCCCAGCGGTAGGCGTTGTTCCCCCGGCCAAACACCTCGAGTTGAATCGCGGTGAGCCCCTCGGGGGCCGGTCCCCGATGCGTGGCGATGAACTTCGCCTCGGTGAGTGACGAGTCCCGGCCATGCAGGACCAGGTCGAGTCGACGCGGCTGACGGCGGTCGTAATCGCGGGGCAGCAGCACGGCATACGGCTGTACCGAGCCATCAATGCGCGAGCGGTAGGCCCGCAGGTTCCACTGGCCCGGGACCTCGGTCCAGGGGGCCGTGCCCGCCGCGGCCTGCCGGGCCCGTTCGAGGCCCTGTTCCAGCGTGGTCAGGGTCCATTGGCCACTGGCGGGGTGATACCACTCCCCCAGCCGGACGATCGACTCCGCCGCCCTGAGATGCACTTCGACCTCGGCCACCAGAGCGTCGGGAAGCGGCCGTTCACGCAGGCCGGCGAGGGCGGTGCGCAGTTCTGCAGTCCGGTCGGCAATCTGTGTGAGAATGTCGGCGTTCGGTGGGGTCGTCCTGGGTGGCGCGAAATTCTGCCGGGGGGGAGCCGGGGGAGGTTGGGTCTGCCCCCAGGTGATGGGGAGAGGTCCCACCAGCGAACCGCTCAGCAGGATGCAGCAGACAATGGCGAACCGGCGCATCGGAAACTCCCGGGCAAGACAGGCACAGCACAGCGAACCGCCATGAGACTGCATGAGGCCGCAGCCTGCAATGGGGAGCGACGCGCCATGAATGAGGGAGGGCGCGGTCCGCCCGTTTGCAGGCGCGACATCATGCCCCGCAGCGGTGGTCCCGCAGGGGAAACGAGGGACGCGTGTCGGTTCCCTGCGATATGATTCCGGATCCGGGGTGGCCATGGTTCCGCCGGGGAGACACCGGGCGTTGTCCGGCACGCACCAGATCCCAGGTTCCACTTTGACCGACAGACTGATGACATCTGACGAACTGCCTGCCAACCCGAGTGATTCGCCCCCGGAAATGACTGCGACGTCGGACACCGTAACGGGGCGTCGACCCTGGTGGCGGTTGCTGGCGGCACTTGGAACGACGGCCGGGCTGATGTATCCGCTGGGTCGCTCGATTGTGATCGGGATGCTTTCGGGACGGCCCGAGACGCGGTTTGCGTGTTTGGCGGCGGTCGGGTTCGTGCTCGTGGCCATTCTCTGTATCAACCTGGCGGTACGGTTCCGGAATCGTTTGGGACGGGTGGGGGTCGATGGATTGGTCACCGGCCTGTGGACGCTGCTGGGGATGGGGTTGTTGTGGTTTGCCGCCGCCGATCGGTTCGGATTCCTGGTCGCCGGTCCCCTGTTTGTGGTGTCGACCCTGCCGTTGATCTGGCTGGCGTGGGTGCCGGCCGATCTCCCGGCCTGGCGCCCGCGATTGTGGCGTGCCGTGCGCTGGCTCCCCCTCGTGGCCCTGTTTCCCTCCCTGATGAGCGTGCAGGGGCTGACCGGGGGCGCTGAACTGCTGTTTGGATGGCGGTTTGCACCACGGCAAGATCCCGGAGCCCAGTTGCAGGCGACCTCCAGCGGAGCCCCTTCGGCCGTGGAGGTGATTCCCCGGCCTGAGGAGGATTTTCCGCAATACCTGGGTCCCCAGCGTACGGCTGTCGTGGCATCCCGACCGCTCGCCACCGACTGGAACGCGCAGCCTCCCCGGGAATTGTGGCGCCGCGAAATTGGTGCGGGCTGGAGCGGGTTTGCGATCGTGGGAGACTTTGCGTTTACGCAGGAACAGCGGGGAGATCAGGAATGCGTCGTCTGTTACGCGCTCGACGACGGTCGGGAGGTCTGGCGACATGCCGATGCTGTCCGATTTGAATCGGATATGGGGGGAATTGGACCGCGAGCCACCCCCACGTGGCACGACGGTTCACTCTACACCGTGGGTGGGACCGGACTGCTGACCTGTCTCGATCCGCAGACGGGAGTGCAGCGATGGCAGGTCGATCTGCTGAAGGACAACGACGGGGGGGCGATTTCGCACGGCATGTGTGGATCGCCCCTGGTCGTGGGAGACCAGGTCATCGTCAGCCCGACAGGAATGAAGAGGGGCTGTCTGGCATCCTATGACCGCAGCACCGGCGCCAGGCTGTGGCAGGGGGGCCGTCATCCGGCCAGCTATGGCTCACCCGCGCTGGTCGAGTTGTGCGGGGTGCCGCAGGTGCTGTTGATCACATCCAAAGGCATCGAAGGGGCCGACCTGCAGACGGGGTTGTCCCTGTGGAATTACACCTGGACGAACGACGTGCGGGTGAATTGTTCGCAGCCATTGGTGATCGACCCGGCCCAGGGGCGCGTGCTGATGTGTACCGGGTACACGACCGGCAGCGTGCTGTTGGAAGTCCGGCCGGGATCTGACGCGGCGTGGGAGGTTCGCGAGGTTTGGCTGGCGCGGGGGCTGATGAAGACCAAGTTCACGACAGCGGTCGAGTGGGAGGGGTCGGTCTACGGCCTCGACGACGGGATCCTGGCCTGCCTCGACCTGACCACGGGAAAGCAGCGGTGGAAGGGGGGGCGGTATCGCCACGGTCAATTGCTGCGGACGGGCGATCTGCTGGTGATTGTGGCGGAGGATCCGGGGGATGTGGTGCTGGTGCGGGCGAATCCCCGCCGGCATGAAGAGCTGGGGCGGATCCCGGCACTGGCAACCATGACGTGGAACAATCCCGCCTTGTCGGGCCGGCGATTGCTGGTGCGGAACAACCGCGAGGCGGTCTGTTTCGAACTCCCCTGAGCGACCCCCGGCACCAATCACGAACGCCTTCGCGAAGCGGGTTTTGCCGTCCGTCAGCCGAACCGGGACACGCCCCCGCGGGGGATCCCTTCGTCGCAGGAGCAAGCGGGCATCGCTGCAGACACGGTAGCCTGGTGGTTCGAGGCCCTGCCCGCGCGAGATGCGATTGTCGGGAAGGGGGCTCGCGGTCAGTGAACCGGCGCTCAGTGAACCAGCAGGGCCTGTTGGTCGGCGGTGGCCCGGGACTGCAGCATTTGACGCAGCCGGGCGTGACAGGCCATACAGCCATCACCGGCACCGGTGGAGCACTTGAGATCGCGGATCGTGGCGGCGCCGCAGACATCGATGGCCGTGGCGATGGTGCTGAGACGGACCTTCAGGCACCGGCAGACGATTTCGTCGTGCTCATCGTGCAGCTCGGGAGGCGGCGGATTCAGCGAGTCGGCCAGGGACATGTTCGGGACCGCAAACGGTGAGACGTCAGTGGTTGCGAGTTGAGAATGAGTCTCAGTTGCAGAATTGTTGTCCGCTCACCCCGGTCTGTCAAGGGGGAAGTTTGCAATGGAGGGGTGAGCATCAGAGGGTTCCCGCCTCGCGCCTTTCGCTCTTCGGCCCCGCACGCGTCTCCCTTTCCCCCCGCGCCACAAAACCCCGCTGTGCGCAGCACAGTTCCCCCCCTGCGAGGGGGGGGTCAGGGGGGGGCGGGCGCGTCTCTG
>DNUF01000194.1:0-225 GCA_003508595.1 Planctomycetaceae bacterium
GCACGGCACGTGCCTACCCCAGGTTGACAGGCCCCCCCCGCGACCCAACTCTGAAGGAGTTGTCTACAGGGCGCGAACACGGATGATGGTTTCCTGAAACGTCACTCCCCCGCTTGGCCGTGTGACATGGTGTGATGACAATTCTTCGCCCGTTCACCGGCCCAGATGTCAGACACCGGTCGTGACCTGAGGCACGGCCATTCAATCTCTGCAGGTCCCCGCAAG
>DNUF01000194.1:504-7688 GCA_003508595.1 Planctomycetaceae bacterium
GTCTTCGGGGATGTCTTCATCCGGGTGACGTCAGACCAACGCCGGCTGATGACTTTTTCGGGGGGGACGTCCGACGACATCGACTCGGAGAGTCGATCGACTGGGTGAGTCGGATTCTTGCTGTCAATCACACGCGCAGATCGAAAAAACGATAAATATGAACAAAATAAATATTGACTTGTATACTATTTGATATCTAATTGAGATTAATACTGTTCTTTTGAACCAACGAACGAGAATTGCGACCATGACTGCTCGCACGTCATCTGATTCGCCTGTGTCCCACCCTGCGGTCGCCGAAGCAAACCACGCTCCGGCCGGCGCACCGCGGAAACTCAACGTCCCTCCCGGGAGCTGGCTCACGCTGGCCATCGACCGGAAGTTTCCCGATCGGGTCGTCGGAGATCCGGTCCAGCCGTTCGCCCCCACCCACCCCGAAAACAATGGCTGGGTCTGGCCCGAAAAGGTCCGGGCGGGAGATCTGGTGGTCGTCGTGGGGGAAGCCGGAACCGGCAAATCGACCGTGATGGCCGATTGGATCGCCCGCGTCACCACCGGAACGCCGTTTCCCGGGTGCGATCAGGACCACGCCCTCCCTCCAGCCGACGTACTCGTGTTCAATGCCCGTGAGGATTTTCCCCGCAAAGTCATCCCCGGCATCGAAGCCGCCGGCGGGGATGTCGACCGGGTGTACCGGGCCAGCCGGGGTCTGCTGAAAACGTCCCCCCAGCAGGAAATGCTTCCCGCACGCTGCTTCTGGGGGAACACCGGCGGCGTCAAAGTCCACTTCTACGACGACGGAATGCTGCACTCGCTCCACAGCTTCCTCCACCATCGCCCCAGCATCCGGATGGTGGTGATCGACCAGGCGAACACCCATCTGCGCTGTGCCAGCGAACGGCAATTCGACGTGGTCATCCAGGAACTCACCCGCATCGCGCAGGAGTGCGAAGTCGCGGTGGTGATCACCATGCAGCCCGATGCCTTCCGCAAGGCCGAAGGGGTCGCCAAGTACCTGCAGAGCCGGTCCCTGAAAGAAAACGCCCATTCCGTCTGGCGCATGGCCTTGCCGACCGATCCGGAGCTGCCAGGTCGGGTGCTGGAGATTCTCAAGACCTCTCACGGCGTGGCCGACCACGGCCAGCAGGCCTGGCACCTCATCCAGGGAGACGACCAGCGTCTCGCCTGGAACACGGCCCAGGGGACCGAACTGGCCCCCGGCAAAGACCTCGTCCGGTATCGGAACCTGGTCCGGGTGCGGGAGTTTCTCGATCAGATCCTGCTGGTGCTGGGGGGGATGGCGGGGTGGGAGGTCCTCGCCGAGCGGGCCGCCAACCAGGGGATTCACCCCGGACTGCTGCGCGAAGGGGTGGTCTATTGGAATGTGCCGTCGCTGTTTGAACCGCACGCCGGAGACCTGCGCGAGGTCATCGGGTATGCCGAGCAGATCGCCGCCCGGCGGGAAGAACTGCACGCCGAGCAGGTCGCCCTTCGGGAGGCGCTGCGCACCGGCCAATCGACGGTCTCTCTCGATCCCGCCACCGGCACAGACCGGCCCCCGATGGAAATGCCCGAAAAAACCAGCGTGGAACCGCTCCCAAGCCCCCCCTCCACCATCCCGGTTTCGGGACCCGTCACAGGGAGCGCGAGCTTTATAAAACCAGAAGTCGTCACTCGGAACGAGGGGCGCGACGACGCGGCGTGGGAGGGGGGAATGGGCCTCCGAGTCGGGGTGAAGCCCCCGGCAACGGTGGAGAAGAAGGTCGCCCAGGCAGGCTGACACATCCACGGATGGTTGCGGGGAGGTCCCACGCCCATGCGGAACGGCGAGGGTGCGCACCCAAACCTGGAGGAGGGGACTTCCCCCCTCGTCCCACGTGGGAGGTGCACAGCGAGTGTATCGGCCGGGTGATCCGGACGTTCTCGCGATTGCGATGTCCCACACAACACAAAACCACCGGGGAAAGACCCGTTGGTCTCTCCCCGGTGGAGTCTGCTTGCAAAACCGTTCGCCCTCCCCGCAATGCCTGACCGCAACGGCTTACCGGCGGGCCTGGGCGTTGCGGGTGTGGATCCGCTGGTAGAAGGTGGCGAAGTCGACTTCCTTCATCTTCGGTTGGCCGATTTCATTTTCGGCCTTGGTAATCAGCTTGCGATCGGCGGCGTCGAGCTTCCAGTCGTAGCGGTGCTCGGCCCGCAAATGGGGGCTGTTCTTGCTGCGTCCCTGCATCGAGACTTCCAGCGGCAGCCACGCCTTGCGGCGCAGGCTTTCGTCAAGCGCCAGGCGGGGGCCGGGCAGTGGAGCATTGTCGTGCAGCAGGTAATTGAGCCGGGCGGCCCAGTCGGCATAGTCGAGGTACGCCTGGGCGTGCTCGGTCGACTCGGCCGCGACGCACTTGAGCTGGTACTCGGCACCCGTGCCGCTCAGCTTGAGGGCCAGCGACTGTTCATCAATCGACTCGGTGAAGTCGGGGTTGAGCTGGAATTGGATCAATTGCAGACGTTCATCGTCACGTTCGGGACCGACTTCACTGTCGAGCCGTTCCTGCTGACGGCGTTCAATCGAACGGATCGTCGAGGCGATTTCGCTGGTCTTGATCTCGGTCCGCAACTGGCGGGCCCCGTCGAAAATCAGGAAGCGTTCCTGGGCCGATTCGTAGACGGTCATCCGTTCGCCGGCATCGATGAAGTCATAGACCTTGCCGGCATGGAACACTGTGGTGGTCCGGCTGACGGGGGACGGTTGCTTGCCCGCCTTGCGTGCGGCAGCATCGGCCCGCTCGTTGAAGATGCGGGTGTAGACGCGGAACTCCTGCGCGGCCAGGGGCAACCCCAGGGCAGACAGCAAGACCAACGACACCAGTCCGGTCAACAGCGAACGCATGGCGGGGCTCCTGGGAGGGTTCGTCCGGTCGGACATCCCGGGACGGGCGTGCCCCCGGTGAAGGGGCACGCAAGACCCGGTCAGCAAGCTTCCGGCCGACAGAGGGAGGGGAGGGAGAAACGAGGTGGGACCGAACGCAGAGAGAACGAGACGGGAGGGAGAGTCGCGGAGGGAGAGGTTGGCCAGGGAGGCGGGCGGGAAACTCAAGGGTCGGAACGACCCGGAAGGGAGACGTGGTATACCGGCCCGAACCAAAAGGTCACAAGACGCCCTGCGCGGTTTTTGGAGCACGATTGTAGTTTTTACAGAGATCCCGGTTCTCTTCCGAAACACCGGCCGAGGCATCCCACCACGACGGCACAGCATCCAGCCCCCCATGGCCCCGCTCCACCCTGGCACCAGACAGGCCAACCGATTTCTCCCGGGATTCCGGGATGACCGCCAGCCGTCGTCATCCCGCTCTGGCTCCGTGACCAGTTGCAGGGCCTGTTCACCGCTCACTAGGCTCACTGCGTGTGATCCGTTCTGCTGCGACCGCGCAGAATGCCAGCGAAACCTGGTTCTTTCCTGGAATCGCGACGAGCGGACACGACTTCCGCAACACGTCCCATCTCCAGAACAAGCACACGGCGTTTTGACTTGGTCATGACCTGGCAACCACGTTCGTCTCCCATCCTGGCGGCAAATTCATGACCTTCTGGCAACGTCTGAAATCGTTCGGCAGGCGCCTCCTCGGGCTTTCCCAAAAGGGGAAGGGGAGATGGCATGACGGCAAGCCCAAGGCCTGGGAATTGCATGCTGTTTCCCGGTATTTCATCGAGGCTTATGACCAGGGATTGTTGAAGCCGGGAGATCGGTGCCTCGATATTGGTTGTGGAGAGGGACACAGTTCTGCCTGGATGGCGGAACGGGGACTGTTCGTCCTCGGTGTGGACTTGATGTCGGCTGCCATCGAAAAGGGGCGGGCGCGCTACGGGACCCGCGACAGGCTCGAATTCCGACAGGCGGATGCCACCCAGGCGATGCCCGAACTGGGCGAATTCGATGCGATCCTCGACCGGGGCTGCCTGCATGTCATTCCTGCCGAGCAATGGCCTGGCTACTTCCAGAACATCGCTGCGTGGCTGAAACCAGACGGAGTCTTCCTGCTCCAATTCCGGACAGTCGAGCGTGCACCCGAGGAGGTTCGCCAAAACCTCTTGAAGAATCTCCCCGCAGATTGCGATGTCCTCCAGGAAACGCAGATCGATATGTTCGAAGGGAGGATCAAGGAGGTGAAGCCGGGTGTGCAGTATCTCATTCGCCGGAAGTCGGTTTCCCCCTCCAAATCCGATGCCATTGCGGGCACCATCGACTGAGTGGTTGCCGGGTTGCCTGCGGAACGGAACGCCCAGAAGAACCGATCCCAGGTCATTACCCGGGCCCCGGAAAAACCGGTCCCTGAAATTGGAATCGGGTGATCTCCTCCCCAGTCCCTCCCGAACGGTCCTGCGACGATCGACTGCCTGACCAGAGGAGTCCAGAGACACCCCGCCTGGCGAAGGACAGACAGCCCCTCAACCCAAACACCGTCAAACCGCCGAGTCTGGTCGGCCATTCGTGAATTCGCAATTGGAAGTCTGGACAAACTGGGCAAGGGATTCGTGAAACTCGGTTTGCAACTACGGGACAACCAGTCGTTTGCGAAAATCCCCTACAGCCGTTTCCTTGCGCTGGTTGATGGTAATCCTCACAACCGATTCTCAAGGCACCACATCGAGTACTGCGATCAAGGATGATCCGGGACGGTGTGCCGTCGGGACTGCAACAGGAGTGGTCCTGATCGGAGCATGTGCGCCGGGAGACAACGATGCCATCCCTTCTCAAACCCCGCTGGTGGCAACTGGCCGCCAGCTTGCTGCTGTCGTCATCCACAGTGTTCGCGCAGTCCAAGCTGCCCCCCTCGGTCGCGCTGCCGCCGATTCCCGCCCCCCCGCCAGGCTCCGCCGCCCCCGCGTTGCCAGTCGCGGCTCCGGGACTCCCGGCCGGAATGCCGGGCATGGGGATGCCCGGAATGGGAATGCCCGGAATGGGCGTTCCCGGAATGGGGATGGGGATGCCGGGCATGGGCATGATGCCGGGACTCCCTTCCCAGGCGTCGATCACGAATCTGATGGGGGGCATCCCCGGCATCGGGCCGATGTTCACCAACCCCGCCTCGGTGACCAAGCTCGTTCCCGACATGGGCCCCTTCCAGGTCTCGGGCTGGTTTGACTATGGGTTCATCACCAATACCTCGGGTCCCGAGAGCGGCTTCAACGGTCCGTACAACTCGATCGACGTCAACACGCTGATGCTCAACCAGGCGTACTTCGTCTTCGACTGGGCCCTCCCCCAGGATGGCTGCTGGGGCGTTGGTGCCTAGGCCGACGTGCTGCTGGGACGCGACTACTGGCTGGCCCAGTCCCTGGGATTCGAAGTCAACCAGGATGGGACCAACAAGTGGAATGGTGACGACGAGATGGGGCTGGCCATTCCGCAGTTGTACTTCGAGACGGGCAACGACGTTTTCCAATGGAAACTCGGGCACTTCTACTCGCCCATCGGGTACGAAAATCTCCCCGCCCCGACCAACTTCTTCTACACGAAGAGCTACAGCTACCAGTTCGCCGGTCCGTTCACCTTCTGGGGGGGCATCGGCACCTGGGCGGTCACCGACAACCTCACCTTCGACGTCGGCCTGGTCAACACCTGGAATACGCTCGACGCTCCGTCCGACCATATCAATACCGTGGCGAAGGCGACGTATCGGGGTGAAAACCGGGATTGGTACACCGCGTTCGGGGTCATCACCGGTGCGGAGTTCTCAAATCCCGCGCAGTTCCCAGGAATCAGCAATGTCTGGGCGAACCGCACGCGCTACAGCATGATCTATTCGCAGAACTTCGGCGAGAACTGCCAGTGGGAATACGTGGCCGATCACTGGCTGGGCTTCCAGGACCAGGGGACCGCTACCCAGGGAACCTCCTGGTGGTACGGACTCGACCAATACCTCTTCTACAAGATGAGCGAACACTACAAGTGGGGTGGCCGGTTCGAGTGGTTCCGCGATGAACAGGGAACCCGCGTGGGACTTGGCCGCCGTCCAAGCAACCCCAACGCCCCTCCCTTCGCCGGGAACTTCTTCTCCCTCACCACCGGTGTGAACTACACCCCGTACCCGAATTTCACGGTCCGCCCGGAAGTGCGGTACGACTGGTTCGATGGGACCGCCAACCCGTACGACGATGGCTCCAAGGAACACCAGTTCCTGTTCGGCATCGACATGATTACCAGGTTCTAGTCAGCCCGTCTTCCCGCTCGACCAGACCCAACCCGACTTCATCCTGTGGCAGGGATCAAGCCGCACACCCCGGATCACCAGTGATCCGGGGTGTGTGTTTTTTCCCCAGCGGCCAGGGCCGATTCCCGGCTGCGGACTAATTGATGCAGGTGACGCCGCGGTCCCCTGCCATCACCCCGCCCACCAGCCGCGGGGTCATCCCGTGCCTGGTCAACCGCTTCGAGACAGACTCCAGGGTGTCGGGGCGAATCACGAGCAGGAAGCCCAGCCCCATGTTGAATACCCGGAACATCTCCTCGCGCTCGATATTCCCCAGCTCCTGGACCCAGGAGAAGAGTGCGGGGGGCTGCCACAGGCTGCGATCGATCTCCACCGCACAGCCCTCGGGCAGGATGCGTTCGAGATTCCCGGCAATGCCCCCGCCGGTGATGTGCGCGAGCCCGGTCACCGCTTCACGACCACTCTTGCGGCTCAGGAGATCGACGACGGGACGGACGTAAATGCGGGTCGGAGTCAGCAGCGCCTCTCCCACCGTCTGCCCCAGTTCGGGAATGGTCTCGTCGACCTTCAATCCCGCGACATCAAACACCGCTTTCCGCACCAGGCTGTAGCCGTTCGAGTGAAAGCCGCTCGAATCGAGCCCCAGGACGAGATCGCCCGGCTTGATCCGCGAGCCATCGATGATCTGCTTCCGTTCCACCACGCCGACGCAGAACCCGGCGAGATCGAAATCACCCGGGGCGTAGATGTCGGGCATGATGGCCGTCTCGCCCCCCAGCAGGGCACACCCCGCCTCTTCACATCCCTTCACCACCCCCGACACCGCCTGGGAAATCAGTTCCGGGTCATCTTTGGGGAGGGCCAGGTAGTCGAGGAAGAACAATGGCTCGGCCCCGAGGCAGAGACAATCGTTGACCGACATCGCCACCAGGTCGATGCCGACCGTGTCGTAGCGTTTGAGTTTCGCCGCCACCTTCA
>DNUF01000194.1:7983-10013 GCA_003508595.1 Planctomycetaceae bacterium
AACAGCCCCGCAAATCCCCCGGGCAGATCCATCACGCGGGGGGTGTGGGTCTTCCGCATCAGCGCGGGAAGCCGTTCCATCGCCTGGTCGTACAGGTCCAGGTTCAGGCCGGCACTCTCGTAGGTGAGCGGTTGGGACGGGGGTTTGGGTTTGCGGGAGCTCATGCGGACCACACGGGGTAAAATCAGGGGGGCAAAGGCGGTTGCGCCCTGCCATGCACCATTCCCAAACCATAACGGGCACTTCGGGGGGATGTCGAACGAGTCTCCCGCGTTACCCCCCCCACCGCAGCCAGTCGAGTTTGGGGGGCGATTTGGCTACAGTACCGCGAATGCGGATTTTCCATTGAATTCCGCCAGTTCGCCTCGCATTACCTGGGAGTGGTGCATGCCTGTCCGCCTGCTGCTCTGCGGCCTCTGTCTAGTGTTGGGTTCGGGTCTGGCCGGTGCCGCCGAACGTGTGAACAAGCGAACCGATGGCCAGCCAGGCTATCGGGTGCTGGCCGCCGACAAGGGACGTCTCGCGATTGTGAAGCCCGACGGTGGGGTCGAGTGGCAGATGGCCAACCCCGCCGAGGTCCACGATGTCTGGCGGCTGCCCAACGGCAACATCCTGCTGCCCGCCGCCCGCAACAAGGTGGTGGAGGTCAAGCCGGGCCACGACAAGAACGAAGTGGTCTGGCAGTACGAAGCCAAGCCGGTCGAGTCGAACAAGAAGCACGTCGAGATTCACGCCTTCCAGCCCCTGGCCGACGGTCGGGTGATGGTGGCCGAGAGTGGCAATGGGCGGATTGTCGAAGTCGACCGGGCCGGTCAGATCGTGAAGACGATCCCCCTCACCCTCGAGCATCCCGATCCGCACCGCGACACCCGCATGGCCCGCAAGCTGGCCAACGGTCATTACCTGGTCTGCCACGAGGGGGATGGCAAGATTCGCGAATACGCTGCCGACGGGAAGGTCGTCTGGACCTACACCCTCGACCTCGCGGGCCGGCCGCGTTCGCCCGGACATGGTCCCGAAGGACATGGCACCGAGGTCTACGGTGCCGTCCGGTTGAAGAATGGCAACACGCTGATTGCGGGGGGGAACAACAACCGCGTCTTCGAGGTGACTCCCGAAGGAAAGACCACCTGGAGCATCGACCAGAAAGAACTCCCCGGAATCACCCTGGCGTGGGTGACCACGCTGCATGTGCTCCCCAGCGGCAACATCATTGTCGGCAATTGCCACGCCGGTCCCGAGAATCCCCAGTTGTTCGAGGTGACCCGCGACAAACAGGTCGTCTGGCAGTTCCGTGATTTTGAGACCTTCGGCAACGGGCTGGCCTCGAGCGAGATTCTCGACCTCCCCGAGGGGACCATTCGCTGACACCGGTCTTTGACGGCGGGTCGGTCGATGCCGGCCCCTGATCTGTTGCGAGGTTGCGAGTTTTCCTTCCTGCGAGTTGCCCCATGCTTCGCCCTGTCCTGATTCTCCTGGTTGCCTCACTGACCGCTGTCATGACTGCCACCCTCCCGACAACGGCGCACGCCGACGATCCACTGATCTTCATCTCCAACTTCGCCCCCGACGGCGCGATCCAGGCGGCGACGTTCGATCTCAAGACCGGAACGCTCAAGCTCGGTCCGCGCACCACCGGGGCCGAAAATCCCTTCTTCCTCGCCCTGTCGAAAGACAAAAAGTTCCTGTACGCGATCCATGCGAAGAACTTCGGCGGCCAGGAACCGGAACAGGTCGCCGCGTACTCCCTGGCCGGACGGACCGGTGAGCTGAAACTGCTCAACCGGGTCTCGTCGAAGGGGACAGCGTCGTGCTACCTGGACACCGACGCCACCGGCAAGATGGTGATGGTGGCGAACTACTCCACCGGCAATCTCGCCGCCTACCCGGTGCAGGCCGATGGTTCACTGGGGGAAGCCGCGACGTTCATCCAGCACGCCGGTTCGAGCGTGAATCCCAAGCGGCAGAAGGGCCCGTACGCCCACTGCATCGTCGTCAGCCCCGACAACCGGTTCGCCTTCGCCGCCGAC
>DNUF01000194.1:10300-13493 GCA_003508595.1 Planctomycetaceae bacterium
CCGTTCGCCCGGACGCCTCCCGGCGGCGGTCCCCGGCATCTCACCTTCCACCCCAACGGGAAGCACCTCTACGTGATCAACGAGTTGGGGAACACCGTCACGATGTACAACTACGTCGCCGAATCGGGACTGCTGCTCGAACAGCAGACGATCTCGACAGTTCCCGAAGGATTTGACGGCGAGAGCTACACCGCCGACGTGAAGGTGACCCCCGACGGCAAGTTCCTCTACGGGACCAACCGCGGCCACGACAGCATCGCCTGCTACAAGGTGGCGGCGGACGGACGGCTGTCGCTCATCAAGATCGAGCCCAGCCGGGGGAAGGGCCCGCAAAACCTCGCGATCCTCCCCGGAGGGGGCTGGCTGATGTGTGCCAACATGCCCGGCAACAACGTGGCGATCTTCCAGATCAATCCGCAGACGGGCGAATTGAAGCCCCACGGCGATACCATTCCCCAGACCGGCCCCTCGTGCCTGATGGTGGTCGACAAGTAAGGGCCCGCACCGACCACCCGGGACAATTCCGTCCCGGAAAACAAGCGGCGGGACAGCACATACCTCCCGCCAGAACCGAAACAGCCCGCGGCGGGGAGCCAGTTCCCGGCCGCGGGCTGTTGGTCCCGATTCACCAGTCGTTGCTGATCTCGTCGTTGCTGATCCGGTCGTTTCCGATCCGGGCAACTGGTTCTCGGCGGCGGTTACTGCGGCTTGGATTCCCCCGTCTTCGGGCGTTTCTCGCGGGCGGCCCGCAGCAGGTCGTAGTGGACACGGCCGACGTGCCACATCCAGCCGGGACCCCCTCCCGCCGTGGCTCCCCACCGATTGGCGGTCGATTTGGCGAGGTGGGCTTCGGCACTGTCGGCCCGCCCTTCCACCGCCTCGTTGAGGCCGACATACAGCTCGGCATAGAACAGGCGTTTCTCTTTCTCGTCGGCCGTCAGTTCGGCCTCCTCGATCTTCCGCAGCACTTCGTCCCCGGTGATCGTCCCCGCGAACATCCGATAGATGTCGGGGAAGGGCTCGCGGTCGTCCTTCTCGTATTTCAGCAGACCTTCACGGGCTTTTTCGCGCCCCAGCGCCTTCACCTGCGAGAGGTACCGCCAGATTCCATTTTCCCGGTCAATGTTGTCGAACGAATGGTAGATCTTGAACTGGTGGGCGGCGTCGTCGTACTGACCGGCATAAAACCACGCTATGCCGCGCCGCCAGTGCGATTCGGCCAGTGTGTGATCGAGTTCGACCATCTTCTCGAAATCGGCCACCGCCTCGGCAAACTTCCCCCGGAAGAACAGCCGGTCCCCCCGGGCCGAGTACGCCGGGAGATTCTTCGGCGTTTCCCCGATCTGGCGGGTGAATTCGGCGATGTCACGATCCAGTCGGGCGTTCAAGTCCCGGATCTCGGTCGCCGAGAGGGGTGGTTCGGGAATGGCGGGGGGACCGGTTTCGGCACGGGCCCCACCCTGCGACCATTCCAACACCATCCCGCAGCCGATCAGTCCGGAAACAACAGAGAGCAGCAACATTCGCCTGGTGGGCATTGTGAGTTCCTCCGGACGCAGTGTACTGCTCCGGCACACGCCTGACGACGGGAGAGGGGGCCTGGGAGCCAACGCGGAACGCCTTCCGCGTGTCCCTCGTCCCGCCCGTCTGGAAAACTGCGCCCGCTCGACTGACGGGCGTCCAGTGATGGGGTAGAATGGGACGAAGGGGAAAGTGAAAGCGTCCAGGCCCGGTGCGGGTCGGTTGTGGCACGGTGGTTCTCTTCCCAGAGTCTCCTCGGTCGAGGTGCGGTCGCGATGAACGGGATGATCCGGGACGAATGGCTGCTGAACCGGCGGGCGTGGCTGGGGAATTACGCTGGCAGCCTGGGTTCGCTGGCTCTGGCCGACCTGCTGGTGCGGACTTCGGCGGAGGCCGCCGAGGGGAAGAAACATCCGGCTGAGACGGGCCTGGGACGGGCCAAGGCTGTGATCTGCCTGTTCCAGCATGGCGGCCCCAGCCAGATGGACCTGTTCGACCCCAAGCCCGACCTGAACAAGTACAGCGGCATGCCGTACCCGGCGGGCGAAGTGGAGGCTCACTTCGACAAGCAGAAGGGGAACGTTCTCGGCAGCCCCTACCAGTTCCGGAAGCATGGCGAATGCGGGATGGAACTGTGCGAACTGCTGCCCCACCTGGGGGGCATTGCCGACGACATCACCCTCATCCGCTCGATGAACACCGAGTCGGTCGACCATGAGGCGGCACTGCGGCTGATTCACTCGGGAAAGATCTTCGCCGGTCTGCCGGTCTGGGGTTCCTGGGTCAACTACGCCCTGGGGACCGCCAATGAAAACCTCCCCGGATACGTCGTTTTGTCGGATCCGAAGGGGCTGCCGGTCGATGGAGACAAGAACTGGTCGGCGGGGTTCCTCCCCGCGATCTCCCAGGGGACGATGTTCCGCTCGGGGCCATCACCCGTCCAGAACCTGAAGCTTCCGGAGGGGGTCACCCAGGAACGTCGCCGGGGGCAGCTGGACTTCCTCGAATCGCTCAACCGACGGCACCTGTCGAAGTATCCCGAGAGCACCGAACTGGCCGCCCGGCTCAAGAACTTCGAGATTGCCGCCCGGATGCAGTCGGCTGTTCCCGAAGTGGCCGATCTCTCGGGCGAAACCGCCGAGACCCGGGCCCTGTACGGGCTCGACAATCCGGCGACAGCCGAGTACGGGGCCCGCTGCCTGCTGGCCCGGCGGCTGATCGAGAAGGGGGTGCGATTTGTGCAACTGGTGCACAACGGACAGCCCTGGGATACCCACAGCAAGAACGCCGACAGCCTGAAATCGCTCTGTGCGATGTCGGATCAACCAAGTGCCGCCCTGGTGACCGACCTGAAGCGGCGGGGCCTGCTCGACTCGACGATTGTGATCTGGACGGGAGAGTTCGGCCGGCTGCCTGTCTCGCAGGGGACGGACGGGCGTGATCACAACCGGCATGCGTTTTCGCTGTGGGTGGCGGGGGGTGGCTTCAAGCGGGGTTATGTTCATGGCGGAACCGACGACTTCGCCTACAAGTCGGTCGACAAGGTGGTGACCGTGCATGACCTGCATGCGACCCTGCTCGACTCCCTTGGACTCGATCACCGCAAACTCACCTTCCCCCACGAGGGACGCGAGGCGAGCCTGAGTGATGCCGAGGTGACCGGGGCGGCGAT
>DNUF01000194.1:13755-17027 GCA_003508595.1 Planctomycetaceae bacterium
TTGCCACAGTGAACGGCAGCGGTGTTGCGTGTCTGAGATGCGGCCTGTCCTTCTCGTTTTGTCTCCCTGAGCGTTCTGCGATGACTGCCTCTTCCCGCGTTTCGCCGGTCGGCCAACTGGCCCTGCCTGCTCCCGGTTCCAACCGGCGGGAGTTTCTGCAGCGGTTTGGCCTGGGGCTCGGTTCACTCGCCCTGGCCGACATGCTGGGCCAGGCGGGCACCGGTTCGTCGGCCGGTCGGCTCCAGGCGGCCGAACGCGGCGTGCTGACCGAACTGCATCACCCCGCCAAGGCGAAACGGGTGATTTATCTCTTTCAGTCGGGGGGCCCCTCGCAACTCGAGACCTTCGACTACAAGCCGCTGCTGGTCGAGCAGAACGGCCAGCAATTGCCCGACTCGGTCCGGCAGGGGCAACGATTGACCGGGATGACGGGCAGCCAGGCATCGCTGCCGATGGCGGGTTCCATCTTCAAGTTCGCCCAGCACGGCGCGGGGGGAACCTGGTACAGCGAACTGCTCCCCTTCACCGCCGGCATGGCCGACGACATGGCGGTGATCCGCTCGCTGCACACCGACGCCATCAACCACGATCCGGCAATCACCTTTCTGCAGACCGGATCGCAGATCTCGGGGCGTCCCAGCATCGGGGCGTGGGTGCACTACGGGCTGGGGAGCGACAACGACAACCTGCCGGCGTTTGTTGTGCTGATCACCAGGGGAAAGGCCGATCAGCCGCTCTACTCGCGGCTGTGGGGCAGCGGCTGGCTTCCCTCCCGGCACCAGGGGGTGCAGTTCCGCTCGGGGAAAGAGCCGGTGCTGTATCTCGACAATCCCCCCGGGGTCGAGGCGGGGCAGCGGCGGCAGATGCTGGACAGCCTCAAGCAACTGCATGAGACCGCCCGGGAAGATCTGCAGGATCCCGAACTCGAGGCCCGGATTGCGCAGTACGAGATGGCGTACCGCATGCAGATGAGTGTCCCGGAAGCGGTTGATCTCTCGGGAGAGCCACAGCATGTGCTGGATCTGTATGGGCCCGATGTGGGCAAACCGGGAACATTCGCGGCCAACTGCCTGCTGGCCCGCCGGTTGGCCGAGCGGGGGGTGAAGTTCATCCAGCTGTACCACCAGGGGTGGGACCAGCACGGCAACCTGCCGAACGCGATCCGCACCCAGTGCCGGGAAACCGACCAGCCCGCCGCCGCCCTGCTGCGCGACCTGAAGCAGCGGGGAATGCTCGACGAGACGCTGGTGGTCTGGGGGGGCGAGTTTGGCCGGACGAACTACTCGCAGGGGAAGCTGACCGCGACCGACTACGGCCGTGACCATCATCCGCGCTGTTTCTCGATGTGGCTGGCGGGGGGAGGCGTGCGGGGAGGCGTGACGCACGGGGCGACCTGCGAATGGGGCTACAATGTGGTCGAGAACCCGGTGAGCGTGCATGACCTGCACGCGACGATGCTGCATCTCCTGGGAATCGATCACGAACGACTGACCTACCGGTACCAGGGACGGCGGTTCCGGCTGACTGACGTGGAGGGGGAAGTGGTCCGCCCGGTGGTCGCCTGAGTTCTTCCCGCTTTTTGGCTGATTCTGACTGAGACAGGGGCAAGACTTCCGACATGGCGCGCGTGGTGTTGGCAATGAGTGGCGGAGTCGACAGCTCCGCCGCGGCGGTTCTCCTGCGGGAGCAGGGGCACGAGGTGATCGGGCTCTTCATGCGCTCGGGGGCCAGTGAAGAGCAGGCGTGCGCCACGGGGGTGAACCTGCCCATTGTGAATGCCGCCCCACACAAGCAGGGATGCTGCAGTGCCAGCGACGCGGCCGACGCCCGCCGGGTGGCCGACCAGCTCGACATTCCCTTTCACGCCCTCAACTTCAAGGACGCGTTTGGGCGGATCAAGGATTACTTCGTCGACGAGTATCTCGCCGGGCGCACCCCCAACCCGTGCGTGATGTGCAACAACTGGCTGAAGTTTGGACGGTTGTGGGACTTTGCCCGGCAGATCGGGGCCGACTGGATCGCCAGCGGGCACTACGCCCGCCTGGCCGCCGATCCGGGTGGCGGTCCTCCCGCCCTGCTGCGGGGGCTCGATCGGGGGAAGGACCAGTCGTATGTGCTGTTTGGGATCGCTCCCGAGATCCTGCGGCACGTGCTGTTTCCCGTGGGGGGGCATACGAAGCCCGAAATCCGCGCCCTGGCTGAGCGGGCGGGGCTGCGGGTCGCCACCAAGCCCGACAGCCAGGAGATCTGCTTCGTCCCCGACCAGGACTATGCCGGGTTCATCGAGCGGTACCGTGGTCGGCAGGAGACAGAGGGTGAGTTGGTCGACACGGCAGGGCGGGTGGTCGGCCGGCACGAGGGGTTCGAAAAGTTCACCATCGGGCAACGGCGGGGATTGGGGGTCGCGTTCGGGGAACCGCGGTATGTCGTGGCGCTCGAGGCCGAGACCCGGCGGGTGGTGATAGGAACCCGCGCCGATCTCGATTGCCACGCCTTGACGGCCGACCGGATGAACTGGCTGGTCACCGGCCTGCCCGGGACGTTCTCGTGCCGGGCACAGATTCGCTACACGCACGACGCGGCTGCCGCGACCGTGACGCGTGGGGAGGACAACACGATTCAGGTGACCTTCGAACAGCCGCAGTTTGGGGTGGCCCCCGGTCAGGCGGTCGTGTTGTATGAGGAAGACCGGGTCCTGGGAGGGGGCTGGATCGCATCGGCACGACGAGGGTGGCAGCAGCAGGGCTCGCCCCCCTGAGAAAGTGTCCGTGACAGCGGTGACTGGGTGCGACTGGTTCCCTGCGGAATCCGGGGGCGCCAAGACTCGGCTTGCGGAACCGAATTCGGCAGACGTAGATTCAGTCAACGTGCATTGCTTTTTTCGTTCCCTGTGGCGAGTCGCTGACATGGAATGCCCCGCGTGTACAGAGACGATTCCCGATGATTTGCGAATCTGTCCCGCTTGCCAGACGGACATGGCGGACTTCGCACAGCAACGGCCGGGGAAGCGGCCGACCGGTGGAGTCTCCAGGAGAGGGCGCTCCTCCCAACCGGTTCGGCTCCTGATTCTGCTCGGCGGACTGGGGATGGGGATCGCCTTGCTGATGGGGTTGGCTGTGCTGGTGGGCTGGTTTGGGCCGCAGATCGAGATGGCCCGGTACCAGTCGCAGAGGGCGTCGGAGCAGAAAGGCTGCCAGCAGAATCTTGGACGGATTGCCCGGGCACTGCAGGCCTACCATGACACCTGCGGGTCTTTTCCCCCGGCAGTGACC
>DNUF01000194.1:17325-18157 GCA_003508595.1 Planctomycetaceae bacterium
CCCCAGGATCTGGACTACCGCCTCGATGAACCATGGGAGAGCCCACACAATCGCCGGGTCACAGCGACCACCCCGGAGGTCTTTCGTTGCCCGGGGAATCCCAATGGAGCGACCTTTGGCACCACGCACTATCTGGCGATCGATGGGCCCCATGCGGTGTTGAATTCCGAACACCCGTCCCGGCTGCCGGAGATTGTCGACGGAGCGGGCTCGACGCTGATGATTGTGGAGGGGCGAGACCCCTCCGTTCATTGGGCGGAACCCCGGGATCTCGAGATCGGGCGAGGGACTGGTTTCGGCCCCGATGGCATGAGCAGCAATCATGAGGACGGGTTTCACGCGGCATTCGTCGACGGCACTGTCCGGAAGATTGACTACCGGATTGGTCCGCAGGGCCTGCTGGGGTTGTCGACCATTGATGGCGGTGAAGTGGTGGAGGGATTTTGATGAAGCCCCTGCGATCGGCGAGGCACAGTCGCGTTTCGGTACGATCACCACTGCGAACCAAGGCACACGCGCATCCGTAGACAGCCGACTGTGTTCGAGTCGATACTGACGAAACTGCCGGATCCAATCCCACATTTCCCAAAGAGACACCACCATGGATTGCCCCGCCTGCGCGGAAACGATTGCCGACAACACCCGGATCTGCCCCTACTGCAAATCCAATGTCGCCGAGTTCGCCCGCGACATGGCTGAAGAGCGGTCGGAACGTCACCGGGCGAAGTCGACGAAGAAGTCGGGAGGGAGCAAGGCGACTCCGCTGGTCCTGATCCTGGGAGGGGCGGTGGTCGCCCTGCTGCTGTGCGGTGGGGTGCTGCTGGCCCTGCTG
>DNUF01000194.1:18449-27667 GCA_003508595.1 Planctomycetaceae bacterium
CTGGCCCTGCACAACTACAACGACACTTATGGTTCCTTTCCTCCGGCCGTGACCTACAGTGCCGACGGCAAACCGATGCACAGTTGGCGGGTGTTGATTTGGCCGTTTCTCGACAGCAATCCCATGGCTTCGCAGTACAACATGAATGAGCCGTGGGACAGTCCCAGCAATCGGGCGGTCACAGCGTCGATGCCGATGGTCTTCGCCTGTGCCTCGAACCCGAATGGCCCGGCCACGGGGAACACGAGTTACGTCGCTGTCGACGGCCCCCGGACGGTGATGAATTCGAAGCAGCCCGCCCGCATTCGTGACATTACCGATGGAACGAGTAACACACTGCTGGTGGTCGAAGCCCAGAACTCTGGCATTCACTGGTCGGAACCCAGGGACTTCGACATCAGCCTGGGGGGGACACCGGGCCCCGGAGGCCTGAGCAGTTTCCACGCTGGTGGCTTTCAGGCGGCGCTCGCCGACGGTTCCGTCCGGTTTATTTCCGGCAGTATCAACCCGCAAACCCTGCAGGGCTTGTTCACGATCGATGGGGGAGAGATGGTCAACCTTGGCAACTGACGAGTGCCGGTTGTCCTCAGGATGAATCTCGTTGGATGATCGCGTTTCCGAGGGAAACGCGTTGGCCCCGGACGAGGGTTTACAGCTGCGTTTCTGCCGAATCGGGTTCCCGGGCCACGTTCGTACCCGTTGCAGGACTGACCTCGGGGGGAACTCGCAGGTACTCCAGCACCCTGCGCAGCAGGCGACCCGCCGCCGGGGCCGCCACCGAACCGCCGAAGTGCTCGCCGTTCACCGAAACCGACGGCTCATCGACCGACACAATCACCACGGCCCGCGGATGGTCGGCCGGGGCACCACACACAAACGAAGAAACGTGCAACTGACGGGAGTACTCCCCCGTCTGCGGATCCACCTTTTGCGCTGTCCCTGTCTTGCCAAAGACGCGATACCCCGCGATGGCCGCCTTCTTGCCGGTCCCCTTGGAGACCACTTCGACCAACGGTCCGCGGCGGAGCCAGTCGGCCGTCTCGGTCTGGATGACCTGGGTCCGGACGGTCGAGCGCGACGCCACCCCGTCCCCGGGCAACAGGATGTGTGGCGTGACGAGAAAGCCGCCATTCGCCAACAGCGCGAGTGAACTGGCGATCTGCAGCGGCGTGGCAGTCAACTCCTGCCCCATCGGAATCGAGCCGGTCGAATACCGGGTCCACTGCTTCAGGGGCCACACCCGTCCGGGGGATTCCCCCGGCAGTTCGATGCCGGTCTTTCGGCCAAACCCGGCCGCCACCGTGACGGCATGCAGCCGGGGGTTCGTCAGGCGCTCACCAATCTTCGCCATCCCGATGTTGCTCGACTTCGCCAGGATCTCGGCAATGCTGAGTTCACCATACGGATGATGGTCATGCAGCACCCGCTTCCCCATCCGGTATTCGCCATTCTCACACGACAGCACCTCATCCCGGCGAATGACCCCCTGGTCGAGCCCCCAGGCGACAATCAGGGGCTTGAAGGTCGAGCCGGGCTCGTACTGATCCTGGATGGCCCTATTCGTCCAGGCGTCAGCCGGAGCCTGCTCGGGATGTTCCGGATCCCAGGTCGGGCGCGACGCCATCGCCAGGACATCGCCCGTGTGCGGTTCCAGCACAATAGCGCACGCACTCCTGGGCTTCCACTCGGCCATCACCTCGTCGAGCACCTGCTCGGCCTGGAGTTGCACATAGACATCGAGGGCGAGGGAGATCGCCTCGCCATGGCGCACGGGATGGGTCGGATCGGGAATCACCTCGAGCACCCGTCCCCGGGCGTCGAGTTTCAGCCGTCGCCGCCCGGGTTCGCCCCGCAGTCGCTTGTCGCACACCCCCTCGATTCCCCCCTGCCCCACCCCATCGATGGTGCGCTGTCCGAGGACCTGGGCGGCGCAGACTCCCTGGGGATGGAACCGGCGATACTCGGTCCGGAAGCCCCAGGTGTCGGCTGGCAGCTTCAAGGCCCGGACTGCCGTCACTTCCGACTCGCTCAGCCGGCGCTTGACCCAGAGGAATCCCTTCTCGGACTGGGCCTGGAACCGGTCCGAGAGAGCCCTCGGCTCAAGTCCGAGCACGCCCGCCAGCTTCCGGGCATACCCGGACCGATCCGCCATGCGGCGCGGAACGACAAACAGGCTCTGCATTTCCAGCGAGGTGGCGAGAACCCGCCCCTGGCGGTCGAGCAGATCGCCCGGACGGGGAAGAATCTCCTCGTCGACAATCCGCTGTTTCTGCGCCAACTTGCGCAGCTGGTCACCGTTTTCGAGATGGAGGGTGACGATGCGGGACGCGAGGATCCCGAACAGCCCCAGGACCCCCAGCGCGACAAACATTCCCCGCCGGCGCGACTGGCGTCCTCCGGCAATCGTGCGGGAGGGGGGCCGCGAGCGGAACCAGGTTTCGGAGCTCATGGGCAACCCCGGGCCCTATTCCGGAACCCGCCGTGCCGTCGGCCCGGCTGCCACCCGGTCCAACAGACGGGCGGGGGCCCCAGCCTGCTCGGCCTGCAGCTTTGCACGGGCATGCTCGCGCTTCGCGATACGGGCGCGGTAATGCTGCAGGCTGATCTGGCGGGCCAGTTCCCGGTTCTGGTTTTCCAGCCGGGTCCCCCAGACGGCAACCGCCATCACGATGGCCAGACCAGCGAGAAACCGAACGAGCATGGGCAACCGATCACCACGGGACGACACCGGGAGTGGACAGCCTCCCCGGCCCTCTGGTTATCGGACCCGATTGCCCCGGGGGACCACGCCAACCCGGCTGGCATCGGGGGGAAGTTTCAGAACCGAACCCACCTTCAGTCGATTCGGATCGGCCAGTCGATCCTGGTTCAATTCATACAACTCGTGCGATCGGGACGACTTGCCCAGGTGTTGCTGGGCAATCGACGAGAGGGTGTCGCCATTCCCCACCCGGTACAGCGGTTCGCCCCGCCGCCCCACGAAAAAGCCCCCATCGGGACCGTGGTATTCCGAGGCATCGGGAGTCACGGTCGCCCCGGTTCCCTCCCGCAGAGCCACGTCCCGTTCGGGCAGATCCCGTCCGCCGACTTCGCGTCCACCCACCCGACGGGTCGGGCTTCCCGAGGCAATGCCGACGCGGGGCTGCGATTTCGGTTCGCCAGAGGCCAGTTCCGAGGCCTCGTTCCCCCGGGCCGCCGAGGGAATGAACTTGGCATACAGGCTTTGCAGTTCTTCCGGGGGCGGAGTCTCCAGTTCGACGCCGGGACGGAGCTGCTCGGCATGGCTCACCCGTTCGCGATTGTGCTCGGCCAGGGCCTGGAAGAAGCGGGGAGTGCCATAGACCTTTTTGGAAATGCTCCAATAGGTGTCCTGCGGTTCCACGCGGTAGTGTGCAGCGGCTGGAACAGCGGTTGCCGCACGTCCCCCCGCGGCCGTGCGGGGTGTGGCGACCACGTCCTGTCGGGGCTGTCGACCCCGCGGCGTAATCGCCACCCGGTCGGGATCCCCACTGGCACTGCGACCGGGCCGCACCGGGATGGCGGGATCGACCGCTTCCAGGTCGCGGGCCTGTTCCGCCAGTTCGGCTTCCGTCGGTCGGCGGACCTGCGTCTTGGCCAGAGCCCGGCTCTCGCGCGGATCGACCTCGACATAACCCTCGAGATCTTCCTCAGGAGCGAGCACTTCACTCGCTCCACTCGCCAGGGTCGCCCGTTCCGCCTGCGCAGAACCACGCTGGGGGACCGCGAGTTCCACCGGGGCAGATTCCTCCTCATCCACCACGTCGGCTCCCCGGCCAAACCGCAACGCGGGGGGGTCTTCGGAATCAGCGGTCGAGAGTGTTTCGGGTGCGTCACCCTCCTGGTCGAGGGGTTCCTCGGGAACAGAAAACGAAGGACCGTGCCCGGCCGACAAGGGGGGCGTCGACTCTTCCTCAAGATCCGATCCCTCGGGAGTGTCGACATCGATGGTGGAGCCGCCGCGGGCCAGGGGCCGAATCGGTTCCTCGACGAGGTCGGTCTCGACATCCTCGGGTTCAGCCTGGTTGGGGGGGGCGGCCTCGTCACCCCAATCGTCTCCATCCGCCAGGGTGGCAAATTCGTCGGGCGTCTCGGCCGCTTCCGTCTCCACGGGTGCCTGGCGGGACGGGATGCGGGAGGGCCGGCGGGCCGGCCCCTCGGCCGACGCCTGCCGGACCCGGGGGGGAGCATCTTCATCAAACAGGTCGTCGACGACAGATTCCGCCGACGGGTCACTGTCGGCACCACGGTCGGCAAGGCGAGCGGGTGCCGGGTCGTCAGTTGCGGTGGACTGGCCGCTCTCTTCCGGATCAGCGGCTGCCACGTCGCCTGGAGCGTCCTGTTCGCCGGGGAAATACTCGGGAGCGAAGGTTTTCCAGGCCATGACCCCGGCGGTCAGCGTGAGGGAGAGGGCGACCCCCACGGCAATCGTCTTGGCCCACGAGCGACCGGGGGGAGCCATGCCCGCATTCCAGTCGGCGGGCGGGGCCGTGACCTCTGTCGACTTGCTGGCCGACTTTTCCAACGGCTTTTCGAGCGGCGCGCGGGAAAGTGCTCCGGGAGGGAGTGGAGGCTTGGCGGCCGCGGGAGCCGTCGGTGGGGCCAGGGGTCCGGTGGGGGCTACGGGACGGCTGGGAGGTCGGTCGACGGGAGTGGGCCGGGGGGGGAGGGCTTCTTTCTCGCGGCGCGGAGGAGGGCTGTCCGCGAGCGGGGGTTGAGCCGCTGCTCGGCGGGGGAAGCCGAGAGGGGTTTCGGCAGCAGCGTTTCCCAGCGATTCGGGTCGCGGAACGCCTGCTTGACCATCCGGTCTTCCAGGGAGTGGAAGCTGAGGACTGCCAGGATCCCGTGGGGTTTCAGACATGAGTCACACACTCCGTTGAGTGCCTCGTGCAGTTGTTCCAGTTCCTGGTTGACGAAAATGCGCAGGGCCTGGAAGACCTGGGTGGCGGGATGACGGCTGTCGGGTCCGGTGCCGCGCCAGGGGGCGGGTTGCCCCGTGATGGCCGACACCAGGTCAAACGTGGTCTGGAGGGGTTGTTTCTGGCGGAACGCGACCATGCGTCGCGCATGTTGCCGGGCGAGGTGATCTTCCCCGAACTCGGAGATGATCTGGGTGAGTTGTTCTTCAGTGACGGTTTCCAGCAGCTTCGAAGCCGGTTGGCCGGTGGTGCTGTCGTACCGCAGATCGAGGGGACTGTTGACCTGGAAGCTGAATCCGCGTTCCCCGTCGGCCAGTTGGTCAGAGCACCAACCGAGATCGAGGAGGATGCGATCGACCGGTCCGAGAGCCAGATCGGCCAGAACGCGCGGGAGATGGGAGTAGGGGGCGTGAATGACGTGGACGTTGGAACCCGCAATGCGGGGGCGGGAAAGATCCACCATCCGGGCATCCCGGTCAAGAGCGATCAGGCGGCCCGTCGGTCCAATTCGCTGCAGGATCGCCCGGCTGTGCCCGCCTCCCCCCAGGGTGCCATCGACCACGGTGAGCCCTGGGGCAAGTTCGAGAACCTGGAGAACTTCCCGCAGCAGGACTGGCACATGCGCCGAGCGCGTCGCGGGAGTCGAACCGGGAGACACAGGAGAACCTGGAGGATTGGGGGACATGGCTTGATTGGAACCCAAACGGCCGGCAAATGCCATTCCGCTCCGGGACGGGGACTGCGAGGCAACCAACAGGTCCTGACTGATGGACAGCCGAGAACCACCGTGCGACGGAAGTGGGATCCCGGGAGTGTCGCCACCGCGCAGCAAACGACCCGCAGTCACGCGCTGACTGCGGGTCGCACAACTCACATCGATCGGGCCTACCGGTGGAACCGGTTCAGGAATGACGGCGTGGAATCTCGCGGACGAATCCGAACCGTTCGGGAACAACCGGTGTCAGCAGCCAGCGATTCGAGGCTATTCCTTCTTCTCCGCGGGCTTTTCTTCGGTGGGACGATTGGGCCGGCCTGGACGACCGCCGCCACCACCACCACCGCCGCCGCCAAAGCCACCACCGAAACCACCCCGCCCCTGCGGACGGAGGCTGGCCAGGTCGAACTCTTTCCCCTTGAGATCCTTGAACTTGGTCTTCTGGTCATCGGTCAGAACGTCATTGATGGCCTTGTCGCGGCTGGTCCCCATTTCCGCCATCTTCTTCTGCATTTCTTCCCGGTCACCACCACCACCGCCGGCGAACATCGCCTGGAACATTTCGCGCTGCTTGTTGCCGAAATCGGTGTTGGCCGCCGTGATCTTTTCCTGCTGCTCTTTCTTGAGGTCGAGTGCCTTCACCAGGTCTGGGTCCGACAACGCCTGCATGCCCGCCATCTGCCAGCCGATCTGCTGGACCCGCTTGTACTGGTCCCCGCTGAGAATCTTCCGGGCGTCACCCGAGTACTTGGCGGTCAACTTGGTGGTCGCCTCGCTCATGGCGGTCATCATCTTCTGGCGTTCTTCACCCTGGGCCGAGAAAAAGGCCATCGGGTCACCGCCGGTGATCTTCCCCATGGTCTCCTGCATTTCCTTCCCCATCGCCTCCTGCAGCTTCTTCAGCTCGGCGATTTCGGGACCGTCAGCAGCCAGACCGATCTCTTTCTGCACCGGTTCCATCAGGGCCAGCGCGAGAGGCCCCCCCTGCCCCATCATGCCCCCCATGCCGCGGCCGAACCCGCCGCCGCCACCAAAACCACCACGCCCCTGTCCCTGGGCGAACAACTGCGGCCCACCGGCCACCACGACAGCAATCACAAGGCCACACAGGGCCAGCCAACGGCGACTCATGCACAGACTCCCCGGAAGGACGATCAGCGGAATTTCGAAAACCATCGACCCGGAATGATTGACCCACGACGGGCCTCCCTCCCGGATCAACGCAGACGGCAGCACGCTTTTTTGTGTGCCTGCCGGAGGATAGTTCTCCGGTTTCCCGGGGGCAATCCTCCACCCTTTCAGTCGCTGGATCTCCATCAATACCGCCATGCATACACATGCATACACTCCCGATGTCCTCAGCGTCCGGCCCCATTCAGTAAGATTCAGTCCCCTGTCAACGGTCCTGCGTCGTCCGCTCGATTTCCCCCTCGCCATGCCTGCACTTCCGCAACTCTCGCCAGCCCTGTTTTTCTCCTGCCTTCTGCTGTGCGAACTGGGGGGGCCGACCGGCCGGGCAGCAGCCGCAGAGCCCGATTTTCCGGTCCTGGAAATCACCGGCAACACCCGGCTCGACCCGGGGAAGACCTACGGAGCCCTGATCATCAGGGGGTCGAACCTCACCATTGAGGGAACCGGTGCCTGGCTGGTGGGCCCCGGTGGAGACGGTCCCGCCTCGTTCCAGGGAACGGGGGTGTTCGCCAGTGGGGTGCGGAATGTCACCTTCCGCAATCTGCGGGCGCGCGGGTTCGAAACCGGACTGAAGCTGGTGGATTGCCAGGATTGCCGGATCGAAGGGTGCGACTTTTCAAACAACTTCCACGACCCGGCCTTTGGCTGGGGCGAGAACGGCCGACGGGGAGGTCTCGTGCTGGAACGCTGTCGCGGCCTGCGTCTCGAGCGAAATCGGGCCAATCATGTCTGGGATGCCTGCGTCCTGGTCGACTCCGACCTGAACACCCTGATCCACAACGACTTCTCACACACCTCAAACACCTGCCTCAAGCTCTGGCACGCTTCGCGCAACCTGGTCGAGCACAACATCCTCAGCCATGGCATCCGGAAGGATCCCGGCGAGGTGCATGCCCGCGACTCAACCTCGGTCCTCATCGAGAGCGGGTCCAACGACAACCGCTTCCTGAAGAACGATTGCACGCACGGCGGTGATGGCATTTTCATCCGGGTGCTCAACGGATGGGTCAGCACGGGGAACCATTTCGAAGAGAACGACTGCTCGTACGCCAACAACAATTGTTTTGAGGCATGGTCTCCCCGGAACACCTACATCCGCAACAAGGCGAACCACGGCAGCTATGGTTTCTGGCTGGGAGCTTCGGACCAGACCGTCCTTCTCGAAAATGAGGCCAGTTACAACGGGCTGCCCGATGGTCCGCACAATTCCCCCCACCTCCCCGACCAGGGACACGCCGGGATTGTGTTCATGTTTGGTCCCTCCAGCCACACTGTGGTCCGGGGGAACCGCTGCGTGGGGAACAACGGGGCGGGAATCGCCTTGATCGGCGATGAAGCGAGCCAGGGGAGGAAATTCCGGGCGCACCACTGGATCCTGGAACGGAACTGGCTCGAGCGGAACCGCTGGGGAATCTACGCGAAGCACGCCGACTGGCTCGACCTGGCGGGGAATGAACTCCTCTCAAACCACCAGGGGGGCTTTGTCGACGCCGGGGGGGTCACGCATGTCGCTCGACACGAGACCCGGACCGACATCACGACCACGCCGCGAGCCCGCCTGCTGGCCCCCCAGACGGTCCGGGTGGGCGAACCGGTCACCTTCGACGCCTCGGCCTCGGCGGACCCGTCGGGACTCCCCCTCACGTTCCGCTGGCACCTGGGAGAAGGGACGTTTGTGACCCTCCCGAGGTTTGCCCATCGGTTTTCCCGCCCCGGGTTTCACCGCGTGGGACTGACGGTGAACAACGGACGGTATTCGGATCTCGCGTGGCGCGACCTGTACGTCGTGCAGCAGGAGTCGGAAGAACCGACGGAGGGTTCTGCGGACCGCTGGGGGTTTGTCGATCCCCAGTCGCAGGTCAAGTTCACGCGGGATACGGTCCACCGCATCGCCGGGGAGGCGTCGATCCACGCCCTCGTCCAACCCTATGGCGGACAGCGGGTCACTCTCGAATACCCGCGTGATCATGACGCGAATTGGAACCTCGCCGGGAAGACGCACCTGGTTTTCTGGCTGAAAACAAGGAATGAAAACGTCCCTGCCTGGCAGGATGTGAATCCCCTGGTGACCCTGTCGGGAACGGGAGGGACCCGCCTGCAACTGCGTCCGAAGACCGACCTGCTCAGTCAACCGTCCGAGACGGAAGCCCGCGAGGGCTGGACGTACATCCGCGTTCCCCTCACCGGGGATGACCAGTGGACGCGGGAAGGAGCTCCGCTGGAGACGCTGCAGTGGCTCTCACTTGGTTTTGATTCCTGGGGAGCCCCACCCCTGGAAATCTGGATTGACGGGCTGTCCCTGATCACGGAACCGACCGGCCCATGATCGTCACACACAGGGAGTGCAACCGAGACGGCAACAGAGAATACTTCCC
>DNUF01000194.1:27987-38124 GCA_003508595.1 Planctomycetaceae bacterium
CGGCCATCAGCTCGGGCATCGCCGCAAAGAAGCGGACCGATTCGTGGAAGTACCACCGCAGGTCGTCGGCCTGGAGTCCCGGGGAATACACCCACAATTCCCGGCCCGTGAATTCTCGCAGGGGGCGCGGGGGGCGCTGGCTGAGTCCTCCGGGTCCGAACAACTCGTGGACTCCCACCCCGGTGGATGCCGCCGTGGTCAGTACGGCAATCCCTCCGTCGCGCAGCGGGGACCGGGAAAGCGTCTTCAGGGAAACGAGCGCCCCCTGGGATTGCAGCAGGTCGAGATCCTTCGGGTAGGCATTCAGAATCAGACAGTCGTACTCGCCGACGATCGGGGTCGCGAGGGCCGAGGCGGCGAAGTCACACGCAGCCCGGTGGGCGGCCACCAGATCACCGGCAAACAGGCCACAGGTCTGGCGATCCCGATTGGGAACACATTGCACGGCGAGAATCGGTCCCAGTGGCTGAACCAGTTGTTCGATCTCGGTGCGGAACTTGTTGGAATTGGGATTGGTCCCCCCGCGCAAACCCATCAGCACAAACTTGTGGCTGCGGTCGGTTGTCGCGACATCGCTCAGCCCGGGAACCAGCATCTTGGCCCCCCCGCCATATCCCGCGAAGGGATGGGGCAGGACCGACCCGATACAGACCTTCAGGGGAGCTTCGTAGAAAGTCCGGTTCAATCGCAGGGTGCGGTCACCGTAGGGGAGACCGGTGTCGGCCAGATCACCGTGCGGATCGTGGACCTCGATCGGGCATGCGCGACTGGCCCGGTCCCCGACCTTGGAGGCAATTCGTGGCCCATCGGGGGGCGAATGGGTGCCGACTCCCACGACGACCGTGACTTTCGATTCCGGAATTCCGGATGTGGCGAATCGTGTCAACAACTCGTCGAGAATCGGCCCGGCCATCGTGGGGCGTGCGGAGTCATCCACCGCGATGGCGACGTGCGACTTTCCGCCAGACCAATCAGCCAGGTCAGGAAACGACAGGGGAGACTCGAGAACGGCCGAGATCTGTTCGGGGGTGACTGCCAAACGCTGGCAGTGCGGCAACACCTCCACCCGCCAGGTCGCGGGGAGAGGCAGCGGCAAGACCGTCTCGGCATACCATGCCCCCCAGGGAAGGCTTCCCGTTGCCGTCGCTGCCAATCCAGTTTCCATGGCAGGAATCAGGCTCCCGCCACGCCCCGTGCCCGCAGATACCGGACCATTGCCTCAATGGTCTCAAAATTTTCCGGAGTCAGATCGTCTTCGTCCACCTGGATCTGAAAACTCTGCTCGAGAAAAGTGACAAGGTCGAGCATCAAAGAGGAATCAAGGATCCCGGCCAACAGCAGGGACTGATCGTCCTTCACCGCATCGACCCGGGCAGCCGGGTGATGGCGTTTGAGATAGTCGCGAATCCGTTGAGTCACCCGTCACTTCTCCCAGGTTGGATCAGCCCGGACTGACCCACTTCGTCGGATCAACCGGTCCTGATCTTCACTGTCAAATCGTTGTCATGCCGATCGTTGTCTTGCGACGACCCAGGACCAGGGGAAAGTCCACTGGCCTCCTGCACTGCGGGTCTGGCTCACTGCCGGTCCCGTTCAGAACAGCCAGGTCCGTCTTGGCTGGCACACTTGGTCAGCCACAATCCATCGCAGGCGGTTGTCGACATGACAGGAGGCATGCCCGCAGACGGCCAGCAACGATCTTCCAGGCGAAGATCAACCGGATGTTCATCCGTGGCCCGGATCGATGATGCAGGCACCATCCTGCACGCGACGAACCAGATCCACACTCAGACATCCCGATCGGCAAGTGTCATGAACCATGAGTCCACGTCCGTCACCAGATTGTACAGGGACGAGTCGGATGGTGCATAGACGTACGCCTCGGTAGGTTCCATTCTCGGAAAAAAGAAGCGACCACGCAGATGCGAAATCAGCGGATTCCCTTCCAGGAAATAGGTCCGCAGGGCGACCTTGCGTTCATCCATTCCGAGTCGGACGATGGCATTGATCAATCGATCGACCGTTTCCCCAGAAGCGGCTGGAAACATGTCACGAATCAGGATCTCATCCTTTTCAACCGAAATGATCGCATAACCACGCAGGCGAGTTCCATCGGTATCCACCAAGACCTGGATTTTGTCGCAAGATCGTTGATTCCACCGCCAGTTGAGGTAACGCGAATCCCGCACGCCAATGACCGGAATTGTTGCCGCCTGCCGCTGAAACAGCTCATCAAACGAGGCATCAAACACCGGTTCCGGAAGGATTCGGACAGCGGAAGACCGAGGACACACCATCCGGGTGAAACCACGGATCAGGGGGTCAATGCCATACGCAGAGATGCGCGAGAGGACCGCCCCTCCGGCACGAGTGCGAAGCTTGGCTGCCACCTGCAGCGGTCGTGCCATCTGCACCATGGCCCCCAGAACCCGGTGTCCGCATCGCGCGTGCACGGGAGCCATCTTCTCATTGGGATGAGCGAACAGCAGTGCCGACCGTCCTGCGTTGATCTGCAGCGAAGCCTGACGCCGCAGTTTGACCGCCGGTCCCAGCGTTCGATACGCGGAATCGATCGAAAAATCGGCACCAACCCAAGCCAGTTGCTCGACCCCCGACACCAGGACCCTCCGCGGAACACAGGCGGTGAATCCGACGATCTTTCGAGTCCCACGAGCCCGCACCGTCCAGATCACGGCGGCCCCATCCGGGTTCTCCAGGTACTTCCAGCGCAGAAATTCCAGGCTCCGGGGTGCCTTGTTCGACCGGGTCTCGTTCAGCAGTTCCAGGACCTCACCCAGAACCTCAGCGGCCGGCTCTTCGCCGATATCAATCTGAGATGGGTCGAGGGGAGAAGTCACAGTCACCGGGAAACACCCTGAAATTCGACGGTCCCGCGCTGCAGGGTCCCCACCCGCGAATCGCGTGTCGGCTTCTGTCATATCGAGAATACAGTTCACTCTTCAATTGAGAATCTTTGAAAACAGAAATTCCAAACACCTTCCCTGCGCGATTCCAAAAAACCCCGACAAATGGTCAAGTTCTGCACTGAGCACAAATGAAAAAGAATTTCAGTAAACGGCATATTTATTACCATCACTCTGCCGAATCCGGTTCCTCCCCCGACTCGATGTCCAATAATTGCCGGCGATCAATCTTGCCATTCCTGGTCCGTGGCAAACTCGGCACAAACCGCACAGCCCGCAAGCGTTTGAAACCCGGAAGTTGCTCTGACACGCGTGAAATGACCATTTCCTCGGTCACGGCGGTTTTCCGGGAGTCATTGAGTACGACATACGCGACCGGCACCTGGCCCCAGATCGGATCCGGCACCCCCACCACGGCGACTTCCGCGACCTCCGGACACCCCAGCACCACCTCTTCCAACTCCATCGGTGCCACCCGATAGGACCCCACCTTGATCATGTCGGTCCGCCGCCCCACGATGAACAGATAACCCTCGGCATCCTTCTGCGCCAGGTCCCCCGTATGCAACCATCCCTTCCGAAGCACTTGGGCTGTCAGATCAGGCTCTTTCCAGTAGCCCTGCATCAGGTTCGGCCCCCGGGCGACCAATTCCCCGATTTCCCCGGCTTCGACGGGATGTCCCTGTTCATTGATGACCTCCAGGGTCACCCCTGGCAGGCCCTTTCCGATCGATCGAGGACGCTTTCTGACCTCCCCGGGAGCCAGCATCGACAACCGGGCCGACGCCTCGGTCTGTCCATACATCAGGTGAATATCGACGTGGGGCAGAACACCCCGCACCCGCTCGAAAATTTCCTCGGGCATCGCCCCGCCGGCACATGTGATGTAACGCAGGTCGGGAAACGACCGGCTTGCGAAATTCGACTTTGCCAACAGCATGGCAAACGTCGAGGGAACGCCGCTGAAACCGGTGATCCGCTGGTTCTGGATCAGGTCCAGCGTTCGATTCCAGAACACGAGGTCGGTCGGCAACACCAGTCTCGCCCCGACCGCGACATGTGTCAGCAATACCGATTGACCATAGCTGTAGACAAATGGCAGTGCCGCCAACCCCGAGTCACGATCGGTCATCTCAAGGCATTGCACGATCGCCTGGGTATTGGCCACCAGGGCCGCATGTGTCAGGCACACCCCCTTCGGATGACCAGTCGTTCCCGACGTGTAGATGATCTGTGCCAGCATCTCGGGGCGAACGTCCGGACATCCTTTCCGCACAGTGGCGGAAGGCGCGTCCGGGAGGTCCGGGAACAACCGGGGGCTGTGCGGCATGCACGACAGAATCCGCATCCCCTCTCGGCGCACCACTGGCGACTGGCTGGCGAGCGCCACCATCGCCCCCGCTTCGCAATGCGCACACAGACGCTCGGTTTCCGCAGGGAGCAATTCGGGGTGCAGTGCCACGGCCACCCCTCCCGCCTGCAGGATCCCAAACCATGCCGCCATGTATTCGGCCGAGTTGGGCAACTGGACGACCACCCGATCACCGGGAACAATCCCCATCTCCAGCAGCCAGTTGGCCACCCGCCGCGCCCCCTCCGCCAAGTCATGCCAGGTCGCAGACGTGCGGGGCGAGACCAGGGCAATGCGATCCCCCAATTGGGAGACGGTTGTGTTCCAAAGGTCAACCAGTGTGGTCATGGGGGGGGAATAGGGTTCGGGATTTCAGGCGGGGACCAGGCTCTGGAAGACCCGGTCGAGATCGACCACCACCCCCCTGCCCTCCGACCTCTGGACCAGGTCACAGATCAGTTCCATCACCTGGAACCGGGGGTCAGCCACCAGCAGGCACGAGGGATGGGCGAGGAAGTCAAACACCCCACGGTTCTCGATCGCCCAAGTCACTCCCCGGCGGACTGCTTCCAGAAAATCCTCCAGCGGCCATCGTCCCCCGCGAAACGCTCCAATGTCGCTGATCGGGCTCATGGGAATTTCCCACAAGCCGGTGGGGTAGCGGTAGGGCTGGGCAGCGGCCTGTTTCTGGACGATGTCGGCGAAGACCGCCGCGGAGGGGCGTTCTCCCGCAATGGTCGTGGCGTGGCTTGGGTACTTGCTGCTGATCCACGAGAACCCCTCCCCCAGCAACATTTTCTGCAGGTCTTCGCGCCCGTCGAGACCGGTGGCAAACCCACCGGGGGTCCGAAAGCCGCTCGCCTGGATTCCCAGCCGGGCCTGCAGCGCCTCATTGGTCATCCGCACGTTGTCCTGCAGAACGGCCGCAACCGATTGCCCCCGCATCAGCCAGGGGGCACGCTGGAACCGGAACTGCACGTCAGCCGGCTTCTGGGCCAGCATGTTGACGTGGTCGTAGGTGTGATTGCCGATCTTGTGTCCCGACTCGGCCAGTTCCTTCAGCCAGGTCACATTCTCCTGCTCGAGCACACGTCCCACGCAGAAGTAGTGGATCACCCCGCCACGCTCACGCACCCGCTGACCTGCCTCGACCGCGTAGGCCTTGGTGTCGGCATCCAGATTCCCCTTCTCATAATCCCAATGCGTCATCTCCCACTGTGGGAAATTTCGGCTCATCTCGAGATCAAGAGTGATGGAAATCAGGGCCCGCTCGAGCGGTGCGGCCTGGGTTCGTCCCACGCCGGGACGCAGCACAGCCGTCGCCAGCGCCCCTCCCGTCGCAACAGTGGACAATGCCCGTCCCAGGAACTGCCGACGGGAAGCCAGAGTTGGACGTGTCATGGAAGTCCCTGTCTGCAACCGGGAAGTGGGGGAAGTTCATTCCGCGCCGCGACTGCCCTCGGTCAGACGGGCCAGGCGGGCATCTCGCACACCAAGGTGGAGGATTCCAATGGCGAGCTCAGGGCAATCGGTGGCCGAAAAGAAACTCAAAACAGCGACGGGGGCCCCTTCACCAAGGGGACCCCCGCGCTTGCCTCCGATTTCCGAAGGATGCTGGACAACCGGCCCTCCGGAACTCCACCCGGTTTAGAGGGCCGCGAGGGCCTTCTTGACGTTGGCGATGCAGATCTCGAGATCGGCCACCGGGTTCTCGGGATTCTCTTCGTACTCGAGGGCGAGACAGTGCTGGTAGTTCTGCGCCTTCAGTGCCTTGAGGCAACCCACCACGTCGAGATCCCCCTCACCCACGATCTTGAAGATCTTGGCGTCCTTCACATCCTTCAGGTGGACGCCGAAGACGCGTCCTTTGAGACGCTCGATCGCCTCGACAGGACTCTCCTTGCTCCGCAGGAAGTGCCCTGTGTCCACACAGGCTCCCACACGCGGATGGTGATCCTTCACGGCATTCACCACGTCGTCGATCTTGTCATAGAGCGCTCCGGGACCGTGATTGTGAATCGCAATGTTGACCTGGTACTCCTCGACGAGTTTGTCGAGCACCTTGAACGTCGCGGCGTCTTTCTTCGGATTCGCACTGATCGACTTGATCCCCATCGCCTTCGCGAAGTCGAAGATCGGGCGGGCCTTCGCCTCGTCACCGTCGAATTCGACCACACCATAGGCCACGAGGTTGACACCAGACTTCTTCATCAGCTCACGCTGCTCGGCCACGTAGGCGGGGACCGTTCCCACCTTCACGTGCCCGGGGAACGTTTCCCAGAACAACAATCCCAGCTTCTGCGAGACCTGCAGGGCCTTCTCAACGGGAAAACCCCGCAGGGAATAGCTCTGGATCCCCATCTGGAAGCCTTTCCAGGGGTCTTTGTCGTCGGCCGCCAGCAGACGCGAACCCGGCAGCGTCAATCCCGAAGTGGCCGCCAGCAGGCCCGACGCCAGAAATCCGCGACGGTCCAGCCGTCCAGAAACAAGGTGGCTCATGCGAGTCATCCCACGAAGTTGGAGTGTGGAAAGGCCGCCACGCAGGCGAGGGCGTGGTTCAGCCGTAGGAATGGGGGATCATATCCGTCCCGACCTGCCCGATGCCAGTTTCGCGCCCGTCACACCCCGTGCGGCACGCAAACATCACGTCAATCGGCCGACGCCCAGGTCAACAACCGGCAGAGAGCTCTGCTCTTCGGATGGGCGCGGGTCTCAACCCACCACCTTGCGGAACCGGCGGACCGCTTCCTCGACATTCTCGCGGCTGTTGAACGCACTGAGCCGGAAATATCCCTCGCCACTGGCCCCAAACCCACTCCCCGGGGTCCCCACCAGGTGGGCAGTCTTCAACAGCCGATCAAAGAAGTCCCAGCTCGACTCGTTCCCCGGCGTCTTGACCCAGACATAGGGAGCATTCACGCCGCCATAGACCTGGATCCCCGAAGCCTGCAGCCCTTCGCGAATCAGCCGGGCGTTGGTCAGGTAGAAATCGATGAGGGCCTTGACCTGGGGCTTGCCTTCGGACGAATAGACCGCTTCGGCAGCCCGCTGCACCGGGTACGAGACACCGTTGAACTTGGTGGTGTGGCGACGGTTCCAGAGACCATGCAGGGGAATCCGCTCGCCCGACCCGGTGCTGGCCATCACTGTCTTGGGAACCACGGTGAAGGCACACCGAACCCCGGTGAAACCAGCCGTCTTGCTGAAGCTGCGGAACTCAATCGCCACTTCCCGCGCCCCCTCGATCTCGTAGATCGAATGCGGGATCTGCGGATCGGTGATGAATGCCTCGTAGGCGGCATCAAACAGGATGATCGAGTCATTCTTGCGGGCGTAGTCGACCCACCGCGCCAGCTCGTCCTTCGTGGCCACCATCCCGGTCGGATTGTTGGGATAGCACAGGTAGATCAGGTCGACCCGTTCCTTCGGCAACTCGGGCACGAAGTTGTTGGCCGCTGTCGCCGGAATGTAGACCAGCCCGGCATACCGCCCCTGATCGTCGCAGGGACCAGTCCTTCCCGCCATCACATTGGTGTCGACATAGACCGGATACACCGGATCGACAATTGCCACCTTGTTGTCCGATCCAAAAATTTCCAGGATGTTGCCGGTGTCGCACTTCGAGCCGTCGGAAATGAAGATCTCGTCGGCATCGACCTGAACTCCCCGGGCGGCGAAGTCGTTCTTCTGGATCGCCTCACGCAGAAAATCATATCCCTGCTCGGGCCCATATCCCCGAAAACTCTTCCGCTGTGCCAGTTCGTCCACCCCCTGGCGGAAGGCCGCGATGATCGCCGGGGGGAGAGCTTCCGTCACATCTCCGATCCCCAGGCGGATCACTTTCGCCTCGGGATTCTCCGCACAGAATTTGGAAACCCGGCGACCGATCTCGGGAAACAGGTATCCAGCCTTCAGCTTGTGGTAGTGTTCGTTGATGCGGGCCATGAGAGAAACGTGGGGTGAGAGAGTGCACAGGAATCGGACAAATGCCGCCGGGAAACGCCCCTGCGGTCTCCTGCCCGGAGTATCGTTGTTGGTCGATTATCGGCGGACGTGCGGCATCTGCAAGCGAAGCCCATGCCTGGCGGGCCAGAGTTCACCTGGAACAGGCCGACCATCGGGCACAGATCCAGTCACCGTGGAGCCGGTGCCGCCAAGGCCGGTCACACGTCGGAAATGCAGGACCACGCGGGGCGCAACACGAGCGGATCTCCCGCCGATTCTTCAGCGGGACCCAGTCGTTCCAGGTCGGCCGACATGTCGGCCACGACCTGCTGCCAGGCCCGTTGCCAGGTATCGAATTCGGCCTGCCGATGCTGCCGGGACGATTGGAGAAAAGTCAGGTCGAGAGCAATTTGTGGATGAATCTTGAGGTGAGGAGGCGGGACAGGGACTGGATCCGGACAAGGATCGGCAGCTCGGAACAGCATCACAGCTCCGGGGAGTGTGAAAAATGCGGAAGGTCGCTTGGGGCAAACAGGGGAAACCCCGCCCGTTAGATCGAACAGGGAATCCCGGGGGCTTGATCGGACTGCGGAAAAAATCCGTCTGTACTGGCCGCGGCCGTCGAGACCGATTGAGGCGATTGTCCGGACATCGCCTGCCTCTCCCTGACAACACTCGGGGGCCGCGGCTGACACCACAGACCGGGGAAACCCCGGCCCACGGCCGGGTCGAGTTTCCGGTATACAACTCGCCCAATCACGGGAAAACCACGAGAAAACCGGTCTTGGCGGGTTCGTGCGAGGCCTCTATACTCCGCCCGCTTCAGCCCCGGACAGCGGGATGCGATTCCGGAGGGAGCCTGCCAGGTTTCGGCCTGGCCCGGACAGATTGGACTTCACAGTGCCGGGAGCCTGCGTTCCCGCAGTGTGGTACACAGCATGGAGGCTTGCGCGTGGACAGATTGCTGATCGCCGGTGTCGATACCGTGGTGGGCGCCAATCTCGCTGCCGCTTGGGGGGGGCGACGACAGGTGACAGGACTCTGCTGGGAGCACTCGCTGTCGGTCGAAGGGTGCAATATCGAGGGCCCTGCGTCTCCCGAGCATCCTCCGACATCCCGTCTGCTGGGAAGCCAGCCCGACTGGGTTGTCTTCTGCGGCCCGAGTGCGGTGTCGTCGTGGAATGAACAACGCCCGGACTGGAATTCCTGCGACTGGGCCCGTGCCGCCGCCCAATGGGCCGAGGCGGCCCGCGACTGGGGTGCCGAGTTCACCCTGATCTCGTCCGATGCTGTCTTCACCGGTCCCTGGATGTTCCACCGGGAGACTGGCAACTGCTTCTGCGACAGTCACGAAGCCCGGTTGCTGCGTCAGACGGAACAGGCAGTTCTCGATGCCAATCCCCAGGCATTGATTGTTCGGACCAATGCCTACGGGTGGGCCCCGCTTCCCGAACTTGCGGGCCTCCCCGAACTGGTGGTCGAAACCCTCAGCAACGAGGGGGAACTGCGACTGGACTGCCAGCGTCACGCCACGCCGCTTCTGGTTGCTGACCTGGCTGTGGTTCTTGATGAAGCCCAGCAGCGCAAGCTCGCCGGGGTCTATCACATCGGTGGCGGCGAACGGGTCAACCCATTCCGGTTCGCTTGCCTGTTGGCCGACCAGTTCGGCCTCCCCCTGGCCGGACTGAATGCCCACGAACTCGGTGCCAATGGTCGTCGAGAATTCGGTGGTGGCGAGACCTCGCTGCAGAGTCGTCGCATCCGCAAGACGCTCAATGTCCCCCTGCCGCTGATCCGCGAGGGAATTGCTCAACTGCACGAGCAGCACGTCAGCGGCTACCGAGACCGGTTTTCACACGAAGCGCTGGAACTGATTCCCGCCCGGGCCGCCTGAACGGGCCGGGCCTCGGCTTCCAC
>DNUF01000194.1:38402-41212 GCA_003508595.1 Planctomycetaceae bacterium
GTCCCTGAGTTGAGCCGGCCCGTTTTTGTCGGTTCTCGGATTCCTCCGCCGGTTGCCGAAGGCTCTGCCTGGAGGGGATCATGCCTGGCGCTGAGGGATCCTGCCGGTGTGGCACGACGGTGTTTCGCAGCCAACTGCGACCCGCACTCACTGACTCTTTTCACCGTCCATCTCCACCCGTGTCTTCGTTCAGACTGATTCCCAACGAGTTCGAACCCGCAGAACCGGCCGAGTTGGGGTTTGAGCCCCGCGTCCTGGCTGAGATTCGTCCAGGCATCGAAGACCTGATTGCCCGGCAGCGTCTGGCCGGCGCGGTGATTGCCGTGATGCGCCGGGGCCGCACGGTCTATTTCGAAGCGGTCGGCACCCGGGACCTGGCCCGCGAGTTGCCCCTCGACAGGGATGCAATCTTTCGAATCTTCTCGATGACCAAGCCCCTGGCCAGCCTCACGGCGCTCAAGCTGGCCGAGCGGGGGGCCCTCGATCTCGACGCCCCTCTCGAACACTACCTGCCCGAGTTGGCCGACCGGAAGGTGCTGGAGCCCGACGGGGTGACAGTGGTTCCCGCCCGACGCGCACTGACCCCCCGCGACCTGCTGCGGCATACCGCAGGGATGCCGTATGGGGCCCTGGGACGCTCGGCGGGAGAACAACTCTATCTCCAGGCCCGACTGCTCGATCCCCACGCCGATCTCGCAACGCTGGTCTCGAAACTGGCGGCACTTCCGCTGGTTTCACAACCCGGCGCACGATTCACCTATGGGATCGCGACCGACGTCCTCGGCCGGCTGATCGAGGTGGTCTCCAAACAACGTTTCGACCAGTGCCTGTCCAACGAACTGTTGATTCCCCTGGGGATGAGTGAGACAGGTTTTCACGTTTCTCCCGAGTCGTTCAGCCGCTTGCTCGAACTGCATGGCCGGGGAACCAATGGCAACCTTGCGGTGATGGAACGGCCCGAGTCGAGCCGGTTTCGCAAACCCCAACAGTTTCTCTCGGGCGGAGGCGGCCTCGTCTCCACGGCGGGAGATTACCTGCGTTTCTGCCGGCTGCTGCTGTCGCAGGGAGAAGTCGCCGGGAAACCACTGGTACAACCCGCGACACTCCAGGCATTCGTCGGCAATCAGCTGCTGGGCAGCAGCTATCCCATCACGATTGCCGATCAGCTGCAGCCGCACCAGGGATTTGGCCTCGGCGTGTCGGTCGTCTGCCAGGCTCCGTTGACACCAACGGCTCCCCCACTGGGGGAATATGGCTGGGGAGGAGCTGCCTCGACCCACTTCTGGGTGTCCCCACGAGATGAGCTCGCCGTCATCGCCCTGTCGCAGGTGATGCCCTTCACACTGCAGCTGGAGAATCGCATCAAGCCCATCGTCTATCGGGCGCTACGCGACCGGGGGTAAAGCCCGTAAGTTGGCCTTTCCATTTACGACACCGATTGCAGCCGGTAGGCGCCGCCCGCCATGGTGGGGTTGTGGGCAACTTTCACGACGTCTGGGTCGCACTCTCCTCGCGCGTCGAAAATTCGTTCGGCACGAAACGGTCGACGACGCTGAAGACAGCCGTGTAGACCAGCTCTCCCACGAGGCTGGCCGCCCGCCACACCACGGTGACCAGCACCGCCACCCCCGGTTCGAGGTGCGACAGCAGGGCCAGGGTCAGTGCCTCACGCACACCAAGACCACCGGGCGCAAACAGGGCGACAAAACCGCCGACCATGGCAATAGCCGCCGCACCGGTCCAGCGCGGCCAGTCTCCCCAGTGAAAGTCTCCCGGACTCACTGCCCGAATCGCCAAGCCCAGCCCCAGCCCCTGAATCCACCAGGCGGCAAGAAACAGCACGAACCCGGTTGGGACCACATACCAGGGCAGGTGATCCAGCACGCCATCCCCATCTCCCTTGCGCTCCGCCATGCGCGATGCCAGGGTGACAAAACGACGAGAGGAGAGCGACAAGCCCACGATCCCTGTGACCGCGACCCCAAGGGCGACAGCAAACCCAAGTACGGGGCGTTCCGCGAGGTGCCGCAGCCATTGCAACTGCGGCACATCGACCGAGGCATAGGGAGCCAGCATCGCGACTGTCGCCACACCGGCCGCCATGTACGTCAGAGTCTCCAGCGTCACCGTGAAGGCTCCGACAGCAGGTCGCAGCCCGAATTTGCGGAGCATGGCCGTCCGGATGACGATCACCGTCGCCTTTCCGGGAACGTACTTCCCCAGATGCCCCACGAGGTACGAATGGAGGGTGGGGAACCAGGGGGATTTCACCCCCAGTTTCACCAGCAGCCAGCGCCAGAACCAGATCGACGGCCCCCACGCCAGCAGCGTGCTGAGTGCGCAGAGCGCAAATGCCGCCGGGTCAATGGAAATGGACTTTCCCTGCAGGTCTCGCCACATGCCCTGCGCCTGGCGGGTGACAAACCACAACACCAGGCCAAACATCACCCACTTGAGCCGGGGCCAAAGCCGAGCCCCCCATGAGGGAGACACAGGCTCAACCGAAACGGCGGCCGACACAGACTGGGATTCGGGCATGCCTCACATCCTTGGGGGGCCGAAGGTCGTCCGAGACGCCCGCCTCGTGCGGGCCACTGCGACCGAAGAGAATCACCGCAGTGTAGCCCGGTCTTCCGTCTGGGGAAATCACACTTTTCCAGTCCGTCGCGAACTGCCAGTACGGGACTCCCGCCAGCCAGTTCCACATAAATGGCGGGCAACGCCTCTCGCATCGATCATCCTTTGGGACATTCCAGTTCCCGGCAACTCGCTTCACTCAGACGTCCGGCCCCGATAGAGTGCTGTTCATT
>DNUF01000156.1:0-6390 GCA_003508595.1 Planctomycetaceae bacterium
GTCAATCTTCAAGGTGCTCATCTTCCACTCCCCTCATCAACACTCAGTTCCAGAAATCCAATCCACAAAAGTCGCCGTCGCAGATCCATTCGGTGGACCAACCACCAGTGAAAATGGAGACGAAAAATGCGTTCCGATCGTGGGATGACAACCTCGAAGCGATGTGTGACAGCCATCGTGCGACATTGTCGTGGCGCAGTTTCTGCCTTAGCGGAAGAGGCTTCGGCTGTGGATCACAGTGCTCTTTCCGCAGCTTCGGCAGACAAGTCACCCGGCCTCGCGTCTGGGATGACAGTCCCCTCAGGAAACGACTGAAGATGAGGATAATGGCTGTCCCCAGAGTTTTCAAATCCAGTGTTTGAATAACTCGCACGGCAACTTGAGAGAATTTCCGGACCGCTCGCGCAACGATTGTATTGGTCAAAGTTTTGCAGATCGGAACCATCTTCGTCTTCGGAAAAATTTGACTTTGGGCATTTGGATCACTGCACCTCTATGGCTGAAAACAAGCTGATTGCCGCGATTTGATGATCGGTTGCACCGCTCGGTCTGACGTCGCAGAGGCAGCGAGCTTGAGTCGACGTTTCGATGGGGAGTCATGGTCAGACAGTGCCAGTCGGAACCTTTCCCCAACATGGATCCCGAGTAGGGGTGATCAGACTTTGATTTCCTGCGACACTCATCGGGAGGGACGAAGCCCGCCTGACCTGATGGCATCTCCGGCGCTGAACACCTCCCCGCGTGCGGTTTCACTTCCCACCATTGTCCGAAATGGTCCATGACTCCAGCTCGTGTCCCAGGGCTTCGGTAACCTGGTCGAGCCAGTGCCGCAGGTGTTCGAAACCGCCCCCTGCCCACAAATCTCTCGTCTCAAGGGGGCTGAGCGACATGTTGAATTTGTCGGGTCGGTTCCTCATCACCGCGTGGACGGACCTGCCGTGAACGAATGATGGCAGCGTTGGCTCCTGGATTTGTCGTGGGACTTGTCCGAGGGGCACAACCCGTTGCCGCCCCCGCCAACTGCAACAGCACCTCCGCCGAACCCCGGGTTTCCTCCCCATGTCCGACTGGTCGCTTTGGCAGAAAATTCTTGCGAAACTCTGTGATACACGAGGCGACAAACCGACAGGAACCGGCGCGAGATCGAGGTGCAGACATGAACGGCTGGATTTGTCACGGCTTGATAACGGCGATCTGCGCTGGACTTCTGCTGGGTCTGGCGAACCCAATGACCTGGGGGGCCCCTCCGCAGACATCCCCCCCGTCCACGACCGTCGATGTCCCCGCGCCGCTCGACCAGTGGCCCGCCTGGCGCGGTCCGCTCGCGACCGGCGAGGCACCTCGGGCCGTCCCCCCCACGACCTGGACGGAAACGGAGCATGTGCGGTGGAAGACCCGCCTGCCCGGCCGGGGGCACGGAAGTCCCGTCGTCTGGGGAGACCGGGTGTACGTCACCACCGCAATTCCAATCGGCGAAGAGTTACCCCCCCAATCCACCCGGGCCCCGGGAGCCCACGACAATGTCCCTGTCAGCCGACGCCAGCAATACGTCGCCCTGGCCCTCGACCGTGACTCGGGAACCGTGGTGTGGCAGACCGTGCTGCGGGAGGCGTTTCCCCATGACGGGGGTGGGCACTACACCGGCAGTCTCGCATCGCAATCACCGGTGACCGATGGCCGGAAGCTCTATGTCTCCTTCGGCTCGGAAGGAATCTTTGCCCTCGATTGGGAGGGCAAGATCACCTGGAAACGGGACTTGGGGAGGATGTACCCCGTACACGGACATGGCGAAGGAAGTTCTCCAGCCCTGTGGCGCGATCTGCTGTTTGTGAACTGGGACCACGAACGGGAATCGTTCCTGGTCGCCCTCGATACGGCGACCGGAGAGGAACGCTGGCGTGTCGCTCGCGATGAGATCACCTCCTGGGGCTCCCCAATTGTCCTTGAGCACGACGGCGAACCCCAGTTGGTCGTCAGCGGGACCCGTCGCATTCGGGCGTATAACCCCGGGAACGGGAACCTGCTCTGGGAATGCGGCGGACTTTCGACCAATGTGGTTGCCTCCCCCGTGGCGGGGGATGGTTTCCTCTTCGCCGGCAGCAGTTACGACACCAAGGCGTTCCTTGCCATCCGGCTGGATGGGGCCCGGGGGGATCTCACGGGGACCAATCAGGTGGCCTGGTCACGCAACCGGGCCACTCCCTATGTGCCCTCGCCGTTGCTGGCTGGGGGAACTCTCTTTTTCCTGCACCACTACCAGGGGGTGCTGATTGGTGTCGATCCCCGGACTGGAGAAGACCGCCCGGGCGCGTTCCGGTTGCCGGGTATCACCGATGTTTATGCCTCGCCAGTCGCGGCCGCCGGACGGCTTTATATCACGGACCGCGAGGGAACCACGGTCGTTTACCAGCAGGGCGAACGCCCGAAGTTCCTGGCTGAGAACAGGCTGGAAGACAAATTCAGTGCTTCGGCCGCCATTGCCGGGAGCCAGTTCTTTTTACGGGGTGACCGCTGGCTGTATTGCCTCCAGGACGATGAGCCGGCGATCCGGCCATGAGACCGGCGATCAAGTCATCAATCCTTCGATTGGCTCGGCCCGGTAGACCTCGTGGGGGCGTCCGTCGAAGTCGATCCACTGTGCGTCGCGGGGGATCTCCAGGGTGGAGAGGACCGTGGCGGCGAGGTTTTCGACGGTCTGCCGGTCGGCCGTTGGCTGGGCGGCGATCTTGTCGGTGGCCCCGAGGACGGTTCCTCCCCGGACTCCTCCGCCGGCAAACAGGCTGGTCATGACCGGTCCCCAATGGTCGCGGCCACCGTCGGGATTGATTTTCGGGGTTCGTCCAAACTCCCCGGTCACCACGACGAGCGTCTCTTCGAGCAGTCCCGACTCGGCCAGGTCATCGAGCAGGCCCGACAGGGCGATGTCGAGGTAGGGCAGCAGGTTGTCCCTGAGGTTGGGGAAATTCCGGCGATGGGTGTCCCAGGAAGAGTTCTTCCCGAGGTTGACCTGCACGAGGTTGACCCCTGCCTCGACCAGCCGGCGGGCCATCAACAGCGACAGCCCGAACTTGTTCCGCCCATACTTCGCGGCGGTGCTGGGGTCGGCCTGTTCGACATCAAAGGCTGCCTGGACCCGGGGGTCGGCCAGTACCGAGATCGCCTGGGCGCGATTGCGGTCGAGCTTGGCCGACTCGGCCCCCCGTTCGAGCCGACGCTGTTGTTGTTCGATCCGGTCGAGCAGCCCCACCCGGTTGTCGAGACGGTCGCGCCCTCCATCGGGGAGGGTGAGCACCGGCATGTCAAAAATCGACCTGGACTCGTGTTCGAACGGGGTTCCCTCGAACCGGAAACAGTGCGGACAGGCCCCATTGCCGAGGGCGCACGCGGCGGCCACGTGCAGGTGCCAGGCCTCGTACTTCGGCCCCAGTTTGCCGGCGAACTGACCAGGCCGAAAGGCGTTGGCCTCGTTGACACTGGGTTGAGGCAGAACAGCGGCGGGGGGGAGGTCGTTGCGTCCGCGGGTGAGGTAGGTGATCTGCGATGCCAGGGAGGGCCACTCGTTCGGGCTGGGAACCCGGGCAAGACTGAATCCCGCGGGAAAATCAAGCCGGCCGGTGAAGAGCATGTGACATGCCTCTTCATGGCCGCTGCTGCCGCTGGCGATTGAACGGACCAGGGCGAATCGCTCACTCTGCTGGGCGATTCGGGGCAGGTGCTCGCAGATGTCGAGGCCTGGCGTGCGGGTGGGAATGGGGCGGAATTCCCCCCGCACTTCCAGCGGTGCCTCGGGCTTGAGGTCAAAGCTGTCCTGGTGCGAGATCCCGCCATTGAGAAAGACAAAGATGACCGACCGGCGAGGAGAGGGGGAGGCGGGTCGGGCGAGGGCCCGGGCGGTGAACAGGTCGGGCAATCCGAGGCCAAGCAGTCCCAGGGAGCCAGCCTGCAGCAAGGTCCGGCGGGAAGAAGCTGCCGAGGGCCGGGCGGGTGACGGTCGCATGTTGCACTCCCGGGTCTGAGGGGTGAGTCCAGAGAATCGAGCGACAGCGGAAGGGGGGATCAGATCGTGAGGAGTCTGGGGCAAAGACCTTCAGAAACCTGAGCTCGTATCGGCGTTTCCTGATCTGGCAACACGGAGGATAGCGGTGAAAAGGGGGAAATCCCAGTTCAAATCGGGAGAGGTGGGAGGAAGATCGCCGGGGTTGGTGAGGGGGTGAGGAGGGGTGGCGGTCGACAGCAACTTCCTTTGGCGTTGAATCTTCCGGCGGGATTGTTACCATACTATCGAACAGATTGAAGCAGAACGGCGTTGTGCCGCAGTCGGTTGTCCTCGGCAGGTGAGTTGCTCCCCCAGGGAGTGGGCATCGTGGGCGGGGCGGTTGAAGTCGTTCCCGAAACCATTCGGGGGGGGCTGATTGAATCGACGCAACTCCCGATCGCTTTCCGTGTTGAGTCGCGTGACGGAACGTGGCGTGCGGGGGGCGTTCTGGTTTCAGGCATTACAGGAAAGGTCGTGCAGTTTGTCGGTGACTGCTGCGTGACGTTTCGGCTCTCAGCAGTTTTCGGCGACCCCGGAAGGACCACGAGTCAGGAAAGAGACATGTCGATTACGAAAGAACGCAAGACCGAGATCATCAGCGATTTCCGCCGCGCGGAAGCGGACACCGGATCGCCCGAAGTCCAGATCGCGATGCTGACGCACCGCATTGAAGAGTTGACCACCCATCTGACATCGCACCCGAAGGACCATTCAAGCCGGCGGGGATTGTTGATGCTGGTGAGCCGGCGTCGCCGGCTGCTGGACTATCTGCGTCGTCATGCCCAGGAAAAGTATTTGTCCATCATCGGGCGTCTCCAGCTCCGCAAGTAGCGGAGGGGGGCGGCCCACTCACAGAAGGTGTGCCCAGTGAAAGTTACGGTTGAACGGGAAGTAGGGGGAAGGAAGCTCAGTCTGACAACGGGGGAAATGGCCAAGCAGGCCGCCGGGGCTGTTGTCGTTCAATATGGTGAGAGTGTGGTGTTTGTGGCGGCCCAGGACGGCCCTCCCCGTCCCGGGATCGATTTTTTCCCGCTGACGGTCGATTATCGCGAGCGGGTGGCGGCGTCGGGGAAGTTTCCCGGCGGGTTTCTGAAGCGAGAGGGGCGGCCGACCCTCAAGGAAGTTTTGACGGCCCGCTTGACCGACCGGCCGATCCGGCCACTCTTCCCGGAAGGATATGTCCAGGAAGTGCAGGTCATGTCGAATGTGCTGGCCTGTGACATTGAGAATGATCCTGACGTGCTGTCGATCATTGGGGCGAGTGCCGCCCTGTCGGTCGCTCCCGGGATCCCGTTCCGCGGCCCCCTCTCGGCGGTCCGTGTGGGCATGATCGAGAACGAATTCGTGCTGATGCCAACGCAGGCGCAGCTCGCGACCAGTTCTCTCGACCTCGTTGTCGCCGGTACCCGCGACTCGATCCTGATGATCGAGGGTTTCGCCGACCAGTTGCCGGAAGACCAGATGCTCGACGCCCTGATGTTCGGGCATCGGGCGATCCAGGAGATCTGTGAACTGCAGGCGGAACTGGTTCGCAAGGTGGGAACTCCCGCCAAGTCGTTCCAGGCTCCGGCCGCCAATCCACTGGTGGAACTGCTGAAGCGTGAGGCGTATGCCCAGGTCAAGGATGCGAAGGCGGTGGTTGGCAAGCAGGATCGTGCCGCGGCCGTCTCGGCGGTGAAGGCGGCGTGGAAAGAAAAGCTATTCCCCAATGGGGCCGACAAGACCGCCGACGGTTGCACTCCTGCCCAATTCGACCATGCCATGGGCGAAGTGGTGTACCGGGTGGTGCGTGACCTGGCCCTCGAGGGGCGTCGTCCCGATGGCCGTTCCTGCAACGAGTTGAGGGATGTGAGCTGTGTCGCCGGAGTGATTCCCCGGGTGCATGGTTCGGCCCTGTTCACCCGCGGCGAGACACAGTCGCTGGTGACGGTGACCCTGGGCACTGTCCGTGATGAGCAGAAGGTCGACGGGCTGTTCCCCGAGATCTCGAAGCGGTTCATGCTCGATTACTACTTCCCTCCGTACTCGGTCGGCGAATGCAAGCCGATCCGGGGGCCGGGACGTCGCGAACTGGGTCACGGAGCCTTGGCCGAGCGGTCGGTGGAGCGGGTTCTCCCGGCTGCCGACAAGTTCCCGTACACGATCCGGGTGATTTCGGACATCATGGAGTCGAACGGCAGCAGCTCGATGGCGAGCGTCTGTGGTGCGACTCTGGGCCTGATGGACGCCGGTGTGCCGATCCGTCAGCCGGTGGCCGGGATCTCGATCGGCCTGGTGAAGGAAGGGGACAAGTTCGTCCTGCTGACCGACATCATTGGCGACGAGGATCACTACGGCGACATGGACTTCAAGAT
>DNUF01000156.1:6579-28357 GCA_003508595.1 Planctomycetaceae bacterium
CACTACGGCGACATGGACTTCAAGATTGCCGGGACCGGCAAGGGAGTCACCGGGATCCAGCTCGATCTGAAGATCGACGGGATCAACGAAGAGATCATCCGTGGCACGCTGGAGCAGGCGAAGGAAGCCCGCCTCAACCTGCTGCGGTCGATGCTCTCGGCGATTCAGCGGCCCCGCAAGGAAATCTCCCCCCACGCGCCGCGGTTGGTCCGTCGCCAGATCGATCCTTCGAAGATCGGCCTGCTGATTGGTCCCGGCGGCAAGACGATCCGGGCGATTCAGGAAGAGACCAAGACCACCCTCGACGTGGATGATTCGGGCTGGGTGACCATCTCGGGTTTCGACGCCGCCGGAGTCGAAGATGCGGTGGCCCGCGTCGAGGCTCTGACCGAGGAGATCAAGGTTGGCAAGATTTACAACGGCACTGTCAGCTCGGTGAAGGACTTCGGTGCCTTCATTGAGATCGTGCCGGGTAAAGACGGTCTCTGTCACATCAGCGAACTGGCCGACGGATTTGTGAAGTCGGTCAGCGAAATCTGCAAGGAGGGAGACAAGGTGCAGGTGAAGGTCATCGCGGTGGATGACCAGAACCGCGTCAAGCTCTCGCGGAAGGCTGCCCTGGCCGAATTGGCCGGAGGCGGTGACGCGGGGACCTGAGTTCCTTTCTCCACCGGAGAGTGCGCCATGTCTGCCGAGGTGCTGCTGGCGGACGACGAACGGGAGCGGCTGGTCAGCCAGCACGCCCAGATCGCCGCCCTGGCGGGTGGACTGGCGCACGAGATCCGGAATCCCCTGTCGACCATCTCCCTCAACCTTGAGTTGCTGGTGGAAGATGTCTCACAGGGTGACACGCCGCGCGACCGCCGGATGCTTCGCAAGTTGCACACCCTGCAACGGGAATGCGAGCACCTCGAAACGATTCTTGAGGACTTCCTGCGGTTTGTGCGGGTCGGTGAGATCCATCTCGCTCTGGTCGATCTGAATGACCAGGTGCGGAAATTCATCGAGTTCTACCAGGCGGAAGCCCAGGCGGCGGGAGTGGAAATCAGCCCCCACCTGGGAACCGACCTCCCGATGGTACTGCTGGACGAAACGCTGTTCCGGCAGGCACTTTTCAATGTCGCCCGCAATGCCCTGCAGGCGATGCCCAAGGGGGGGTTGCTGGAACTGCAGACCCGTAGTATCGACGGGCGGGTGCATCTTGAACTCATCGACAATGGCCTGGGGATGAGTGCGGAGACGCTCGACAACCTCTTTCGAAAAGTCTTCTTCTCCACCAAGCCGAACGGGACTGGCCTCGGTCTGCCGACCGTCCGCCGGATAGTCGAGGCCCATGGCGGGCAGATCTCGGTCGACAGTGCCCCCGGACGTGGCACGCGGGTGACGATCGTCTTGCCCCCCGCCACCCGGGATTCTGTCCCCGATCACACTGTCCCCGATCACACCGTCCCGAATCACCCTGTCTCTGTTCACCCCGAGTCTGGTCGTCTCGTCCCATGAACGCCCCCGACAAAGCCGCGGAGCCGTCACCGGTCCCCGTCCGGGTCCTCATCGTGGATGACGACGAGGCGCACGCCGAGGCTGTCGCCGAGAGCCTGGAGCGGGGGGGACGCTATGAATGCACCGTTGCCAATTCGGGATCACGCGGTGCCCACCTGATTGAGAGTGACACCTTCGATGTGGTGATCACCGACCTGCGGATGGCCGACGTCGATGGGCTGGCCATCCTGCGGAAGACCAAGGAAGAACTTCCGGATGCGGAGGTGATCCTGCTGACCGGGCATGGCTCGATCAACTCGGCTGTCACCGCCATGCAACACGGGGCCTATACCTACCTGACGAAGCCGCTCGACATCCATGAACTGCGGGCGGCGGTTGAAAAGGCGTCTGAACGGCTGCGCCTGATGCGCCAGACGGCCGAGTTGAATCGCCGCCTCGATGAAAAATTCGGTTTCGAAGGGGTGATTGGCAACAGCCCCCAGATGCACCGGTTGATCACCCTGCTGCAGCAGATTGCCCCGACCGACAGCACGGTCTTGATCCAGGGAGAAAACGGGACCGGCAAGGAACTTGTGGCCCGGGCGATCCACCAGAACAGCCGGCGGAAGAGCAAGCCGTTCGTGCCGCTGAACATCTCGGCCCTCTCGGAAAGCATTCTCGAGAGTGAGCTGTTCGGGCACGAAAAGGGGTCATTCACGGGAGCCGAGCGACGCCGGGTCGGGCAGTTCGAATTCGCCAACGGGGGAACCCTGTTCCTCGATGAAGTGGGCGAAATGCCCATGAACACCCAGATCAAGCTGCTGCGCGTGCTGGAGGATGGGCACGTGACCCGGGTCGGGGCGAACGAGCAGATCCGCGTCAACGTGAGGCTCGTGGCGGCGACCAATGCCGACCTCAAGGAGATGGTCAGGGCGGGAAGCTTCCGCATGGACCTCTACTACCGCCTCAACGTCGTCAATATTTTTCTTCCCCCGCTGCGCGAGCGGAAGGTCGACCTCCCCCTCCTCATGGATCATTTCCTCAAGGAAATGTCGAATCGCCATGGGAAGCAGGTGCAGGGGTTCTCGAAGGCGGCCCAGTCCGCCCTTGTCGCCTACGACTGGCCCGGCAACATCCGCCAGTTGCGGAACACGGTGGAGCGCATGCTGGTGGTCGACCTCGACGGGCTGCTCGATATCGATGATCTCCCCGACGACATCCCCCCGCTGCACACCGCCTCGCTCGACAGCAGCCGGGGAGTGGTCGCCGTCGCCGGGGCCGATTCCCTCGTCGGAAAATCAATCGACGACATCGAGAAGTACTACATCCAGCGCACTCTCGAAATGACCGCCGGAAATCGCGAAGAGGCGGCCCGCATGCTGGGGATCGGCGAGCGGACCCTGTACCGCAAGATCAAGGAATGGGGTCTGTGAGTCCCCCGGTCGCTCCGGCCCGTTCCCGCCGCAAGTCAAGGTGGCGTTCCCTGGGCTGGGGCGTGGCAACCACACTGATCACGCTGAATGTCATTCTCTTCTGCCAGGCCCGGGCACTGACGCATTTCCAGCGTGGGGCTCCGCGCCTGCCCCGCGTCGAGCAACTCTCCCCGGGCCAACGGCTGCAGTATGCCTTGTTGGGCCCTCCGCTGGGGCGGCCTGAGAATGACAAGACCCCCGCCGACTACCATCTCGCCTTCACGACTGTGCGGGTCCGCGTTGAACCAGGGGTGGACCTCGAACTCTGGCGCATTGCCGCCGAGCCCTCCCGGGGGACCGTGCTGTTGCTGCATGGCTACTCCGACAGCAAGTCGAAGATGTTGCCTGACGCAGTCATCTTTCACGAGTTGGGGTATTCGGTATGGCTGGTCGATTTCCGAGGCAGTGGCGGGTCGAGTGCCAGCCACACTTCGCTGGGGTTCGACGAGTCGACCGATGTCGCGGCGGTCTGGCAGACACTCGTTGACGAAGCCCAGCCGGTCATTCTCATGGGCCGCTCAATGGGCTCGGTGGCTGCCCTGCGGGCCATGGCCGTCCACGGGGTCAGACCGGCGGCTGCCATCCTCGAAAGCCCGTTTGACCGGCTGACCACCGCCATCCGCCGACGCTGCGAACTGGTTGGCATTCCCCCCACCCCGGTCTCCCAACTCCTCTGCCTCTGGGGAGGAGTCCAGCATGGTTTCAATCCCTGGGCCCACAATCCGACCGAGTACGCCCGGGCCGTCACGTGCCCAGTGCTGCTCATCCGAGGCGAGCGGGACACACGCGTCCAGGCGGCCGACCTCGCCGCCATTGCCGGCGAATTTCCCACGTCCCCCGAGTGCGAGACGTTTCCCGAAGCCGGGCATGACTCGTGCTGCCGACACGATCGCGACCGCTTCCGCGAAATCGTCGGGAAATTCCTCAAGGGACTGGAACAATCTCCTGTGAACGACGTGACAGACGCAACAGAGATCGATGCGGAAAGAGCCGAGTCGGTGGGCCGGCCATGAACCCGCACCGTCGCTGACCGCAATCAAGGCCTGTCCATTCGAGCCAACACGCCGCGAGGCGATTGCGAGATTGCGCTCTAGGGATGGAACCGGGCTGCGAGCCGATCTACGAGGTCCCCAGCCACACACGCGAGAGTGGCCGCGTCGTCACTCCGGACGCCGGTCAGGCCCCGGGATCTCAGCCGGGGGAATCAGACGCACGCGATTGTCTGCATCCACCAGCACGATGATGGGGTGGTGGGTGCGGGCTTCGGCTTCGGGCAGGTCGCAGAACGTCGCCACGATGACGATATCGCCGGGATGCACGAGGTGGGCGGCGGCTCCATTGATGCAGACGACGCCACTGCCGCGGGCCCCTTCCATCGCGTAGGTCGACAGCCGGGTTCCCCGCGTGACATTCCAAACGTGAACTTCCTCGAATGGCAGGATGTCGGCCGCTTCCAGCAGGTCGAGGTCGAGCGTAAGGCTCCCTTCGTAGTGCAGGTCGGCCTGGGTGACGGTCAGTCGATGCAACTTCGACTTGAACATGCGCCGCGACCGTCCACTGCTGGAGTGGGCCGGAGCCTGACTCCGGGAACTGGCCACTCGCTTCCGTCCCCCCCCGGACTCTTTCCCCACGGAATCCACTGCACTTCTCGCACCGACCTCGCCACGACAACCATCCCCCACGGCAGGGAATGGCACCAGAAACCGCCATCATACTGCCCCGGGCAGGGGGCGGATATCTCCCCAACCGACTTTTTGGGGGCCGAAATCGGGGTCTGGCGGTTCCCGGTGGCCGGGAGATCGGGAACAGGGGCGATTCTGTCGACTCTACGGCCTGACCTCGGCCCGGTTGGGCAGAGGGGCGTTGCGGGCGTCGGTCCAGCGATCGGTGCGGAAGGGACTGGCGGGCAATCCCGCTCCGTTGACCAGGTTGGGTTCGGCGACCTGGTTCCAGCCGAAGCGGACTGCGACCGGCTGTGCAACCTCGGGCGAGCGGACGACCACCGTGTCGCCATCGATCTGGGCGGTTGCCAAGACAAACCGCCGGTCTTCCCCGGCGATCGAGAACCAGTCGGGCGGGGCACCATCACGGGTCTTGAGCCCGGCCGCGTGCCGAAATTTCACCCGAATCGCCCCCTCTTCAACACGATGCTCGACCCACAGGGGCCCCGAGGGGACCACATCGCGGCCATAAGTCTCATGCAGGGCCCAGAGTGCGAGCCGTCGGCCAACCTCTTTCTTGTTGGGGGGATGAATGTCACCAATCGTGGAGATGTCGGTGATGACCGCCATGCCGGTCTGGGGGAGCGACAACCCGGCTGCCTGGGCCTCCCACAGTTCGGGGAGGGCGGTGGCATTGTCGTCGTAGCGAAACGGTGCCAGCTGCACGAACAGGAAGGGAAACTCTCCCTGCTGCCAGGTCTTGCGCCAGCCTTCGATCAGCCCGGTCTGCAGGTCGTGATAGTGCATTCCCTGACCCCGGTTGGATTCTCCCTGGTACCAGAGGACTCCCCTCAGGGTGAACGGGACGATCGGATGGATCATCGCGTTGTACAGGCTGGTCGGGGCTGCGAACCCATTGAGGGGATGAGCCGGTGGGACGGGAGCGTCGGGAAACTCACGGCTCTCGGCCTGCAGTCGATCAACCTCCATCAGCCACGCGCGGGTTTGACGCAGGTGCTCGAGCCGGGCCGCACGGTATTGCGACAGGCTGTCGCGAATCGACTGCCATTCGCCAGCCAGGCTCGGGGTCTCGGCAAAGCTGGTCGTGGGCATCCAGGGTTCGATCCGGGTCCCCCCCACGGCCGAGGCAATCAGGCCCACCGGTTGCTGCAGGACTGCATGCAATTCCCGGCCGAAGAAATACAGGACGGCCGAGAAACCGGGGACGGTTTCAGGAGAACAGACCACCCAACCGGACGCAATTTTCGCCTGCGGAGTCGCGGCGGTCGCGACAGGGACGAAGAAGAGGCGAATCTCGGGATGCTTGGCCTCGGCAATCTCGGTCTTGGCCTCTGTGGCCAGGTGCAGGGGCCAACCCATGTTGGACTGCCCCGAACCAAGCCAGACCTCTCCCACCAGGATGTCACGCACTGTGACCGATCCCGACGGGGCGGTGACGGTCATGGTGACGGGTTCGCGGCGGCTCTCGCGGCGAGGCAGAGTGACCTTCCACTCCCCGGCGGCATTGGCATGGGTGACCTGGCGGTCGCCGGCGAGGTCGACGGCGACTTCCTCCCCCGGCTCGGCCCAACCCCAGATCCGCAGCGGTTGCCCGGCCTGCAGCACCATGTGATCCCCCAGGATCGCAGGCAGGGTAACCGCCCCCGGGACGAGTCCAGGAGCGGACGCCAGCAACAACCAGACACAACACCATGCACAGACAGCTCGTCGCATGAACTTACACTCTCTCTCAGAATCGTTCCCGGCGGGGGCCCCTTCATTGTTCGGGATTGGCCACCACTCACAGGAAAACTAGTCACGATGGACTGCCACGCACCGACATCGAAACTGGGGAAAATCAGGGGCGGGACGCCGACACTCGCAGGGGGACCCTTGGGTTTTGCCGGTTTTGCCCTGGGGAGATCGGCAGGACCCAGCGGGCCACCAGCCAACCCGCGAGCAGTCCCAGGGTGCCCAGGGTACCGCTGAGCGCCAGGTCGGTCTGATCGGGAGCGTGGGGGGGGAACAGAGCCTGCCCCAGTTCAGTCCCCAGCGACAGGTGAAATGTCAGGACTGTGCCAAGCAGTAACAGGGGCCAGGCCGGGAGGCGCCAATCGACCTGTGCCCGTCGGCAAATCCACCCCAGCAACAGGCCCAGGGGAAAGAACCACAGCAGCTTGCTCTTGGTGGCCCAGTCGTAATCTCCCGACACCAGCCAGGAGCCGAGTTGTTGCGAGCGAAACAGCCGCAGGTTCCGCTCAATCGGGACCCGCTCCAGCCGTGGTTCGAGCGGCCACCAGAACCAACCACAAAGCACCAGCGCTCCGGCCAGCCAGGTCGCCAAGCCGGTTGCAAGGTGCAGGTAGCCCCGTTCCGCAGGCAGGGGCTCCCATCCGCCGGGGCCCTGCGATTGGCGGGCGACAATTACGGCCAGCCAGCCGGCGACGAGACCGACCACGAGGTTGGACGTCGACGAGACACGGCTGATGACCAGCAGTTGGATGGCCTCGATGGCACACATCCCCAGGGTCAACAACAGGCCGTTCATCCAGATCGAGCGGGATTGCAGCCACTGGTCACGTCCGAGGTTCACGAGCGCCACCCCCATCAGGGCCCCGGTGACGGCACATCCGAAAAGTCCCAGTTGTGTGGCTGTTTCACTCAGCGGGTGCTTTCGGAAGGGAATCAGTTCGACTCCCCCCCGGGCGAGTTTTTGCTTGTGGTCCGACGGTGCGATGGAGAGGTCCATCGGTGCCAGTTGGGCGAGGAACAGCAACCCCAGCAGGGCGATCCACGCCGGTCGCACTTCCCGCCAGCGCCCCAGCCATTCCACGAGCATTCCCCCGACCAACGACCACGCACCCATGCCAATCACAGACCCCACCAGTTGGGCCTGCACATCGAGGGGATTCACAATCCGGGGAGGAAACCAGTACTGGGCAAATTCCAGGGCACAGGAAAACAGGACCAGGGGGATGAGGCAGAGTCCGGCGAGAATCAGCCCCACCACCCCGCGGTGTGCCCTGCCCCCCGTGGCCAGTCCCGCCCCGAGGAAGCCCAACGGGACAAACAGCAGCACGTTGGAGACCCAGTCGGATCGGGAACCGATCCGGAATTCCAGAAACGGCAGGTTCCAGAAACTGTGCCAGGCGACCTCAAAATCGTGCACTGCCGGTCGAAAGGGCCACAACGAGCCGGCCACTGCGATCCATGCAAAGACAAGAAACAGCCCGAGTAACAGGCGAAAGGCAACGGCAGAGGAGGGGGAGATCGGGACGGGGGTGCGCATGCCAGATACGCCGGGGACAGAGAGCAGGGAAGAACCGCAGCGAAGCCCACTCAGTCGAGATCGAGAAGCCAGACATCGTGTCGGCCTTCGCGCACCGAAATGCAGGCCAGCCGGTTTTCGGACGGATGCCAGGCGGGGAAGTCGTCGCGCTCGGGATGCAGCGTGAGATTGCGGGGTGCTGATCCGTCGTCTGCCATCACCCAGAGATCGTAATTGCCGTCGCGATTGGTCACGAAGGCAATCCGACGTCCATCGGGCGACCAGGTGGGACGCAGATCCATCCCCGCCGATTGCGTCAGCCGACGCGGGTCGGTCCCGTCCGCCTGCATCACGTAGATCTCGTAGTCGCCGTCACGCGTGCTGCTGAAGGCGATCCGGTCCCCGGTCGGCGAGTACGCCGGGTGGGTATTGATGCCAGCCGTCGCGGTCAGATCACGGCGATTTTTCGCCTGGGGATCAATGGTGACGAGTTGCTGCCCACCCCCCGCCGGCAGGCTGAAGCAGACCTGGGTTCCCGCCGGGTGCCAAGTGGGGTGCCGCAACCCGGCAAATCCCCCACCCGGATCAAACACCGCCGTTTCCGCTCCTCCCGGTGGTCCAATCACCAGCTTCAACTGCAGGTTGGCCCGGGACTGCACCCAGGCGGCGAATCGTCCATCGGCCGAGAAGGCCGGCTCATATTCCGATGTGTTCTGCCGGGGATGCCAGCGGGAAATGGTTCCCGTTGCCAGGTCGAGTTGCTGGATTGCCAGCAGTTCCGGGGTCTGCTGCAGTCCAAAGTAGAGAATGTCCCCTTTCGGAGACCAGGCAAGGTCCCGCTTGAAGCGGCCGTCGGTGGTCAGGCGGTGCCACTTCACGCGAGCAGTTCCTCGATCACCCGGGCGTTCGGGGTCACCCCCAGCTCGATCCGGCGGGTCAGCGGGATGCCCGCCAGTTCGAGCACGGTCGCTCCCACGTCGAGCGGTGTCACCGGCGTGGTCGCCGGGGCCGAACCAGTCTTGTCGCTGCGCCCCACCACGACCCCGGGTTTGACCCCGGCCCCGGCCCAGATCGAGAAGTAGCAACCAGGCCAATGGTCGCGAGCCATCTGGGCGTTGATCCGGGGCGTTCGCCCGAATTCCCCCAGCATCAGCACGAGGGTGCTGTCGAGCAGGCCCCGTTCACGCAGGTCGTCCAGCAGGGCGGCGGCTGCCCGATCGAAGATCGGCCCATGCCGATCCTGCAGCAACTCGAAGTTCCAGATGTGCGTGTCCCATCCGAAGTCGCAGTTGGGGGTGATCGCCTCCACATAGGTGCTCCAGTTGACCTGCACGAAGGGGACCTCGGCCTCCACCAGACGGCGGGCCAGCAGGCAGCTCTGCCCAAACGTCGTGTAGCCATACGAGTCACGCACATCGTCGCGCTCGGAACCCAGGTCAAGGGCAGTCCGGGCCGCGGGCGAAGTCAGCAGGTCGCAGGCCCGCTGCCACGATTTGTCCCAGACCCCCAGCCGTTCGTCCCGTGCCTGGTCGACACCCGCCTGCAGCAGGTCGAGCGATTGCCGCAGGCGGGTGCGGTCGGCGAGCGCCTGGGGTGTCTGTCCCTCGATCAGTTGCAGGGCCGGTATCTCGACCTGACCCTGGTCGTCGCAGCGGATCCGGAACGGATCGTAGGCTTCACCCCACCGCCCACCCCCCTGTCCCTTGACCAGTCCCACGACGTCCCGCACCGGACCATTCCCCAAGGCCACAAACGGGGGCAGGCTGCCGTAGCCCCGCGCCTTGGCCAGGACCGCACCGAAGTGCGGTTCGGGAATGGCGGTCAGCAGGTTGGCGGCCGAGAGGCCGAGCGTCCCCGCTTCCAGGTGTCCCTGCTGAAAATTCACATTTGAGCGGACCAGGGCGAACTGGTCATTCCGGGCCGCCAGTCGAGGCAGCGTCTCGCAGAACTGCACCCCGGGCAGCCGGGTCGCAATGGGTGAGAACGGTCCCCGGATGTCGAGCGGTGCCTCGGGTTTGGGGTCAAACAGATCCAGATGGCTGGGTCCCCCCCAGAGCCAGAGCAGGATCACCGATTTCGCCGGGCGCCGCCCCTCGGCAACCGCCGGGCTGGCCGCCAGGGCCAATGGTGCCAGCGTCCCCGCCTGCACAAACGCCCGCCGGGTGACTCCCGCACAACAGCCTGTCGCATGGCGGCCAATCTGCAGCATGGGGACCTCGGGGAACGGGACACTGTCTGGAACGGGGAGGGACGCATGGGCTCCTGTCGGGATTCTATCGGCTGTGCTCCCGCGAGAACAATTCGGGGCGGGCACAACCACGAGGGTTTGTCGAGTTCGGGAGACAGCCCTCCCGGGGGAAACGGTCGGGCCGACTCTCCCTGTCAAGCCTGGGCGAGTCGGGCAGGGGATTCTTCCTGCAGCAACCCCCGGATCTGGGCGAATTCCTCGGTCAGAAGTTCGAGGATGTCGTCCAGGCTGACCATTCCCCGCAGGTGTCCGGGGCCATCGACCACCGGTAACCGGCGAAATTTCCCCTGCCGCATGATCCGCAGGGCCTCCTCGATGGGGGTGTCTTCATGCACCGTCCGGGGGAAGGCTGTCATCACCTCCCCCACGGTCTGACCGTCGGCTCCCCCTTTGTGCGCCAGCACGCGCACCGTGAGGTCGCGGTCGGTGACAATGCCCAGGGGAGTCTGGTCGGCATCGACCACCACCAGCGTCCCCACGTTGCGGGAATGCATCCGCTGGGCCGCCACCTGGACCGTCTCACCCGTCCGCGCCAGGTCCACATCACGTACACAGATTCGTCCCACCGACATCACCAGTCTCCAGGAAAAGAGAAACAGAAGCGTGACAGACTCAGGTTGGATGCACCGTGCTGGCCTGGGGACCCTTGTCTCCCAGTTCTTCGGCAAAGTGCACCAGGTCGCCCGTGTGGAGATGGTCGAAGCCCACACCCAGCACGGCATTGCGATGAAAATAGATTTCGCGGCCATCAGCCGTTTCGAGCAGGCCGAAGTCATTGTCGGGAAACAGCTTCGTGATCCGCCCCTGGGGAGTTTCGAGATGATGCTTCACCTGGCCCCGCATCTCGCGCACGTAGTCTTCCAGTTGACGACGGATGGCCCGAAACGCATCCCGGATCGTGACATACACATCCTCGTGGGCATGGTTGGCCGCCGGATCCCGGTTGACAATCAGCTCGCGTCCCGGGACCGACACGATGATCCGGACATGAAAGAGATTCCCCTGGTGATGGTGCCGGTGTGGCTTTTCAACAACCACCTGGCAGCGCGTGATTCGCGAGAAGCATTCTTCCAGCTTGTCGACATGGGTGCGGATGTCGGCCTCGACCGCCTCGGAGCGGTCCAGGTGCCGAAATTCGATCTCGAGAGGAATCTGCATGGTGGGGGGACTCCGTTCCGGAGCGGGAGGGATCAGGTGAGCGATGGACAGGTGACGGGCGTCACTGGCGGTTCAGAAGAGCCCTCCGTGGCTGTGGTCCCATCCGGGGAATTTCCGGAGCGGGGCCATGGCAGCCGTGCCGATGCCCGTGGCGGCACAAACCCGACCTGTTTCCGTGCAGGATGTGCCGCTGTTCGCGCAGCGAGGTGTTCGCTGAGTCAAGTGGGGGGGTGAAATGGACTTGTTGCAGTCGGAGGCTCCGGGAAAGCGGGGCCACCATCGAATTCCCGTGGGTCCGCTGCTCCACGCCGTTGGGCTCTCCCGGCCAGCCACAACGCGGCCCGTGACATCAGCGATTTCCGGAGTCACGACGCGACCTGCGCTGCCGAGGGCCGGGAAGAGAGATCGGTTCTGGTGTCAGCAATCGGTTTTCGACCGATGAAGTACGACGAACCGTGGATGAGATACGCCATCTTGTAGTTCCCGATGAATCGGTCGAGGTATTTCATCCAGGCCAGTCCCCAGCGGAACACATACAGGTTGACACTGTACAGGGTGTCGCTGTTGAAGGAAAAGAGGATCGCGAGAAAACGCGGCAACAGTTGCTGCATGGCCGACGCCGGTCCGCGATTGAACCCATTGTCGAGTCGTTCGAACGCCTCGCACAGGATCGCCACCCCGCGGAAGCTGAAGCGGTAAAAATCGTCCGGGTCGCCGTGAAAGTTATAGACGAACGGCACGCTGACATAGATGACTCCCCCGGGCTTGAGGATGCGATAGATCTCTCGGACCACCCTTTGCGGATCGCGGACATGCTCCAGCACGCTGATTGACGTCACAAAGTCGACACTGTTGTCGGGGACCATGTGCATGTCATGGGCATCCGCGACCAGGTCCACACCCTTCCCGGGGAACAGGTCCACGCACACCACCCGGGCACCCGGTGGCGGATCTCCAAACGCATAGCTGGCCCGCGCATCTTTCGATCCAATATCGAAGATGACCGGGTTGGAAGGGAGAAAGTCGTAGGGACTGGGCTTGATCTCACGGTACAGGAAGTTGGACGACGGAGGCTTTGGCAGACGCCTGTGAATCTTCTTGAGCAGGGCGTGCATGGGAATCGATGGGGTGCTGCAGAAGTCGGAAAAAAGATCACTCTCCGGAGACATGCCAGGCAGACGAGGCCCCCGGAATTCTGAGAGGGGGCCTCCGCAGGCTTCCTACAACAGGTCAGCCATTTCCGGCGGCAGTACCCGTCGAAGGTGATCAATGGCCCCCACATCGACGTGCCGTCCCAGCACCTTCAATACCGAGCGGCAGATCTGCTCGGGATCGGCTTCGAGGTCGAGTGCGAATGCCTCGGAGACATGGGCGATGAACTGCTCCTGCCGGCGTTCCCTCACCACGCCGGCTCCCGGACGCCACCCCTCATAGAAAAAACCACGAATCAGCATCGGCAATTGGGCCGCAAGTTGCGCCACTTCGTCGACTGGAAGCCGGTTCCGCAGGGTGTGCAGTACCGCCCGCAGGGCGTGGTAGGCCTTGTGCCGGTCATCCCACCCGAGGTCGTCCATGATGTCGTCCAGCCAGATGTTCGTGGTCTGGAGGGTCGAGTCGAAACTCTTCAGTCCGGTGGCGCTCATCCACCACTCCTGTATCGGTTCCTGCGGGAAGCGGGACCTCGAGCGGCCCCGGTCCAGTCATTGATACGAGCCCCCGACAGATCCTCAATCGGGATGCGGGCCGGATTGTTGCAATTCCTTGGGGAACCGGGGTTTGCCCGAAGGGTCGGCAGGAGGGAATTTGACATCGCGCCGAGACAATCGGGCCGGTCCCGGTCCACGGGCGTGCGGATGGACACGCTTTGAGGCGCGAGGCTAAAGTGCCCCCGAACCCAACCGGGACTCTCTGGCGTGGTTCCCTCGGGAAACCTCGCCCGTGTGACGGAGGGGACCTGCCGTGTGTCCAGGTCGCCGGCAAAATGGGACACACACCGTGGCCCTTCATCGCCCATTGGTGTCGTCACCGCTCGCGGTATGTCCCCTGGCCATTCGCTCTCTGGAGAACTGCTGTGCCCGTGTGGTCTCGTGTCGCACTGTTGCTGCTGGTTCTCACCTCCTCCGCACGCGGAGATGATCCCGAGGTGGTGCCGGTCTTCGTCCCGCGTCAGGATGGGTTCGCGTCGATTCGCATCCCGGCGGTCGTCGTGACCAACGGCGGGGCCCTGCTCGCGTTCGCCGAGGGACGCCAGCGCAATGCCGATCAGGCGCGCAACCGGATCATTCTCAAACGCAGCACCGACGGCGGACGCTCGTGGGGACAGGTCACGGTCATTGCCGAAGCGGGCGACCGCTCACTGAACAATCCCTGCGCCGTCGTGGAGCGGACCACGGGCACTGTCCTCGTGATGTACCAGTCGTATCCGGCCGGTGTCGCCGAGCGCAGCGACCGGATTGTGCCCGGCTACGAGGGGGAACTGGTGGTCCGGAACTGGCTGATCACCAGTCTCGACGAGGGGCAGACCTGGACGAGCCCCCGCGATATCACCCGGCAGACGAAGCGACCCGAGCGGGTCACCACCCTGGCCGGGGGGCCGGGAATCGGGATCCAATTGCGTCAGGGGCCGCATGCGGGGCGACTGTTGATGCCGTTCAATGAAGGTCCGTTTGGACTCTGGAACATCTACGCCGTCTACAGCGATGACCGGGGGGCAACCTGGTCTCTTGGCGAGGTGGCACCGGGAGCCTTGGTCGACGGCGCGAATGGCCGGCGGACCAGCCAGGTGAATGAAGCACAACTGGTCGAGTTGCGGGATGGGTCGGTGCGGTTCAACGCCCGGCGTTGGTCGGGCCAGGCCGTGAGGAAGACCTGCGTCAGTGCCGACGGTGGGCAGACCTGGTCGAAAGTGACCGATGTCCCGGAGCTCGCCGACCCCAGTTGCATGGCTTCGATCATCCGCCAGGACGACCTGGCCGATGGGGGACGCACCCGATGGCTCTTTTCCGGCCCCCAGAGCACGAAACGCGAAAACGGGACCGTGTTGCTCAGCACCGATGACGGGGAGACCTGGCCAGTGAAGCGGGTGCTCTGCCCTGGTTCCTTCGCCTACTCGTGCCTGGTTCCGCTTCCCGATGGTACGATCGGCTGCCTGTACGAGGCCGAAGGGACCAGCCAGATCGTCTTCGTTCGATTCACCCTGGGCTGGTTGACCGAAGAAACCGAGTCGAAGAAGCCCACCCGGAACTGACCCCCAGCGACTGATTCCCCAAACTGTTGATCGCGGCGACCGATCGTCGTGTGCATCTCCCCGAACGTGCCTCTGGTCGACTGCGGGGGCCTGTCACGCCGGGTAGCTGGCTGGATGGCCGACCGATCTGGTGGGAGTACCGAGATTTTCCAGACCCCTACCAACTTCGCGCGACCCCCTGGCATCCCCCCGCGACCTGCCCCACGCATTCTCGGAACGACACGCCGTGGGCGGATAGAATCCTCCAGAAACCTGCCTGTATGACCGACCACATCGCATCTCATCCGAGTCCCGACATACCACCTGCGGCGCCGCGCGGCGTCGCAATCAGCGGTCTGGTGTTTGCTGTGCTTTTTGCGACCAGCCTGGTCCTGGTGCGCACGGCGGTCTCGGCCGATCCCGCCGATCCGGGGCATTGGCTGGGAGATCCCTCCACACGCCACTGGCTGGGTTTGGCACTGAAGCTTGTGCCGCTGTGTGGGATCCCCTTCTTGTGGTTCATGGGAGTGGTGCGGGATCACGTGGGGGCCCGTGAAGATCGGTTCCTCGCGACGGTCTTCCTCGGAAGCGGCATCCTGATCGTCGCGATGCTGTTCGTGGCGGGGGCCGTGGCCGAAGCCGTCCTCGGCACCTTCCCCGGTGCCCCGAACGGCGGCGGTCCATCCGGAGCATCCCTCCCCGATCTGAACCCCGGTCCCGGCGGGGCCCAGGCGGCCTATGTGCTGGGGAGACGTCTCGCTTCGGCCCTGATGCACACGTTCCTCCCCCGGATGGCGGCGGTGTTCCTGTTTGTCACCTCGTCGATTGGACTGCGCACAGCCGTCTGGCCACGGTGGATGTCCTACACCGGTTTCACGTTTGGACTCGTGCTGATGCTGTTGATCACCGAGTCGACCGCCGTCCTGTTCCTGCTGCCCGCCTGGGTCGTGTTGTTGAGCGTGTGGATTCTCGTGCACCAGTTTTGGCATCCAGGTCCCTCCCGCCAGTAGTCGGCCGACGGGACTGCCCTCGGTTGTCATTGTCTGCACGCTCCGGTGAGGCTGCCGATTGCGTGAGGCCAATCGGCGGAAGTCCGATGTGCGGGGTGTCGCGCGGGAAAGCGCTGAGCGGCAGATCGGGCCGGGACGGAGTTCCGGGGAAAGGGTGCGTTTGGAAATGGCGCGAGGTCTGAGGCGGGCGTATGCTCGAAGCGGTCATGCCAGCCGCAACAGGATGGGGTCGCTTTCCCCTTCTGGCTGGTTTGAAATGTTTCCACCAGCCCGGCCCCCGAGACGCGTCAATGACCAAACACGGCGATCCGAAAAAAAGCCGCAAACTTGAGACCAGTTCCACGCTCAAGTCGCATCCGACTCGGGAGGAACTCATCGCCTTCGGGAAGAATCTGCGGGAAAAATGTCCCCGGCAAAGCCACGCCATCTGGCAGGCACCCCCGAACCGTATCGAACCGCTCAGCCTGATTCAGCAGTCGAACCAGGATCGAATGCCGCAGCTTCTGCCGATCCGGCATGGGCGCTTGCTGCATTCCCCGTTCAGTTTCTACCGGGGGACGGCCTTGAACATGGCCGGCGACCTGGCGGCGAGTCCCTCGTCGGGGATCCGAGTGCAGGCGTGTGGCGATTGTCACCTGATGAACTTCGGGGCGTTTGCCACCCCCGAACGCCGGGTGATTTTTGACATCAATGACCTCGACGAGACCCTTCCCGCTCCCTGGGAGTGGGATGTCAAGCGGTTGGCGGCCAGCATTCAGCTGGCGTGCCGTCACAACGGGATTCGCGAAGACCAGGCGCGCGACGCCGTGCTGAACTGCGTCCGCTCATATCGCGAGCACATGGACGAGTACAGCCAGATGTGCATCCTTGACGTGTGGTATGCGAGCATCGATGTGGAAGATCTGCTGCCGACCATTGTCGATGCCAAGACCCGTGCGCGGTCCGAGAAACGGCTGGCCAGCGCCCGCGAGCGGAGCGTACAGGAGCATGAGTTTCCCGAGATGGTCATCAGCGACGGCATGACTCCCACGATCAAGGAAAATCCCCCCTTGATTTTCCATTATCACGAGACCGGGCACGAAGAGCAGATGGCCCATTTCCGACAGGCGTTCGACCGTTACCGCGAGACCCTGCAGGAAGACCGCCGACTGCTGCTGGACCGGTTCAAGATCATGGACTTCGCGATCAAGGTGGTCGGCGTGGGGAGCGTGGGAACGATCTGCTCCATCGTCCTGTTGATGGCCGGCGAGCATGACTCGTTGTTCCTGCAGGTGAAGCAGGCGCGTCGGTCCGTGCTTGAGGACTACGCGGGGAAGAGCGTGCATTCCAACGACGGCCAGCGCATTGTGCATGGTCACCGCATGATGCAGTCGGCCAGTGATCTCTTTCTGGGTTGGACCGAGGGCCAGCAGGGACGGCAGTTCTATGTCCGGCAATTGCGGGACATGAAGATCAAGCCGATGGTCGAGGTGTTTCCCGCGGGGGTCATGACTGGATACGCCGCCTGGTGCGGCTGGACCCTCGCCCGTTCCCACGCCCGCTCGGGGGAACCGGCGAAGATCTCGGGTTACCTGGGAAAGAGCGACCGGTTTGATGAAGCGATCGCCGACTTCGCCGCCTTGTATGCCGACCAGACCGAACAGGACTACGAACTGCTGCTGAAGGCCGCTCGTGACGGGAAACTGGAGGTGTTTGTTGAGGAAGACTGAGCGGTCTGGCGGCGGTGGATTGGGACTGCAGTGAAGATGACCGAACAGCCGTCTCAGGAACCCCGCTGGCCTTGCAAGGCCTCACGGGACGTGGAGACGTCAACGGTTCTCGGGGACTCTTCTCGCCTCTCCTGCAGCCGGAGTCCTGCGGGGGTGATGTCGACCGTTCGGACCCCGGCGAAGTCCCGGGGAATCTCAACGAGAAACATCAGGAAGTCGCGGGTCACCGATTCGTCGGGTTCGAGGTAGGCGAAGGTGGGGCGGCCGAATCGCTGACCTCCCTGCTTGAGCAACTCGGCCGGTGGACGGTGAATGCCGGTGGTGCCAAATTCCAGCCCGCGCGCCAGCCGCTTCATTCCATCGCGGAACCGCCAGATGTTGAGCCAGGGATAGTCGGCCGTTCGCCAGGCGTATCCCAGCAGCAGTCCCTGCGCCGGCTGCGCGGCCGTCACCCAGCCCCACTCGACCCCCTCGTCAAACACGAACGAGGTCACGTCCGACTTCACCCCGGACTGTGCCTCCACCTCAAGGTGCCGGAGGTCGACCACCTGCGTCCCTCCCGGCTGCCTCATCCGTGGCCACGTCCCCTCATCGCGGTCGGCGGTGGGAGAGTCCTGGCAGAATCCCCATGTGGCACAGCTGTCGACCAGGGTGTGTTCGTCGAGAAACGGCGGGGCAATCGTCGGGTGCTGCACCATGTTGTAAAGCCGTCCAAGCGGCCCGCGGTTCGTCACGGTCTCACTCACCCGGGCCACCCCCCCCGCCTCCAGCGTCACCTCGCGGGTCACGAAGAGCTGTGCAAGGGGGAGTTCAACGGTCATGACGGTCCGCACACCCGCCGGCGTCCCCTCGGGCGGGGTCGTCACCTGCCAGGCCCGCACCGCCGCTTCGCCGTGGAACGGCATGCCCCGTTTTCCCTCCGCCGCCGACGGTGCCCCCCAGCGGTCGAGGCAGAGAAAGTGGCCGCGTGGCGACGGCTTCGTCTCAGACTGAGATTCGAAGTCGTCGGGGACCTCCCAGTTGAGCGGGTTGAGGGGCTTCCCCTTCAGCCGAAACCCGGTGATGGTCCCTCCCTCGGGACTGATGACCAGCTCGGCCCGGTCATTCCGCAACCGCAATGGCTCACGCCCCCAGGTGAGTGCCGGGCAGCAGCAGAGTCCGCAGACGACGACGAAGAAGAGCCGGATGGCGGGCATGGCTGACGTCCTCGATAGAGCGGGAGAGGTTCAGGGGCGGGAACGGCGTTCCTGTCGGCGAAAGACCACGGTCCCGCCCCGTGTTTCGGAAACAAATGGCAGATCGAGACCAAACAGGCTCTCGGCGGAGCCGAGGATCAGCAATCCCCGGGGTGACAGCAAGTCGTGGAACCGCTCGCAGAGTCGTTGGCGGGTGGCGGGGTCAAAATAGATCAGCACATTCCGGCAGAGAATGATCTCAAACGGCCCCAGTCCGGGGAGCGAATCCATCAGGTTGAGCCGGCGGAACTCGATGAGATTGCGCAGTTCGCGGCGGGCGACGGCGTGGGCATTGTCGGGATCGGGCTCGAAAAACCGCCGCAGTTGATCGGGGGTGAGGCCCCGTTCGAGATCCCGGCGGGGGTAGCGCCCCGCCCGGGCGGTGACAAGCGAACGGGCCGAGACATCGGTCGCCAGAATGGGAAACTGATCAGCCCGCAACTGCAGCGCCGGATTGCCCCCGATGTAGTCGAAGACCGCCATCACCAGGCTGTACGGTTCCTGCCCGGTCGAGCAGCCGGCCGACCAGAGTCGGGCGGTCGGATGCACAAACCCGCTTTCCCGCCGCTGCCTTAGCGATTCTCCCAGTTCCGGCAGAAGGACCTTGCGGAAGGCATCGTACAGATGGGCGTCCCGATTGAACGAGGTCTCGCCCGTGGTCAGGGCCTCAACCAGTTCGTCGCGCAGCAGCACGGCATCGACCTGCTGCACGCAGCCGAGGTAATCGCCGAAGCGCTGGAAGCCCCGGGCCCGTACGACCGGCTCGAGGCGGGTCCGCACTAGGTACGACTTGTCGTCCGAGAGAACGAGCCCGCAGAGACTGCGAACCAGGACCTGAACGTCCCGAAATTCCTGGGGAGAGATCTCCATGGGATTCAGTCTCCCATTCCCAGGTGGCGGCGTACAGCGTCCCCCAGGGTGGAAAGTGGGTGCACCTCGTCGGCGGCCCCCATTTCGACCGTGGTCCCGGGCATCCCCCAGACCACGCTGGAATCCTGGTCCTGCACCAGCACGCGTGATCCGGCCCGGCGGAGGGCGAGGGCCCCCCGGGCACCATCCTGCCCCATTCCGGTGAGGACGAGTGCGAGAGACCGGTCACCGCAGGCGGCGGCCGCCGATCGGAACAGCACATCCACGGCAGGCCGGCAGCCATTCTCGGGGGGAGAATCGCTCAAACCACAGACGAGGTGCTGACCACCCCCGCGGAGCACGAGGTGGCTTCCTCCCGGAGCGAGATAGATTCGACCGGCGACAGCGGGTTGCCCATCGAACGCCTCGACAACCGAGATGCCGACCCGCCGCGACAGACTTTCGGCAAAATAGCTGCCGAAATCGGCCGGCAGGTGTTGCACCAGCAAAATGGGCAGAGGTGCCTGGGGAGCAAAGGTTGGCAGCAGTTCCGAGAGGGCTTCGGGGCCCCCGGTGGAGGAACCGATCAGCAGGGCCCGATAACGGCAGACACCACGCTGGACGGGAGGGGAGGGGGCCGGGAGGGAGGAAGCGGGAGGCCGCGGTGTTCCGCGGCGGAAACCGGGCTGCCGGTTCGACCGCCAGAGCTCGATCTTCTCGAGCAGTTGTCGTCGCAGCGTCGCCTCATTGGCGCGGGCGTCTGGCGAATCGGGCTTGTGCAAAAAATCGAAGGCCCCCTCCTGGAGACCTTCGATGGTGACAGCGGCCCCCTGCCGGGTGTGGGCACTCACCAGCAACACCCCGAGGGGATGCCGCTGGGCAAGGGCCAGATCACGCAGGGCCTGGAGGGTGGCGATTCCCCCCAGGCCCGGCATCTGGATGTCGAGGGTCACGAAATCGGGCAACTGTTCCTTCGCGAGTTCCAGTGCCTTTTCGCCACTCCAGACCGACCCAATGATGCGGATTCCCGGCTGATTGGCGAGTGCTGTCTCGATGATCCCGCGGAAGATGCGGGAATCATCGACAATCAGCACTCGCAACGGCGGGGGATTCATTCCGGGGTGGTCTCTTCGGTGTTCACCTTGAACCGGCTGACCAGTTTCCGCAGTTCGCGGGCGATGCGGTCGAGCTGGGAGGCGGACTGGTTGACGTGGGTTGCCGAATCATTGGTGGCCCGCGATGCCGTGCTGACGGTGTGGATGCTGGAGGAGATTCCCCCGGCCGCCTTCGCCGCCTCACTGACATTGCGGGAGACATCGGTCGCCCCACGGGCCGCCTCGGCCACATTGCGCGACATGTCTCCGGCCGCCTTGGCGACTTCCGAGATGGAGCGGGCAATGTCCCCCACCCCGCGGTTCGCCTCGCCGACGTTGCGGGAGATCATACCGGCTGCCTGTGTTTGTTTCTCCACCGAGGAGGTGATGCGCTCGGTCGAGGCGTTGATGTCCTTGATGATCTGCGAGACGCTCTGGATGACTTCGACCGCCTGTCGGGTGTCTTTCTGGACCTCCTCGATCTTGCGGGCGATGTCTTCGGCCGCCTTGGCACTCTGGTTGGCGAGTTCCTTGATTTCGTGGGCGACCACGGCAAATCCCTTGCCGGCGTCCCCGGCCGAGGTCGCCTCGATCGTGGCGTTGAGGGCCAGCAGGTTGGTCTGCAGGGCGATCATCTTGATCGTCTCGGTGACCTTGCTGATCTCGGTCCCCGACTGGTTGAGCTGCTGGATGGTCTCGGTGGCCGAATCGGCCATGCGGCGGGCTTCCCCGGCGACACGCGACCCCTCCCGCACATCCCCGAGGACATCACTGAACGACCGCGAAATCTCTTCGACGGCCGATGAGACCACGTTGACGTTGTTGGAGGTCTGTTCGGCGGCCGAGCTGATGGTGCCGACGTTGACGCTCATCTCTTCGCTGGCCGAGCTGATCGACGCGACCGAGACGCTCATTTGTTCGGCGGCCGCGGCCATCGTGCCGATGTTGGCCGTCAATTCCTCCGAGGCACTGGCGACGTTGGTCGCCTGCAGCGAGGCCTGTTCGCTCTGCGAGAGCAACTGGTTCGAAACGCCCGAGAGGTCGCCTGCCGAGCCGGCGAGCCCCGACGAGACCTTCTGGATCTCGTGGACGATGGTGCTGAGTGAATCGGCCAGCAGGTTGGTGGCCTGGGAGAGCTCGCCGACCTCGTCTTTCTGTTCGAGCAGGGCCCGCTTGCGCAGGTCGCCGGCGGCCATCGCCTGGGCGAGATTGCGGACTTCGGCCACGGGCAGGGTGACCGAGCGGGTCACGAACCAGCCCACCCCGAGGCCCGCCAGGGCACCCAGCAGGGCCATTCCCAGGATCCACCAGCGGGCCATGCTGTAGGCCTCTTCGGTGGCGGTCTGCCCGGCCGCCGCCTCTTCGTCCA
>DNUF01000156.1:28722-40751 GCA_003508595.1 Planctomycetaceae bacterium
AGTGCCGCCAGTCCCTGCTGGATCTGCGCGAGTCGGGAGGTGGTGTCGGTTTCAATGCTGGTCATGTCTTCCAGGCTCATCGATGCAAAGTGCGCCAGGGCGAGTTGAGGGATGGTTTCGACCTGGCCGATCAGGTCGAACAGGGCTCCATGATCCGATTCCTGGGTCGACTTCTTGCCCCACTCCTGCAATCGCTCCAGCAATGACAAGACATCGGGGACCACCGAATTGATGATGACTTCCCGTCCCTTGATGGTTGTGTTGAGCACCGAGAGATCGAGAGTCTCCTGGTTCACCTTCTGAAAGGCTTCCAGGTCACGTCCGAGGCGCTCGATGACAGTCGACTGCCGTTCGTTGGCGTTGGCCGACAATCCTTCCCTCAACTTGTCGTACTGCGTCCGGACCCCGTCATAGTCCTTCCGGGAGAGATTGGCATACTCAATGGATTTGGCGTCATCGGGGGCGAGAATCGCATTTTTCTGCGCCCGCACCGAACTGAGCAGGCCGATCTGCAGTTGAGTGGCGGTCGACTTCTTGCGCAGGGTCTGTTCGACCAGGTTCTTGACCTGGGCGTTCACGGCCGCCATGCGGTTGAGTGCCACCAGGGCCACCACCAGCAGGGTGGAGATAAGGATGATGGTCAGAACCAGCATCTTGCTGGCCAGTCGCAGGTTTCTCATGGGGCACCGGAAGGAAAACGAAGGGCTGCTGCCACGCAGTGGATTGGTGTCAGAACTCAGGAAACAGTGGGACGAGGCAAATCGGAAATGTCGCGGAGGCGATCGTCAGGAATGTGTGGCGAGAGCCTGTTCCACCAGGGGGAGAAACCGCCGGGGATCGAGAATCGCCAGCAGTTCGTCAGGCAGCTTGCAGAGGCGGGTCACCAGGTGACCGCGATCGGCCAGGGCCAGGTCTCCCGAGGCGGGGGTCAGATCCTCGGCGTGGGTGTCATCGACAGAAACGATGTCCCCCACCTCGTCGACCAGCACTCCAAACGCAGTCCCCACACCGGCCTGGAAGAGCACCAGGCGGCGATGCTGGCCGTTGGCACCGGGGGGGAGCCCCAGCAGCCGCCGCAGATCAAGTGCCAGGTGGATGTGACCGCGGATGTTGACATACCCCGCCACCTCGGCCGGGGCATGGGGAATGCGTGTGCAGGTGGTCTCGGTGGTCACTTCCCGGACTGTGCGAATCGGCACGCCGAACAGCCGGTCGGCCACGCGGAAGGTGCAATACAGTTGTGGGGTGCTCATTGGCGTCCTTTCACCAGCGTCGGGGAGGTCGTCCGCCGCAGCAGTCTGCGAACCGCCCGCAGCAACTGGTCATGGTCGAGCTTTTCCTGGAATTCGCTGAAGCCCCCCGCCAACGCCCGGGCCTCATGCTCATTGCGGGAAAGGGACGTCAGCGCCAGCAGGGGCAATTGGCAGCCCCGCTCCCGCGCTTCGCGGGCAAAACCCCATCCGTCGAGGTTGGGCATCTCAATGTCGCAGACAATGAGGTCGAAGTTCCCCTCCGCCAGTTTCTGCAGCCCATCGACACCGTCGACGGCGGTGGTGATCTCGATTCCGTCCGCTTCGAGGTACCGCTTGACCACTTCGCGGAAAAATGGGGTGTCGTCAATCAGCAGCACACTTCGTCCCGGGGGGGACGGCACCGAGGGATTTTCCTGAGGATCCGACAACAGCGGATTCGTGCCAAAAACCGCCTCGCGGATTTTTTGAACGTCGAGGAACAGCGACAGCCGGTTGCGGATGAGCGCGGTTCCCAGGACCCCCGGTTCATTCCCGGCCGCCTGCTGCAGCTCGATCGCGAGAGTGTCGGTGTCGATGATGCGGCTGACCAGGATTCCCATCGGTTCCGAGACGAACTTGGGGAGGATCAGGTACATCTGGCTGGCCGGTGCAGGACGTGAGGCGTGCAGCACCTGGTCCAGTCGCACCACCCGCGTGGCCATCCCGTCGAGCGTGACAAATTCGTTGTCGCCGATGGTTTCGATCTGGCTGGACTGGATCAGTTCGAGCCGCCGGATCTGCACCAGCGGAAGCGCAAACTGCTCGCGTGGCCCGTATTCGAAGATCAGCACACGGTGCACTTCGCGCGGGTCGCGAGCCTGCGAGACCGTCTCGCTGTTCGCCGATCGCAATCCCCCGGCAAAGCAGTTCGAGTGATCGACGATCCCCTCCACATTGGCAATGAGGGCCACCTGTCCATCCCCCATCAGCGTGGCTCCCGAGAAGACCCCGACCCGCTTCATGGCGGGATGCATGGGCTTGACGACGACTTCCTGTGTACCCCGCACCTGGTCGACCAGCAGTCCGAACCGTCGGCCGCGTGAACGGAGCACGACGATGTATTCGATCCGGCTCGCATCGCGGCCCGATGGAGGATGCTGGTGGAGAATCTCGGCCTTGGCCGTCGGGTCAAACGGGCGGCGACGGTCAAGCACCTCCTGGAACCGCACGATTGGCAACAGCCGGTCCCGGAGGCGGTAGACCTCGGTGTCGAACGAGTGCTCGATCGCTCCCTTGCTGCCGGGATGCAGGCAGACAATTTCCTCGAGCTCGCGCTGCGGAATGGCGAAGCGGTCTTCGCCGACCTCGACAATCAGGCAGGGAATGATTGCGAGGGTCAGGGGAACCCGCAGTTGCATCGAGGTTCCCTCCCCCGGGTTCGAGTCGATCGTCAGCGAGCCCTCCAGTTGCTCGATGTTCGTCTTCACGACATCCATTCCCACCCCGCGGCCTGAGACGTCCGTCACCTGGCGGGCAGTCGAAAACCCCGGCAGCAGGATCAGCGAGTACAGTTCACGGCGGGACATCGCGTCGAGTTCGGCCGCGGTCTTCAGTCGCAGGTTCAGTGCCTTGTTGCGGATGGCATCGGGATCAATCCCCCGACCGTCATCGCGGATCTCGATCAGCACCTGTCCGTCGGCGGGAGTGGCCGACAGGGTGACGGTGCCCTGCGCGGGTTTGCCACGGGCGACCCGTTCCTCGGGAATCTCGATGCCATGGTCGATGCTGTTTCGGAGCAGGTGGGTGAGAGGGTCCGACAACTGCTCGAGCACAGTCTTGTCGAGTTCGACCTCCCGTCCGACGGTGACAATCTCCACCTGCTTTCCCAACTGTCGGGCGAGGTCGCGCACCATGCGGGGGAACTTGCCAAACAGGTTGCCGACCGGCTGCATCCGCGTGCGGAGCACAGTCTCCTGCAGTTCCGAGGTGACCGAGTTGAGCCGCTGGATGATCGCCCGAGAACCCCCTTCTTCCTCGGCAAACGCCAGCAGCGACTGGTTCCGCACCAGTGTCAATTCCCCCACGAGGGTCATCATGCGGTCGAGCAGATCGACGTTGACTCGCAGCGACGTCAGCCGCTCGGTCGTGGATGGGTGAACGGCAGCGGGTTCCCCGGTGGCCGGACGGGAGGGCTCGGGAGCACCGTGCTCGGATGGTGCCCCCGCCCTCGTCACCATTCCGGTGTCGGTGGGGGATGGAGTGTGTGGAACAGGGACCGACACCGCGGTCGGAGTTGCGGGAACCCGCACGGGTTGGGCCGTTGTCGCCTGGTGTTCCGATTCGCGGGCCACGGTCGGCTGCGCCGGGGAGAAGGGGACTGCGGCCTCAGGCTTGCTGCTGGCACGAGGGGCAGTCGTCGAGCGGATTCCCAGGTGAGCCTCAATGTCCGACAATGGCAGGCCGGTCTGCAAGCGGCCCCGGATACTTGCTGGTGGACCCGGAAGACGCCTGGCCAACAGGTCGCTGTCCACTTCGAGCGGGCTCGGGATCCAAGTTCCCAACTGGTCGAAGGCGCTGAAACCAAGGCAGAGAGCTCCGTTCGCATCACTGAGTGACGCAAGAGGAACATTGAGTTCGAACGTCTCTGGCTCGGCTGGTTTCACAGGGGGGGTTCGTCCCAGTCGACGCTCGATCTCCTGGGCGGCCGCAGTGCTGGCCGGGAGCCCCCGCCAGACAACGGCTGCCGATGACAAAACCGCATCGAGTTCGGGAACCCCTTCGAGACGCGGGCTCTGGACGCCGCCTGCCGAATCCAGATCGTGGAAAAATCGGGCCAGGCCCGGGCCGGTGGCCTGGACGATCTCTTCCAGCAACAGGCTCATTTCGCCAGGCCCGGCCCCAAGAGCACCCGCCTGGTCGAGGCGGGCCAGGATGGGGGCGAGGTCGGACTGGTGGCAATGATCGAGATCTTCGACGAGCGCGGCGAGCCGGTCGCGCGCCACGAGCAGCGCCTCGACAACCGCTGTGGGCACCGGGTCGACTCCCGAACGATGCCCCTCCAGCAGCGACTCCATCGCGTGGGCGAGCGTACGCAGCGGCGCGAAGCCCAGGAAACCGGCGTCCCCCTTCAGGGAATGAATCGCCCGCAGGCTGCGGTCGATCTGCTCCTTGCGGGCAGCAGTGGTGTCGAGTTTCTCCAGCGCCAACAGCGACTGTTCAAAATGCAGCAGGTGATCGCGAGATTCGAGCACGAACTCCCGGCGGGTTTCCGGTGTCATCGCGTAGTCTCCCCGCCGACGGCTGTGACGCCGGTCAGCCGCAGCACAGTGGCCACCGGTGGCGAAATCCCCCGGAAGTGCAGCTCGGTCCCCTGGCGGGCGGCGTAGGCCCGGGCACTGGCGAGAAAGGTCAACCCGACTGCATCCAGATCTTCGACCTGTTGGAGATCGAGTTCGAGGATGCTCGTCCCCCGGGCGACCTGCCCGAGCAGTTCCTGCCGCAAGGGCTCGGCGGAGATGGCATCGAGAAACCGGGTGGCGGCGACGAGCCGCACCGGTTCGCGGTGCATCGCCGATGCGGGGGAGGTGACCGCGGCGACAGCGGATGCCGGAAGAACCGGTGCCGGTGCCGGTGCAGGGGCGGGGGCGGGGGCCGGAACCGGGGTGACAGCCACCACGGGCACAGAGGGGGGAGGCGTGACGGCGACAGCGGGTGTGGCTTCGACCGGGGGGGCAGGCGGTGTCGCTGCGGAGGGAGCCGATCGATTGCCCGAGAGGACTCCCTTCAGTTCCACCACGAGCCCCTGCACATCCGCCTGAAAACGGGACCAGTCGGTTCCCGGATCGCGCGACGCGGCTGAGATCTGTCCCAGCAGGTCGACTCCTTTGAGCAGCACATCGACATCATCGGGGGTGATGACCAGCGTTCCCTTCTGGGCGGCCACGAAGCAGTCTTCCATGACGTGGGCCACATCGACCGCCGGGGCCACCTGGACGATCCGGGCCGCCCCCTTGATCGAGTGCGCCGCCCGCATCATCCGCTCGAGGGTGCCGGCCGAGGCTTCCTGCTCGAGGGCCAGCAGCGACGAGGTGAGCATGTCGGAATGCGATTCCACCTCCGAGCGGAACAGTTCCAGCATCATGTCGTTGGGGTCATTGCTCATCGCGGGGTCACCAGGGTGCCGAAAAGTCGGTGCAGACGTCAAAATGGAGTCTAACTTACGTTTTGCATGCAAAACGCAGGGTCAAGTTCTGGACAGGGGTAACTTTTGCGGGCAGAGTAAGGTCTGGTTCGGTTGTACCTGTCGTGCGGGATTCTTCACCCCCCAATCGCCCCCTGTTCGGAGCGCCCGATGTCTGAGTCCACTCCTGTCGCCTCCCGTGCGATTCCCAAGAACCCGGTGGTGTTGCTGGTGGACGACCAGCGGATTGTGGGGGAAGCGGTCCGGCAGATGCTCTCCAAGCATCCCGATATCGAATTCCACTACTGCCAGAATCCGCTGGAAGCGCTGGACCAGGCGGCACAACTGCAGCCGACGGTCATCCTGCAGGACCTGGTCATGCCCGAGGTCGATGGCCTGACCCTCGTGAAATTCATGCGCGCCAGCCGGGCGACCAGGGACATCCCGGTGGTGGTTCTGACCTCGAACAGCGATCCCGCGACGATTTCCCAGGCCTTGGGAGGGGGGGCCCACGATTACCTCGTGAAGATGCCGAGTGAGCTCGAACTGGTCGCCCGCATCCGCAACCACACCCGCGGCTATCTCAACCTGCTGGAACGAAACCAGGCGTTCGCCGAGCTGGCGGCCAGCCAACAGCGGCTGAGTGCCGAGATGGATGCCGGAGCCAAGTACGTCGCCTCACTGCTCCCGAAGCCGATCGAAACCCCGCTGCATGTCGACTGGCGGTTCGTCCCCTCGGCCGAACTGGGGGGAGACTCTCTCGACTACTTCACCCTCGACGATGGGCGGGTGGTCCTGTACATGCTCGACGTGACGGGGCACGGTCTGGCCTCGGCCCTGCTGGGGGTGACGGTCTCAAACCTGTTGAGGGCACGGGCTCTGCCCGGGGCCGACTTCGGCAACCCCGCGCAGGTACTCACCCTGCTGAACAAGTCGTTCCAGATGGAACAGCATGGAGGACGCTTCTTCACCATGTGGTATGGAGTCCTCGACCTCAACACGCGGCACATCGTCTGGTGCGGGGCAGGACATCCACCAACGCTGTTGTTCCCGGGGGGACAGGCCCCCGCCACCACGCTGGATTCGACCAATCCCGGAATTGGAATGTTCGAATTCGACGATTTCGAGCAGCAGGAGATGACCCTCCCCAAGAAGTCGCGGCTGTTTATCTACAGCGACGGTGCGTTCGAGATTCACAAGCGTGATGGAGGGGAATGGACCCACGAGGAATTCATGTCGTTCCTCTCGCAGGGGGATGTGCCCGGCCAGCACATCATGGACCGGCTGATCAAGCATTGCCGCGAGCTGAAGGGAGCCGACATTCTCGACGACGACTTTTCGATCATGGAAGTCACGCTGGGATAAGGCGAGAACGTGATCCGGTCGGGGGGCGAACTCCCTGTGCTGGCGTGATCTCAATCCTCCGGGTCGGGGGTCGCCATTTCCAATGCGTCGGTTGGTGAATGCGTTCCGGGACAATCTCCAGGGACTGTCTGCTGTTCTTGGTCCTTTCGTTCGGTTCCTCGCTACGGGTTCGACCCGCTTTTCAGCGGCTTCCCTTGACCAGGTACGCCAGGACGTCGCGGACCTCCTGCAGCGTCATCCGGTCGTAAAGCCGGGCGGGCATGACTGAGGTCTTCTGCGGGATCCGTTCGACGATCTCGGCCGTGGGGAGGGTGACGGTTTTTCCCTCGGCATCTCCCAGCACGGTCTTCCCCTCGTTCTCATGCACGATCATGCCGGTGTGTTGCCGGCCGTCGCGCAACTCCATCGTCCAGGCGACGAATTGCGGGGCGATTTCAGCACTCGGTTCGAGCAGCGAGAGGACCATCTGCATGCGGTTCATGGTGTCGGCGGCACGGGAGAGATCGGGACCAACCCGGCCCCCCCGCCCCTGGATCGTGTGGCACTTGAGACAACCGGCGCCGGCCGGGTGAAAAAATGCCCGCCGACCCGCCTCGGGGTCTCCGCCACGACCACGCCCGAGGGCGTAGACCCATTCTTCCTTGGTGGTGGGGCGCGGCTCCAGCAGCGGCTTCAACGACGGAGCGGTGGGAAGCTTCCAGAGGTCGGCCAGCAGGGCCAACTGCGCCGCCTGCTCGCGAAGCGCATCCGATGGTTCTGTCCCGGTGCGTGAGACCCGTGCCGTCAAGTCTGTCACCGCGGTCTTGAGCACATCGTCCGGTTGGGTCACCGCCCGCACGGCACGCAGCGCCTCAATCGAGATCAGGGGATCATCGTCTGACATCAACCGGGCCAGCAGCGCACGCGCCGGTCCCCCCGCCTCTTCGCGGGCGGCCAGTTCCGACAGCACCACGATCGACTCCAGCCGCAGACCCCGGTCGACCTGCGGATCCTGGGGAAGCTGCAACAGCCGGTCGGCAATCTCCCGCGTCTTGCCTCCCTGCCAGCTGCGGAGCGCTTCCAACTGCAGGCTCTTGTCGGCCGTGGCCCACAGCGAATCGAAAAACGCCGGGGTGAGGGCCGTATCGTTGGGAGCCACCAGTCGCAACGCCTGGACCCGCACACTGGCGGGACGCTGGGCGTCGGTTGCGAGGGGGATGACATACTGTGACGCAGGGAGCCTGTCGATCTCGGCCGGGTTCTGACCATCGAGCATCGCGAGGGCCGCGAGTGAGGCGACGAACAGCCCGCTGGTGACATCTTTCGACTGGAACACCTGCTCGACGGCACCCCGCAACCCGGACAGTTTTTCTTCCGCCACCCATTGCACGGCCGACTGCCGCACCCGCGGATCGCGGTCGGCCAGACCCAGCCCCGCCAGTGTCTCGTCGCGCGGGGCGACCCGCCGGGCCGCCAGCAAAGCGGCGAGACGCAGGGGGGGAGATCGTCGTGAAGCATCGGCATTCAGGAACTCGGCCAGGCGGTCGACCGGCAGCTCGCGGGCCAGCAGGCCGATCAACTCGGAGAACACGAACGGATCGTCAATCGATGCGAGTTGCGCCGGCCAGTTGGGGTCTTCCAGTTTCGCCCGGGCGAGTGCGGGAACCAGTGCTGCGGGATCCCATTTGGGTCGGGTGTCAGTCGCCAGGCGATCGTTGATCAGTCCCTGGACGACACCCTTCGGGGTGTGTGCGGGGGCGGGCATTGCGGCTGTCCCCAAATGTTCAAGCACCACCCGTTCGAGTCCCTGGCCACCCCGCAGCAATCCTGCGGCAGTGGCTTCGGGCAGCGGTCCCGCGTCACTGGTCGCCAGCAGGGCCCACAGGGCCTCGTGGCGGGCGCGGGGGGCACTGTCATTCGCCTGCAGAACGGTTTGCAGGGTATTGCGTCCAGCCGCCGACCGGGCCAGGTGGCGGGCCGCTGTGCGACGCAAAGCCAGACGCGGATGGGCCAGCCATCGCTCGAGCATCTCCGCGGATGCGGCACCGACACTGTGCAGATCAACCGCCGGTTCGCGGGGGGGCGTGATCCCCGTGATCCGCCAGATGCGCCCCCGCTGGTGAATGTTGTAGTCCTGCAGGACCCAGTCGGTGCAGTACAGGCTTCCGTCCGGCGCCTGCGCCAGCCCCACCGGTCGAAAATTCGTTCCCCCGACGATCAGCGGGACTGCCAGCGACTGGTATGACGCGCCCCGCGGCTTGAGGACAAACCGGTCGATGCGGTGATCGCCCCAGCTGGTGGCGAACAGGTCTCCCTGGAAGTCGTCGGGCAGTCCGAGTCCTTCATTGGCCAGCACCCCCGAAGGAGCCTCGCCCGTCCCGGCGACCATCGGCAATGTTCCAGGCAGTTCGCCGTCCCACGCCGTGAAGGGATGCAGCCCCTTGCGGCCATTCCGGAAGCGGTAGCCAAAGTCGGAACCGGGAACCACGTGCAGCAACCGGCAGGGAGGCCGGCTGTCGGGGTCGTTGTCGACCGAGAAGACCCGCCCGAGGGCATCCACGCAATTGGCATGTGGATTCCAGAAACCGGTCGAGATCTTCTGCAGTTGCACGCCATCCAGACGACAGCGGTAGATGTTCCCCCCCTCGCCTCCCCCGGACAGCCGGGTCCCGTCGCTCCCCACGATGGAGTACGACTCGCCCAGGTTCTCGCCAAACCCGAAGTAGAGCCAGTCGGTTCCATCGAGGGCGAAACCGGCCAGCCCGTTGTGGGGGTAGTCTCCCCTGGTCTCGAGCTTCACCAGTTCTTCCCGGCGGTCGGCCACGCCGTCGCCGGTGTCGTCGTGCAGCCGCCAGATCGAACGCCGCGTCGCGACGTAGACGGCGGCCGCCGTTGCGGGGGCGTCGGCCGCAAGACCCGCCTGCGTCCGCAGCCAGGGGGGAGCGACCAGCACACTCATCGCATGGCGGAATCCGTCGGCGAAGAGGACGACAGTCTCCGCCTTTCCCCCGGCAGGACTGGTCGGAAAGACCAGCAGGCGGTCGGACTTGGGACCAGGATAATCAGCCGGGGGGAAGTGCGTGTTGCTTTCGAGGGCAAAAACCCTCCCCTGCGAATCGACGTCGATCCCGGTCGGTGTCGCGATCTGCGGATTCTCGGCAAACAGCTCGATCTTCACCCGTGAGTCGAGTGACCGGGGCAGATCATCCTGGGCGGCGAGAGTGGCAATGTTCAGACATCCCGCTCCTCCAACCGCCACAATCACGCACCACCAACGCCATGAGCGAGCACTCATCACCACACCTGTGAATTCGACGTGAACCAATCTGTCCCGACCTCTGCGAGGCTATCGGACGGCACCCGAATTCGCCATGCCGGGCCGCCCGGGTCCTGGCGGACCGACACGGGCGCGACAGATTCCGGCGCTATTGCCGCAGCCAGGCAAAAAGATCGCGCAATTCCTGGGGCGAGAGCTGTTCCAGCAGTCGCTCGGGCATCAGCGATGTGGCCGAAATCGAGAGTTCCTCGAGCTGGTCGCGGGAGAGTCGGGAGCGCTGGTTCCTGGCGTCGACCAGGGTCACGCTGCCGGCGTCTTCCTCCACCAGCAGCCCCGAGACAATCGTGCCGGTCCTGGTCTGGGCGACGTGCGTGAGGTACTCCTTCTTCACCACGGCGCTTGGGTCGACGATGTTTGCGAGCAGTGAGTTGAGATCTCCCTTGACGGTGCCGGTCAGCTCGGGGCCAAGGTTCCCCCCGACGTTCCGGACCTTGTGACAGAGGCCACAATGCTTGACGAAGAGTGCCTCTCCCCGGCCGACATCTCCCACACCTGCGCGGAGATCATTCGTGAACCGGCGGATGTCGGCCAGTTTCTCTTCGGGGGTGCCGGGTTGGATGTTCCCCCAGTGCCGCCGCAGAAGCGTCGCCAGTTCGGGGTCGTCGAACAGCGCCAGCGGACGCAGCTGATCGGTGGGAATGGAAGCGGCGGCAATCGATCCCCGGTCGACCGCCTGCAGCAGTACCAGTGCCGCCGCCGGATTGCCGCAGAGCACCTGACGGACCCGTGACTGCAGGCCGGGCTCGAGAACAGGTTCGAGGGCCAGCAAGTCACGGGCCAGAGGGGCGTCGAGCAACGGTTGCAGCGCGCGGAGTGCCGCCTCACGGACCCGGGCCGACTGCGTCGACCGGAACAGCGCCAGGACCGCCGGGGTGACTGAGACATCGGGATACTCGGACAGGATCTCGAGCCGACGGATCAGTGCTGCCGTGTCGGTGGTCGATACGAGGTCCTGCCGCAGAGAGTCGCGGGCGGCTGGCAATCCTGCCTGGAGGGCGAGGCGAAGTCGCAGTGGCTCTGCCGGCTCCTCGCGATGCAGGGCGGTGATGAGGTCCAGCAGCGGGCCCGAGAGGGGGGCGAACGGCTTGGGGGGAGGTCGCTCACTGTCTCTGGCGGCCGCCCCGGCCAACTGGTCGAACAGGCCGGCATTGGTGACCGGTCCCAGAACGCGGGCCCGTTCGGTCAGCCCCTGCAGCAGCCACTTTCGCAATGACTCGCGCTCGGCCGCCGGAGCGGCCGCGTAGAGACTGGCACAGGCGGTATAGCCTGCGACCGTTCCCTCCGCGGCATACCGCCGCATCAACCGCGGCTGGTTCTCTCGCAGCAGGCGGGTCGACCAGCCGTTGGGAGCGGCGAATTGCTGCAGCACGGCATCACGCCCGGTCACCGAATGATCGACCAGGCCCCACCACAACAACCACGGGACCAATGTGTCGGCGGCGAGGCTGTCCTGCTGCATCAGTGGTTCGAGCAGGGCCAGTCCCAGTGCGGACGAAAACCGCCGGGCCGAGCAGGCGAGTTGTGCCGCGACGTCGGGCGGAGGGTTGTCGCGGGCCAGTTCCACCAGTCTTGAGGCCACCGCGGGGGCCGCCTCTCGGCGATCGCCGGTCAGCCGGATCCCCCAGACCCGCACGGCCGGTGTGGGATGGGCCAGAGCCGCCAGAGTGGCACTCTCATCGAGCCCGCCGACGGCGTTCAGACCCCACAGCGCGGCCAGGGCGCGAGTTGCGGGGACATCGGCAGCCAGGTCGGCCCTCAGCTGGGGAATGATCGCCTGATCGGGCTGCTCGGCCAGACGACGCAGTGCCCGCTGCGCGAGCCAGCCGTTGGGACTCGTCAGCAGCTGTGCCAGTTCTGCGGCTGGCAGAGCGTGCAGGTCCGGCAACGAAGTGATGGGAGCGTCGACCCCCTGCAGCCGGTAAATGCGGCCGTTGGA
>DNUF01000080.1:0-11445 GCA_003508595.1 Planctomycetaceae bacterium
CACCTTAACGCCCAATTTCCGTCGCTTGTCGTGAAGGAAGTCGAGAAACCCGACTTGACCGTACGGCTCCACAAGTGGCTCTGGCTGGTACTCCCAGAAGTGGAGGACTACGACCTGACCCTTCAGGTCTTCAGCTGTCACCTGTTTCTTGTCGAGGAGTGACAGATCAAAGGTGGGGGCTGGCTTGCCGACAAATTTCTGCTGCAGGCGCGCGACATCGGTGGAGCGGTCTGCCTGTCCGCGCAGATCGCTCGAAATCGCGGTAACCAGGCCGCTGAAGGGGGTGTCGGCCGACAGGCTCTTGAGATCGGGCAGGGCGGTGGTCACGAGTTGGAGCTGGGCATCACTCAGTTCGGGGCGAAATTCCTGTGGTTTCCGGGCCAACTTCCCCTGTAATTCAGCGAGCCGGTTCCAGATGACAAGCTGCCGCTCGAGTTCTTCCGTCGTCACGTTCTCAAAAGCTTCCAATTGCAGGGCAAGTCGATGTTCGTCGCCTTGTCCCACAAACACCTTTTCCTCCAATGCCGCGAGGAGCGGAGCGTCCTTCAGGACCCACACTGTCCGTTTTTTTCCGAACCCGGTCGTCACCTGCATGAGCCAACAGTCCCGCTCGTTTTTCTGCACCGAATCTGTGACTTCCCAGGATTCCTTCCCCTCCATCCATTGGGCCCCTTTGGCGAGCTTGGGGAAGAATTCAACCAAGGGCAGGGGGAAACCAATGACGGTCGGTGTCCCTTCATATTCGTACAGCAGTCGGGGTGGTGTGCCTCCCGTCGGTGCAAAATCGTGGTTGAGGCTGACTTGGCCAAATCGCTCGGGCCATGCCCAGGCTCCCGCCCCCCGTTCTGTCAGGAACCAGTCCAGTTCACGCCCGGTGGCAGTGGTTCGCACGAGTGCAAAGATGGTGAACCTTTTGACAGGGCTGCCTTCTCCGTTGCGGACGCCCGACAGGAGTGTTCCGGAGTAACGGAGGGCGCAGGCTGGGGATTCGTCCAGGGGGCCGGCCAGACAGGTCGCGCAAGTCAGCATCAGGGCGAGTGACGACATGAGGCGAGATCCCAGGGAAGGAAGGGGAGGCAGGAGCAGGCTGGAATAGGTGTTCACGAGGTCACCCGCTGCAGAATGGGGGAGGGCGAAACGACTCGAAGAGTAGCAAAATGCAGCTCAGTCCGGAACTGCACAGAGGAGGAAAGCCGTTGACACTGTTGGTTGCGCCACTTAACCTTACGTTATCGGAGAGTGCGAATGTCCCGTTTGCAAGGACCACTCTTCCTTCCGAGGAAACCTCGCTCGGCAGTGCACGCATGTCACTTTTTGCTTGGACTCGCGGTCCCCATTGGAGATGGTCGCTGTCTGGTCTGATCGTGGTGTTCGCACTGGGCTTGGGACACCGGCACCTGTGGGGGCAGGGGACTGCTGCGGAGGGGACTCAGAAGTCGGCGTCACCAGTCCAGCAGGTCATCGTTCGCAGGGAGGCCGTGCAGTTGCTTCCTCCGGAGGGCTATCGGGTGAGGCTGGCGTTACAGGCCTCGAAAGCCATCGACCTGGTCGCTCCTGTGGATGGCATGGTCCGTGTCATCTCTGCAAGGCAGGGGGATTCGGTTCGCGAGAAGACGGAAGTCATTCGGCTCGATGACACGCGGCAGCAACTTGTGGTCAAGCGGGCCGAGGCTCGGCTGAAGGGGGCCCAGTTGGAGAAGCAGCAGGCCGACGCGGCCAAATCGGCACTGGCGGAGGCTCATCTGGAAGAGGCCCAGGCGGAATTGGCGCTGGCCACCTACGATGCCGAACAGGCTGTTGTGCGGGCTCCTTTTGGGGGAACAATTGAGCGTCTGCTTGTCGTCGAAGGGGAGTTTGTGAAGGCGGGGCAGAGACTCGCCCGCTTGGTGGACCCCGTGCAGTTGCAGGTGGAGGCTCCGGTCGATCGGGCCAACTCCCCCTCCGGGAGTTCGCTGGAGATCCTGGTCGAAGGATCTGCTGTGCCGGCTCGTGTCGCGGCCCTGCTCCCCCTCGAAGATCGTTTTGCAGCGGTCAGCCAGTTGGTTGAGTCACCCGCCCAGGCACTTCTCATCGTGGACAATGCTGGTGCAAAGTTGCGCCCAGGTCAGACTGTCCAGTCGTTGCTGTTGCCGAGGGATCCGGTCACTCCTGTCAGTGCCGCTGCGGTCGGGAACCAGCCCGATGGGACCCGTCGGGTGCAGGTGCTGCGTGATGGCGTGGTGCGAAATCTGCCAGTGCAGGTTCATGGACGTGCAGGCGGTGATGCCGTGTATGTGTCCGGACGATTTGGTGCCGGTGATGAGGTGATCGTATCGACGACCCGCGAGTTGGCCGATGGAACACCGCTGCGGGCGTTGACATCCCTGGAGTCGGCGAGCGGAACAAAGTCTGCGCCTGATTCCAACGCCAAGAAGAAACCGACCACCACCAACAGCGGCTTTTGACCGCGAGGATGAGCAGTATGGCCAGCGCACCAGGTCCGGCGGGGGGCAAAGACAAAGACAAGAAGGAGGGGGCCGATCAGTCCATGATCGGGACCTACAAGATTGTCGGGTTCATTGCCGGCGGAAAGAGCAGCCAGGTCTGGGAAGTTCAGGCTGGAGAGGGGCAAAAGCGGATTGCGTTGAAGCAGTTGACTGTTGAGGCGATGAAGGACCCCGAGCAACTCGCCGCGATCAAGAATGAATTTGCGGTCGGGAAAGCCCTCGAGCATCCGAATATCATCAAGTATCTCGATGGCCATTGGGGATCGATGTTCAAGAAAGAGGCGTATTTCACCATGGAGCTGTTCATGGCTCCCAATTTGAAGGCGCAGCTTTTCAACAACCTCAATTCGGTCCAGGTGCGGTTTCGGCGCATTGTCGAGTCGGCGGCGATGGCGTATCAGCATCTTCATGACAAGGGGTTCATCAATCGCGACATCAAGCCTGACAATGTCCTGGTCAACAAATCCGGGGAATTGAAGGTTATTGACATGTCGCTGGCGGCGAAGCCGGCGGGAGCGCTCGCAAAGGCTCTCAATTCGAAGGCGAAGACGGCGAAGGGGACACGCTCGTACATGGCCCCCGAGCAGATCATGCGGAAGCCGCTGACCTTTCAGGTCGACCTGTATTCTTTTGGCGTGATGTTGTTTGAGATGCTGACAGGAGGTCCGCCGTTTGCCGGGTCAACGCCCAACGACCTGTTGATGCGACACATCCAGGAGTCCCCTCCTCCTCCGTCGATGATCAACCCGAATGTCACCGAAGAGATGGATCGCGTCGTGCTCCGACTGCTGTCCAAGAAGCCCGATCAGAGGCACAAATCCTTCAACGAATTTCTCGCGGAATTCCGACGGGTGAATCCCTGGAAAGAGGAGGTGGTTGAGAAGCGGGAGTTGACCGAGAAGGAGAAGGCCGAGCAGGAAATCGGCGACAACCTCGGTGAACGACTCGACAGCCGCACTGACGCGATGAGGACGATGCTGGGAATTGCTCCACCCAAGAAGAAACCGGCGGCCGCACCCCCGCCCCCGGAATCGCAATCGAAACCGGCCGCGGCAGCGACACCGGCAGTTCCTGCCCGGCCTGCGGCTCCCATGGCCCCGGCGGCAGCAGCCCCCTTTCCACCGGGAATGTATCCCGGCGGTTTTGTGCCGGGACAATTTCCGCCGGGAGCATTTCCTCAAGGGCAGTTTCCGCAGCCGCAGTTTCCGGGTGGGCAGTACCCGCCTGGAATGATGCCCCCCCCTGGTTTCTATCCGCAACCGGGCTACCCGATGCCACAACAGGTTCCGGGGCAGATGTTGCCAGTCGGCATGGCGGCCCCCTGGGTGGGAGTGCCTGGAGGGCCTGGGCAGGTTGCTCCTGGAGGTGCGACGTCCGGAGGGCCCATTCCTCCTGGCGGCTCGGGTCCTGCTGTCCCTGGGGCAGTGCGGCCGCCCCAGATTGCAGCGGCACCGCCGGCTCCGCGTCCAGCAGTTCCCCGACCCGCGGTTCCAGCGGCCGCGGCGTCGCCCGTTCCTCCGGGCAAGCCTGCGGCCCCTCCCGCGAAAAAACCGGCATCGCCTCCTGCGGGCGATGCCATGAAGATCGACGACCTGTTGGGATTCGACGATCTTCCGTCAGCCTGAAAGCGGCTGGTGTTGATCTGGCTGAACCGGTCTGCTGTTGATCGGTGGCGCGACTTGTTGTTCTCTCTGCTCGTTGAACCATGCCTCCGCAGTATCGACTTCCGTTCGAGAAGCCCCTCGTGGTCCTGGAGGACCGCCTGACGGAACTGGAGCGGATTCCAGATCCGGACTTTTCGATCCGGGATCAGATTCGCACCACCCGCCTTGAGTTGAACCGCATGCGGCGGGAGGTGTTTGAAAAGCTCGACGCTGCGGCCATTGTGCAGGTCGCCCGTCATCCGGACCGGCCGCACGCGAGTGACTATCTGGAGTTGGTGTTTGATGAGTTTGTCGAGCTGCACGGAGATCGCTCTTATGGCGACGATCCCGCGATTCTGTCCGGGTTCGCCAAGCTGGAAGACCGGCGTGTGATGTTCATCGGGCAGCAGAAGGGACACACGCTGAAGGACCGTGAGCGGACCGGGAATGGGTCTCCGCATCCGGAGGGATACCGGAAGGCACTCCTGCGGATGCAGATGGCTGCCAAATACAAGCTCCCCGTCATCTGCATGATTGACACCCCCGGCGCTTCGCCCGACATGGGTGCTGAGGAGCGGGGTCAGGCGTACCAGATTGCCCTCAACCTGCGCGAGATGTCCCGGGTGGAGACTCCCATTGCCTGCGTTGTGATTGGGGAAGGGGGGTCGGGGGGGGCGCTGGGGATCGGGATTGGCGACCACATCGCGATGCTGCAGTACGCCTATTACTCGGTGATCAGTCCCGAAGGCTGTGCTGGGATCCTGTGGAAGGACCGCAAGCATGCCGACAAGGCAGCACGGGCCTTGAAGCTGACCAGTTCTGACCTGTTGCGGTTTGGTGTGATTGACGAAGTGATTCCCGAGCCACTCGGGGCAGCGCATCGCGACCATCGGGCGACCTCGGTGCTTTTGAAGGGGGCCTTGCAGCGGATCCTTCGGGAATTGTCACAGATCCCGCGGAATGATCTGCTGGCTCGGCGTTATGCCAAGTTTCGAAAGATGGGGGTCTTCGAAGAGGGGGCGGCATGAGTTGGGGGCCGGGTGACGTCGAGGCGTGGAGTCTCGAACCAGGACAACGCGGAAACAGGCCGAAAACAGCAGAAACCGGGAGTACGCAACGTCCGATAATGTCTGTTATGTTTCCCTTGGGAGTGCCTGATCTTGGCTGCCGTTGAGACCTCAGCACCCCTTTTGCGAAAGCCCGCCTCCCGCTGGCCTGTCGTCGCTGCATTGGTCATTCTCGCCGCATCGCTCGCCTCCCAGTTCTGGTTCCCCCGGATCGATTCGTCTCCGTTCAATGACACCTGGAATGTTGATCTGGGGGGACGGAATGCGCTGTTCCAGTTTGCCCAGCGGCGATGGGGAAACGTCTCACGAAACATCCTGCCGCTCAACCGCTCTCTCGATCGAATGCAGGCCCCGTCCGCGCTGTGTCTCCTGGGGCCCGCCCGCCCCCCTTCCGATTCCGAATGGAACGCCCTGCTGTCATGGGTCCGTCAAGGGGGTCATCTTCTGGTCGCGCCCTCCTGGTCCGAGCCCGAACTCAAGATTTCTCAACTGGGCCTGTCGGTCGTCTCGACGGAAACTTCGGGACCGTTCACGAAATTGTCACCGGTGCTGAACCCATCGCCCAAAGCCGGCCCTCAAGCCGATCCTGTTCCTGGACTCAATCCGGTCACCGTTCCCGCACTCCCAGTCAGCCCGACAACGTCCAGTCCAGAAAATCCACCCGCCAAACAGGTCTCGCCTGATCTGATACAACTGACCGGGGTCGACTGGCAGTCAAGGGGTAAGATACTGGCCGGTCCTGAGGCGGCGGTCCTGTTTCGTACAGCGGAGGGGGTGCAGGGGGTGGAGATTCCCCTGGGAGGCGGACGGATCGTGGTCTTGGCCAGTGATCACGTTTTCTCCAATCGCTCACTGTCGAGCAGGATGAACCCGCGGAATGGAGTTCTGGCGGTGCAACTCTTGCAGCGTGTGGCCGGGACCGACACCCGGCTTGTCTTCGACGAATCCCTGAATGCCAGTGGTCAGCCCCAGGTAGTAGGGGTGTTGTTCAATCACTGGTTGAGACCAGCGACCCTGCAGGTGGCGACACTCCTCTGGCTCTTTGCCTGGGCGGGGGCGGGGCGTTTTGGCGTTCCCAGGCCGTCTCCGAAGCCCCCGCGACATAGCCTGGTGGAGCACACCAACGCGCTGGGAAATCTGCACTGGCGTTCGGGGAATGGGCTGGCACCCCTGCAGGCGTATTTCGAGCGTCTGCTGGCCGAGTTGCGACTTGGCCGTCATGGCGAACTTCTGCCCCGGCGAATCAGCCAACTCGCCGATTCGTCAGGGCTGACCCCGGATGAGATCGAACGCCGAATCGAACTCGCCATCGAGGCGGTCAATCGCCGTGCCGTGGTGGCGCGTGACGCCGGAGATTTGATCCGGCTGCTGTCGGAGCTTCGTCCCCACCCGCAACCCCCAGTCGCCAGTGGACACGAAGCCGGCGCCGTGGGGCCGAGGGCGTGAAATGTTTTGTGTCTGTTGAGTTGTCCTCTCCGTTGTTGTCGTTGTTCCTGATTGCTGTCACCCTCTGTCCTCTCCCATGCCCCAACCCATCCGCATTGCGATCATCGGAGCCGGCGCTGTTGCCGACTATCATCACGTCCCGGGAATTCGCCTGGACCCACGAGCCAGACTGGTGGCGGCGTGTGATCCAAACGAGGCGCTCTTGAACAAGCGCAAAACCGACTGGAACATCACCCGGGTCACCACCGATTTCCGGCAGATTGCGAGCGATCCCGAGATCGATGCGGTCATTATCTGCACCCCCAACGACACGCATCATCCGATTGCGAAGGCGTGTCTCGAGGGGGGCAAGCATGTGATGTGCGAAAAGCCGCTTGGACTGAATTTCAGGGAATCGCTGGAGATGTTCCACGCGGCCCGCAGTCGTGGTCTGCGACACATGACCGCCTTTACATACCGGTTCGCACCCGCGATGCGTTACCTGCGGCACCTGCTCTATTCGGGTGGATTGGGAACACCCCGGCATTTTCGCAGCCAGCGGTTTCTGGATTGGCCCGAGACAAGCTGGGGCTGGCGCCAATACAAGAAAAATGCCGGGGCGGGGGACCTTTTTGATATGACCATTCACCGGATCGACTACGCCCAGGATTTGATGGGACGAATGACATCGATCACGGGGGCGGTCGCCCAGTTTGTCCCACGCGACAAGACTCCGCAGGGAGCATCCTGTGCCCCGTCGGAAGTTGACGACTGGTCGGCTTTGATCTGTCTCTTCGATCGTGGAGGGGTGGGGGTGCTCGAGGGGACGACGCTGGCCAAGGGGTACCATTATGAGGGTTTCGGCCATGACTGGGCCGAGGTCAATGGCAGCGAAGCCTCGGCGGTCTACCAACTCAAGGAACCGAACACGATTCTTCTTGGACGACATGGCCAGTCCCTCGAAAAAGTGGAGGTTCCCCGCGAGTTCCTGGCGTGGCCAGGCAGTCCCCGGAATCCGGCGGATGGGGTTCCCAGCACCGTCTTTCGTTATGACCTGGTTTGGGAATTTGTCTCGGGCATTGTCGAGGGGCGGGACTGCGTGCCTGGCTTCGACCATGGTGCCTCTGCCCAGGCGGTGGCCGACGCCGTTCTGGAGTCCTTCGACAAGCGGACTTGGATCCAGATTCCTGAGACAGTCTGACGGAGGGGATTCCTGCGCATCCCGTTCAGTTGCCTGGTTGTTTTGCTGAATGCCGAAATCGAGATGAACTCTCACTCCCCATCGCCACTGGTCCGGTTGATGGGGAGTGGGATTCATGACCGCTGTTCCCGGAACGAGATTGAGAATCATGACGGCCGATGAATTGAAGCAGAAGCAGGGACCATTGAAGGCCCGATATCGCGAAGAGCCTCAGGCCGCGTTCCACACCCTGTCTGCCGAGGGGCAACTCGATATTGGACGAATTGCCTGCGTGGTGGCCACGAGTGGCCCGCGTGTTGAGGCGGGGCTACATCCTGCCGCCGGGGGTGATGGAGGTTTTGCATGTTCCGGCGACATGCTTCTGCAAGCGCTCGTCGGGTGTGCCGGTGTCACGCTTCTCGCTGTTGCAACCGCCTTGGCGATCCCCATCGAGGGTGGTCGAGTGATCGCCGAGGGAGATCTCGATTTTCGTGGAACACTCGGAGTCGCCCGTGAGGTTCCGATCGGGTTTATGGCAATTCGACTGAGGTTCGAACTGGTGGGGGATGTAACGGATGATCAGCGGGGGAGCCTGCTGAAGCTGACCGAGCGATACTGCGTTGTGGCACAGTCTCTGAAGTGTCCCATCGCGGTTGCCATCACAGCGGGCGCTTGCGGGTAAAGCCGGACTTCAATTCGGTTTCCGATGTCCCCCCTGCCCGGCTGGACGAACTGCCACTCGTCGCGGTGAGAGTTTGATTTCGGAGTCGGGCGTTGGCACAGCTGACCGGAAGGTGAGGCCTATTCGACCTCGATCCCGACAATCGATACGTCGTCGTGCGGGCCCTGGGGCAGGCTCCAGTCACACGTGGCCCGAAAGAGGGCATTGACACCTTCGGTCATCGGGAGGTTGGCATGCTGTGTCAGCGACTCCAGCAGTCGATCGCCTCCATACAGTTCACCCGAGGTGCTGAGTGCCTCATTGACTCCATCCGAGTAGAAGTAGAGGCGGTCGCCGGGGGAAAGCCGCAGCCTCTGCTCGTCGTACTCAACATCCTCCATCCACCCAATCGGGAAGCCCTCCCCTTCCAGGAATACCGGCGTGGATCCTTTCGGCAGGTGGACTCCGGCCGGATGGCCTGCGGAGACATACCGGAACTCACGGGTTTGTGTATTCAGGACTCCATACGCGATCGTAAAGTACAAACCGGCCTGGCTTTCCATGGGAAATCTCCGGTTCAGTTCGGCGACAACAGAGGCTGGTGGGGTGACCGCCAGCTTGCCCGTGAGTGGGTCGTTGCGGACCAGCAGCGAAGTCGCCGAAGCCTGGCTCGTAAGCAGTCGGCCAACCGCTACGGCGAGCAGAGAGGAAGCGGCACCGTGACCACTGACATCCACAACGAACATGGCGATGTGTGATTCGTTGAGTGGCACGAGGTTGAGGAAGTCACCAGCGAGTTCTTCGCATGGTGTGTATTTCCAGGCGATCGCAATGCCAGGAAACTGAAGCTGATCGTCGGGGAGCAGCGAGCGTTGGACGCGGGCGGCGGCAGCCAGATCGCGGCTCATCCGGTCATTGGCCTTGGCCAGTTGTCCGTTCAGGGTTTCCAGCTGGGAATTCCATTGGGTGAGTTTTTCCTTGGCCAGGGTCAGTTGCTCATTGGCCCGATGGAGTTCGCGATTTTTTTCCACCGCGTTTTCAAAGGTCGAGACCAGCAGGTTCAAGACCTGTTGTCGACCTGATTTGACGCGGTAGGTTTGGCCGGCGAGGGTCACCTGCAACTCAGTCCCCTGGTCGGACTCGGAGGTAATCGGGGTGTTGCGGAGCGCCTCAATGCGAGAGAGAAGGTAGTTGTGGTCGTAGGGCTTGGTAACGTAGTTGTCCGCCCCGGCATCCAGGCCGCGAATGATATCTTCCGGCTCGGCCAGGGTGGACAGGAGGATGACCGGCACATGACGCAGGTCTGGGTCCTGCTTGACTGCACGGCAGAACTCGTAGCCGGTCACCCTCGGCATTTCGATATCCGAGATGATGATGTCGGGCTTGCGCTGCCGTGCGAGTTCGAGTGCTTTTCCCCCATCCCCGGCCACGGTGACTTCATAGCCCCCCTGGATCAACCGGTTCTCAAGGATCTTGGCCTGAATCCGGCTATCTTCGGCAATCAGGGCCAGAGGCTTGCGAAGGGCTTCGGTGGTGGACATGACGGCCTGGTCGCCGGAGGAGTGGGGTGGAAGAATCACGAACGGCTGCGTCGGATCCGTTGGACAACGGCCGGAGCAAGTTTGTCGAGGGGCAAGACAGCATGGGCCAATTTCTCGTCGATGACCGCCTTGGGCATGCCGTACACGATGCAGCCGTCAGCATGTTGAGCCATGACATATCCCCCCTGCTCACGGATCTGACGACATCCAGCCATTCCATCGCGTCCCATGCCGGTCAATACGACCGCCAGGATGCGGCCCGGCCACGTGTCGGCGGTCGAACGAAACATGTAGTCTGCTGCAGGACGGCAACCGTTTTCGGGGGGATCCTCGGTGAGTTTCAGGCGCACTTTGCCCATCCGCCGATCAAGCTTGAGGTGTTTGCCCCCGGGAGCGATGTAGACGGACCCCGCTTCGGCGACGATGCCGTCGACGGCTTCCAGCACCTCGAGGGGGCAGACTTGATTGAGTCGCTCGGCGAGAGGCTTCGTGTATTGAGGGGGCATATGCTGCACGACAAACACCGGGACTGGCAAATCGGCAGGCAGGGCCGGGAGGAATTCGCGCAGAGCGACCGGCCCTCCCGTTGATGTGGCGACCACCAGTGCTTCACAGCGAAACCCAGGAGTTGCGGGCTCTTCGCTGGTGTCGACCGTTGCCGTCTCCGTGGGACGAGTCGCGACAGGGAACGACCGACGTCGGGCCCGACTGGCACGGAATGCAGCGATTTTTTCGATCAATGAATCACGGAGGTAAAGACGATTGGCCTCGGCATCAGCTCCTGACGGTTTCTGGATAAAATCAAAAGCCCCTTCCAGCAGCGCATCGGTGGTGACCTGGGCACCGTTTGCGGTCAGACTGCTCAGCATCAAGGCCCGGCTGCGAACCCGGCGCTTCTTGAGTTCCCGCAGCACATGAATCCCATCCACATCAGGCATGTGCACGTCAAGTGTCAATAAGTCAGGGTCATGCTGGCCAACGAGGTCGAGGGCCTCCCTCCCCCCTTTCGCGGCCGCCACCACCTCGACTCCCGGTACTTCACGTAATACATTCCGCACCAACTGGCGGTAGAGTGCCGAGTCATCAACGACAAGAATCCTGACAATGTCTTCCATGATGCTTCAGGCCGAGGTGGAAGCCGGTGGGGGCGGTGGTGTTTCGGGGGAAACACGGGACAGGACGTCCTGGAGACTCGACTTGTTGAACGGCTTCACCACGAAATCGAGGGCACCGAGCCGGATGCACTCCATGAGCTTTTCTCGCTGGTCGACCGCACTGACCATGACGATGCGGGCGTGAGGATGTTCCTGGCGGATCTCCCGCAGTGCAGTGACCCCGTCCTTCACCGGCATGACAATGTCGAGTGTGACGAGGTCCGGCGACAGTTCCCGGAATCGGGCCACCGCCTCCTGGCCATTCGTGGCCTCACCGACGACGGTCCA
>DNUF01000080.1:11768-15510 GCA_003508595.1 Planctomycetaceae bacterium
GCGAGGCCTGCGATTTCCACCGTCACTTGTCCTGTGGCGGAATCGAGCAACATGCGTCTCCCCTGCTCGCCTCCAAGGTGCCGCCCCACCACCGGGATCTGATGCTCTTCCAGCAAGCGTTCTACCGCTGCGATGTTCTGCTCCCCGATCGTAGCAATTGATCCCGACGAGTTGAACATGTTGGCCCCCCCTGCCAGCTTGGCGATCGGTCGCAGGGCTTCTCCTGGAAACATTTGCTGCATTTGTCGCAACAACTCGGGAATTGCGGTATTCGCATATTTCCCCGGGAGATTGGTCTGGCCAGTGGTGTGAGGAAGGACCACATGTGCCAGCCCGGCCAGTTTCAAGCGGCGGTCGTAGAACGCCACACCAAGGCAGGAGCCCAGCAATGTGCGCAGACACCCTCCCTGCTGGCACACGGCCAGTTCGCCCATTTTCAGCGCGGGGATTGGGTGAGCGGGCAAAGGTGTGGGAGAAACTGGTGAAGTTGGACTTCGGATCTGGACGAGCAGGATCCGGGATCATGAGCGGGTGGTGGAACCGGGAAGCCAATCTCGAAGATGGTCAATCGAGGACGTGTCGGGAATGAGCAGCAGGTGCCAGTTGACTGGAAAGCCGTCGATCTGAAAACGGGTCTCTGTGAGAAACACGACATTGCTGCTGCTGGCCTGATTCATCAGGGAGAACTCCAGCAGAGACTGCGGAAAATCGCGGACGAAACGTGGCGGGTCGGGAAGCATCTCGCTCCCCTGCCCTCCTGCCAGACGACTGAGCGCATTGAGATAGGCGCACCCCACAATGTTCGCGGTCTCCTGGGCAGCAGAACGTTCGATCTCTCCCCAGTCGCGTGATGTCCCGAGCGGCTGGCCAAGCAAAATGTCGGCGAGGCTCAGTCCACTGGAATCGTCGAATGCGAGGATCAGTTGACCCACCAGCTCGCCACGAAGTTCCATGACGCAGGCCGCGATCGGTTCCTCCGAGTCACCAAGCACATCGGTGGCAGCATGCAGTGGCAATTGTTCCACACGCTCAACCGTGATGTGCGCGGGGCGATCGAGCCAGCGGGACAGAGCCAGCGTTGCCTGCTCGGCCCCAGCCCGGAACAGATCTCCCAGTTTCTGCAATTGGGCGGAATCTAGCATGAATGATGGATCAAGTCGTCGAGAGGAGTTCGCGGCCAGAGAACACAGGTCGGCCGCGGACAATCAGGTCAATCACAGCTGCAATATCCAACAGCAGGCAAACCGTACCGTCACCGAGGATGCTGGCTCCGGACAGACCCCGAATGTGGACGAAATTTTCGGCGAGAGACTTGATGACGATGTCCTGGCCTCCCTGGAGTTCGTCCACTCTCAGCCCGATTGTCTCGTGAGTCGCCTGCAGGATGACGACATTCACCCGCTTGCGTTCCTTGGCCGCAGTGCCAACCAGGTCGCGCGGTGGGGTCGCCGCGGGCCAGTCAAACACATCGTCAATGTCGACCAGTGGCACGAACTCTCCCCGCACCTCAAAAGTATGACGACCGCGAATGGTCACAATGTCATCGACGGGAACCGAAACAATCTCCCGGACGCCATCGATCGGCACCGCGAACATCCCGTGCTTCAGTCGGATCAGAAGGCAGCGAATGATGGCCAGGGTCAGTGGGAGCCGAATGGAAAACGTCGTCCCGCGACCCGGTTGGGTATCAACACTGATCGTCCCGTTCAATTCGGCAATCCGTGTCTTGACGATATCCATGCCGACACCCCGGCCCGAAATATCGGAGATCTTGTCGGCAGTGCTGAATCCGGGGTGCCAGATGTATTCGATGATTTCCTGGTCGGACAGCTGGGAAGCCAGCTCGGTGGAGGCGAGCCCCTTCTCGACGATGCGTTTGCGAATCCTGGCAGCATTGATGCCTCCGCCGTCATCGCTGACCTGGATGAAAACATTGTTCCCACGATGCACGGCTTCCAGTGTGAGAGTGCCGGCGGCCGGTTTTCCTTTTTGGACACGATCCTCGGAAGATTCCAGTCCGTGGTCGATGGCATTCCGGACCAGGTGGACAAGTGGGTCACCGAGTTCGTCGATCATCCGCTTGTCGAGTTCGGTCTTCTCCCCTCGAATCTCGAGCTGGACCTGTTTTCCCAATTCCTGAGAGATGTCTCGAACAACACGCTTGAATCGATTGAACAATGGCCCGACAGGGACCATGCGGGTATCGAGAACGCCACGCTGCAGGTTGTCCGACACTCTCGTCAGCTGGTTGACTGCGTCACCGATCTGCATAAAGCATCGGCGGCCCTCCTCCCACAGGCGAGACTGTGCGTCAAGCGATTCGATTTCCGATTCGAGCTCCAGCAACTGCTGGGACCATTCCGAACCCCGGGGTTCCTCAGGATCCTGGATGCGTGACTTCAGTTCCTCGAGCAAGCGTCTGAGCCCTTCGCCAACGGACCTCGTACGACCGCTCTTCTTGAACGCCGGGCTCATCTGACGCGAGATCTGCACGAATCTGGCATTGGTCACCACGAGTTCGCCAGCGAGATTCAACAGATCGTCCAGTCGGTCGATATCGACCCGCACGGTTTCAACGACGCGGGATTTGCTCTCCGTGGTCGTCTCCTGCCGCGCCGCTTCGCGCTGGGGAATCGTGGCCGGTGCGGATCGCGTCGCTCCCCTGTCCTCGGGCATGGCAACGGAGTCATTGGACCCCACGGGTACAGACCGGCGATTCGAATCAGGACGGGAAATGTTCTCTTGTGTCGACGGAACGGCCACCGCCGCAACGGGTGACTTGGCCTTCGGCTCGGCCTGTTCGGGACCGAGGATCGACTCGTCGAGTGGCAGTGGAGCGCGGTCTCGATCAATTTCAACCAGATCGACTCCCCCGACATCCGCTGTCCCCCGGATTTCGGCTGCTGTCCGTGCGCTTGTAAGCAGCACCTGCAGCCTGCGGGTCTCCGCAACCAGTTCCAATCGGTCCGGTGGTGGTGCCGAATCGGTCAGCACGCCAAGGGACGTCAGCCGCTGCAAAATCAGATCGGCCTTCACATCCACCAGTGGGAGCGAGGGGTCGAACCGAACGGTGACCCGCCAGTGAAATGTTTCCGCGACCACGGGAATGATCGGTGGCAAATCAGGCAGGTGGTGGCCCGCCGGTTGAACGTCGGATGATTCCGCCGAAATCTCAGTCGCAGGGGAATTGGATTCCAATTCCATGGCCGCCGTTGGTTGTTCGGCCGAAGTCTGTGGCAGCAGCGCGTGCTCCCCCTCGCGGTTTGTCGCCTGGGCCCGAGGTGTCCCGACATGGCTCCCCAGTTCCTCCAGCAACTCAGGTGCACTGGCCAATGCCTGGCCAGATCGGAGTCGGTGGTTGCATTCGCGCAGGAAATCGATGCACCGCAGGACCAAGTCCATCATGGGGCGGTCGAGGATCTGCAGTCCCGAGCGCAGCCGTTCGAAGTGATTCTCGAGGTGATGGGTGAGGACTGTGATGCTGTCCAGTCCCATCATGGCCGACGAGCCCTTGATGGAGTGAATCAGGCGAAATGCCTCATTCAGTTGCCCGGTATGCTGCGGGGTTTCCTCGAGCGAAAGGAGGACTTCGACGAGAGCATCGAGTTGCTCTGCGGTTTCGTCGAGGTACATCTGAAGGTAAGCGGCCATTTCCTCGGAAGGCAGGCCCGTCGAGAAGTTGAATTCCCCGTCTGTCATGACGGTCCCCCTCCGGGGAAGGGTTTCTGGTAGGCGAAGTGCG
>DNUF01000178.1:0-2974 GCA_003508595.1 Planctomycetaceae bacterium
AGTTTCGACCGCTTCATGCTTGTTGTTACAAGTTGTCACGGCAGGTGCCGTGACGAACTGCCGAAGACTACTTCTTGGCAGCCTTCTTCTTGGCAGCCTTCTTGGGAGCAGCAGCCTTCTTCTTCGCGGCTTTCTTGGCCATGGGAGTAATCCCTCTCTTGTCAAAGGGTGCCAACCGCTCTGCCGCCTGAACCGGGCGAAGTGAAACTGCAGAGTTGTTGTCACGCAGAACCAAATCCTTCAGTCCGCCAACCATGACGGACCCACGCGTCGTTCCTGTCCTCCACAACCTCACCCAGCACTTCACTCAAGTGAATTCACTCAGGTGAACTCGCTCAAGTGTACCCCGTTTCGATTCACCAGGAATTGAGTTCGGGGTGTGTTGTCTGTGTGTCGTTGTCAGAGTTCATTCCACCAACGCGTTTCCTGCGGTCATGGTAAGCATTTCTGAAAAATGTGCAAGCACTTTTTCAAGGTTTTCCACATTATTTCCCCAGATCGCGAGAGCGTTTCAGGGTGGCAAAACTCTCGCGTGCAATGCGTTCGCAGCCCGGCTTGTAATCGAACACTTCCACCGAGACCCAGCCGTCGTATCCGCTCGCCTGCAGCGCGGCCAGAATGGGTGCGAAATCGGTGTCACCCATGCCGGGTCCCAGCAGGTTCGAATCGTTGGCGTGAAAATGACCTGTTTTTCCAGCGTATTTGTGGATCAGCGCGGGGATGGGCCCGGCTTCCGAAAGCATCGCCTTCACATCCTGGTGAAGCACGCAGTGGGAATGGTTCACACGCTCGATCAGCTCCATCGCCTCGGCACACGTCGTGAGAAAGTTGGTCTCGCGCGGGGTGAGTGGCTCGACACACAGCTTCACTCCGCGCTCGGCGAAGCGCGGCATGCACGCGCGAAAAATTTCCGACGCGCGCTGCATTCCCTCTTCGCGCGTCGTCGTGGCATCGAGGTTGCGCTGCGCCGGAGAACCGAACACCAGCACGTGGCCTCCGAGGTCGGCACAGGCATCGCCGAGTGCGATGAGGTAGTCGATGGTCGCCCTGCGCACTGCGGCATCGGCGGTTGTCAGGTGCAGTCCCGTCGTTTTCGCCAGCAGCCAGTGCAGTCCGATGATCTGCAGCCCATGCGCTTCGGCCACGGAACGCAGTTCACGCCGCCGGTCCAGGCTGACGTCGGTGATTCGTGGTGCCAGCGTGAAGGGGGCGACCTCGATTCCCTCGTAGCCGGTCTCAGCGATGAACTGGCACTGTCGTTCCCAGCTCCAGTCCTCAAACAGTTCCTGGCAGATCGCGAACTTCATCGCAGTGTGGTCCTCGGTGGGCAAGAGTGTGGGGTGTCGTGGTCGTGCACGACCGGTGGTCGCAGCGGGGCAGCATATCACCCGATCCCGCTGCCGGGCGACCGAGAGCATCTCGGGGAAAGTCGGGCCGCGCCATCCACAGAGAGTTGTTATGTTGGAAGGATGCCCGTTTCAAACCCCCCCACCCTGTCCACCAGCTTCCGGACCAGGCGGCCTCTGTGATGAATTCCCTGTGGGTCACCCTGATCGTCGAAGGCTACCTGGTGACGCTGCTGCTGGTGCCGCTGGTGATCCTGCAGCGCCGGCGGCAGAGTGTGGCAACCGTGGCCTGGATCATGGCCATCGTGATGATCCCCTACCTGGGGTCATTGCTCTTCCTGGTCTTTGGGATCAACCGGGTGCAGCGGCGGGCCTCCCTCAAGAAGCTCGCGCGCCGCGAGCTCGATGCGCTGTTGGCCTCGTCTCCGCGCAACCAGCTGCTGCCGGCCGAGGAGGACAATGTCACCGCACGGCGACTCATGCAGCTCATCGACCGCGTGACGGGGTTCCACGCGTCGTATGGCAACACCGTCGAGATTGTCGCCGACACCAATCGGACCCTGGGATTGATCGAGCGCGAAATCGGAACCGCCCGCGAATCGATTCACCTCGAGTATTACATCTGGCGTGAAGACCACACCGGCCAGAGGCTGCGCGACCTGCTGATTGCGAAGGCCCGCGAGGGGGTGCGCGTGCGGTTTCTGTTCGATGGAATCGGCTCGCTGTTCCTGGGCCGGCGGTTCCTGCAGCCGATGCGCGATGCGGGCATCGAGGTCGCCAGTGCCCTGCCCGGTTCCTCCCTCCGCGAACGCTGGTCGATCAACCTGCGAAACCACCGCAAGATCGTCGTCGTCGATGGTGTCGTCGGGTTCACGGGGGGCATGAACATCGGCGATGAATACATCGGCCGCGATCCCCGCCTGGGTTTCTGGCGCGACACCCATCTGCGCCTGCGCGGGCCCGCCGTCAGCCAGTTGCAGCAGGTGTTTGCCGAAGACTGGTATTTCGCCACGGGCGAGGCGCTGACACAGCCGGAATGGCATCCGCCGGCCATCGAGTCGGGCGATGTGGTGGCCCAGGTGGTGCCGGGGGGGCCCGACGGCGATCTCGATACGTTCCAGACACTGTTTTTTGCCACCCTCAATGAGGCCCAGCAGCGCATCACGCTGGCCACCTCGTACTTCATTCCCACGCCGGCCCTCGCGACCGCCCTCGAGACCGCGGCGCTGCGGGGGGTCCAGGTGCGGCTGCTGGTGCCGGGCGTCGCCGATCACCAGTGGATGGTGATCGCGGGACGCGCCTGGTACGAGATGTTGCTGCAGGCCGGGGTGCAGATCTACGAATACCAGAAAGGCCCCCTGCACTCGAAGACCCTGACGATCGATGGCGCCTGGTCGCTGGTGGGCTCGCCGAACTTCGACTCCCGCAGCCTGCTGCTCAATTTCGAGGTGGCGGTGGCGATCTACGGCCCGAGGCCTGCGCGGGAACTGGAAGAACAGTTCGCCGATGACCTGCGCGACGCCCGCCGCATTGACCTCGCCCGGTTCCGCGAGCGGGGACGCTGGCAGATCCTCTGCGAGCAAACCCTGTCGTTGTTTGCCCCCGTCCTTTGAATCTGTCCTTTGAAT
>DNUF01000178.1:3178-20457 GCA_003508595.1 Planctomycetaceae bacterium
TGTCCTTTGAATCTGTCCTTTGAACCGGGCCGGTGAATCTGTCCCGCGAACCTGTCCCTGGACCCTGTCGAGGGCAATGGGTGACGCATCACACCAGCGGGTGCCGGAGATTGGAGCCGACAGCCGGCCCCGGGATTGCGCAGGCGGCCTTGCAGGGATTCGGGAAGAGTCGCTGCCGGTGGGAATCGGCGGCGTTGGGTGGGGGGTAAAAATGCAGCGACCCGGCTGTCCAAGCAGACAGCCGGGTCGTGCCGCGATCCTTTGACAGGGCTCGCCTGCTCTCCCTGGACAGTTCAGCGAACCAGGGAGAGCCGTCGCACGCGAGTCGCATGAAGGCGTTACCGCCCGTAGTAGTAGCCGATGCTGTTCATCCGCTTGACCGGAGTCCACCGGGGAGCATGCACCGAGTAGAAACCCTGCTGGGTGGTATCGGTCGGCTGGTAGATCACCGGAGGACCGCCCGGAATGCGGCCACCCTTCTGGGTGAACTGCTCATAAGGGTAGTAGCGCTGGTAGCTGTTGACCACCCGGGTGAGACGGCTGGCGGGCATTCCCCAGCTGTACTGGTACTGGTACTTCACGACCGGAGGCAGGGGGACTGCGACCGGAACGTTGTAACCGACGGCCGAGTACACTTCCGAGTCACGCGGATCGCGGTACCAGCCAGCAACCGGGCGGTAGCAGCCGCCACCGAGGCAGCCGCGACCGGCACAGCGGGTCCCTCGGCACTGGTCGCATCCGTCACCGGCGCCGTAGCCACCACGCCCGCCACGACCACCGCGACAGGCGTCGCAGTCGCCATGGGCACCTTGATGTCCGTGACGGCAGGTGGGGCAGCCATCGGCTCCGATGCCCGCGCCACGGTGACCGTATCCCTGGGCGTAGAGGTTGTCGACATAGCCGCCGCGTCCGCGCCGGCCGTAGCCACCACGACCCCGACAGGAGTCGCAGGGGCAACCGGCCCCATGGCGTCCGTAGCCACGCCGGGCCACTCCGCCATTGCAGGAATCGCAATCGCCCAGCCCAAGGGTGGGATCGATCATGCCGGAGCGATTCGCCCCACCGTTGGCACCGCCATCGGTCTGGCAGTCGACCAGTTGCACTTCATCGGCCCGCAGGGCGGGGCCTCCGATCGAGAGGAACAGGCTGATGGCGAGAGCCGTCTGTCCCATGGACCACGTATTTTTGATCATGTTCTCATCCTGAGAGGAGGTGGGCCGGGGTTACTTCCACCACCCCGAGCCCTTGTACCAATCATGGCTCTGGTTGTTGTGGTAGTGGATCTTGGGTTGACGGAACCAGAGGCCCGATCCCAGCTTGTAATGGCTGTGGTACTTGACGCGGACTTCCGTCCCGACAAGGTGGGGCTTCGGGACCAGGGGCAGGCACGAGAGCCCGTGGCAGTTCTTGTAGTAGTACGGGGGATAGAGCGCGCGGTACGAGTGGGCGTAGGTCATCTCGTACGGGTGGAATGCCGGATTGGAGATCATCGTCCAGCCCACTTCCGCCGGGATGTCGGGCTTGGGGGATGGATAGAGCGCCGCGTCGATCGCGGGGCTCGCCGGGGGGGTCAGTTCTTCCTGGGCCTGGGTGCCGGTGGCCGAACAGGCCAGGCAGACGGCAACCGCCGACAGCAGCAAACGCTTCATGGGAAATCCTTCCTTGGAAGCCCGCGTTCCCCACCGTGGAAGGGGGGAGCGTCCTGGAATCCGTGCTGGCGACGCGATGTGCCAGCCTGCATCAAAATTCGGCCTTCTCCCGGGAGAGCAATCAGTCACGAAGGGCCCGAAATGCCCGGCAAACGCATTTTTCCCAATGGGTGGGCAGCACAGGCGTTACGAACGGAACGTCGCCTGTCTTGACCCGGGCGACCGGCGCCATGCCTGCAATCAGCAGCTTGAGAGCAGCTGCTGTAATCGCTACAGTTTGCCGCGCCCCCGGATTGGAGATTTGTACAGATCATGGCTGAGTCGCAGGATACGACGCCCGAGTTCCCTGAACGGCAGGGGGGCCTGAACGATGGAGACCGCACCCAGTACGTCTCGATCAGCCAGGAATCCCGCCGGCGGTACCTCAACTACGCCCTGTCGGTGATTACCGCCCGGGCACTCCCCGACGTGCGCGATGGGTTGAAACCGGTGCAACGGCGGCTGTTGTACGCGATGTTCGACTCGCTGGGGCTGACGTTCGATGGCCGCTATGCCAAGTGCATGAAGATCTGCGGCGAGACGACCGGCAACTTCCACCCGCACGGGGATGTCGCCTGCTACGAGGCGCTGGTCCGGATGGCGCAGGATTTCAGCCTGCGGTATCCCCTTGTCGATGGCTGGGGAAACTTCGGGTCGGTGATGGGGCTTCCCGCCGCCGCCGCGCGGTATCCGGAAGCCCGGCTGACCGCCCTGGCGGGCGAGCTGATGAGCGAGCTGCGGTTCGAAACCGTCAACTACCGTCCCACCTACGATGCGCAGCGGGAAGAGCCGGTGGTCCTGCCGGCACGCTATCCCAACCTGCTGGTCAACGGCGCGCAGGGGATTGCCGTCGGGATGGCGACGAGCATACCCCCGCACAATCTTGGCGAGGTCATCGACGCCTGCATCCTGCTGATTGGCGAGCGGACCGCGACAGTGGCGCAGGTGATGAAGTTCATCAAGGGCCCGGACTTTCCCCTGGGAGGGCGCATCATGACCTCCCGCCGCGATCTGCGCACCATCTATGAGGAGGGGCGTGGTTCGATCAAGGTCCGGGCCGAATGGGAACTCGACCGCGAAAAGCGCAAGGAGGTCCCCGACCGGATCGTCATCACCTCGGTTCCCTATGGGGTCGAAACCGGTCCCCTGATGGCGGCCGTCGGTGACATCGTCGCCTCGCGCAAGCTGCCGCAACTGATCGACTGCTCGGACCAGACCGACAGGGACAACGGGCTGAGGCTGGTGCTGAAGCTGAAGCCGGGGGCTGACCCGACGGCGGTGATGGCCTATCTCTACCGGCATACGGCGCTCGAGCAGAACTTCGGCTACAACGCCACCTGCCTGGTCCCGGATGAGCACGGGGCCCTCATGCCGCAGCGCATGGCGCTGACCGACATGATGCTCGCGTTTCTGGACTTCCGGTTTGACGTGGTCAAGCGCCGCTTCGAGTTCCAGTTGAAGCAGCTCCGCAAGCGCATCCACATCCTCAATGGGTTCAAGATCATCTTTGATGGCCTCGACAAGGCGATCAAGATCATCCGCAACAGCAATGGCAAGGCCGATGCGGCGACCAAGCTCATGGCGGCCTTTCCCCTGGATGCCGACCAGACCAACGCCATCCTCGAAATGATGCTCTACAAGATCTCGCAGCTGGAGATCAACGACATCCTGAAGGAACTGCGCGAAAAGAAGGCGCAGGCAACCGAGATCGAGGCGATCCTGGCCTCGAACAAGCGGCTGTGGAAGGTGGTCGAAACCGAGCTGCGCGAGCTGTCTGAGAAATATGCCGACAAGCGCCGCTCGGCCCTCGGCTCCAGCGAAGAAATCACCGAGTTCAACCCCGAGGCGTACATCATCCGCGAGAACACGAATGTCGTGTTGACGCGGGAGGGGTGGGTGAAACGCGTGGGACGGCTCGCGAGCGTCGACAGCACCCGCGTGCGCGAGGGGGACTCGGTACTCACGGTGATTCCCGGAAGCACGCTCGACCATGCCGTGTTCTTCTCGAGCGAGGGGATCGCCTACACCCTGCGGATCGACCAGGTCCCCGCCTCGTCGGGGTATGGCGAGCCAATTTCCAAGTCGATCAAGATGGGTGATGGGGTCACCGTGCTCGCGGCACTCACCACCGATGGGCGATTCACTCCCGCCGACAAGGCCGTGAAGGGGGAAGAGCAGCCATCCCCCTATCTCGTCGTGGCGACGGCCCGCGGGAATGTGCTGCGTGTCCCGTTCTCCCCCTTCCGCATCGCGTCCACCAAGGCGGGTCGCAAGTTCTGCCGATTGCAGCCGGGCGACAAGGTGGTGTTTGTCGACCTGCAGAGGGAGGCGACTTCGATGTTCCTGGCGTCGGCCCAGGCCCGCATCCTGCACTTTTCCATCGACGAGGTCCCCGTGTTGTCGGGGGCGGGCAAGGGGGTGCGCGGCATCCGGATCGCCGACGATGACACCATCCTGGGGGCGGCACTTCTCAGCCGTCCCAGCGACTGCCTGCGGGTCCTGTCGACCGGCGACAAGGAACTGGTCTTCGGGCAGCAGAAGTACGAATTGACCTCCCGGGGTGGCAAGGGAATTCGAACCATCCAGCGGGCGGGCTTCTCGCAGATCATCAAGTCCCCGATTGAGCTGGTCGACTGGTCGGCCCTCGAAGGGAAGGGGAACTGAACCGGCCCGGTTGCGGTCTCCCCTTCCGAAACCGGGCCGGAGTTGCCTGGGAGCGCGGATGACCGTCATCCCGGACCTCGGCCCGCGCAGTGCACGGAGGCCGACTGGCGCACGCAGGTCTCCGCGCGTCGCTCGCTGCGCAGCGGGTCCTCCGGGTGGGACTTCGGCCGGGTCAGTGCGTCAGGCAAGTGCCCTGGGAAAACTGCCTGGACAAAACTGCCCGGGAGAACTTCCCGGGAGAAGTGACTGACGGCTTCCGAGTTGGATCAACCGGGAGTCGGCAGCAGTTGCGGAACGAGGTTGCCGCCGACATCGGTCAGGCGAAAGTCCCGACCCTGGTGGCGGTGGGTGAGTTGCCGGTGATCGATGCCAAACAGGTGCATCAAGGTCGCCTGCAGGTCATGCACGTGGACCGGGTCGCGGGTGATGTTCCAGCCGATTTCATCGGTCTCGCCGATCACCTGCCCACCGCGAATTCCGCCACCCGCACACCACAGGCTGAAGGCGAACGGGTGATGATCGCGGCCGGTGACTTTTTCGTAACCCTTGCGGTTCTCCCCGAGGGGGGTTCGGCCGAATTCGCTTGCCCAGACGACCAGGGTGGTGTCGAGCAGGCCCCGTTGACGCAGGTCGGCCAGCAGGGCGGCGACCGGCTGGTCGGCCATCTGCGTGCTGAGGGTCAGTTGCCGGTCGAGATCGCTGTGGTGATCCCACGAGGCGTGCACGAGGTTCACAAACCGGACCCCCCGCTCGACCAGCCGGCGGGCGAGCAGGCAATTGCGCGAAAACGCCTCGAAGCAACCCTTGGGTCCGCCGCGCCAGTTCCCCAGGTCGGGTTCGGGACGCCCCAGTCCGTACAGCGCCTGGGTGGCTGCGGTTTCTCCCGAGAGATCGATCAGCTCCGGGGCGGCGGACTGCATCCGGAAGGCCAATTCATACGCCGAGATCCGGCTCGCAATCTCCGGATCGTGCAGGGTGGCCTGGCGCTGCCGATTGAGATCCCCCAGGCCGGCGATCGATTCGGCCTGCAGGGCCGGGGTGATTCCCGGCGGGTTCGCCAGGTTGAGAACCGGTTCCCCCTGGTTGCGAAACAGCACCCCCGCATAGTTCGACGGCAGGAAACCGCTCCCCCAGTTGGAGGTCCCCCCGCTCGTCCCCCGGCCTGCCGTCAGCACGACGTAGGCAGGGAGGTTCTCGCTCTCCGAACCGAGACCGTAGGCGAGCCACGACCCCATGCTGGGCCGGCCAAACATCTGCGAACCGGTGTTCAGCAGCAATTGGCCAGGGTGATGATTGAACGCCTCGGTGTGCATCGACCGGATCAGGGCGATGTCATCGACCCGACCGGCCAGGTGGGGCAGGAGATCGGAGAGTTCGGTCCCGCATTGGCCATGCGGCTGGAACCGCCGGGGCGAGCCCATCAGCCGGGCTGTTTCTTTCTGCAGAAAGGCGAACCGCACCTGGGCAGTCAGCGACTCGGGCAGGGCCTGCCCATCCAGCTCATTGAGTTTGGGCTTGGGATCGAACAGGTCGAGCTGGCTCGGCGCCCCTTCGAGGTAGATGAAGATGCACGAGCGGGCCTGCGGCGCGAAGGGGGAGGGGCGGGCTGCCAGGGGTGATGCCACCGGCGGCGCCCCCCACAGTCGCTCTGCCTGCAGCAGTGTGCCAAGTGCCAGCAGGCCCGCGCCACCGGCACTCCCCTGCAGGAACTGCCGGCGTCCAATCGGGGTCGCACTGTCTGGTGGTGGAGTCATGAAACGCAGGGGAGCGTGAAGAGGAGTGGTCAGTCACTCAGGGGCGGGTGATGAACTCGTCGAGGTTGAGCAGCAGTCGCGAAAACAGGATCGCAGTGGCGACCTCACGTTTCCGGGCGGGATCGGTCTCCACCACCGCACCGGCCGGTGCTTCGGCGGCTGTTGTGCCGAGCAGCGTGTCGACCTGGCCGGGGTCGGCGGTCAGCAACTCCTGAAAACGCCCCCATCGCTTGAGGGCGATCCCGATCTCGACCGGATCGGGATCGCGGCTGAGAACCTGTCGATAGAGGGCAGTGATGCGTTCCGTGGCTGTCCCCGACGAAAGGGGGACAGCCATTTGACCGAGTGCCCGGGCACATTCGAAGAACGCCGGGTCATTGAGCAAGGTCAGTGACTGCAGGGGGGTGTTGGAGCGTTCACGGCGGGTGCAGGTGATGTTCGACTCGGGGGCGTCGAAGGTCATCAGCATGGGGTGGGGGCTCGTGCGCTGGAACCAGGTGTAGAGTCCGCGCCGATACCGATCGGGCCCCGTGCTCTCGGTCCACCGGGCACTGCCGGCATAGGTCAGTTCGGAAACCCCCGCGGGTTGCGGTGGGCGAACGCTGGGACCACCGACCGTGCGGACCAGCAGCCCGCTGGTGGCGAGTGCCAGGTCGCGGACGATCTCGGCCTCCACCCGGATCCGGTTCTGTCGGGCCAGCCAGGCATTGCGCGGGTCGCGCTCGAGCAGTTCAGGCCGAATGTCCGACCGCTGCCGATACGTGGCCGAACAGGTGATGACCTTCAGCATGCGCTTCAGGCTCCATGGTCCGCGGTAGGCGGGGGGGCGCCCGGGGAGCGGGGGGGGAGTCAACTCCAGGGTGGGCAACACGAACTCGGCCGCCAGCCAATCCAGCAGTTCGGGATGGGATGGTTTCTCGCCACGAACGCCGAAGTCATCGGGCGTGGTCACCAACCCCTGCCCGAACAGCTGTTGCCAGACACGGTTGATCGTCACGCGGGGGGTCAGCGGGTGGCCGGGGTGGACCAGCCAGCGGGCCAGTTCGAGCCGGGTGGGTGACGCTGCCGTGGCGGCCGGGAGGGGGGGCAGCACCTCCGGCGTCTGCGGGGTGACCGGATCTCCGGGATGCAGGAAGTCCCCCCGCAGCAGGATGTGACTTTGGCGCACCGGTGCCGTCTGCACCATGGCGGGTGCGATGGCCTTGTCATCGCCGGGAAGCGGGGAGGGAAGATCGGCCTCGTCGGCCTGGTTGAGGAAGGCGAACAGACCGTAGTACTCGCGCAGCGACAGCGCGTCGTACTTGTGCGAGTGACACTGCGCACAGCCGACCGTCAATCCGAGCCAGACACTGCCGATGGTGTTGACGCGATCGACCACGGCCGCCACGCGGAATTCCTCGGCATCCACGCCCCCTTCCCGATTGGTCAGCGTGTTGCGGTGGAAGCCGGTCGCCAGTTGCTGATCGGGTCGGGCATTGGGCAGCAGGTCCCCCGCGATTTGCTCGATGGTGAACTGGTCGAAGGGGAGATCGCGATTGAGGGCCTCGATGACCCATTGCCGCCAGCGCCAGGCATGCGGGCGGGGGGAGTCTTTCTCGTAACCATCGCTGTCGGCATAGCGGGCGAGGTCGAGCCAGTGGCGTCCCCAGCGTTCTCCGAAATGGGGTGAGGCCAGCAGGTCTTCGACTGCCAGTTCGTAGGCATTCGGACGCTGGTCGGCAAGAAAGGCCGCGAGTTCTTCGGGCGTGGGGGGCAGCCCGGTGAGATCGAGCGAGACGCGCCGCAAAAGGGTGGCCCGATCCGCCTCGGGAGAGGGGGTGATCTGTTCGGCCTCCAGCTTGTGGAGGACAAACCTGTCGATCATGTTGCGGGGCCAGGTGGTGTTCGTGGTGGCGGGGGGGGCCGGACGGAGGAGGGGCTGATAGGACCAGTGTCGGGCCCGGCTCGCCGCCCCCTGGTTGCCGGGAGCGTCCCTGCCCCACTTTGCCCCCTGGTCGATCCAGGCCCGAACCAGCCCGACCTGCTCGTCTGTCAACAAGTCCCCTTCCGGGGGCATGAGGATGTCGGGGTCGAGACCGGCGATGTATTTGACCAGCAGGCTCTCGGCACTCTGGCCGGGCTCAAACGCCTTGCCCGAGTCTCCCCCCCGCAGGGCATCGCCTTCGCGGTCGAGGCGGAACCCCGACAGTTGCTTTTGCGCACCGTGACACGAGTCGCAGAAACGTTGGAAGAGGGGACGGATGTCGTTGTCGAAATCGACGGTTCGATCGGCCACCGGGGGGAGTGTCTTCTGACCCCAGGCCGAAGTGCCGGTCCCGACGCACAGAGCGATCGCCAGAACCGGGAGGAACACGAATCGGCGATGGGAACGGGAGGGAGACACGGCGTGGAGACGGGAGGAATGAGGACACAATGTCGACGATGGGATCCAGCGGACTGTGTCGAGTATAGGGCGGTCCAGAAATCGGGAACAACTGGCGACGGCCGTGGCGGGGGAGTGGCGGGTCAGGGGAGGGGGACCGATTGCAGTTCGACGAGGACCGGCAAATGGTCGGAGCCGATGTCACCGCCGACGCGTCGATCGCGCACGGTCAACCCGGGAGAGACCAGCACATGGTCGATGGGGATCCCGAGGGCTGGTGGGCCGATGGGTGCCCAGGTGGGCTGGATCCCAAAACCAGTTCGGGAATCGGAAAGAGGCCGACTGCTGGTGAGCCTGGCGAACAGGGGGCTCCAGGAGGTGGCATTGAAATCGCCGGCGACGATCAGGGGGCCGGTTGTCTCGCCGATCCACTGCGACAGGGTGAGAAACTGTTGCTCACGCAGGCGGGCGAGGGAGGCATTGACGGGGGGGACGGGATGAATGGCCAGCAGCGTGCATTCGCGGCCCGGGGAGCACTCGACCGTGACGGACAGGACCGGGATCCCTCCGGGCAGCTCGAGGATCCGGGACCGCGTGATGGGAAAATGGCTCCAGAGGCCGATTCCAAAGTTGTCGTCGCGGGGGACGACAATCCGCTGGGGATAGTGTTCGAATTGTCGGGCCCACGCGGGGGTGACTTCCAGCGCAATCACGACCGCTGGTTGGGTTTCATTCAGCCAGGCACCGACCGCTTCGTGATTGTGGTTCTGGCTGAGGAGATTGAGGGAGGCCAGTCGCCACGAGCCCCCGTCGGGAGGGGACGCCCTGGGGACGTAGAGGGGGGCGAGGGGGACTGCAAAGGGCAGGCCGACGACGATGCAGCCAAGGGCACGGCGGGACGCGCCCAACGCGGCCAGCAGCACGGCGCACAGGGCGAGTACGACGAGCCCATGGACCCGCCAGTGACAGCAGAGTTCGAGTCCCCAGTGCAGGGGGGCCGCGAGCCCGCCGACGAGACCCCCCACGACCACAACAGCGAGCAGCGAGAGAGCGTTGCGGAGGGCCGGGGAGGATCTGCGGCCCGGGTCTGGGTTCGCTGACTGCACGGGAGACACCGGGCTCGAATCGAATTGGATCGGGTTGTGTGAGGGTTGGGTTCCGGCGAACCCGGGTTCACCGGTGTGATCGCTCAGCGGAGTTCGCGCCGGTACTGGATGAACTTGCGGTAGTCGAAGGTGGGAGGCATGCCCGGCTGTGTCGCGGGGACGAGGGCGTCTTCGATCAGGCTGCGATCAAGGACGAAGAATCCGCGGCGCCGCGACTGATCTTCGAGTTCCTGCCCCACCTGGACGATGGTCGGGTTTTGGGGGACCGGGAAGATGGCATCGAAGAAACCGACGGTCATCCAGACCATGAAGACATTGCTGCGGGTGGTGCTGTTGTTGACCACCTTGCCCAGCAGTCGATTGCGGGAGACAGGGTCGACCGTGTTGTTCGACCGGTCGGCGGCGGTGCGGGCTTCCCAGAGGCGGCGGTAATTGTTGGAGGAACGGGTGACCCGTGTGGGAGTGGTGGCATCGAAGGAGCCGGTGGGGTTGTTCGCGGCGGCATCCAGACCGAGGCGGCGCAGCCGGGTGAACTCGAGAATCTCGGGTTTCGCAGATCCTGCGGCCGCATGGCTGAAGGAGCGGAAGGGACGTGCTGAGGGGTTTCCGGGGAGGGGGAGCTGCACGATGGGATCGAGGCCATCTCGGGTGCGGGTGAATTCATTCCACCATTCGCGATTGGATTCGAGGGCATCGACGATGCGTTCCGGAGTTCCCTGCCCCCCCTGGATGGCAAAGGTCCGCGGATCGTCCAGCAGGCTGAACAGGTTCTCGGGATGCGAGATTGCATTCAACTGCAGGCGGCCCGGGATCCGGGAGACCGATTCGGCTGTGAGCTGGGGGAAACGGGCGGCGATCACCTCGCGACCCATCGGGGGAACCTCAAACAGGTCCAGCAGGCGATACCAGCGGTTGCCGTTGGTGCGGACACCGGTCCAATGTGTCGGCTGCAGGAACTTGGATGCGGCCATCGAAGGAGTCAGGTCGGACGTGTCCGTCGGGATATTGCCGGCACTGAACGAGAAGTCAATGAGGGGCTGTCCCCCGGCCGACAACAGGGTGGTCGTCTTGTTGGGGCCGTAGAGGGGAACACGCAACAGGTCGATGACGGAGTCAAAATCACGGTCGAAATGAGGCTGCCAGACAGTGTTGCTCGCAGGAATCAGTGAGTTGTTGAGCCCGATCGTGTTGGCGAGTTGGGGCAGTCCCCAGCTGGCGACCCCCTGCGAGGGAAGCAGGCGTTCCATCACGACAAGGGGATTGAACCTTTCGGCACTCCCCAGGTTTTTCAGCAGGCTGATCAGTTCAGCCGTCTTGAGTTTGGAGTCTTGGATGGGCAGGGAATTCGGCAGGGCCACGGTGAAGTGATCGACTGTGATCCAGGGATTGTCACGTTCGTATTGGGGGTCAAACTGGCCGGCGGGGGGACCCGTCCGGCTGAGATCGGCGCGACGCTCGAGGTAGATGGTGAGGGGCAGCATGGGATTGAATCGTTCGCCACGCAGGAAGCTTCCGCGAGAAGCGGAATCGTCGGTGACGTCGGTTGTCACCGGTTCGTGACTGAACAATCGGAAGGCGTTCTTCCCCATGTCGCGCGAGTGGACGAGATCGAGATTCGTCGCCGGCGGGGCGTCGGTCGTGGGACCGGGGAGGACCGCCTCCTTGACCATCGGGCTGAGTCTCTGGAAGAGACTGCTCGAGTTGCTGTCGAGGTCGAGCCGGAGATCGGAACTGCGGGCGATGTCGGTTCCACCGCTGTTGAAGGTGTCGAGTCCACCATCATTGCGGCCCACTGAACCCACGGTATAGCGGGCCCCGGCCGCAATCTGCGAGCTGTTGTTCAAGGCGTCACGGAGGAACACCATGCTCGTCACCAGGTCCGAGGGCTGCTTGACAGCGCGGGCCTTGGCCGCGGACGGCTGAACAGACGGGTTGCCGACACTCAGACGCCAACCGCCACTTCCAAGAGCAATCGGCTGGGGGCTGACGTTCTGCAATTCGACATGGGTGAACCAGCGATCGGAAACACTGTCGTCGTAGGGTGTGGCCGGGTGATTCGACTCGTCAGTGGTCTTGCGCTGGTACACCAGCAGGACCTCCGAAAAGGCCAGGGCCTGGGCTTCGACACCATAGACCACGGCGACCTGGCCGGAGGGGAGGACGCGACCCACCGGATCGACCGTGTCCACGTTGTCGTCAAGGTTCCACCCATTGCCGAGGTCTGTGTCGAATTCAAACCGCGAGATGGTGTTGTCGGGATCCAGTTCGTCCACGACATTGATGGCGAACTGGGCCATCTCCACCAGTTGGCGTTCCGTATACTGGGGCAGGGTCTCGCCAGCCACCGGTTCGGGACCACAGAGCGTGTAGAGCAGCGTATAGATATCGCGGGCCATCTCCTGACGATCCTTGCGGGCCCAGAATTCCTGGGCGAGCGGCGTGTCATACGTCGGGCCCTGATCCGCGGACCGATCCGGGACCGCATTGAAGTACGATGTCGTCACCGGGTGGGGGGTCAGACGGCGGAACCGCACAGGATTCTCAACAATACCTGGTGCGTCCGGTGTGCGGACCTGGGGGGGCAGGCCACGGTCAGCCAGCGCTGCCACCCGGTTCAGGTCGAGGCGGCGCTGTCGATTTCGGGCGGCATTCAGAGGGTTCCGCAGTGTCTGTTCATGCAGGGGATTGAATGCCGTGGGGGGGGCTTCGCAGCCAATCCAGGAACGGGTCGCCGTCCGGAAGATCTCGCGCGGGTCCTGCGGTGTGCCGGCCACCGGGGGAAACTCGGGAAGCCCGTCACCATCAAGATCCGCGTTGAATTCCCATTGCTGCCGGGGATCGGAAGACCAGGCCTGCGAATGCTCGGCTCGGTCCCAGCTGCTGGTGGTGAATCGCTGGCGAATCTGGGAGGCCTGGAGATTCCCCTCGAGGTTGAATGAAAGCAGTTGGCGCAGCCGGGATGACTGTCCCGCCTGGGCCATGTCAGCAGCGCTGCCATGCAGGTGGAACAGTTCATCAATCAGGAACGGCTGATCGGTACCGGGAATCTGCAGTCGATGGTCGTGGATCATCTCCGAGGGATGGTCGAGCAACCCGGTCGTCCGGGAATTCGTGACCAGCCCGGTCAGTTGGGCTCCCTCCCACTGGCTCCCCGCCGAGTGATGGTCATAGGCCGGCCAGCGGATTGGACCAAGGGGATTTTTGGGGTCGGCAATGAGCTTGCGAGAAGAGCCTCCCGCCACAGTCATGAGGTTGTTGCCGGCCCCGGAAGCGTCCAGCGGATGACCGACGTTCTGTCCTGTCACCGGACCGGTCCCGAGGGGGAGGCGGGTTCCCAGCATGGCTTCGGCCTGGGCGACCGAGGGATGTTGATCGAGACGGGTGGGGGCGGCATTTCCATCCAGGGCCCGCCCCTCAAAGGTATTCAGGTCATCATCTCCGGGAATGCCCGTCAGCTTGCCTCCGAGGAAATTGCAGTAGCAGTTCAGATCGAGCGTGGATCCGATGGGGACCGGAACACCGGGACGCGGGAAGGCCAGCCAGCGATTGGGGTCGGAACGGGAGATGGAATTCCATCCCGGAAGAATCATCGACTCTTCACCGTACCGTCCCGCGACCACCTGGGTGGCTGACAGGCTGGACAGACTGCTGCTGGTTCCCGACCCGGAAAAGACCGGGCGACCCCATTGGGAGAACAGCATTTCGAGGTTCGCGAGTTCCACGCGGGAGATCAGCATCTCGGAGGAATTCGTGTACTTCTGGAAGGCAATATGCTGGAAGAACGGGTTTCCAGGCGGGGTGCTGCCGGGAGTCAGGGGAGGATTCAGAAACAGGCTGTTCTGGGGATCGGCCGTCAGGGCCCAGAACGGATTGATCTCCGAGACCGACCTCCCCGCGTTGGAGCGGGAGACCGGCAGGCTCGCCAGGGCCGCCTTGTCGGTCGTCATCGCCCCCATCGCCAGGGCGCTGAGGTTGCCTGCCGTATTGAAGTTCACCAGGCCATCGGCCGGGAGAATCGTGAAGGAAAACAGGGGAACCACCCCACGGCCATCGGGCAGGAAGAACGGGGCATGCCCCAGGTCAAGCCAGATTCCGTCGCGCACACCCGTGCCGCGCGTATCGACGTCGTACTCATAATTCCGCACGCGCGGATCTGTCGACGAGATGGACCCGGCCATCGACCAGATTCCCTGTTCGCGCAGAACCCCGTCGGCATCGGGATCGCTCGGGCTGAGGTCGAGCTCGCGTTCGAGCAGTGGAAAGCGACGATAGTAGGGAAGACTGGAATCCTTGCTGTGGGGATCGTTGTGAAACACGGGCAGACCAGCCGCGTCGGTGGTGACAACCACATGCTGGGGGTGGGGGCGCAGCAGTCGCGCCACAGTGGATGGGGAACGGTCCCAGGGAATGTTTTGCGACAGCGCATCCGGCCGCGCGCGGGGCTTGGAGGGATTGCCATTCTCGTACTTCTCCCGCAGATACTGGGGACGATGGAACGAGGGAATGATCACCGGGATGATGGACGTCGGGTCGTTGTACCGGACCCGCACGTCGGCAACCTGCGCCAGGAAGATGTTGTTGAGGTCGGGATAGGTGTAATCGACATCGGGGGCCGCAAGCCCCAGGATCTGATCGCGGGAGAGTGGTGGGCGGGCCGGTTGCGGATGCGACGCGGGAGAGTAGTTGAAATTCAGATAGAGATCGGAGTCGGCATCGGGAAGCCCGTCCCGGTCGTTGTCCACAAACGGGAGTTGGCTGACCGGATCGAGTGCGAGATTGACTCCCACGCCGTTGTACGGGTGCCGGTCCAGCGGATAAGTCCTCCCCGACCCCTCGGGATGGACGCCAAACATCCCCAGCATGTTGGGGATCAGGCTGTGGCGCCCCGGCCAGAGCGCGCTTTGCTGGTTGTATTGGTTGGGCCCGATCAGGATCTGCTCGAGTCCAAAATCAAACAGCACGTTGCTGTCGACTTCGACACCCGTGCGCTGTGCTGCGGCCGCGTAGTACTGCGCCGATTCATGTTCCTGGGATGTGAAGCTGAACGCGGTGAATCCGAGCACCATCAGCAGCAACAGCAACGCCAGCATCACCAGCAGCACCGACCCTTGCCGTGTCGATGGAAGTCGGAGAGGGTCGGAATCAACACGCACTGCTGTACCGCAGGACCCGCGATGACGAGTCGGCAGATGGGAATGCATGGGACGCTCGGAGAATGAATCAGGGTGGGTGTGGCGCCTGGGAAGGGGGCGCAAACTCTTCTGTATTGAGTTATCACGCGGATTGAGGGAATTACTGAAAAAGCCGTCAGCAAGAGGATGATTTCAGACTCGGGCGACATTCTGTAGCGGTGGCGCCCGGTGTGCTGATCGTTTCGTCAGTGATTGGATAACCAAACGGGTGGCCAATCAAAACATCCTGCCCGACTTGTGTCGGTTGTAGCGGAGTTGTGGTCGGAGAAACCCGCAGGAATCTCCACGAACTGTTGTAATTCTCCCCGTTGATCACGGGTGTGAACGGCATGAGGGCGCGGAGCAGGATGCCCCCTGATCCATTCCCTGGGATCAGTCCGAACAGGCCGGGAATCCAGTTCTCTGGCCCTTGGTCAAGACTCTCCGGCATCTCGCGGCGTCTCCTGGCAAGAGCAGTACAAACCGCAGGCTCGTGCCGACACATCGAATTTGTGAATTCGTCAAATTCAAACCATGAGCACCTCGATCGCGTGGGATTCCAGTACCGATGAGGGTCACCCTCAGCGGCCGGATCCGCCCCCCGTTGCCTCAACACCCCGAACGGATCCTTTTCAAACCAAACCAGGGAGTGGGAGAGGATTCCAGCGAGGCCGTCATCGCGGCCGACGGCATGGTGCGTCGGTGTGACCCATCCCCATCGTGCGAGTTTGGACCGCCACAACGTCGTCGAACCGGCAGGAACCCCTCCGCGAACAGATTGGGCAACTGGCCTCGCCCGTGGCGGACCGTTTCCCGAGTTGTTTTGACGACGGTCCGATCCCTGGGTCGGCTCTCCGCCTGGGGCCCTGGCCGAAGACGGAAGCGAAGTCCGCAGTCTGCCTGCTGCGGACCAGTCCCAACCCCAACCCATTCTCCCACAAGGTCGAATCACGGTCGTCTGGTCCCCCCGACCTATTGCCGATACCGCTGTCGTCAACGCCCAAGTCGGTTCAGTCACGGTGGTTCAACCGGTCCCGCCGCCCGTCGCAGTGCGGCATCCGAACAGGTGTTGCAGAAGACTCCACGTTGAGCAGGACGCACGATAGAATCGGGGCATGATCACGATTGTCGACTACGGGATGGGGAACCTCCGCAGCGTTCAGAAGGCGTTCGAATCTCTGGGATTCCAGGCCCGCATCTGCGCACGTCCTGCGGATCTCAAGCCGGGTGAGAAACTCGTCCTCCCTGGCGTGGGGGCGTTTCGCGACGCGATTGCCGAACTGCGACGCCAGGACTGGGTGGGGCCGATCCTCGACCATCTGGCCGCCGACCGCCCGTTTCTCGGGATCTGCCTGGGCCTGCAGTTGTTGCTGGAAGTCAGCCACGAGGATGGCGACTGGGAGGGGTTGGGAGTGATTCCCGGCGAAGTCGTGCGGTTCGCCGACACTCCGGGACTCAAGGTTCCCCACATGGGTTGGAACGAAGTCCAGTTCCGTCCCGCGTGCCCGCTGTTTGCCGGAATTCCCCAGGGCTCGCACTTTTATTTCGTGCACAGCTACCACGTGGTCCCCCGTGAGGGGGATGTGGTGGTCGCGACCAGTGATTATGGCGGAGCATTCACCGCGGCCGTTCAGCGGGGCCGGATGTTCGCCACGCAATTTCACCCCGAGAAGAGCCAGGCGGTGGGACTGAAACTGCTGCGCAACTTCGCCGAACTCTGAGAGGTCTCCCCGTCTCACCTGCTCCGCCGCTTCATTGTTTTTGTTTTCGTTGGTGTTCCATGGGCTCTCCGTCGTCTCTCACCCTGTACCCGGCCATCGATCTTCGCGGCGGGCGTTGCGTCCGGTTGCGGCAGGGAGACTATGCCCAGGAAACGGTCTTCGGTGACCACCCGGCCGAGATGGCGGCCCGCTGGCAGGCGGAGGGGGCCGAGTGGCTGCACCTTGTCGATCTCGACGGGGCCAAGGCCGGGCGCCCGGTCAACCTGGAAGCCCTGCGGGCCATCCGCAGTGCCCTGAAGATTCCCTGCCAATTGGGTGGGGGGATTCGCGACGAGGCCTCCATCCGCCTCATGCTGGACGAGGTGGGAGTGGATCGGGTGATTGTCGGAACCCAGGCGCTCAAGCAGCCCGCGTGGTTTCGCCAGATGTGTGAGGCGTATCCCGGCCGGCTCGTCCTCGGGATCGACGCCCGGGGTTCCATGGTCGCCACCGAGGGGTGGCTCGATGTGTCGAAAACCCCCGCCCTCGAGTTGGCCCGCCAGTATGCCGACATGCCCCTCGCCGCCCTCGTCTACACCAACATTGCCAACGACGGGATGATGCAGGGCATCGACCCCGCGACACGTGAAGACATGGTGGCGCTCGCCAACCTGGGTTTTTCGGTGATCGCCTCGGGTGGAGTCACGACACTCGACGATCTGCACCACCTGGTCGAAGCCCGACGACGGGCCCCCACACTCAGCGGTGCCATCATCGGTCGGGCTCTCTACGAGGGGACGATTCGGCTCGCCGACGCCCTCGCCGCCACCGCCG
>DNUF01000178.1:20729-31770 GCA_003508595.1 Planctomycetaceae bacterium
CCCGTCGGGAACGATGACCTCGGCGGGAATGCGGCGTCCTGAATTGCGCAGCGAGTCGACATTGTTCTCGACGCCGTTCAGCACCACTTCGTCGAGGATTTCCACGGCGATCCGCTGTCCGAACCGGTAGATGTCCCAGAATGTCTCCTGAACCCCGTCGATGCCGCGGTTGAGCAGGGGAATCCCGGTCACAGTGGGGGCGTTCACCCGGCTCGACAAGCGGTTGTCGATCGAGGCACCCCGGCCCTGCAGCCAGTCGACCGTGTTGTTCGCCCGGCTCATGTTCCCCCCCGAGGTCATGCTGTAGTCACCGAGAGTCAGGCCTGGCAGATCAAGCGCCCGGACCCCTTCACCCATCCAGGGACGGGGGGTCTGTTGCGGAAGCCCCTGTTCGGCCTTCTCCAGCCGGGGAGTGAATTGGGTCTGGCCCGGTGTCAGTGCCGAAGCCGTGTCGTCGGCGAGACGGAAGATGCTCCAGTCACCAATCGACATGACGTTGTAGGCCAGGTTGTTCAGGTCCCAGGGATTGTTCGCATCATTGATGGTCTTCGGGAGCCCGCTGTAGGGATCGAGGGGAACATAGTCGAGGCTCTGCCAGGCCTGCAGGTCCACATCACGCCAGTAGCGTGCCTGCAGTCGGGGGGCGGGAGGGGCCGACTGCGGGTGAGAGACCGGCAACACGCCAGTTCCCTCCGGCACGCAGGCTTCGTAGATGTTCCGCAGGGGACGCCCATCGAGCGACTCGATGGGATAGGGGGTGCTGGTCAGGGCGAGGATCGTGGGAGTCAGGTCGGCCAGTCGGCAGGGGGCCTGCGCCCGGGCTCCCCGGCGGATGTTGGGTCCCGAGACATACCAGGTCGCCCGGACCGATTCCGCCAGGGGGTAACCATGGGTCGTGCCGGGAGTGTTCTGCGTTCCAAACAGCCATCCGTGCCGGGCGGTCACCACCAGGTCGGGGGCGTATTCCTGCTCCTGGTGCTGGATGCTCTCCTGCCAGAACATGTGCCGGCTCAGGGTCACCACGGCATCGGGGTAGTTGCTGCTGGCGGTCACATAGAGCCAGGTCTGCTCATCATGAAACTGCCGCAGAAACGCCGGCCGCACGCGCGACAGCAACCCCAGCGGGTCGCAGGTGGGGTGGGGCACCGGTTCGAACTCCACGCGGCCATCGCCGGCGGGGCGGACATTGGTGACCGGGGTGTAGCGGTAATGCCACTCCCCGGACGGGTCACGCCGGCGGTCGATGACCGCCTGACCCCGGTCGGCGGTGGTGATCAGCAGTGCCTCGGGAGAGAGTTTCAGCAGGACCAGGTCAATCGGATGGCGGATCGAGCCGTCGTCATGCCGGGCCTGGATTTGTGACAGGTACTCGGGCAGGTTGACTGCGGGGAGTCGGGGTGACAGGGGGTAGGCGAGCAGTTCGGCGGCGGTGTTGGGCCCTGTCCAGTTGCGTGAGTGGTATTCACCACGTGGCAGGAACACCCGTGCGGCCCCATCGGAATCGCCGTCGATGAAGACAAACTGCCGCTCGTCGTCCCCCGGGTGAAAACTCTGGAAGCGATGCTGGCGGACCGAGAGCCCCAGGCCGCCCCCAACCCAGCGGCCATCGGCCGTCATCTCACGGGGATGGAAGAAGACTTCGTTGGCCAGGTCAAACCTGCTGAGGTGCGTTGTCTGGCCGCCGAGGTGACCATGATCGCTCACCAGCACGAGGTAGGTGTGTTGCAGGCGACCCTGGGCTTCGAGGGTGGCTGTCACTTCCCCCAGCAGTTGGTCCGCCTTGACGATGGTCCGGCGGGTGCTGCCGAATTGACCCCGGCACTCCTTGTGACTGACCGAATCGGTCTCGGGGAGCCAGATCACGGTGACCCGTTTGCGTTGCGACAGCAGATGCTTGAGCGCGTAGTGCGTATTGGCATCGTCGATGTAGCGCCAGGCCTGGTGCGACTGCATGTAGGGAAGCACCCGGGCCATGCTGCGGGTCCACAGCAGGGGAGGAGTCTGCGACATGATGGGCAGAACCCCCGTCGCCCAGTCACTGCCATCGGTCTGCAGGTGGTCGTAGAGCGCCTGGGTGTCGCTGCAGCGGTTGCCGCGCCAGTACTCCTCGGCATCGGTTCCGTTGATTGTGCCGACCGTCATTGCCTGCCCCTCGTGAAGCACACGGTCGACGCCGCGCAGGCCCAGTTGCCGCGAGCTTCGTCCGGGCCCCATCGGTTCGAGGAATGAGTCGGAGTTCCGGCGGTGTCGGCTGAATCGCACCTGTCCCTTGAGACCGTGCCGATCCGAGAAACACCCGGTCCACATCGTCCCATTCGAGGTGATCGTGTCGGAGGGAAAGGCGGTGAAGGCATTGCTGAGGTGCGTGCCCCCCTCGACGAAGTGCCGGCGCAGGTGGGGCACATGCCCCATGGCCGCCATCTCCTCGACCACGTCGGGGCGCAGTCCATCGACATAGAAGACAACCACGTCACATCCGGGGACCGGGCCTCCCCCTTCGGTCCCGGCAGGAATGTGGAGGCGATGCTGCAGGGGCTGCACTTCCTGCGGAAGTGACACCTCCACCGCGAACTGCCCCAGGTTGCCAAACGGATCGAAATCGTTGATTCCCAGTTGCAGGCGACCCGAAGCCGGCGCGGTCAGGCTGCAGGCCCTGCCGACAAAAAACGGGGTTCCCGAACCGATCCGGGCGATCAGGCAGAAGCAGGGGGCGGGACCCGCCCCGGCGGCCGGAAGGGGAAATTCGCGTCCCTGCAGATCGTTGGAATACAGGAACGTCCCTTCGGGCCCGACGCTGCGCTGGCTGCCATCGCCCTGGTCGGCCAGTTTCCCGATGTGGATCTCCCCCTGGGCGGTGATCGTGACCGGTTGGCCCGCTTCGAGTTGAATGCCGGTGTCACTCCAGGCCACGTGACCGGGTATCATCAGGGCCTCGGGAGAAATCCCCGTGTCCCAGTCGAGGGTCAGCGGTGGACTCCCCGAGGGGGTGCAGGCCAGGGGGAGCAGCCCGAGAAACAGGCTGGCCAGGCGAATCCAGTGCGCCAGCAGGCTGACCGCAGCAGGTTGTTGGCCCATGGTGTCGTGTGGTGAGCGCATGCTGAACATTCAGGCAGATTCGTTCTACCTGGAATCACACACAGGATCGTCATGTCACAAAAAACCGATGCAGCCAAACCATCCGCGCCAACCCGTCCGTTGAGCATTTCGTGTCGGTTCGCCCGGTCCTGCCGGTCTTGTCGAAGAGCGGGGATTTTCTTGCCTGGCAGGATGTAGCGATTGTGCCGGTTTGGAGGGTGCCGCCGGGGGGTGGGCTCGGTTTCCCGGGCAAAGCGTTCCCTTGTGATCGCCTCGGCGGGTGCCATAATCGCGCAGCGGTCGTCGGCGTTCCGGCCAGACCGGACGCTGGTTCCCGGGGGGTTGGTCCCTGAGATGTGCGGACCGGGTTGGGTGTCGTTCACGGTGTTTGCCTCCCTGTCCGCGTCTCCTTTTCTCCCGGTGTGTCGTGATGACTGACTCTCCCGCAGGATTCTCCGGAGTCTCCCGTCCCGAGGACCGTGAGTTTTTTGAGCGGGAGCTGGCCGGGTTTGTTCCTCCCCGGGTGTTCGACGCCCACTGTCACCTGTGGCTGGAACAGGAGGTTCAGTTTCGGATCCCGGGGATCAGTGGCGATGTCGGGGCCGAGCGATATCGGTTTTTCGTCAACGAGCTGCATCCGGGTCGCGAGATGGGGGCCCTGTTTCTCAGTTTTGCCACACCCTCCAATCGGCCTGGCCGGGATCGGATGAACGCCTTCATCGCCCGTGAGACGGCGACGAATCCGCGGTATCGGGGTGAGTTCTTTGTCTGTCCCGACGACGATCCGGAATGGGTCCGGCAGGAGGTGCGTCGCCTCGGTCTGCACGGGCTGAAGTGCTACCACACGTTCGCGGCCAACAAGCCGACGTGGCAGGCCGCGATTCCCGAGTACCTTCCCGAATCGCTCGTGAAGGTCGCCCATGAAGAGGGCTGGGTGATCACCCTGCACATGGTCCGGTCGCGGGCGGTGGCCGACCGCGAGAACTACGACTGCATCCGGCGGTATTGCCAGCTCTACCCCAACATGCGGCTGATCCTGGCCCACTCGGCCCGGGGCTTCCAGCCGACGCACAACCTCGAAGGCTTGCCCCACCTCACGGGTCTCGACAATCTCTGGTTCGATACCAGTGCGAATTGCGAGCCGGTCGCCCACCAGGCCATCCTCAGGTCCATCGGCCCGAAGCGGTTGATGTATGGCAGTGATCTGCCCATCAGTCATTTGCGGGGGCGCTCGCTGGGTGCGGCCGACTCGTTCATCTGGCTCTACGAAGAGACTCCCGTCTGGGGTGAGAAACACACCCGTGTCGATCCCGTGCTGATTGGCCTGGAGCACCTGCGGTCGGTGAAGTGGGCCTGCTGGTCCGAGCGGTTGACCGACTCGCAGGTGGAAGACATTTTCTGGAACAACGCCGCCACGCTGCTCGATGTCGTCTGACTCGACCATGCTCCACCAGCCCGCCCGATTCCGCGGCTGACATTCCCCCCTCCCCCTCCTGTTTGGGGTCCCCCGGTTTCTCCCCCCCACCAATCATGCAGCGCATCACCCGCGACGACGCCCGCAAGTACGCTTTCGATTCCCGCGACACCCCCCTGCTGCGGGTCCAGCCGGGCGAGGTGTTCGAAATCGAAACCTGGGATGCCAGCACCGGCTTTTTCCGGACCGAGGCCGACAAGGCGATTCCCGCGAATCGTCCCGGATTCGACCGCACGCCCCCGCTCGCCAATCCGATTGGAGGTCCTGTCTTCGTGGAAGGGGCCACCCGTGGTGATGTGCTCGTCGTCACCATCGATGACATCCTGGTCGATGAGTATTCGTGGATTGCCGTCGGCCCCAAGCGTGGTCCCCTGGGAGAATCGACCCGCTATCCCGAGTTGTCGGGGGAATACACCACCAAGATCTTTCGACACCAGCCGGGACCCAGCGGGACACTGCGCGATGGAACCGTGCGGTTCAGCGAGCGGGTCTCATGGCCGATCACACCCTTCATCGGCACCCTGGGTGTCGCGCCCGACCGCGAAGTCTGCACCAGTCTCGACGGGCAGGGCGAATGGGGGGGCAATCTCGACATTCGAGACGTCACCATCGGGCATCGCATGCTGCTCCCCATCCAGCACACCGGGGCGCTCTTCTACCTGGGGGACGTGCATGCCAGCCAGGGAGACACCGAGTTCACCGGGACGGCCGCCGAGACGCGCGCGACAGTCCGCCTGCGACTGGATGTGATTCCCCGCAAGAAGATCCCCTTCCTGCGGATCGAGAAGCCCGACTCGATTGTCTCGGTCTTCGCCGCCAAACCACTGGAGGTCGCGGTCGAGACCGCCACACTGCAACTGATCGACTGGCTGGTGACCGAACACGGGTACTCGCCCACCGATGCCTACTGCCTCGTCAGCACCTGTCCCGATTTCCGGATCCACGTCTACCAGATGTGCCAGATCCGCAACCTGAAGTACGTGGCGGGCGCCGAGTTGCCCCGGCGATACCTCTGACGCAAGCCGGGCAGGGACGCCCGAAGTTCGACGGCCAGGCTCCCACCGGTCACCGCCGTTCGAACTCGACGAACCGCACTCCGGCCGGTTGATCTCCCACCCAGACCGTCGCCTCAACCCGGGTGGGACCGGCCGGCAGCATGACATTCCTCATCGACAGGTCGCGGCTGCCAGGTTCCGCACGTTCCCGGCGACGCACCCCGCCGACATTCAGCTCAAGTTCGACCGGCAGATTTCTCCTGGCCCAGCGGAGCGTGACGTCGAAGGTCCCGGCCTCGACCACGTCGATCTCCCAATACCCCCGGTCATCGGGACGCCAGTCGGCACCCCGCCAGTCCTGGCGCGTCAGCACGGTCGGGTTTTCGTGCGGCGAGCCAATCGCGAGACGGACCGGGGCATAGTTGTCGGGGCGGGTCTGGCTGACGTCGGCAAACCAGGCGGCATACTGGCGGCGCAGGTCGGCCACCACCTCGGGATGGTCACCCGCGACGTCCCGTGTCTCATAGGGGTCCGCCTGCATGTCGAACAATTCGAAGGGAACCCGGGGGTCGGGACGCTCGTTGCCGAATCCGCTGCTGCGCACCAGTTTCCACCGGGCCGAGCGGGCGGCGAAGTGATGCTCGGCCTGTGGAACGTCACCCCGGTGGGATTGCAGAAAGAGAGTGCGCTCGGGCCATGCGACCGACTGCCGGGTCAGCAGGGGCCAGAGACTGCGGCCATCGAAGGTGGGGTCGGCATGGGGCAGTCCACACGCCTCCAGGATGGTCGGGGCCAGGTCGATGTGCGCGGCCGGGTTGTTCGCCACTTCGCCAGGGGTCAGCGTTCCGGGCCAGTGGGCAAACAGGGGGGACCGGATGCCCCCTTCGTAGACATCCCCCTTGCGTGAACGCAAACCGGAGTTGTAACCGGGGGTGGCCTCGCCATTGTCGGTGAGGAACAGAACCAGGGTGTTCCCGGCGATCTGGCGGTCCTCCAGCCAGGTCATCAGTCGTCCGACATTGTCGTCGATGTTCTCGATCATCGCGTAGACGCGCGCCAGCACATCGGCATCCATCTTCTCGGGAAGGGGGTGGCCGGGAGTGGCCGGGAACCGGTCCCGGGTAATGGGGTTCTGGCGGTGGAACTGATACTGCGCTGGGGGGACATCGCCGAAGGGACCATGGGGGGCATTGGCCATGAGGCACAGGAAGAACGGTTGCTGGCGGTCGATCGCCTGGCTGGCCCACGCCATTCCTTCGCGGAAATAGATGTCGGTGCAGTAGCCGTGCTGTGCCTCGGGGACCCCGTTGCGGAAGAGGACGGGATCGGTGTACTTGTCTTCGGCCCCGGGAGGATCGCTCGGCTGGCCGATTCCTCCCCCACGGTGAACGAGGGCGGCGTCAAACCCGCGGTCGGTGGGACGCAGGGGCCAGGTGTCTCCCAGGTGCCACTTGCCGAACAGGCCGGTGCGGTAGCCAGCCTGGTGCAGGCGTTGGGCAACGGTCGTCTCGCTGGGATCGAGCAGGGCACGACCGCGGTAGGTGTCGATGGCGCGGGTGCGGTAGTTGTACCGGCCGGTCATCAGCGAGGCGCGGGTCGGGGCACACACCGGGCTCACATAGAAATACGGGAGCCGGGCGCTGGAGCGGGCCAGCCGGTCCAGGTGCGGCGTGCGGATCACCGGGTTGCCATGGAAGCCAAGGTCTCCCCAGCCCTGGTCATCGGTCATGATCAGCACCACGTTGGGAGCGGCGGGCACGGTGGCCGAAAACGGACCCAGCAGGGCCACGATCACAAGCAGGGACCAGCGACGCAGGAAGGGACTCATCGGGGGCCTGGCGGTGTGTGAGGGACCGGGGACGCAGAGTGTTGCCGATTGTCCGGTTTGGACCACGAGCGACGATCACAGCAGGAAGGCCTGCCGCGGTCCAGTCAATCCTTCGAAGACGGCGCAGTTTTCCTAGGTTGAACCATCGGCAGGGTCCGATATCTCTCATGCCGTTGGCTGTGCGTTCGATCGGACTGCGCGGAGCAGCGGCCAATCCCCGAGACCTCGTTTCTCCTGGAGCCATGTTCCGGGAGCCTGTGTGAGACGGACTGGCACCATGAAAATCAACGGGCGTTTGTTGCTGCTGGCGGTTGTGACCGGTCTGTTCATGCGGATTTGGGCCGAAGCCGGGCTGCACCGCGAGGCGGTGAAGCCGGTCTCCCATCGCACGCTGCCGACGGCGGTTGCGGCAGTTGTCCCCGGTCCGGTGGCAGCGCCTGCCTCTCCCGCCGTGACCGAGCGGCTGACCGAATCGCTGGCTGCTGGTGAAGCGGTGGTGCAGTCGGAGGAATGGACCAGCCGTTCTGCCCCGATCTCATTGCCACACGGACTGACCGCCGGGACCTGGCGCGTGGTGGATGACACCGGGCGTGTGGCCCGGCTGGAACTTGGCGAAGGGGAGTTCCCGGCCCACGAGGGGCAGCAGACCGAGTTTCATGTCGCTTCGATCGAGGGGCAGCGATGGTATTTCATCCGGCTGAACTCTCCCGAGCGGATTGCCTCGGGTCGGCCTGTGCTGGAGGCAGCCAGCACACCCGTTCCCCAGCCAGTCGTCGACGCAGCACCCGTCACGGCTGATGCGGGCAATCCCGGGAGTCCTGGAGCCGGGGGAGAACTCGTACAAGAAGTGGTGGATCCAGCCCCACCCGCCGCGGTTGAGCCAGTCGCTCCCCGGTCAGACGAGCAATTTGTTGGTGAAGTGCCTCCCGTAGAACAGTCGCCCGTTCCGGTGATGGCCGAGCCACTCAATCCTCCCCCGGCCGCGTCAGAGATCCTGCAGCAGGCCCTGCTCGAATTGCAGCCCGAAGACCCGGTGGAAACCTCGGGAGGAATCTCGAACCGAAAGTTCGACTTCCGGGGTTTTGATTCGGCCATCGTGCCGAACACCCAGGTCTCACCCAGCGCCGTCTCCGCGGTCGACACGACCACCGAGCGTCCCTCGGAAGTCGACATGCCGGAAGAGGTGTGAAGAGGCTGTGACGCTCACTGTCGGGTTGGCCACTGACAGCCTGGCGACTGACAGCCTGGCCAGGCGGGGCTCTCAGGACTCTTCGAGGTGGGGAGGGGTGCGACCCTCCAGTTGATAGAGCGCATTCTGCGCGGCCCGCTGCTCGGCCTCTTTCTTGTTGCTGCCCCACGCCGACGGAAACAGCGTCTCGCCAACCTGGGCGGAGACCTTGAAGCACTTGGAGTGGTCGGGGCCCTTTTCATCCAGCAGGCGATAGACCGGGGTCGATCCCTGGTGTTTCTGGGTGTGCTGCTGCAACAGGCTCTTGTAGTTGCGGCCATGGTCGAACCCGGCCGCCAGTTCCACCTCGGGCTGGATCAGGCGCAGGACCAGTTCGCGGGCCGATTCGAAACCACCGTCGAGGTAAACCCCGGCCACCAGGCTTTCGAAGACGGCGGCCGATACCGAGGGGGGGATGGTCTCGTTGAGGCTCAGTCCCTTGCCCAGCAGCATGCAGCCGGGCAGGCCGAGGGCTTCGCTGATCTTTGAGCAGGTGGAACGGCTGACGACGATCGACTTGATGCGGGTCAGTTCCCCTTCGGTCTCACCGGGAAACTTCTGGAACAGCAGTTCGCAGACAATCAGTCCCAGGATCGAATCCCCCAGGAACTCGAGCCGTTCGTTGGAGGCCAGCCGATGATTGGCGCTCGACGCATGGGTCAGGCAGGTCTGCAGGAGTTCGCGCTGCCGGAAGCGATACCCCAGCGCCTGCTCACAGCGCTCCAGAGCATCGACAGCCGATCCGCCAACCAGACCCTCCTCCGCGGGGGGACGACCCAGGCTCACATCGTCACTCCTGATCTCCCTGTTGGATGTCCCGGAGCCAGTTTCCCGCTCCCGTCCCATGACGTGGCGATCCAGCTCGGAACAACAATCCCCCGACTTTACACGTCAGCCGATCCCCCGGAAAGCCCGGAAACCTCCTCCGGCCGGGGAAACGAAGGGGGAAAGACACATCCTGATCCGGGAATCGCCCCACCGGGAGAGGCGGGCGACGGCAGGACTGTGTTGCCGTCAACGTGTTGCCGACAACCCGGGACTTGATCAGTCGGTTGCCGGGGAGGTCACCCTGGGAAAGTCGCCCGGCACCGAAATCCAGCCCTGTGAAAATCGCCCCTTTCGGGGTGGGGCTGGGCTCGATGGGACCGCCCGGCGGCGGCTGGGGGGTCAGCGGGGCAGCAGTTGCGGGTACTTGTCACGAATCTGGCACGCCTTGGGGACAGCGTGGAACTGGATGTAGGGCTGCGTGGGGTTCTGGCGGGCGTAGTCCTGGTGGTAGGCCTCGGCGGGAAAGAACGTCCCCAGAGGCTCGATCGTCGTGACAATTGGTCGGGGATAACGGCCTGATTGGTTGACGAGTTCAATCTTTTGCCGGGCCGCCTGCTGCTGTTGGGCGTCGGCGTAAAAGACTGCCGAGCGGTACTGCGTCCCGACATCGTTCCCCTGCCGGTTGAGTTGCGTCGGGTCGTGGGCGTCGAAAAAGACATCCAGCAACTGGTCGAGGGAAATGACCGCCGGGTCGAAGGTGATTCGGATCGCCTCGGCATGCCCGGTATTGCCATTGCAGACGTCGCGGTAGTTCGCCCGGGCCGGGTCTCCGCCGCAATAGCCACTTTCGACATCCTGAACCCCGGCCAGTTGTTCGAAGGCCAGCTCTGTGCACCAGAAGCAACCCCCCGCCAGGACAATCTGACAGGACGTTCCGCTCGCGGCAGGTGTCGCCGACTCAGAGGCCGGGTCGGCGAGTTCGGCGAGTCGGTCGGCCGGGGTGAAATTGAGCGACTCCGAATTGAGGCAGAATCGACGTCCCGTGGGAGGGGGGCCGTCGTTGAACACGTGTCCCAGGTGTCCTGCGCACCGGCCACACAGGATTTCGTCCCGGACCATCCCGTGGCTGCGGTCGGTTCGTTCCTCGACATTGCCGGGAGCAATCGGCTCGAAGAAACTTGGCCAACCGGTGCCAGAGTGGAATTTTGACTGGGAAGAAAACAGCGGGAGTCCACAACCGGCACAGCTGTAGACACCCGCCTGCTTGTTGTCGAGCAGGGTTCCACAAAACGCCCGCTCGGTCCCCTGGGATCGCAGGATCCGGTACTGTTCGGGAGACAGCCGGGCGCGCCATTCCGAATCGGACAAAACCAGGGAGGGAATCTCCCGGGGTTCGAGCAGCTTTCCGTCACGGCTGAAGACCGACAGGCGAGGCATGGTGTGTGAGACTGGGTTCGAGCGGGGATTGGGAACACACGAGGGCCCAACTCGGGCCTTCTGGATTCTAGGAGGATCGTCTTCTGGCGGCAGGAGGGGATCCGGGGAAACCGGGTGCCGATCGCCCCGGCCCGAGCCCCCAGTCGAGGATTTCCCGGGCCCGGCTGTCGGTCATTTCCGGAACTTTTTCGCGTCAAGCAGTTCGATTCGTCGGTTAATGACGGTTGTACAGCCTG
>DNUF01000233.1 GCA_003508595.1 Planctomycetaceae bacterium
GCCAGCTTTTCGACTTCCCGATTGAGCAGCGCCCAGTCGAGACCTCGCCGGTGGTCGTAGAACTTGATCGCCACCTGCTTGCCGGTGTTCTGCTCGACCCCCAGCCAGACCGTCCCGAACGCCCCCGAGCCAAGCTGCCGCTCGATCGAGAAGCCCGGGACCTCGGCCGGTGGCTGTCCCCCCCCTTCGCTGAGCCGACGCGCCGCGGCGCAGGCGGCGGCATCCTGCGGGAGGGTGTCCCCGAGCGAATCGACGGCGTTGGTGGAGGGAAACGAACCACTCATGTCATCGTGTCAGGTCATGAAGTCAACACGGGGGGGGAGTGTGGGGACTTGAGCCGGGTGGTGACCGGCTCAGGTCCCTGCGGGTGCCACCTGGAGCAGTGCCTGGTAACCCCCATCGACGGGAAGGCCGGGCCAGTGTTGCCGCTCTTCCACCAGCCGCAACTGGCGGTGACGGGAGAGGGCTCCCTGGATGAGCTGGCTGTTCTCTTCGGGTTCGATGCTGCAGGTGGAATACAGGATGCGTCCCCCGGGACGCACGACCTTGAGGGCCGCCTTCAGGAGGCGGGTCTGGATTTGCGGCAACTCGACCAGGTCGTGTGGCGTCAGCCGCCAGCGAACCTCGGGCCGCTTCCCCAGCACGCCGGTGTTTGAACAGGGAACATCCAGCAGGACCGCATCAAACGGGCCCTTGGGAAGTCGCGAGGTGTCGGCGGGAATCGGTTCGCAGGTGATGATCGAGGCCCGCAGTCGGGTGGCCGAACCGGCAACCTGCTTGAGTCGGCGTTCGTCACTGTCGGCAGCGATGATCTGGCCGCGGTTCTGCATCAGGGCGGCGAGGTGCAGGGTCTTGCCGCCGGGGGCGGCGCACAGGTCGAGGATCCGTTCGCCCGGCTGGGGGGCGAGGCGGGTGGCAGCCTCCATGGCCGATTCATCCTGGACGGCGAACCACCCTTCTTCGAACCCGGGGAGCCCGGTGATGCGCCCCGAGTTGATGAGCCGGATGGCGTCGGGATGTTGTCCTGGCTCGGCCGCGACGCCTGCCTGTCGAAGTTGGGCAAGAAATTCATCCCGGTTGGTGAGCAGGGTGTTGACCCGCAGGGTGGGTCGGGGGGGCGTGTTGAACCAGAAGCCGAGTTGCTGCAGGGCGGGCCATTCGACACGACGGATCCAGCGGGCAACGAGCCACTCGGGAAAACTGAAGGCGTCGCGGAAGTAGCCGAGGGGGTCGGTCACCGGATCGGGAAACGGGTGCGAGTTGAGCAGCTGAAAGTTGCCCGAGTGCGTGGGGAGGGCGTTGGTGGCGGGATGAAACACCTGCCGGTCGGTGAGATCGCGGGTGAGTGACCGCAGGACCCCATTGAGAAACCCGGTCCACTGCGGATGTCCCTGGCGCTTGACCGCTTCGGCAGTTTCGTTCAGGACGGCATACGCGGGGGCAGCCGAGAAGAGGAGTTCCCACGCAGCCAGCCGGAGCCAGACCAGGGCCCCGATCTCGACCTGCGGGAGGGGGCGGCGAATGTACTGCTTGAGGATCAGGTCGAGGGTCGGCTGACGGCGGATGACGCCATGGACAAGATCGGTCACCTGGCCCCGCTGGCTGGGGGAGAGGGCCGACTGCGAGAGTTGCTGGTCGAGCAGTCGCGTGGGGATGAGCTGGGGATCCCGTCCGCGCAGGAGCACATCGTGGGCAAGTTCGCGGGGGGACTGGGGGGCAGGGGCCATCAGGCAGGGAGATCGGGGTTTGGGGCGGCACGGCCAATCCAGCCGCGTCGCGATGGGGGAAACAGACGGGCCATTTCCCGGAGCTGTCATGTTACGGGGTTCGCCCGGGAGGGGCGAGGGGGGCGGTTTGTCGGAGTGGGCGGTTGTCGGTTACAATCCTGCCTCGCAGTCGGCCTTGCCGTCCCGTTGGGGTTCGCAGGGGAAGACTGGATGCCGGGCCGCAGGGGTGGCCGGGCAAGATTCCCGAAGACCCGACGCCGCGGGGAGGCGGCAAACACCTGATGGCTGCTCCGCGTGTGCTAGTGCTGCGTGCTCCGGGGACCAACTGTGATCTGGAGACCGGTTGGATCTTCGACCATTGCGGCGGGCGCAGCGATCGGGTGCACCTGTTCCGGGTGCTGGAAAAGCCCGCGTTGCTGAAGGACTATCAGATCCTCTGTGTGCCGGGCGGGTTCAGTTACGGCGACGATGTGGGGGCCGGGGTGATCTTCGGTGCCCAGCTCCGTTCGCACCTCGGCGAGTCGATCCAGCAGTTCCTGACCGCCGACAAGCTGGTACTGGGGATCTGCAATGGGTTCCAGGTGCTGATGCGGTCGCGAATTCTGCCTGGTGGGGGAGAAACCTGGCCTCCCCGTCCCGAGACCGAGCCCGACGCGACGCTGACCTGGAATGAGAACGGAAGATACACCTGCCGTTGGGTCAAACTGCAGGTCCCGGCGGATACTCCCTCGGTCTTCCTGCGGGGAATCCGCGAACTGGAACTGCCGATGGCGCATGCGGAGGGACGCATTGCGGTCCGTTCGGACGCCGTGCTGTCGAACTGGAAGAGTCGGCATCAGATCGCCGTGACGTATGACCCGCACGACAACCCGAATGGATCGGTGGCGGGGATCGCCGGGCTGTGTGATCCCACAGGCCGGGTCCTGGGCCTGATGCCCCATCCCGAGCGGTTCATCCACGCCACGCAGCATCCGCAATGGACGAGACGTCGTGGCCAGGTGGCTCCGGAGGGGGAAGGAGACGGGGCCCAGTTGTTCCGGAATGCCGTCGGGTATTTTGGCTGAGGCTGGCGTCGGTTGTCTCCCTCGCGTGGAACGACTACTGGTCGGGCACTGGGGCAGCGCGGCCAGTGCGCCGCAACGGGCAGGGACGGCGGGTGGGGACAGTCATTTTCCAGCGGCCGATCGGGAGACTTTGCCGGTTGCAAAGGCTGGCACTGACGGCCATGGGGGTTGTGCCGACATTTTCCGCAGGTCAGGAAAGTCCTGAGAGTTGCGTCAGGCCTTCAAAACGACGTAGACAAGTTCCGCAGTGTGGGCTTTTACGGCAGCGGAGAGACTCGCCAATTGTATGCAACTCGTTTTATCCCAATACTTTACGACACTTAGTAAGATATAACGATTTGACGGATTAATCCCGGCGTTTCGGTGTTCCGGACAGCACGGCCACCGTGCGGGTGTTGTGCGTGGCAAGATCGATAACTTCAGGCAGACCTGAACTGGTGCGATGCTCGCCCCGCGGTCTCGGGTCAGGAGGACCCACGGTTCTCGCGATTTCCCGGTTAAAGTCACCGGGAACCTGGCTGGGGAGAATCTCGTTTCCCCGTGGACCAGGAGGTTTTCTGTCGCGGAGTCTCCGTGTGGGTATGGATGCCGATTGAGGAGATTCGAGAGATGTTCTTGGGACACAAGTCCACGATGTGGAAGCAGTGGCTGCGGACAGGTGCGGTTCTCGGTGCGGCGGGCGTGGTGGTGCTGGCGGGGAATTCGGCAGAGGCCCAGTCGGCCCGCCGTCAGGTTCGCCAGGTGCAGGCGGAATCGCTCCCCCCCGCTCCTCCCATCGGGGCGGCCGATGACATTGTCATCCCCGAGGCGACCTCTTATGGCGAGACGGTGCCTCAGGCTGCCCCGGTTCAGTCTCCCGCGCCGGCCTATTACCAGGCCGACGTCAAGGAAAACCCGATTGAACCCCCCGCCGACGAGCCCTGGACCCTGACCAACCTGTTTGACGACGGGTGCGGGAACAACTTCCTGAAGGATCACGGGTTCAAGCTGAGCGGCTGGTCGCAGTGGGGTTACATCAACGGACCGGACGGTTCGTTCAACGGCAACGGGCCGTTCGTGAACCAGCAGGAATGGGGTGGACTGCACGCCTACCAGCAGTACGCCTTCCTCGAGAAGATCGCCGACGGTTCGAAGGGGATCGACTGGGGTATGCGGGTTGACGGGATGTACGGCATGGACGGCAACGACGCCCAGTCGTTCGGTAACGTCAACCTGGGAACCTGGGACTACGCCGACGGCTTCAATCACGGAGCCTACGAGTGGGCCCTGCCCCAGGCCTATGGTGAGATCGCGATCGACAACCTGAGCGTGAAACTCGGTCACTTCTACACCCTGGTTGGCTACGAAGTATTGCCCGCTCCCGGCAACTTCTTCTTCACCCACCAGTTGAATTTCTGGAACAGCGAGCCGTTCACCCACACGGGTGCCCTGGCGACCTACAAGGCCTCGGACAAGATGACTGTCTCCGGCGGGTGGGTTGCTGGCTGGGACACCGGGTTCACCCAGTACAACGGCGGCAGCGCCTTCCTGGGTGGCTTGACCTACAAGCTGAGCGACACGACCGACTTCGTCTACACGACGACCGCCGGCAACCTCGGCTGGCGTGGCAATGGCGCGGTCAACAGCTTCGTGCTGTCGCAGAAGTGGACCGAAAAGATGACCACCGTCCACCAGTTTGACGTGCTGGGGACCGACCTGAGCCAGGCCGACGGAACCCCCGCGACCTTCCGCGATCCCAACAGCCTGACCGTGAAGGATTCGATCGGGTTGATCAACTATGCCTTCTACGACCTCACCGACAAGGTGAAGCTCGGCTCGCGTGCCGAGTGGTACAAGGCCGACTCGACCTCGTACTACACCATCACCGGCGGCGTGAACGTCAAGCCGACCAAGTGGATGATGATTCGTCCCGAAGTTCGTGGGATGTGGTCGCCCGGCAACCAGGATGTCTACACCGGAGCTCATGGCTACAGCGACAAGCTGTTCAACCAGACGCTGTTCGCCATCGACACGGTGTTCCTCTTCTAGTGGCTGAACGGTGGACTCAGGTTCCACCCGGGCCGTCGGCTCTTCGCAGCCGACGGCCTGCCAGCCACCAGGACTGCCCGGGAGCCTGTCGCCTCCTCAACGACAGGCTCCCGCGGGTCATTTTCCTCGCTTCGGCAACACACCTTCGGGATGCCTCTCCTTCCAGGCGTTCCGGAGGTGTGGTTATTTCCCGGGCCCACTGGCTTTGGCCCACACATGTTGGTCGCTGTCACTCTCGAAAACCGGGCCTGATCCCACTGGGAACTGGCCAGCCTGAACATCAGGGTGCTAGAATCGGCGCCGTTGTTGGCCGCATGAACTTCCCCCAGGCGAAACGAGAGACGTGGCACCGGAACAGCGCGATTTCGACGAATTCCTGGAAAAGTTCCGCAAGCATCGCGACCTGATGACCGAGGAGCTCCACAAGGTCATCGTGGGACAAGACGCGGTCATCGAGCAGATCCTCGCGGCGATCTTTACCGGGGGACACTGCCTGCTGGTTGGCGTCCCCGGTCTGGCGAAGACGCTGCTGGTCTCGACGATCGCCCGCATTCTCGATGTGAAGTTCAAGCGAATCCAGTTCACCCCCGACCTGATGCCCTCCGACATCACCGGGACCACGGTGCTGGAAGAAACCGACACCGGAGCACGCAACTTTCGCTTCGTGGAGGGCCCGGTCTTCACCAACGTGCTGCTGGCCGACGAGATCAACCGGACGCCTCCCAAGACCCAGGCGGCTCTGCTGCAGGCGATGCAGGAGCACGAGGTCACCATCGGGCAGACCACCTATCCGCTTCCCGATCCGTTCTTCGTGATCGCCACCCAGAACCCCATCGAGCAGGAAGGGACCTATCCTCTTCCCGAGGCCCAGCTCGACCGGTTCATGTTCAACATCAAGGTCGAATACCCCACGCTGGCCGAGGAAGAGCAGATCCTCAGTTCGACCACCTCGGGAGAAAAGCCCGAAATCCGCAAGGTGCTCTCGGCCAAGGCGATCCAGTTCCTGCAAAAGCAGATCAACCAGATCCAGGCGACTCCCCTGACGATCAATTACATCGCCCGGCTGGTGCGGGCGACCCGCCCGAGCGATCCCTCGGCTCCCGAGTTCGTGAAGGAACTGGTCGACTGGGGAGCGGGACCCCGGGCGGGGCAGTACCTGATTGCCGGGGCCCGCGCGGTGGCGGCAATGGACGGCCGGCCCAGCATCACGGTCAAAGACGTCCGGCGCATCGCCGTGCCGGTGCTGCGCCATCGCCTCTCGACCAATTTCCAGGCCCAGGCCGAGAATATGCGGTCCGAAGATGTGATCGAGCGGCTGCTGGTCGAGGTTCCTGAACCGACCATTCCCAAATACGAACGGAGTTGAGGCGTTTCCCACCACTCCTGCCCCCCTTCCCGCCCCCAGCCGTCCCGCCCCTTTGGCAGGGAGCGGACATCGGCCGGGGCGAAGCCCGCCGCAAGTGGTTGCTGGCCCGGGGCGCAGTGATGCCGCCCCTTACCCCCTGCCCGACATACTCCTTGCCTGGTGACACGATCCACCGGCCGCCGCTACAGCCCGGACAATTTCCAGCCGGGCGAGACCGCCAGACCGTCGCGACGCGTGCCACCAAGGGTGTTCTGTTCCTGATTGTCCCGAGGGTGCTTCCCCGCCATGTCTCTCTCGTCCCTTCCACTCAGTTATTGCACCAACGTCCATCCCGGCCGGCAGTTGGCCGAGGTTCTCTCGGGGCTGCGGCAATACACCGTGCCCCTGCGGCGGGCGTGGGGTGGGTCGCTGGCGGCCGGGCTGTGGCTGGCCGCGCCTGTGATGGCCGAATTGCGGTCGGCCGAGGCGGTGACCCGCCTGCGCGAGACGCTGGCCGAGGGGCACCTGACGTGCCATACGCTGAACGCCTTCCCCTATGGGGACTTTCACAGCCGGCGGGTCAAGGAGCAGGTCTACCTGCCCGACTGGACCCACGCGAACCGGCAGCAATACACGCTGGACTGTGCGCGGGTGCTGGGGGAACTGCTGCCGGAGGGGGTCGAGGGGAGCATCTCGACCGTTCCCCTGGGGTTCAAGGAACTTCCCCGGGGGGCGACATTCATCGAAGATTGCCAGGTCCGACTGCTGCAGACGGCCCAGGGGCTGGACCGACTGTGGCGGGAGACCGGGCGCATGATCCGCCTGGCGATCGAGCCCGAGCCCCTGTGTGTGTTGGAAACAACCCCAGAGACCGTCGCGTTCTTCGAGGGGCTGTTCGCAGCCGGGGCCCGGCAGGGTTTGGAGGAGCTGGCCCGGCGGCACCTGGGGGTCTGCTACGACGTCTGTCATCAGGCGGTGGAATTCGAACCGGTGGCCGCATCGATCGACACGCTGCACCGCGCGGGGGTGCGGTTGAACAAGATTCACCTTTCGAGCGCGATTGAACTGCGCGATCCCCAACGCAATCGAGAGGGACGCGAGGCGCTCGCGCGGTATGTGGAAGAGCGCTACTTGCACCAGACCGTCGCGCGGTTGGCCAGTGGCGCGGTGCTGCGAAAGACCGACCTCACCCGGGAACTGGCGCTGGATCCCCCGGCGGAAGTCCTGACGGCGAACTGTTGGAGAATCCACTTCCATGTGCCGGTGAATGCCGAGACTCTCGGCCCCCTTCACACCACGCGGGCGGAACTGGGTGCCGCCCTGCAGGCGGTGGCGAGGCTGCCGTACGCTCCGCACCTCGAAGTGGAGACCTATACGTGGGAGGTCCTGCCCGAAGAGGGAGAGGGGGCGGGGGCCCAGCGCTCAGCGGAATGGTTGGTGGCGGGCTTGTCGCGCGAATTGACCGCCACCGCGCAGTTGGTGAACCGGTCTGCGGACGCGGTGTAGCGGCAGGATCTGCAACGCAGGCTGGAACCCGCTGTCAGACCGGCCCCTCGCGCAATCCCCTGTAAGGACAGACGGGGTACACGTGTGGAGCGAGTCCATTTCGCGTGGGAACGAGGGAAGGTGCGGCAGCAGTAACGCCACGGTTAACCGGGCCGCGGCCAACCAGCATTGACTTCAGAAACCGCGCGGCCCGCGGCTCCGGTTGAACCGATTGTTCTGCGGCTACTCGTGATGGTAATCGCCACCCACGCCTTGTTCTCGCGAGAACTCCCCATTCTGAATCGCCCGCCCAAGCAGTTCGATCTCCTGCCGAACCTGTTTGTCCGTCGCTTGCGACGCCACGATCGTGTATGAGAAGATCGCCAAACGGACGTTACATCCCTGGACAGGAACGGCAATCTCCCAATGGTGAATGTTGAGCGTTTCCCCATCTTCCTCGGCCGACTTGACGTATTGCTTGATTGCCAATCCGTCACGTAGCGCCTTGTAGCCGCTCTTTGCAATCAAACTCGCCACCATCTGTTCGCCAGTCTCTTTGCCGTTGGAGCTAAAGCCGAGCACGTTGAGGCGCAATGTTCCGGAATCCGGGCGGTCCTCGTAAAACGTCGCACCTCCGGATGGCTCATACTCCTCTTGCCAGGACTCGGGAATCTCAAAGCGAACGATGCCGCTACGGTAGCAAATGCTCTTGAAAAGGTTCAACGCTCGCCTCTTTGCCGCGGAACGTCCAAGGTAACCGGGCGGCGGCCAAATAACTTGGAGTACAGAAAACGCGCGGCCCGCCGCTCCGGTTGACCGCCTTGTTCCGCCGGTATGGTGTCACCGAAGACAGATAATGCCGCGAAGGTTTTGGTATTCTTCATGGCACGGAATGCCTGCCCTGTATCCACGCGCTTGTGCCCAACGATTCGCGGCGACGTGAAAATAGTGAATACTTGTTTGCGGAAAATATTGCTGCAGTTCCTGAGTTGTTGCATCGCGGACATCTGCAAATCCGCGCTTGATGCAGATGATTCCGCGAAGATCTTGAAATTGCTCGTGGCATGGGATGCCCGCAACGTAGCCCCTAGCCTGTGCCAAACGATGAGCGGCGACATGAAAGTGCTCGGTGCTGTTTTGGGGAAAGTACGAACTTAGCTGCTGAACTGTAGCATCAGTCACATCAGCGTAACCGGGCTTAATGCAGATGATGCCTCGAAGGTCATTCAATTCTTCGTGGCAAGGAACGCCTGCAACAAACCCTCTGTCTCGTGCCCAACGATGTGCAGCCACATGGAAATAGTGAAAGTCAGTTTGTGGAAAATACTGACCGAGTTGCTGCAGAGTCGCATCCTGAACTATTACCGCATCGGAATAGAGGAAGCGAATTCCGTTGAGATCATCTTGCTGAAGCGTGGTAAGTGCCCCACCGTATGTTGGAAACATTACTGCGCCAGCAACCGAGCTATGTCCCAATCCAAGAATGTGACCGAGTTCATGCAATGCTACAGTTTGAATATCGGTATTAGCGCCGATAGCCCAAGTTTCTGAATTGTCGAAATGAACCGGCAACGGAAGACCTTTGACAATTATCGAAAACCCTGGCGGGAAGTCGGCGTGCGCGAGAATCGTTCCGGTCATGTTGAGATCCGGATCATTTGCAGGACGCCATTCAATGAGGATATCTGGATTCTGACTCGTTTGGACTTGGGTAAACGACAGCCCAACTCCAGCGCCTTGCCATGTGTTAAGTGCGTTCTGGATCGCAGTCTGCGCGGCGACGGCAGTGACCTGATTTGTCAGGTTTCCAAACGCATAGGACAGATTGCGTCTTGTCCATGGTCCAACTGCCTGAAACGCGACAGGGGAATCAGGAAGTCCACATCGTTTCTGCAAGAACGCTTTGAGTGTTGCAGCGTCGGTCCTGCCAGTTGGATCGAGACCAAGAAAACGCTGAAATGATTTCAGTGCATCGATAGTCTGGTCATCAAGCGTGCCTAGTTTGATTGATTCGTTGCGGTTCAAGTATCCGAAGCGTTTGAGGTATGACTGCATCTCACCAACTGCGGCATGCTTCTCACCAATGCCGAGTTCAGGCAGCGTCGCGAGAATCTTTGAATCGACAGATACGGAGAAACTGGGGGTGATCATCATTGGCATGGTGCGAGTCTCCTATGAGGCCGAACAGGTATTCGACCGCCGAAGTGCGGTGGAATATTCATGCAGCTTGGCGGTGCGGCATGGAC
>DNUF01000244.1:0-1654 GCA_003508595.1 Planctomycetaceae bacterium
GACAGGTTGGAAACCTGTCCCACGGTGATCGATCACCTGTCGCATTTTGCGGCGGGCGTTTTGAGACAGAGGTGGGTGGGGGGAGCATTGGGGGAAAACCACTGCTCAGGGCCTGGGAGCAGAGGGGTGATCTCTGGACGGGTCGTACCAGAAAAACAGTCGTTGGAAGGGGAGCGGGGAAGTTGCGTCACGTTTCTGCGACTGAAATTCTTGACAGCGATTCCCTCCGGCACCGATCTTGCACTAAATTGAGCGTGCTGGAAGAGGTTCACGCGTCGGGGTCCGTGTTGTCGCGACTCGATGAGTGGGTGGACTGTCGATTGGAAATGTGAGGACGAGCGATGCCCGCCTGGCCTGGTGGTCCGTGCCCCGTGTGTGGGGAAGATATGCCCGAACGGATGATCCATTGCCGCAACTGCCGGGCGATGCTGAACACCGACCTCGAATCGGACAGCATCGAGATCCCCGCTTTTGTCCCGCTGCAGGAAATCGCCTCTTACGTCACGCTTCCCATTCGGGGCTATTTTGCCTCCTGCCCCAGTTGTCAGCGCGAGTTGCGGATCAGCGAGAAGTACGCAGGCAAAAAGGTGTCCTGCAAGCACTGCACTTCCACCTTCCGCTTCGACCCCAACGCCGTGGTCAATGGTGAGCCACTGCAGGTCTATGTCTACTGCCCGCACTGCGAAGAACGGCTGCGGGTCGCCCGCAAGTACCTGGGGGCCAAGGTCGCCTGCAAGGGTTGCAAGGGGGAACTCGTGATCGAGGATCCCAGCGAGACGCAGCAGTAGCCGCGCGGATGCACCTCTGCAGTTGATCGACGACGGCTGAGCACCGAGGCTCACGGATCGGGTGAATCCCCCTGCGAACCGGCTGGAGTCGCCGCAGGCGCGGCCCGTCCATACAGCCTCCAGTAGCCGATCAGATTGCTGGTGAGAAACGCCAGTTCAATCAGGATCGCCACCGGAGAGCCCACAATGATGTTGTGGACGATCCAAAAGATGTTGCCGGCACAGAAGCATTGCCGCAGCACCCGGTCGGAGTGCTGGAAACTGCCGATGGTGCCACAGCAAAACGCCGCGAAGGCCAGCCAGCTGGGCAGCCCCTGGTACGAGAGCCCGATCGCCACCGCCGCGGCGGCCAGGTAGAACACCACGAAGCACCAATGCCGCGAGAGCAATGCCGTGACGAACTGCGTGGCGGTCAACAGCAGCAGGATGGCGGGGGTGGTGCGGCCGAGCACGAGGAAGTGCGAGGCATTGAGGCAGGAGAGGACCGTGAGACACAGCAGCACATTCCGCCGCTCGCGCAGCTGGAACGACACGATGCCGAACACGGCACCCACCGCCGCGAGAAGTTGCGACAGGACAAACGGACTCATCTCACGGCCCTTCCCCAGGACGCCGCGACGCGCCGTGTGAATCTGCCGAGCGGGAGGGGACTGCACCTCGTGAGGGGGCGCCGCTGGAAGGGCATGGAGAGGTTCTGGCGAAGGTGAAGAGGAGGAACGGCAAAGAGGTGGCCCACCGTGTGCGGCGGTCCGGGGCCGGGGGCCCGGCGGGAGGCGCGTGAGGCACACGACCGGCAGCGGAATACAGCGGCCGGGATGCTCCCGTCAACCGTGCGGGACCAGGCCCCTGTGCTTGGGTTGGCCGGG
>DNUF01000244.1:1928-7382 GCA_003508595.1 Planctomycetaceae bacterium
TGGGGCTGTCCACCTCCTCACCCGCTTCCTTCGGGGGCCCGGGGAGACTGTCTGCCATACAGCCGCCAGTAACCCACGACATTGCTGGCAAAGAAGCAGATTTCCATCACGATGGCCACGGGGGTTTGGGCGAGGATGTTGTGGGTGATCCAGCAACTGTTGCCGCAGAAGAAACACTGCCGCATTGCCCGGTCCGTCGGCTGGAAACTCCCCAGGGTGCCGAAAAACACTCCCGCCAGCGCCAGCCAACTGAGGGGACCGCTGTACGTCCAGGTGATCCCGACGACCGCCGCTGTGAGGTAGAGGTAAAAGAACAACCGGTGGCGGGTGAACATTGAGGTCACATACCGGGTGGCGGTCAGCAGCAGCATGACAGCCGGTGTTGTGCGGTCGAGCAACAGGAAGTGTCCGGCATTGAGGACCGCCAGTCCCGTCAGGCAGAGCAGCACATTCCGTCGCTCGCGCAGCTGATACGAGACCATCCCGCAGGCGAACGCCCCGGCAGCCAGGATCTGCGACCAGGCAAACGCATTCATGCCGATCCGCCTCGTCGCAACCCGTCGTACATCCGGCAGCCTCTCATCACAAACCCCGCTCTCTTCCGTGGTGTCAACCTTCGCCCATCCACACATCGACCGTTTCGATCGGCAACTTCGCACAGCCTGCCTGACTCTTGGCAAACAGCGCAGCGGTGGGTCGTTTGGATGATGACAATCCCCTCGAGCACCCGCCGGTCGATCCCGGCTACGTTCCCAAACGTGACCGACAAGTGCCAGTCGACTGGTGGAGCCATGGGGGGACTGTGCCGACTGGAATGGCCCTGGCGCTGCGTCGGCGAATCTCCAAGCGGATCCAGCGTCGGGAACTGACCAACCAGTGGAACCAGGCTGTCCCCGAACCTGGGCGAGATTCTGATTGGGGGTTGGTTCGGCACCAACCCCCGTTCGCACCCAGCTCCACCACAATCGATTCGACTTGGGTTGACCGATCTGGCATACTGCAAACGGTTTGCCACACGTGACGTCACCAACAGATCGGTTTTTACTTCACAGTTTGGGGAGTCGTGTCATGGTCGAGCAGCAACGGGAACATCTGGATGATTTCCTGGATGATGATTCCGAAGAACCTGTGCTGCGTCCGCGCCGACCGAGGGATCGGTCGACTGGCACCCCTCCGACATTCGTCACCGTGATGGCAATCATCGACCTGATTTTCTGCACGCTGCGGATCCCCCTCCTGATCCTGTCGGCCATCGGCATTGTGGGGATCCTCTCGAATCCGCAGCTTGCGACGGCCTTGGTGCCGAGCCTGATCTCTGTGGTCGCGGAGGCATTGATCGCGGCCTGCGGCATCGTGGCCGGTATTGGAATGTTGATGAAAAAGCCGTGGGCAAGCATCCCCGGTTGGGTCGCCGTCGTCTCCTGCGTGATTTCTCTCGGCTCGAACATCTTCTCAACGCTGATCACCATGGACGTGAACCTGTCGCAATTCCAGGTTCAACAATCGGAGGCCGCCCGCATCGGTGCGTATGTGGGACTGGTCGGGACCGTGCTGTTCCGACTTGTCCTGTTGGGCTGTTACATCGTCGCGCTGCAGATGTTCACGGGCTGGATCGGCAAGACCCGGACTGCCGAGGCGTGACCCGCGGACTGATCCCGTCGTCTTCAGTCTCGTCCCCTGCATTCCGGCAATCTCTCGCACAGTGCCCGATGGAGAACTGGGGGCGGTCGGTTCCCGGACTCGATGTTCTGGTCCCCTGCCCGGCTCCACTCGCGCTCCATTTCGAATGAACTGCCGGTCGGTCGGGGAGGACTGCCGAATCCGCGTGACCGGCGAACCTGTGACCGATTTGGCTGGTCTGCTACTGGAGAACATCCCTGGGCGGTGCCCGTAGTTCGCGACGCGTCCAGCCTCATCCCCCCGTCCCTTCCCGGTCGAGATCCATGGCCTCTGTTGTCCAAACCCTGACGCAGCGCGGGCTGCTCCGTCCGCCCCCGTTCCTGCCGACCAACATGATGTATGAAACCCTCATGGGATCGGTCGCCTATGGGGTCTCGGGTGACACTTCGGACCGGGATGTCTACGGGTTCGCCATCCCCCCAAGGGATCACCTCTTTCCGCACCTGGCTGGAGAGATCGCGGGGTTTGGCAAGCCTCGTCCGCGCTTCGAGAATTTTCAGGTCCATCACGTTCGCGATCCCGATGCCCTGGCCGGCAAGGGGTGTGAGTACGACTTCTCGATTTACAGCATTCCCCGGTTTTTCACCCTGTGCCTGGAATGCAACCCGAACATGATCGACTCGCTGTTCACCCCGCAGGACTGCGTGCTGCATCAGACGCACGTCGGCAGCCTGGTGCGCGAGCGACGGCATCTCTTCCTGCACAAGGGGGTCTGGACCCGGTTCAAGTCGTATGCCTACGCACAGCTGCACAAGATGCGAACCCGTGAGCCCGAGGGAAAGCGCGCTGCACTGCGCGAACAATTCGGGTTTGATGTGAAGTACGCCTACCACATCGTGCGGTTGCTCTATGAGTGCGAACAGTTGCTGCTGCACGGCGACATGGACCTGCGGCGGGACCGGGAACACCTGAAGGCGATCCGGCGGGGGGAGGTCTCGGAAGAGGAGATTCTGCGGTGGGCGGCCGACAAGGAGCGTCAGTTGGAGGCGCTCGCCCTGCAATCGAAGCTCCCCGACCAGCCGAAGGAACCAGCCGTCCGACGGCTGCTGCTCGAATGCCTGGAAGAACACTATGGCTCGCTCGACAATGTCGTGGCGCGACCGGATGTCGCCGCCGAAACGCTGCAGCAGATCTCCGATCTCGTCGATCGCTACCGCCAACTCGCATCTCTCGAGGCCGGTCCACTCGTTGAGACAACCAGCGGCCCGGCGGATCGCGAGATGACATCGCCTGCTGAAAACCGTGCGACCTCCTACGGCCCAGACAGCCTGCCAACCCCCTGATGACCGACGCTGCTGCTGACACTTGGGAGTTCTGGAGCGGCTGGTGTCACTCGGTCCGGCCTTCGCAGACACTGTGCGCGTTGCGGGAGTCGGGGGCACTGCCGCGGTTTCCCGAACTGGAAGCACTGGTGGGGGTACCGCAGGATCCGGAATGGCACCCTGAAGGAGACGTCTGGGTACACACGCTGCTGGTCTGTGATGCGGCGGCGGCGATTGCCAACCGGGAGGGGCTGAATGAGGCCGACCGGCAGGAGCTGCTGCTGGCCGCCTTGTGCCACGACCTGGGCAAGCCGGCGACCACGCGGTTTGAGACCGGGCGGTGGCGAGCGCCGGGACATCCCGAGGCGGGGGTCGAACCGACAGAACGGCTGCTGCAGCGGATGCAGGCCCCGGACTCGTTGCTCGACAACCTCCGGCCGCTCGTGCTTGAGCACCTGGTGCATGCGCAGACCGGGATGTCGGCAGCGTCAATCCGCCGGGTCCTGCGGCGGTTGCAGCCCGCGACCCTGCCCCAGTTGGTCCGCCTCATCGAGGCCGATCTCTCGGGCCGACCGCCCCTGCCCCCAGGCCTCACCCCGGCGGTGGCCGAGTGGGTGGCCCGGGCCGAAGAACAATCCCGGCCCGATCTCGTCAATCCCCCACCAGTCCCGCCCCCTTTGCTGCAGGGCCGGCACCTGATCGGACTGGGACACACCCCAGCCGTCTGGTTTGGGGAGATTCTGCGAGAATGTCATGCCGCCCAACTGGCGGGGGAATTCGATGACGAAGCTGGGGGAATCTCGTTCCTGCAGTCGTTGTTGCAGCGACCTGCAAAGCATCTGACAGAACCCGAAAGCACGAACGGTTCGATGGCTGGATTGCCAACCGACATTGGGAATTGAAGTTTGGTCTCCGACAGGGACCGCAACCGGTCAGACAGCGATTTGCACTCCCCCGGCGGGCGTTCTGAAGAGCAGGGGCTGGGTCCCCGGGCAGGATGATTGCAGCATCTGCGTTGTGCAGTTCACTCAACAGGTTCCGCCCTGTCCCTCAAGTGTCGGCCCACCTGTTGTAGAACTGATTTTTCCGAATGGCGGTTCGGGTCAGACCGGAAATGGTGGTCAAGGGAGTGGCGGTTGCGCCGAGATTTCAAGTCTTCCGAGAAACCAGGCTCATTCAGCTTGGCGACGGTGATTCCCGCGATTACGCTCAACCTCGGCCCGGCATGGTCGGGACAGTGACGTTCCCTCAAGGTAGTTGCATGTCGTTTCTCCCCCGGTCCTCACGTCATATCGACTCCCGGCGACAATTCGCGCAGGGTCTGGGAGTCGGTGCTCTGGGTTTGACGGCGGCGATTGCCAGTGGAAAGCGAGTTTCGGCGTCCGCTGCCTCCGGGCGGGCCAAGCGCTGCCTGATGCTGTTCCTGTTTGGCGGTCCGGCACAGTCCGACACCTTCGATCTCAAGCCCGAGGCGCCAGTCGAATACCGGGGTGAATTCACACCCATCGATACCTCGGTCCCCGGGATCCAGTGGACCGAGCACCTTCCCCGACTGGCCCGGCTCGCCCACCACATTGCCCTCGTCCGCTCTGTCACGATGAGTGAAGAGAGCATCGGCGATCATCATGCCGACACGTACTACCTGCTCACCGGTCATCGTCCCGACCGGTCGTTCTTCATCGAGGGGATCAACCGCAAGCCGCGGGAAGATGATGTCCCCTGCCTCAACTCGGCTGTGGCGCGTGCGGTCGGGCATCCTCCCCACCTCCCTGGAGTGGTGCAACTCCCCGCCCTGTCGGGGGAAGTGACCAATTACATCAATCCAGGCCAGTTCAGCGGACGGCTGGGACCCCGGGAGGCACCACTGCTGGTGCGGGGATCGATCGCGAAACCGTGGGACCTGGCCGCCCCTGATTTTGTCCTGCCCACCGATCTCCCCGGCACGCGGCTCAACCACCGGCGAAACCTGCTCGCCACCCTCGACCGCTGGCAGCAGGAGGTGGAACGGGGCGAAAATGGCCACGCGGTCGACCGGCCAACGGGACTCGCCACGTGGAGTGTGCATGAACGACGCGCTTTCGAGCTGCTGACTTCTCCCGAGGTGAAGCAGGCGTTTGATGTCTCCCGCGAGCCCGAGGCAATCCGGCTGCGGTATGGCAGCGACATCAATGGTCAAAGCCTGTTGCTGGCCCGACGATTGCTGGAGGCGGGCGTCCCTTCGGTGGCGGTGCACTGGGTCGGCCAGCGGGTGGGAGCGGGGCTCAGCTGGGACACCCACTCCGACAATTTCGGCCAGCTGAAGAACGTCCTGCTGCCCGCCCTCGATGCCGGTCTCTCCGCCCTGCTCGACGACCTGCATGACCGTGGCCTGCTCGACGAGACCGTCATCTTCGTCGCGGGAGAAATGGGTCGGACCCCCAAGGTCGGCGATCCCCGGACCGGAGGCAAGGGACCACCGGGGCGCGATCACTGGATCCACCTGATGCCAGCCCTGCTGGCCGGAGGAGGGATC
>DNUF01000244.1:7645-8923 GCA_003508595.1 Planctomycetaceae bacterium
GAGCATCCGGTGCGTCCGGGAGATCTGGCAGCGACCGTGTTGCGGGCACTCGGAATTCCTGATGATTTCACTTACCAGGATCGGGAAGGAAGGGCCCACCGCCTGCTTGACGATGGGAAGCCATTGCCCCTGTTTGGCTGAACTCCACCGGTGGCGGGAACGTCTGCAGGCCCCGGTTTTCGCACCTCCTGCGGAAAGCCAAAGGACCGGTTGCTCCCACGAGAACCACCGGCCCAAAAAGCAGACATCAATTCCGTCTTCCGATTTTGGCGGCAGAAATGGATTGTCATCTCACGCCTGCCGTTGACGCCGTCGACGGAACCCCAGAGCACAGGCCGCCACCACGCCAGTGGAGGCCAGCGCCAGTGTCGTGGGCTCGGGAACGACCGGGGGATCGGCACCGAAGAAGGCGATGTTGTCCAGGGTGACTTTGCCCGCGCTGAAGCTCTGGAACTTCAAGAGAATCCGCCGCAACGAGTACGGGTTGAAATTCCCGGTCATCTGGGAGAGGGCAAATGACACCGTTCCCGAACCGGACGGCATGTTCAACTGCTGGGTAGACGTCCAGTTCGAGTTGGAAGGGCTCGTCGTCACGAGCGTCAATTGGATATTGCCGGTCGTGGTGGCCGTCTGCGTCAGAGCGATGTCCAGAGTCTGAAAACTGGAGATGTCAAACGTGGGGTTGAAGATGTTGCTCTGACTGCCATTCGAGGTCCCATCGTACCACAGGTTCCAGACGTTGCTGGTCCCCGTGGAAGCGGTCAACGAGAGGGTTCCAGCCGGGGTGTTCGACCAGACGCGGGTCGCCGCATTGGTCGAGGTTTTCGATTGTTCGCGAGATCCACCCAACACCCCCGTCAGGGATCCCTGATTCCAGGTGTTGGTCGAGGCCGGGGGAGGCGTCCCCACAGAACTGAAGTCATCAACCAGCAGCGTCGCCCCCTCCACAACCGCCTGCTGACCAACCCCTGCCAACCCCAACAGCAGGACCTTGAGCACCAACCCCATCTTGTCTCGTCTGAGAGCCATATTGCCTCACTCTTCCTCAAGCCAATGCCTGAAACCACGACCGGAAGAAATCTGACGCCTCCGGCGGATGAAAAGACGTTTTCCCACGTCAACAAAATGATTTTACCACACCCAAAAGCATTGTCAATTATTTTGCCACATTTTCTTTCACTGGATTTCAATCTGTTTCCAAAACGTCGACACCCGTAGGAGGGGCTTCGAATCTGTCAGTCAGTCTTTTCTCCGCAAAACCTGGAGATCGACTCAATA
>DNUF01000016.1:0-3023 GCA_003508595.1 Planctomycetaceae bacterium
ATTTTTCATGCGGATACACCCCTTCGATTCGGCCTTGCCGATCGAGTCGGGCTCATTCGTCCCGTGGATCCCAAAGCTGTCGCCGATGTCGATCCAGTGTTCACCGAGGGGATTTTCGGGATCGTCATGGCGGATCACCCCCTCGGGGCCATAGTAGGTCGGATCGACCTGCTTGTTCTTGACCACAAAGGTCCCGACGGGGCTGGCTCCATCCTTGCCAACTCCCACCCTGTAATGCTTCACGTAGCTGCCGTTGAGGTGCAGCACCAGTTCATAACGGCTCAGTGACACCCGGACGCCGAAGGGGCCGTCCATCACCTTGAGTTTCTGCCCTTCACGGATCTTGGAGGGGGCCACCCGATTGAGCTTGGCCAGGTATTCCCACGACAGGCGGTATTTCTTTCCGATCGAGCGCAGCTGGTCTCCCGGCTGGACAACGTAGGAGTCGTGGAAGTGCGGCTGCTGGGCGAAATACAGCGCCTGCGAGAGCTTGTTCAGCCGCGCCTGGATGGCCCCGCGCTCACGGGGCTGTGAGAAAAAAATCTTCGACAGCTCCTTCTGGGCCGCGACATAGTCGTTGGCCGAGATGAGGTCATCGATCGCGGCGAGGTCGGCAGTCTCGGTGCCCTCGTCGGCCGGAACACTGTTGGAAACCTGCCGGGTGCGCGGGGCAGCCGAGCGTGACGCGCCCGAGCGGGGGCGGACCTCGACCGGCTCTTCGTCCAATTCCTCGCGTGGGACCGACGGGTTTCGGCGGGGAGGACGGGCCGCGGCCCGGGTCGGTGGCGCAGTCTCTTCGGCAGCTTCTTCGGCGACGCTGGTGTCTTCGTCCGGTTCCACCTGCGACGAAACATCGGCCTCCGGGTCTTCTTCGTGGCTGGCGGGGGTCACTGCCGGTTCGTCACTGGCATCGCCCCACATCCCCGAGGCGTCTTCGTCACTTTCCGCGTCGGTCAGGTCCGGTTCGTACTGGGCCTCGGCCAACTCGGGGGGGAGCTCCACATCCTCTTCGACCTCGTCCCCTGCCATGCCGTTCGCGGGGGCATGGCGGGCGGGCACATAGTGCCCGACGACAGGCCACTTGGAGATGTCAATCCAACCCTGGTTGGAGGCCAGAAAGCCGGCGGTGCCGACGGCGACCGCGACGGCCGCCTTGGCCCAGATGGTTGATGGTGCGGCCGTTTGGGCCATGACTATGTTCCTCCCTGAACAGTCGTGAAGACACCGAAGACGATGATTGCGGCGTCTTATAGCACGGGCGACAAATCCTGCCTACCCGAATTTGCCCACCTTGAGCCGATTGAGCACCTCCCCCCAATCCCCCGGGGGCCTCAGCAACAGCCCCCGGCAGAAATCCCGGACCCCCACCTGCTGCTGCGGTTGGGGGAGGTAGTCGATCTTGCTGGTCCCGTCGATCCGGGCCCACATGCAACCGGCGAGATGGGGCAGGGTCCTGGAGACGATGGTGTCCGGGGACAGGATCGGATGGGCCTGGCACTCATCCAACCGGGCGAGATACCCCCGCCAGAACTGCTGGCTCAGCCCGGCCACCGCCTCGAACCGGTCCCGATGCAGGACGGTCTTCAGCAGCAGATGGCTGAGAAAAAAGCCAAGATCGAAGGCCGGATCCCCCCAATGGACCGTTTCAAAATCGACCAGCACGACCCCCTCTTGTGTCAGCAGCACGTTTTTGGGGCTGAAATCGCCGTGCACCAGGCAGATCTGGGTCTCGAACATCTGATCGATCATCTGTTCGAGGGGACGGCCGACCTCCGGGGCGGCCTGGAGCACCCGTTTGTAAAAGGGATCCACGCGCAGTTCGACGAACACCTGCCTGTCGGCGAACGGCAGGCAGAGGGCTGGATTGGCGGCCGTCTGGGTGTGGATCTGGGCCAGATCCCGACCGAGTTGCAACGCGACATCATGGCGAAAGTCCCCCTCCAGCAGGGCCTGTTTCCAGACGGTGTGCCGGGCAGGGGCCGCCTCCATTGAAAACACGTAATTGGGACGGTCTTCCTTCAGCACCTGCGGGATTCGGCCCGGGGGGAGCAGGGGCTGGAGCACCCGCATGGCATCGGCTTCACGCCAGATGCGGTCGAGCCGGCTGAACCAGGGATCCCGGGTCCGCAGCTGCTCCCGGGATTGTTTCAGGACGAAATGCGGGGTCGTCGCCGGTTCGACCCGCAACACCACATTGGAAACGCCCCAGGCGAGGGGGACGATTTCGGCCGGTTCACCCTCAGGCAACCATCCTGTGGAATGCAGCCAGGCCAGGGCGTTCTGGGGATCGAGGGGGAACATGGGGGGGGGGAGGCTCGCTCGCCGGTGTGTGTCTGTTGCCCTCGAAAAGATCCTACTGCAGGAACCCGTGGTGCGGCGCTCACACTGGGGGCCGGTCAGGCCTGAGGACGGGGGCGGCGTAAAGGTTGTACCGGGCGTTCCGGAGATAGGGAATCTGTCAGGAGCAAGGTGCAAGACCACCGTTGCCAATGACACCGGGTTGTGGCCGGGAACCGGGCTCAAAAACCCGCAGACCGCGCAGATTTTCTATTTGCACCCCCGGATCACGGTGCGATAGAGTAGACCAAGCGACGAGGGAGGCGCGGCGGCTCCCCCCACGTGCTCTCTGCGCTTCAACTCGTTGTGGTCTGAGACCGCGTCGATCGACGCCGTCCCTACGAAAGGGTGTTTGCCATGCGGAATTTGGGATTACGAGGATTGGCCCGCCGTCTGACACTGGTGGCAGGCTGTGCAGCCATTGCGATGTCCGTGGGGTTGACGGGGGCGGTCAAGCGTCCCATCAAGAAACTCGGTTACGACCCGTCCGCTCGCTCCGTGGAATTGTTTGAGGGGCTCGATGCGGGCGACCTCGAAGCCACGGTCATCATGAAGAATCCGTTCGAAGGGAATGTCTTCCTGGAGAACAAGTCGGACCTGCCGATCACCGTCAAGTTGCCGCCGTCGGTCGCCACGGTGCACATCCTCAAGCAAGGGGGGATGGGCATGGGCATGGGTGGTGGCGG
>DNUF01000016.1:3335-4067 GCA_003508595.1 Planctomycetaceae bacterium
CATGGGGGGCATGGGTGGCGGCGGAATGGGTGGCGGTGGCATGGGTGGCATGGGAGGGGGCGGTGGCTTCTTCTCGATTCCTCCCGAAAAGGTCGCCCAGGTCCCCCTCAACACGGTCTGCCTCGAACATGGCAAGGCCGATCCCAATCCCCGCATGCACTACAAGCTGGTGAAGGCGGAGGAATACACCGTCGATCCCGAACTGCGCGAATTGCTGCTGATCGTCGCCAGCAACAAGTTTGACAAGAAGGCTCTCCAGGCGGCCGCTTGGCACATCACCGACAAGATGAGCTGGGATGAACTCGCGAAGAAGTCGTCCCGTCGTGCCGTCGGTGGTCTCCCCCCGGTCTTCTTCTTCAATCGGGACGAAATCACCGCGGCGCGCCAGATTGTCGCCCAGGTGAAGACCGCCGTCCGTGAGAAGGGGACCGGCAAGAAAGAAGAGCACGCCCAGGCGAAGTAACGCCAGGTATCGCGTCCCGTCGTTCCCGACTCCGTCGGTCGATGGCGAAAACAAGCACGCCCCGCCATTCCATTGGGATTGGCGGGGCGTTTTGCGTTGGGGCTTTCACACGGGTGATTCGGCATCACCCCGGCCGGCTACCACTTGAGGGATCCACCGAGTTGGACTCCACTCATGCTCCAGTCATGCTTCTTCATGTCGACGACAACCCCGGCCGGGCGGGTAATGCCCTGCTCGTTGTAGTAGATGTTGTCTTCGGGGCGGGTGAT
>DNUF01000016.1:4411-6812 GCA_003508595.1 Planctomycetaceae bacterium
TCGCCGTCGTACCGCAGGTTGTTGGTGGCGACGTCGGCGTACATCGAGTTGGCCAGCATCAGCCACTTTGCCTCGGCACCAAAATCGAACAGCTTTGTCACCAGTTCCGTCCGCAGACCAATCTGGCCACCACCCAGGTAATTCTGGGTGTCGGATTCGATCGAGGTCTCAAACGAGGGGACCGGAGCCAGTTGCTTGTAACGCCCGTACTGGCTCATCCGTTCGTTGATGTTGAGGAAGCGGGCACCGAAGATCGGGCGGGTGTGAATCGCTCCGTAGGTGTCGAGATCCATCAGGTAATTGGCTTCCGCCCCCCAGACCTGCGACTGGTAGAAGGCCGCATAGCCATCGTTGTAGACGTAGAGGGTTTCGCCCACCTGGCCGTTCAGCAACATGCTGGTGGCGTAGACATTCGGCAACTCGAACAGGAACCCGCCGATGTCAACGAGGCTTGAACCGAGATTGTTGTTGATGTAACCGCTGTTCTTTTGGGCCAGGAAGAACGCACTCACCTCGACCGAATCGCCATGGGCCAGGTCGAGCCCGATCGTGGTCTTGATCCCGCTGGTGTCCCGCAGGTCGAACATCTTGGCACTGGGAACAATGCCGTAATAAGTGGGGGCGGCCGTCCCGGGAGCGAAGATGATGAACGGATCGCTGGGATAGGAATTGTTGGCCAGCGGAGCCCCCATCAGCACGTCACCCGGTTCGCGGATGTTGTAGTTCAGGTACTCCACCCGCACGAATCCACTTCCCGCAAACAACTTGGGGTGGCCCACCATCGTCCCGTCATCGGGGACCTCCACATCCCATCCCGAAACGGGGCGCTGGATTCCCTCGAGCGGTTGGGGACCGCGGTAGGGATTGAACCCGGGATCGCCGTACCCCAGGGAGGGACCGTCGTAGAGCATGGGCTCGGCATAGGCACCCGCTCCGGGAGGCATCATCCCGGCAGGCATGGGAGGCATTCTGGCCGGACCGGGCATCTGGGCCTGGGCATCCGCCACGCCGAGAGTGCAGGCACCAAACGCCACGGCGAGAGCGAAGCGACGAAGTGGGTTCATTGTCCCGGTCCTCTTGTTCTGTTGGGCAGGCGGAAAGGACGCTTTGAGACCGTGCCCGGGAAATGGCAGGCGGTCAGGTTGTAGCGGAAAGTCACGCTGTAACAGGAATATCGGTTCCCCGGGCCGCAGATCTTCCCCCAAAACGACCCCGGGCGCGAAAATGTAACGGTTTTCCCCAACATTCGGAGTGAATCGAAGGTGCCTGTTGTGCCCGTGGGTTGGACGAATTCACCCCCGCTGGGGTAATCTCGCGATCCTGCCCCGATTCTCCAGGTTCCCCCGATTTGCCCCATGACCTCCCTTGAACTGGCCCAGCGTCTGGTTGCCTTCCCCTCGGTCAGTCGATCTTCGAATTGCGAGGTCACCTCGTGCGTCGAGCAGTTGCTGATCGAGCGTCAATTCGAGGTCGAACGTCTCGACTTTGTGGATGATCAGGGGGTCCCCAAGTCCTGTGTCGTTGGGAAAAAGGGTTCCGGAACCGGCGGCCTCGCCTACTTCTCGCACACCGACGTCGTTCCCGCCGACCCCTGGTTTTCTTCCGAGCACGGACCTTTCCAGCCCACCATCCAGGGGGGGCGACTCTACGGGCGGGGAAGTTGCGACATGAAGGGGTCGATCGCCTGCATGCTCGCCGCAGCGACCGACGTGGCCCCGACACAGCTGAAACGTCCCCTGTATGTCGTCTGTACGGCGGACGAGGAGATTGGCTTCGCCGGGGCCCGCCTCGTGGCGGCCAAGTCGCGGTTTTATGCCGAGATGGTCGCGGGGGAAGCCCACGGCATGATTGGTGAGCCGACCGGCCTGGAGGTGGTCCATGCCCACAAGGGAACGTGTGGATTTCGGGCGATTTCCCATGGCAAAGCGGCCCACTCGAGCACGAGCCACGGTCTCAATGCCAACCTCGCCATGATCCCCTTCCTGGCCGAGATGAAGGCGATCCACGACGAAGTGACCCACGATCCGGCCTGGCGCGACGACCGGTTTGATCCTCCGGTCATCAGCTGGAACATCGGGATCAACGACCATACCCCGGCCGTCAACATCACGCCGCCGCGGAGTGTCTGCACGGTCTACTGCCGCCCGATGCCCGGACAGAAAGCGCAGCTGCTGGTCGATCGGGCCGCCGCCGCCGCCGCCCGCTGCGGACTGGAGTTCATCTCGTACCCCATCGGCCAGGCGCTGTTTGTGGATCCCCAGTCCCCGTACGTTCAAACAATGTTGCGGATCGCCCGGAAAACGGCCTCCCGGACCGTCTCCTATGGCACCGATGGGGTCATGTTCGGAGCCATGAAGCAGATGCTGGTGCTGGGCCCCGGTGATATCGCCCAGGCCCACAC
>DNUF01000205.1:0-912 GCA_003508595.1 Planctomycetaceae bacterium
CGCAGGTCGGGTGTACCTGCCCGCCGAAGATCTGCGCCGGTTCGGGGTCGATCCAAACGAACTGCAGGCCCCTCAGGCATCGCCCCAGGTGGTGGAACTGCTGCGGTTCGAAGCGGCCCGGGCCCGCGAGTACTACGATCGCATGCAGCCGCTGTTTGGCTATCTCGATCCCCCGGGGCGCCCGATCCTCGAGACCATGGTGACCATTTACGGCGGCCTGCTGACCGAGATCGAGCGCCGACGGTATGATGTCTTTTCACGCCGGGTCGAGTTGGGGAGGGCCCGCAAGCTTTTCTCGGTCGCCCAGTCGCTGCTGCGTCACAAGTGGCGGATGCTCTTCGCGCCTGCCCGTTGAACGAACCAATCCACGTCGATCGGTGTCTGTCTTTCCGCTGGTCTTCCCGACAGCCTCCTTCCCCACGATCGGCCTTTTCCCGTAATGCCCGAACTTTGCCCCTCGCAACAGCGAGCCCTGCAGGACATCCTGGCGGCGCTGAAAATCAGCCCGATCAGCTGGCTGGATGGTCCCCGCGGCTCCGGGCGAACCACCGTCCTGCGCCAACTCTGCCAGGAACTCGACGGCGAGTTCATTCCGCTCGCCAGCTTTGCCCAGCAGATGCGGGTCTCGAACCCGCTGGCCCTCGAAGAGGTTTTCGAACGGCTGATTTCCGAATCCCTGTTCCAATACCCGGCCGTCGTCTGTGATGATGTCGACCTGCTGATCCAGGTGGTGGAGGGGTGCGGCTCTTACCCCCGCCAGAACTGGCTTCCCGCCGTCCTGCTCAACTGCTGTGAATTTGCCGAGAAAAACGGGCGCAAGATCATCCTTGGCGGGCAGTTCCCGCCGCACACCATCGAGGCCCGCGGCTATGGGGCGACCCTCGGGCAGTTCACCCAGGAAGACTACGCCTG
>DNUF01000205.1:1185-2160 GCA_003508595.1 Planctomycetaceae bacterium
AAGCGGCACGCCACCCATCTCACCGCCCGCGATCTCGCCAAGGCGTGTCTCTGGCTGTCCCGCGAGACCGAACTCACCACCGACCGCTTTCTCGACTACCTCACCGGGAATGGGCTGACCAGCAACATCCAGCTCTCGGGCGTCCGGCAGGTCTCGCTGGCCGACCTCGCCGGGATGGACGACCTGATCACCGCCCTCGAAACCCAGGTGGTCCTGCCCCTGGAAAATGACACGCTCGCCACGGAGTACGGCCTGCGTCCCAAGCGGGGTGTACTGCTGCTCGGCCCCCCCGGGACCGGCAAGACGACCATCGGCCGGGCGCTGGCTCACCGTCTCAAGAGCCGGTTCTTCCGGATTGACGGAACCTTCATCCCCGGCACCCCCAGTTTCTACTGGAAGATTGAAAATGTCTTCGAACAGGCCCGGCACAATGCCCCGGCCGTGGTCTTCATCGATGACTGCGACGCCATGTTCCAGGCGGGCCAGGAACTGGGATTGTACCGCTACCTGCTGACGATGCTCGACGGGCTGGAGAGCGAAGGCTGTCGGGATGTCTGCGTGATCTTCACGGCGATGGAACTGGCCGACCTGCCTCCCGCCCTGCTCCGCTCGGGGCGCATCGAGTTGTGGCTCGAAACCCGGGTTCCCGATGCCGCGGCTCGTGGGCGCATTCTCCAACGGTTGCTCTCGGGAGTCCCTGCCGACCTGGAGAACATCGACGTCAACGCCCTGATCGCGGCCACCGATGGCTTCACCGGTGCCGACCTCGATCCCGTCGTCTCCGATGGCAAGAAGTACTTCGTGGCCGACAAGCTGCGCGGGAATCCACTGCGTTCTGTGACCGAGTATTTCCTGGAGGCGGCTCACGAAGTCCGTCAGAACAAGTCCCGCTATGCAGCGGCCAAGGCGGCCGCCAACGACCGGTCCCACTGACAACTTCCGCGGAACCACCGGCGGACATCACGCGGCGGACAT
>DNUF01000205.1:2376-5698 GCA_003508595.1 Planctomycetaceae bacterium
GGACATCACGCGGCGGACATCACGAGGCCTGACCAGTCCCGCGATTCCTCTGGCCCACGTCAAAAACGCGAGCGGGGGTGTGCCCAGTCTTCCGCACACCCCCGCCGATCGTTTCGTCGTCGCTCCCGATCGCCGGGATCAGCCCACGTTCACCCAAGCACCGCTCGATGCGCTCTTCAGCACGGCATCGCACACCCGCTGGGTTTCCAGGGCGGTGCGGAAGGTCGGCTCGGCGGGCACGCCCTTGCCGAGACCTTCCAGAAAGTCGGCCACCTGGTGCACGAATGAGTGCTCGTAGCCAATCTGCAGACCGGGGACCCACCAGTGATCCATGTAGGGGTGGTCACCGCCGTGGTCGGTGACATGGATCGAACGCCAGGCCCGCAGTTTGCCTTCGTCCTTGTAGTCGAAGTACTCGAGGCGGTGCAGGTCGTGCAGGTCCCACTTGATGGAGGCCTTTTCACCGTTGATCTCGAACGTGTAGAGCGCCTTGTGACCTCGCGCGTAGCGGGTCGACTCAAACGTCGCCAGCGATCCGTTGTTGAACCGGGCGAGGAAGGCACAGGCGTCGTCGATTTTGACCTGTTCCTTCTTGCCGGTGGCGGTGTGGGTCCGCTCCTTGATGAAGGTCTCGGTCATCGCGCTGACGGTGTCGATCTTGCCATTCAGCCACAACGCCGTGTCGATACAGTGGGCGAGCAGGTCACCCGTCACACCCGATCCGGCGGCGGCCGCATCGAGTCGCCACAACGCTGTCCCCCCCTGCGGGAGATCGGTCGAAATCGTCCAGTCCTGGAGGAAGACCGCCCGGTAATGGAAGATCCGCCCGAGACGCCCCTCGTCGATCAGGCGCTTGGCCATCATGACGGCGGGAACGCGGCGGTAGTTGTACCAGACCATGTTCGGCACGCCGGCCTTTTCAACCGCCTGGCACATCTCTTCCCCCTCTGCGGTGTCCATCGAGAGGGGCTTTTCGCACAGGATCATCTTGCCCGCCTTCGCGGCGGCAATCGAGATTTCCTTGTGCAGGTTGTTCGGCACACAGATGTCGATCGCGTCGATATCCTTCCGGGCGATCAGCTTCCGCCAGTCGGTCTCCACCGACTCGTAGCCCCAGCGATTGGCGAATTCCTTCGCCTTCGCTTCATCGCGGGCACAGACCGCCTTCAGGACCGGGTGGTAGGGCAGGTCGAAGAAGTTGTTGACCTTGCGGTAGCCGTTTGAGTGGGCCCGGCCCATGAAGCCGTAGCCAATCATCCCGATGTTCAGTGGTTTCGACATGGTCTCCCCCTGGGGGTGAAAAGTGGGGTGGATTGTGAGTGAGGAACAGGGGCCGGACCGCGATGGCCTGCAGCCCCTGCCAGGATCAGCCAGCCACGCTCAGGCGTGCCAGCCGTGGGCGTCGCGCACGGCAATCATTTCCTTGAGGATGCTGTTCCACGTCGAGGGGAGCATCATCACGTCGTTGGGGAACATGCAGCCGTCCCAGCAGATGTGCTGGTACTTCTGCAGCGGATTGCCATACGAATCACGCAGCCAGTGGCGGGCGTGCTTCGCAATCGACAGTTTCCCGTTGGGGTCGTTCGGCAGGCAGTGCTTGCCCGTCTTGTCGTGCGAACCCGAGCCCTTGACGGTCGCGTCGTTCTGGGCGACGTGGAAGTCGATCGTCCACGGACGCAGGGCGGCGGTCAGCGTCGCCAGCGCCTCGTCGAGCGTGTTGGCATCGCTCCAGTTCCAGTTCTCGGGAAGAATGCGGTCTTCCGGAGCGTTGTAGCCCAGCGTGTACAGCAGCGTGTGGGCCATGTCCGCCTGGAAGCCGACCACCCCGGGGCGGTCGGTCATCTCCAGCAACTGCACCATCCGCCGCCAGCTGTGCATCCCGCCCCAGCAGATTTCCCCTTCGGCCGCGAGACGCTCGCCATGGTCCTCCGCGACGTCAGCCGCCCGCTGGAAGGTGTGGGCGATCTTCTTCTGGCTCCCTTCCGGATCCTTCACCCAGTCAGACGGGCTGCAGGCCGAGTCAATCCGCACGATCCCGTACGGCCGCACGCCCAGCTCCCGCAGGCGGGAGGCGATCCGGCATCCCTTGCGAACCTGCTCGACAAACTGGTCGCGTTCGGCTTCCGAACCCATGGCCGACCCTCCCCCGGTGGGAGGCCAGACCGGAGCCACGACCGAGCCAATCACCAGGTTGTGCTTTTGCACCCGCTCGGCCAGCCGCTTCAGATCGTCATCGGTCGAATCGATGTCGACGTGCGGTGCGAACAGAAAGACGTCCACACCGTCGAACTTCACCCCATCGACCTCGGCAGCCGCGGTGAGGGCCAGCATCTGGTCAAGCTCGATGATCGGCTCGGCACCGGGAGAACCCTTGCCCACCACACCGGGCCAGCTGGCATTGTGCAGCTTCGGAAAGTTGTTACGCGGAGCGCTCATGAAAGGGGACCTGTCTTCAATGCAGGAAACGGGCACAACCACGCCGGGTGCGCCCCCGGCGGTCCAACGCCAGGACCAGGCAACCGCGACTCGCGATACCTGGACCTGGCGCATCCTCCGATGTCATCGACGACTACTTGCGGTAGTCACCCACGGCCGGGGCGTTCGGCTGGGCGTCGGGGCCAAAATAACGCAGGCCCACGAGCGGCTCGGTGCCCGTGTTGACGATTTCCACTCCCTCGGCGGCCCGCTTGGCGGTCACGAAGACTTCGTCTTCGGTGATTTCCCAGTGCCGAATCATCACCGGGGTCTGCAGGTCGACATTGCCGATCTTGCCTCGTCCCTGCACGGTGATCCAGCCATAGGCACCGCCATCCTTGATGACGCACTTCTTGCCGGGCTGCACCGTCAGTTCCTTGGCGGTGAAGAGCTGCTTGCCCCCCACCTTGCCGTAAACAATCCAGCGATCCACCCAGCCTTCCTTCTCGGTCTTGGCGACCGGAATCGGCGCCAGGAAGTGATTGTCCTTGAAATTGGGGTCGACATTTCCGTCCCAGTCGAGGGCATCGACGAGGTACTTGTTGTTGTTGTGCTTTTCCTTCGGGAAGTCCTTGGTCAGCAGAGAACGGGGCACAGCCCGCCCTTCCACCATCGACTGGTACATCGCGAAGACATCGCTGCCCCACTGGGGCTCGTAGGTCACCAGGCTGCCCGGAGCGTGCAACACGCAGGGAGGAATCAGCCACCCGGTCCCCGGCTGCAGCCGGTACGCCTTCGAGTAGTTCAGGATCCCGTTGTCACCGTCGTTCCACCGGTCGAGGCAGTCGATGATGTCCTGCTTGGTCGTTCCGGGCTCCAGCCCCATGAACGTGTAGGGGAAGTTGTT
>DNUF01000203.1:0-1039 GCA_003508595.1 Planctomycetaceae bacterium
CACCAACGTTTCGGCCGGCGTTGGATTTTCCCAACAGACGTCACCTACGTCTTTTCCGATTCGTTCCTGGGCCGACCCAGTCGCTCCGGAAGAATATAGCCCTGCCCGCGGATCCAGAGCAGGGCGTCGCCCGGATGCAATCGCGCCTTCCCAGAATTCTCTGCAATGTATTGCCGCAGGTATTCGAATTGGTCCGAATTGCGGACCACGTGATCGAACGGTTCCGACCACATTGGGCCTCGACGACCCAAGGCTTCGTTGAGCTGGCGACCTGTGTAGCGCAGCCACGACTCACATTGCCCGGTCAATTCCCAATCAGGTCGCATCTGAACCAGCAGGTGCACATGATTCGGCATGATCACCAACCGATCCACGTCATTGCGTTCGCCATCAAACTTCCTTAATGACTCCGCGACCAATATCGCAAATCCTGGTCGCTTCAAGAGGCAAGAACCATGGCAGTCATCCAGATTCTCATTCCAGCGCTGACGCAGAAACTTCTGATACGCATTGCGGATCCGTTTGGGCATTTTCGACTCCACCGCGTTGACATCGCTGTCATCGTAGCCCTGTTTCGCCAGCCACTCTGCCAGTTCACGCCGCCAACGCTGCAGCACTTCACCGGGGAGTGAATCGAACAGTCGAAAGGTGACAAAAGTGACGGCCCCCCGCTGATCCCAATGCGGCCGGTTACGGCTGGAAACACCAACCTCGGCATCCGGATCAAAACAATTCCAGATCACCTCCTCCATGCCTCCACTCCTCAGGATCGATCGACCTTTCCTGTGATTTCCAGGCGGTTTCCACAGGATTGCCCCGAACAGAGTCTATCCTCGAACGCTGATCATGGGGACTGAACTGAGATGAAGAATGTTCTCTGGCGACGGTGAGGTTGTGCGGTTGCAATCGCGAAAGGAAAGCCGGGTGACATCGACTCGGAGAGTCGATCGACTTTCCAAGTCGATGTCTTTGGACTCTCCCAACACCAACGTTTCGGCCGGCGTTGGATTTTCCGGGGCGATTGCACTGCAGATCGCCC
>DNUF01000203.1:1278-7140 GCA_003508595.1 Planctomycetaceae bacterium
CCTCCGGCACCGTTGACGGGTTGCAATCGCGCGAGGGGAGCCGTGGGACATCGACTCGGAGAGTCGATCGACTTTCCGAGTCGATGTCTTTGGACTCTTCCACCACCAACGTTTCGGCCGACGTTGGATTTTCCAGGCTAGGCGAGCAGGCCGGGGATGACGCGGCCGGACCCGACGAGCGGAACCGGGCGGCCGAGGGGATCGGGATATTCCTTGTCGGAATCGATGCCGAGAATCGTATGCACCGTCTTCAACACGTCCGCCACGCTGATGGGGTCCCCGGTCGGAGCTGCGGCCTGCGCATCGGTCGCGCCGATGATCTGCCCCGGCTTTACCCCGCCCCCCGCAAACAGAATCGACTGGGCCATCGACCAGTGGTCACGTCCCGCCTGGGCATTCACCCGCGGCGTCCTTCCCATCTCTCCCATCATCACCACAAGCGTCTCATTGAGCAGTCCACGCTGCTCCAGATCGGTGATCAGTGCGGCAAACGCCTTGTCGGCTGGAGGAATCAGATCCTCCTTCAGGCTCGGGAAGCAATTGAAATGCACGTCCCAGCCGGGGGCATCAATGCCGACAAACCGGCAGCCCGCCTCAATGAGACGGCGGGCAAGCAGTGCACACTGTCCAATCTGGGTCATCCCGTACGATTCCCGCAACTCCAATGGCTCGGCCTGGATCCGGAAGGCCTCCCGGGCCTCGGCTGACTGCATCAGGTCATTTGCCTTCTGGTAATACGTCGCCATCGCGGCGGCACGCCCACCCCGAGTCCGGTTCTGCTCCAGCCCTGCCAGCAGCTTCTGCCGCTGGACGAGCCGCAGAGTCGACAGCCCGGAGACGGCCGAGAGATCCTTCACCTCAAAGTCAGGCTGGCTCGGATCGGCCTCGATCACGAACGGGGCATACTCGGCCCCCAAAAAACCGGGTCCACCAGCCGACATCGGATGCGGCATGTTGATGTACGCCGGGACCCGACCCCGCGGCCCCAGTTCGCGGGCCACCCAGGACCCGAGGGAGGGATAAAGCTCGTTCGTCGGAATGGGATGCTCGCCGTCGGGGAACGTCGGCTTCCGCCCGGTCATCACATAGTAATACCCGGTCATGTGCCCATTGTCGGCATGGCTGTGACTGCGGACCACCGTGAACTTGTGGGCGATCTTGGCGCAATTTCCGCAGTGCTCGGTGAAAAACGTCCCCGGCACCGAGGTCGGAATCGTCGCAAACGGACCGCGGATCTCGGAGGGCGCCTCGGGCTTCGGATCCCACATGTCCTGATGGGGAGGCCCCCCCTCCAGAAACAGGAAGATGCAGGCCTTCGCCCGTGCAACCCGGCCAGTCGTTACCTCGTCGGCCGCCAGCAACTGCGGCAGGCCCAAACCAGCCAGGGCTCCGGTACTTCCCACACGCAGCATGTTCCGCCGCGACAGTCCGTCACAAAACCGCGATCCGGTTCCGGGGAGGCTCAGGTTCAGCATGGTCGGGTCTCGCGGAAAAGAAACTCGGTTCAGAAAAGTCAGCCCATTGATTCGTGTCGGCTCACTTGTGTCGGCCAGGCGACCTGGACGACGGCAGCCGGACTGTCAGTGGTTGTACAGAAATTCCTTGGTGTTCAGCAGGGCCCACAACAGGTCTTCCACCGCCGCCTGACGATCACTGGCATGCACGGCGAACGTTTCCTCGATCAAGGGCCGTTCGGCCTCGGTGGGAAAGCGCGACAGAGTTCCCAGGTACAGTTCGGCCGCCACCTGATCGGGAGCGAGTCCCCCCAGTGCCAGGCGTCGGGCCTGACCACGCCGGTGGGTCAGCTTTTCATGGATCTCGGGAGAGTTCATGAGGTGCAACGCCTGAGAAATGCTCGGCTCGTTGCTGCGCTCGCATTCGCAGACGGTCGCCCGGACCGGCCGTCCGAAGATCCGGAAGAAGTAGGAAGGCATGCGATTGTCCCACACCTGGATGGCCCGGATCCCCTCGGGCCAACCATTGAACTTCTCGGTCACCCCCGTCGTCTGGCTGACCGCATCGAGCAGGACCTCGGCCGGCAGGGCCTTGGGAACCGCATGCGAAAAATGCTGCCTGTCGGTCCCATTGGTGTCGTTCGTTTCGCTCGACAACTGATAGACCGTGGAATTCAAGAGCGTCCGGGTGAAGGCCTTGAGATCGTATCTGACCTCGCGCAGGTGCTGGGCGAGGGCATCGAGCAGCGGTTCATTCGTGGCCGGGTTCGTGGCCCGCAGATCATCGATCGGCTCCACGAGCCCGCGTCCGAAGTAATGGGCCCAGAGCCGATTGGCGATCGCCCGCGCCAGGAACGGATTGTCGGGTGCAGTCGTCCAGTCGGCCAACGCCCGCCGACGGTCGGTCGCGAGCTTGAGGTCGGACGCCGGGGCTCCCAGAGGCCGGGCCGGCACGGGCTGCCCCGTTCTCGGATGCGGAGCATCGCCCCCTCCCCGTGAGACCACTGCCTCGGTCCCCTCGGGCAACGGCTTGACGGTCACACCGGTGAAGAAACCGACAAGACCGGCATAGTCATCCTGGCTCCATTTTTCACTCGGGTGATGATGGCATTGTGCACATTCGATCCGTACTCCGAGGAACAACTGGCTGAAGGACCGGGCGGCCACCTCGGGCTTCTCCAGAGCCTTGTAGAAACCGGCCGGACTTTCAGATTGCACCGGTCCCTGCACCAGCAACACATCCCGGACCATTTGGTCGTACGGACGGTTGTCTGAGAATTGGCGGGAGAGCCATCGCGAGAGCCCGACCGTTCCCTGAGGCGTGATGCGGGTCTTGTCGGCCCGCAGCAGGTTCGTCCATTTCATCGCCCAGTAGTCGGCATATTCCGGACGCTGGAGCAGGGCATCGACCAGCCGGGCTCGTTTCAGCGGATCCTGGTCCTGCAGGAACGCCCGCGCTTCGGCCGCCGTCGGGAGTGTTCCAATCACATCGAGATAGACACGTCGCAGGAACCCGGCGTCGTCCACCACGGGGCTCGGCTGGATTCCCAACCGCTGCAGCTTGTTCCACACCAGGGTGTCGATGAAGCCCTTTTCGGGAGGACGCTGGAACTGGGGATTGGGACGGGGCAGCGCGACCCGGCAGACCGAGACCATGCCCTGGTAGCGAACGAGGATCGCTGCCTCACCGGGGATGTCGCTGGCGCGAACGACCCCTCGGGAATCCGCCTCGATCACATGTCCTGCGTTCGACAGGAAGTCGGACTCAATCGTCACGCACCGCCGCCCCCCCTGGGCATCAACTGCGGTCACACGCAACTGGCGCGACTCTCCCGGGGCCAGTGTCAATTCCGGAGGATCGACCTCGATCTGGACCGCCGGGCGCTCGCCTTCGACTTTCAGCGGAGCACCGGCGGCAATCCAGCGAATCAAACGCCGATACTGCGGACTTTCTTTTTCGAGCTTGCGTCCCCCGCCGTGAGGAACCTCCGCCGCTCCCTTGCGGACCAGGAGACTGCGCGGGGGATCCGTGGAATTGAGCCGGCGGTTGCGGGCTTCATGCGTCAGGGCGTCATGGTCGAACTCGGCATCGAAACCGAGCAGGCTCAGCCGAAACCCATTCTGCCCCTCGGCCTTGCCGTGGCAACCGCCTGAATTGCAGCGGCCCTTCGTGAGGATTGGTTCGATGTCGTGTTCGAACGAGAGTGGGGCGGGATCGGCCCAACCTTTGACGATCAGGGGGACCGCGGTCTCGACTCCCTCAGCCGTGATGATCAGTCGCGTTGATCCATCACCCCGGGGTTGGACAAGCCCCTCGCGATCCACGGTGGCCACCCCGGGATTCTCCACGCGCAGGCTGACCTGCCGGGTGACATCGCGCTCTCGCCCCTCCACCGCCTGCAGGATCACCACCTGCTGGGAGGCTTCGGGCTGGGTCAGTTCGATGGCAGCCGGGAAGGCTCGCAAGGGCTCCGCGCCAAGCACAGCCGGACAGAGATTCGCCCCGGCGAATGCTCCCCAACAGGCCAGCCACACCAGCGACGTCCGCACCATCGATTCGTTTCTCACGAAGGCCAGAGAACAGCGCAAAATCTCGTCCATCAGATCAACTTCAGTTTATGGAATCTCCTCGGGAAGAGGCAATTGGAAAAGGATCAGAATTGGAAGCGGTATGAGAACCGGAATGCCGGAACCTGACCCCCTTGTTGTGCCCTGGTGTCCCAGAACCAAACGGCAGGCCCGCAGGGCTCATGGGCCCGCCGGGGGCAGGAAATTGAAGTGGAGCCAGAAATGAGCCGAGTTCGACGCAGTACACCCTCCGGTTGTTGACGAGTTGTCAGGGGAGCGTGAAGATCTCTCGCGTCCGATCCGTCGGCTGGTGGTTCCCGCTTCTGGCGTCACTTACAAACAGGCACAAGCAATGGCATCACTGGGAATTGGCATGGTGGGGAGCGGTTTCATGGGGCTCACCTATTCCGAGGTCCTGGCGAAACATGTTCCCGGGGCGCACCTCGCTGCTGTCACCGGCGGGAAACGGGCCGCCTCACTCTCGGCCGATTATGGGGTTCCGCATGCGACCACCTACGACGAGTTGCTGGCCCGGCCCGATGTCGTCGGCGTGGTGCTGGCGACCCCCGATCAAAACCGTTTGGAGCTGACCCGGGCGGCGGCAGCGGCGGGAAAACACGTGCTGGCCGAGAAACCGATGGCTCCGACCGTGGCCGAGTGCGACGCAATGATCGCCGCCTGTGCCCAGGCGGGTGTCAACCTGGCGGTCGTGCAGACCGAGCGGTTCCGCAAGATCACCCTGAAGGCGAAGGAGATCATCGATTCCGGCAAGCTGGGTCCCCTGTGGATGCTCCGGACGATCTCCAGTTTCCCAATCAGTCTCGCGAAGGAGTTGTTTGACAGCCGTCCGTGGATGCTCGACCCGCGAGGAGGGGGACTCTTCATGGGCATTGCCTCACACAACACCGATTTCCTGCGCTGGCTGACCGGCTCAAACGCAACGCAGGTGTTTGCCCAGGTGCAATCCTACAGCGACGTCGCCGCCCCGGCCCAGAGCGTGATGGCCCAGATCGGGTTTGAGAATGGGGCGATGGCCCACATGTGGATCTCGTCGGAGTTTCCCGCTCCGGGCTGGCCGTCGAGCGAGGTACGGTTCCAGGTGGTGGGGAAAAACGGGATGCTCGATCTCGAGAACTTCGAGTACCTCGATGTCTCGCTGGGAGACACCTGGGAGCGAATCATGACCCCCGAGCGGTTTGACTATTTGAAAGAGCCAAAGTCGCCCATCCGGCTCTTCCCGCACATCGGCGTTATCCGTGAGTTTGTCGACAGCATCCGCGAGCAACGGCCGCCCAAGGTCGGGGGAGCCGAGGGACGGGCGGCCGTGGAACTGTGCGAAGCATGCCTGATCTCAGCCAGGACCAACCAGGTGGTCCATCTGCCTTTGAAGTGACCACCCACTGTGGGGCCCCGGGCACCAGGAATCCACCGGGCTGACTCCCCCGACTGGACACCCTCCAAACGTTGCGATGGCATGAATGCAATGCGGCGAAGCAGTCCAGCGACAACAGGCTGAAAGCCTATTCCACAACGTGGTGACAGACCTTCTGGTCTGTCAGTCTCTGGAAAGGAATGCAGGGTTGGACCATGCCACTGACCGGACACACCGTCCAAACCTTTCGATCGCTTCGATGCAATGTGCCGAAAGAGTCCAGCGACAACAGGCTGAAAGCCTATTCCACAACGTGGTGACAGACCTTCTGGTCTGTCAGTCTCTGGAAGTGAATGCGGAGGTTGGACCATTCTCTTGGCCGGTCACCATCCAGAGCTTTCGATGGCATGGATGCAATGCGCCACAGCAGTCCAACGACAACAGGCTAAAAGCCTATTCCACAACGTG
>DNUF01000084.1:0-13107 GCA_003508595.1 Planctomycetaceae bacterium
AATCTTTCTTAGGCTGTGTAGCCGGGGGTGAGCGAAGCGACACCCCCGGTATCGCGCCCTCTAAACAGGCCAGCACCCCGGAGGGGTGCGTGAAAGCGATGCGGCAGCAGGACCGCGAGGCGCGGTAGGGCGTTGTCTTATCATCCGTCAGTCATCCAACCGAGACTTCACGGAACAAACCACAAGCGCGTCACGACGACACGCGGGAATCTCTGAAGACTCAGTTTGAAGGCGCAACCGGTTTCAAAACCCCCTCCCCACCATCCGGATTCAGCACATAGCCCCGACTGCCATCCGCTTTGCGGATCAAGCCAACGCGTTCCAGTTTGTTGAACGCGGTGCGCACCTGGCGGTAGAACCGGTCGAACTGCAGGATGTCGTTGGGACGCCCCTGCCGGGCCCACAAATCGAGGCTGGTCGCCTTCGCGCTCACCACGGTGCGGGTCGAATATCGGCCGTGGCGGTAGACCACGCCGAGAATCTGCTGGTACAAGAGCGGCAGCCCATCGTAGCCCAACCCGAACTGCTCGCGCAACTCCCGACGGTAATCGGTCTGCATCAGCGTGCGGCAGGGGACATACACGGGATACTCCGGCTGACTGGTTTCGTGCTCGACAATCAAACCCGCGCTCTTCAGTTGGTGCAGTTCCAGACTGTGATTGTTGTTGTGGCTTAACAAAATCGTGTAACGACGCTGCTGATGCGCCCATTCGCATTTCATCAGGTAGGCCAGCACTGCCTTCTGAGAGAACGTCGGAAGGGCACCTTCGAGCTGTTCGAGAAAGAAGCGATCGAACGAGTTGAAGTGCCGCTCGATCGCTTCATCGACGAGCTTCCCGGTGCGCAGCACCAGCGTGACGTCGTGCTGCCCCAGTTGATACGTGGGCAGTTCGATTTCATTCCGCAGTGCCAGATCCACCAGCGTCGCCATCCCGATTTCTCGTCCCTCCCATTTGCGGTAGATGCTCAGCACATCGGCCAACTTGGGATTCCGCGGTTGGGCTTCGGGCAGCAGCAGCAGCACTGGAATCTCGGACTGCGGCGACTCGATCCGTAGATCACGGGGAAAGGTGCCCGGGTTCTCAATCGACAGCGATTCACCAGGACGGATCGTGACAAACACCTGTTTGTCAATCGAGTAATCGCGGTGGGCCAGGGCATTGTTGATCGTTTCACGCAACAGAGCTTCGGGGTATTGAGGCTGGGGCGTGCCCCCTTGGTCGAGCGCGACGCCCACATGAATGTTTCGCAGCACGTAGCCGACACTGCGCTCCATCAGCGGCAAAACGTTGTCGACAAGGATCTGCTTGTCGCGGGCGATCTCCTGCGGAACATCTACAAAACCATGCACCTGGCACCGCAGTCCCAGGTGGTCGGAGGGATGCTCGCCGCAAACCAACAGGCCCAGGATGGTGGCTTGGCCCTGGGAAACAAAGTGCCTCCGCTGCAGGAAGGACGCCGCTGAATTCAGGTCGGGCTTGATCGATTCCTTGCGAACGACCTGGTTGAGTTGGTGGATGAAGGCATTCAGCGCTTCGAGACTGAAATCGCTCAATGAGGTCCCTGGAACGGGTTCCAACTCCCGGGCGCGTCGGGCGTCTTCTCGACGACGTTCCTGACGCCGGATTTCTGCCTCGCTGAACGTCGTGTCTCCGGTGGCCTCGCGCTTCCAGGGACGCCCTTCGTAGAACACAAATTTGCGATCTTCAGGGAGCTGGGGAATCCCCTGCAAAACCACCTGGCCGTCGAGAAACGGGACGATCTGCGGTGGGGGTATCACGTCGGTCAAATCGACTGCACGCCCCTCGCGATCGGAGAACCGCCGTGGCAGCTCCTTCAGTTGCCCTTCCTGCTCGGCGCGCCACCCCTGAAAAACGTACCGGCGTTCGCGACCCTGTCCTTCTTCACGGATCCCCAACAAGACAAATCCGCCATAGGTGTTCAGAAAGGCGCAGATCGATTGATGCAGTTTCCGCCACTCGGCTCCTGTTGGGGGAACCGGTTTGATCTCGAGTGCGAGCGTTTCCAATTCCTCGAATCTCTGCTGACAGATCAGCTCTTCGAGTTTGGTCAGCGTCTTCGCCAATTCTTGGGGGATCATCGACGGTTGGAGAGAGTCAGTCTGATAATGAGGCCTTCACTGTACAAAGTTCCCAGTTGCCGGGGAAACACCTTTCGTGCATCAAAGATGCCCATGCCTCGTGATTTCCGAGTGTGCGGTCGGCAGCGAGCTCACCCATCCAACACGAGCCCTGATTACCTGGACCAATGTTTCAGGATCTGCGTTTGATGGCGGTCGAACACTCAGGCATCTGGCGTGTTTGCCAATAATTGGCACGCCGCGATTTGATCTGCTACGATTTCGCCAACTCTACGACTAAACTGTCACTGGACAACTGTCGCTTTTCCTCCTGTTGGTTACAGACCGCGCGGACATGGACCCGATCATCAACCTGTTTCAGTCTCTCGGTTCGCTGATCCACTCAGTTCTCGATGTGGTCTGGGCGGTGCTGTCATTGCTGGGGCCGTGGTTGCCCCTGGTTGGTTGGGTCGCCTTCTGGCTTTGTGCGGTGAATTGGCAGCGACTGCGGTCGCTGTTGGCTCGCGGGGGCTGGATCGGCATCGTCCTGCTGGCGGCCATGGCGGTCCTGGTCTGGGGAAATGTCTCCCCGTCGCGGGAGGGGGTCGACCTCTTCGGACTGAAAATCAGCAATTTCGTCGAGAAGACGGTCTATGTTTCGGGGTTGGTCTCGCTGATGTTCCTCGCCGGGGCACTGCAACTCTCCGGATTTTGTGCTCAATGGTGTGACGTTCCTGCCCCGCCAGCCGATGACCATCATCATGGCCATGATCACAGTCACGGCGGTCATGATCACGACCATCCCCATGACCATGGTCACGATCACAGTCATGACCACGGTCATGATCACAGTCACGCACCGGCTCTGGCTCACCACTGAGTTTCTGGCGAGTTCACGCTCCCAGACGCAGGTTTCGTTGATTCCGGTGACGGCTGTCCGCACGTCGGGCATTCTCATTTGTCCCGACTGGACGATGCCCCTGCCAATGTAGGTTGGGCCGACTGCATCCTGGGTTGTCTCCCACGAATTCATGGTTCTGGACCTCATTTCCCGGGCGACATTCCTGAGCGTCTGCCATGCCCATCGATGAGGCGGATCGACTGCTGGTGGCCCGGATTCGGGCTGGAGATGAGCAGGCGTGGCGCGACTGTATTGCCAGATTCGAAGGCAGACTCCTGGCCTTTGTGGACAGTCGATTGCGGGATCGCGCGCAGAGTGAAGATGTCGTCCAGGAGACATTCCTCGGGTTCCTGATCGCTGTCCCGAATTACAACGATGAGACCCCGCTGGAGAGCTTCCTGTTTGCCATTGCCGCCCACAAATTGACCGACACCCTGCGTCGACTGGGGCGCCGACCGACCGTACCCCTGTCGCTGCCTGACTCGCAAAACAGCCAGTCGGGTGAGCCTGCTGCCCAGGTCCGGATGGCCTCCAGCCTCGCCCGCAGCCGGGAACAGCACGGGATCGAAAGCCGACTGCTGAATGACGCCCTGCGACGCCTGATTGGCCAGTGGAAGGTCCGGGGTGAGTGGGAGCGGCTCCAGGTCATTGAGCTCTTGTTCGTGCTGGGGTGGCCCAACAAGCGGGTTGCGGCCGAACTCGGCATCTCCGAACAGGCAGTCGCCAATCACAAGCACTTCGTGGTGGGCAAACTTCGGGAGTTGATTCGCGAAGCCACCCAGGGAGAGTCCGACGGCAGCGAGTTGGGGCTGCGTGACTGAGGTTTGAGGGCTGTGAACGGGATTCCCTCCGTATTCTCCCAGTCGGCCCGATGGGCGGCCTTCACGCTGCCACGATCATGGTTGTGAGACTCTCGAAATCGCCTGTAGAATCACGCGACGCCTCGGGTAGGTCTCGGAGGTGGTTACACCGAATCGGTCTCTGACGGGTCTGAGTGATGTTGAAAAGGATCGGAGTGTTGCTGGGGTTGGTCGCCGGATTGACCACAGGAGTGATGGATGCCCGGGGAGCGGAGACTGCACCGCTGATCGAGGCTGTTCGCAGCGTGGATGCGGAAGGAAAGGGGGCCCGGGCGGCAGCCCAGGCATTTCAGAAGCTTGCGCAGGAGGGGCCGGACGCGATCCCCGGACTGCTGAAGGGGCTGGATGGAGCCAATCCCCTCGCCTCGAACTATCTGCGGAATGCCATTGAGTCGATTGTCGACCGAACCCGCACCGCCAAGGGGAAGCTTCCCCTCGCTGAGATTGAAACGTTTCTCAAGGAGACCGCCCACGAGCCACGGGCCCGTCGACTCGCTTTTGAAATCCTGGTGGCCACCGACAAGACCAACTTTGACCGGTTGATTCCCGGGATGCTGAACGACCCCAGCACCGAATTGCGCCGGGATGCTGTTGCCCAGGTGATGGAACAGGGAAATGGTCTCTTTGATGAAGACAAAAAGGACGAAGCCCGGGAAAAGTACCGTTTGGCGATGGCAGCCGCCCGTGACGACGATCAGGTCAAAACGCTGAAGAAGTACCTGGAGGAACTGGGCGAGAAGGTCGATCTGCCGACACACTTCGGCTTCCTGATGACCTGGCACCTGATCGCCCCGTTTGACAACACGGCCGGGAAGGGTTTCCCGGTGGCCTATCCCCCCGAGAAGGAAATCGACTTCACCAAGGAGTACGACGGGAAGGATGGCGTGAAGGCGGCGTGGGTGACCACCTCGACCGACGACGAGTACGGGATTGTCGACCTGGCCAAGGTGCTGACCCCGTTCAAGGGAGCGGTGGCCTACGCAGCGGCCGACTTCGAAAGCGATTCCGAAAAGCCTGTGGATCTGCGACTGGGGACCCCCAATTCGTGGAAGGTCTGGCTGAACGGCAAGTTGCTGTTTGCCCGCGAGGAATATCACCGCGGAATGAGCCTCGACCAGTACCGCATGCGGGGAACTCTGAAAAAGGGAAAGAACACGATCCTGATCAAGGTGTGCCAGAATGAGCAGACCGAGGAGTGGGCGCAGCGGTGGCAGATCCAATTGCGGGTCTGCGACGCCACGGGGACAGCGGTCTTGTCCGCCGACCGAAAAGCCCCCCCGGCGACCGGTGGCAGCGACTGAAGCTGTCGACACCACCCCTGTTCCCCGATCTCCCGCAGACCCCGACTGAAAGAATCCTGCAATGAAAGCCCTGCGTTTGTCCTGCCTGGCAGGCCTGTTCCTGGCGTTCCAGATGGGAGCCGATTGGACCCAGTTCCGTGGCAATGACACGACCGGAGTTTCCGCCGACAAGGTCCCCACCCGACTTTCCGACAACATCCAGTGGACGGTCGACCTGCCCGGCCGTGGTTTGTCGGGTCCCATCGTGGTGGGAGACCAGGTGATCCTGACCGCGAGCAGCGGGTTCAACCAGGACCGTCTGCATGTGCTGAGTTTCTCGGCCAAGACCGGCACCCTGAATTGGGAACGCCAGTTCTGGGCGACCGGTCGGACGCTGTGTCATCCCAAGATGTGCAATGCCACTCCAACCTGTGCCAGCGACGGCCAGCGGATCTTTGCGTTCTTCTCGAGCAACGACTTGGTCTGCGTCGATCTGAAGGGGAACCTGCTGTGGTTTCGTGGATTGACCCATGACTATCCCAACGCCAGCAATAGCCTCGGGATGTCGTCATCGCCGGTGGTCGTGGGAGACACTCTGGTCGTTCAGGTCGAGAATGACAGCGAATCGCTCGCGGTGGGAATCGACACGGCGACCGGCGAGAATCGCTGGAAGCTCGACCGGCCAATCGCGGCGAACTGGACTTCTCCCCTGGTCTTGCCGGGCTCCAAGCCGGCGGACACCCTCGTGGTGCTGCAGTCGGGGAAGGGGTTGGTGGCCCTCGAACCGCGGACCGGGAAGGAGAAATGGAAGTATGAAGAGTCCTGCTCGACCATTCCGTCGGCCGCCGTGGCGAATGGAATCCTGTTCGTCCCATCCAAGGGGCTGACGGCACTCGATGTGCGGACGGGAGAAGGGGGGCCGGTCAGCGTCTGGAACTCCGGGAAGATGGGGCCTTCAACCCCCAGTCCGATCGGAATCGCCGACAAGGTCTACACCGTCGGGGGAGCCGGGGTCCTGTCGGCCGCCGATGCGAAGGATGGCAAGGCGCTCTGGCAGTTGAGGTTGCAGGTGAAGCTGGAAGATCGCACCAGCGGAGGTCAGTTCAGCGCGACGCCGGTGGCGGCTGACGGACACATCTATCTTTTCAACGAAGAAGGTGTGGGACTGGTCATCAACACCAGCGGCGAGAAGGGAGAGGTGGTCTCGACGCACGATTTCAAGGAACAGATCCTCGGGACACCGGCGATCTCGAATGGTGCCCTGTTTGTGCGCAGTGACCGGCACCTGTGGAAAATCGGCAAGTAACGGAACGCTGGCGCGCAGGCCCGGGGGAGGAGGATTCCTCCGGGCCGCCGCTTGGCACGGTCCAGCGCCTGACCCCGGCTGGCCGGGGGGCTGTCGCAACGCTGCGGCTGACAGGGCCGCTTGCGGAGCTCGACATCCCGCCCCGGCCTTTGTTCTGCGCCGCCTCGGGGATGGCTCTCTCGCAGCTGCCAAGCGGCCGAATCGCGTTTGGCACGGTCGGGCAAGATCCCGCCGAAGAGGTCGTGGTCTGCCGGTTGCGCACCGATGTCATGGAACTGCACTGTCACGGGGGAGAAGCCGCCCTGCGCCGGATCATGGACGATCTTGCATCGCGCGGCTTCCTCTCATGCGATGCGGTGTGGCCGGGCACGACACAGTTTGAACGGGAATGTCATGAGGCCTTGGCGCTGGCCCAGACACAATTGGCGGCGAACCTGGTTGTGGCGCAGCGGTGCGGTGCCCTGCGGCATGCGCTCGAGCAAGTCACGGCAGCCCACCCCGATCTGTCCCTCGCCTCCGAACGCCTGGACGCCGTCTGGCGCTGGCGGAGGGCCGGGCTTCGATTGACGCGACCTTTTCGGGTGGCCCTGGTGGGGCGTCCCAACGTCGGGAAGTCGAGCCTGATCAATGCGCTTGTCGGGTACGAGCGCAGCATCGTGTTTGATGCCCCGGGAACGACGCGAGACGTTGTGACCGCCGAGACGGCCCTTGCCGGGTGGGGGCTGCAGTTGGCGGACACGGCGGGGTTTCGGACGGGGGCGGGGGAACTGGAAACCCTCGCCATGCAGCGGGCCCGAGATTGGTTGGCTGAGGCTGACCTGGTTTTGCTGGTGCTCGATCGCAGCCAGCCCCTGACCGACGAAGACCGAGCCCTGTGTCACGATTATCCCCAGTCGCTCTGGCTGGCGAACAAGGCCGATCTCGCACCAGCCTGGCAGGTGAGAGACCCCCTCATTCATTCACCGGAGATTGCGGGCGAGTTGCAGCCCGATCTCCTGCCTGTCTCGGCAGTCTCCGGACTGGGGCTGCAGGAATTGAAGCAGCAAATCATCGAACGGTTGCTGCCTGCCCTCGTGAGTGGACCCGTCGCTCTTCCGTTCACCTGCCGTCAGGTGTCGCACCTCGATCAGGCTCGCGCTTCACTGCTCCAGGGGGACTGGGATGGGTTGACGCGGGAATGCGCGCTGGTGGTGGGGGACTGAGTCGGCTGAGCGAAATGATGATCGTGTCGAACCGATCCCGGCGGCACCACGCCATGCAATTCAGCAACAGGCAACAGGGCCGGAGGAACGTGCCTCTCTCCGGTCCCGCTCAAAAAACCAGGACACGCAAAACGCTTATTTCTTGGGGTCCAGATTGGCGTTGAGTTCGTCGGGGGTGACCTGCGACTCGATTCCCTGGGGAGGGACCTCGGCACCCGCCAGCCAGACCAGGGTGTTCAGCACCACCTTGCGGAACTGGTCGTTCCCCCAGTTGTCGTGGAAGTGACCGCCGGTGAAGCCAAAGCCCCGCACTCCCCCCGGACGTTCCACCGTCCAGAGCATCGCCTCGGTGCGCCCCTTGTTCGCCTGGATGTGCGGGTAGGGTCCCGGGGGATAGACGTACGGGCCGTTGCGCACCTGGTCCGACGGCGCGGCCACCAGGATGGGAGTGAACTGCACATCGTTCACCTTCGCGGCGACGTTGCCGGGGAGATCATCGAGGAACCGGATGTTGAAGTACCACTCGTCCTTGACGCGGAACGGTTGGACTCCGCAGGTGGTGGGGTGCTTGGGGAACGTCTGGAACTCGGGTTCCCAGATCGGATTGCACGAGAACATGTGCTCGTAATAACCGCCGATCCAGCGTTTCATCTGCTGGCCCGCCTGGTCGGCCACCACTTCGACACCGAAGTGCATCGCCCCGACGCCGACCCCTTTCTTCACCCACTCGTCGGCCAGCTTGAGGCGGCGGCCGTTTTCCTTGACCAGTTCGTGCCCCGCTCCGCCATCCATATAGAAGACGATGGCGTGCGCCCCGTCGAAGATCGACTCATCCTGGGGCCAGCCATGGAGCACGATGTGTGTCTCGACCAGCGGCGAGCCCTGCAGGCATTTCTGCAGCAACTGCACCCCGGCATTGAACTCGTGCATGCGGGGCGGGTGCGACGGCCGACCGGCCACCAGCACCAACTTGCGGGGACCATCGGCCGCGTCACACGACGAGGTGACAGCCCCCAGGCTCGCGAGGCACAGCAACAACGGCAGCACGGCAGCAAACAGGCGTGGCATCGAGCGACAATCCTGAAAAGACCAGTCCACAACCCGAACGTCTCAAGCCCGGCACAATCAGGGATTGATTCCGCTGCGCCAAAGCGAGCCGACGTTCGATTCAGTCCCCGGGACGTGGTCCCAGGCGACACCGAGATTCTCAACCTTTCCCCGCCAGACCGTCAAGGGGCGGGGCCGCCGGCGGCGGAGATTTTGGATGGCCGCCGGTCAGCGCCAAAAAGAAAAGGAAAGGGAGTTTGAAGCTCCGTCTGAGCCCCGCTGGGCGTCCATCTGCCAATCATGACTCCCAAGGAGAGTGCACGACATCCATCCACGCACATTCCCCGGGGACCCTGATTCCAGCCGAGAGTCTCGACACGGTCGTTTTCCCAACCGCAACCCAGCGCGAGCTGCAAGTTGCATCCATGTGTCTTTATGCGACCAGCGTTGGGCATACTATCCCGGGGGGATGGCGGTGGGGGCGAAGGGTCGGTCGGTGCAAAGGGAGTATTCTCCAGCATGTCGGCCTCACGGAGTGAATTGTGCCATGGTTTCGCGAGCTTCGCTCCGCCAGTGGTCAATTCTGGCGCATCTCGTTCGGGTCACAAAGGGCTGCGCAACCTGGTCACAAAAACAAAAAACTCGTCCACTTGCTCTTCCAATGTTCAAGTCGGCGGTTATTCTTGAGTTGTGGTTCCTTAGAACTCATCCCCGACCAATTGATCGGGGACAACCAATCGAAGAGGGATGGCTTCTTCTGCCAAGATGGCGCTCTTCTTCGCCATCTGCTACTAACTCTCCAGCCAAACTCGACTCTCCCAGCCTCCCCGCACGGAATTGCCAACCCGCGAGGTCCTGTATGTCGTCACAGTCATTGCATGATTGGTGGAAGAGGTATCTCCAGCGAAGGAGGCATCAACGACGGCGGCGCCCGGGAAGTCCGACACGCCCCGCCGAGCCCCTCGAACACCGGCAGTTTCTCTCGGGACTCATCACCACCCTCACTCCCACCGCTTCCACGTCGACTTCCGGAACCTCGACACTGCTCAGTGGAGGGCTGTCGACGATCACCGGGGTGGACGGCACCAGTGGCGGCACCTCGACATCCGGGACAAGTTCCTCGTCTGGTACCTCCTCCTCGGGCACCTCCTCGTCGGGGACAAGCGAGAAACAGGCCCCCAGTTGGCTGGCCCCGCTGCTCGACTGGCAGACCACCCTCAAAAACTCCGCCGATCGCTACCAGCAGAACGCCGCGAGCAATCGCACTGCGCTGGGAGACCGACTGTCCGAGATTCTGGCGACCTATGCGAAGGGAGAAGATCTCCGCGCTCGGCAGTCGGAGGATCTGCTCTCCCTGGCCAAGACCCGCATCGAGACCTCCTCCGAGGAACTGGCGGCCGACCTGCAGGACCTCGACGATCAGGCCGTTGGGGCCCTGACGTCCCTCCTGCTGATCCGCGACCAAACCCGCTCGGCACTGCAGCGTCACACCGACGAGACGTTCCTTTCCGATGCCGATTACCAGGCCGCGGTCCTCAAGATCCGCGAGACTCACAGCCTGCTGCTGCAAAAAGCCGATGACGACTTTCAATCGGCCCTTGACCACGCCACCGCGGATCGGCAGGCTGCGCTGAACACCGCCTTGGATCGTTATGACCAGGCGACCGCCACGGCGGCCACCAAATTCAACGCGGCAATCGACCGGTCCGATGCGGATTTCGACACGGCGTTCGGTGCCGCGCTCGACCAATTGTCGACGGCGGTGGATGCCGAGTGGACCGTATTCGACACGGCGGTCGCCACGGCCCAGTCCGCCCGAGACGCCGTGACCGTCCCCCTGTCGTCCGCGTTTGATCCGCAGGCTCCCGAGACCGATTCCAATTACCTCGCGGCGGTCACCGCGGCCCAGGCCCGGCTCGAAAACCGCGTCTCCGAAATTGTCGCCCAATTCGAACAGGCGATGACAGACCATCGGGAGACGCACGAGGCCGCCCTCACCGCCGCCGATGCGACCTTCGAAGAGAGCTTGGCTGCGGCGGATGACGCCTACGCCGAGGAAATGCAGTCCGCCTACGACACCCATCAACAGCGGGTGACCGAAGCGGTCCGCACATTCGATGACTCGGTGCAGGGGGTTCAGGCCCGATTTGACGCCGCCAGCACCAGGGCCTTCGACACCTACGACCAGGCTCGGACCACAGCGGATGACGACTACACAGCCGCTGTCGCCCGGGCCGACGCGACCTATGAAGCGAAGCTCGCCAGCCTTCAGAAAGCCTACGACCAGTACAAGTCCGAGGCACCGGCTGAGTTCACCGCCAAGGTCAAGGCGGCCGCCGATGCCTGGGTCGACAGCATCATGAGCGCCCGCGACTCGGTGCGGTCGCTCATTCCCACCACCGCCAAGGATCACTGGCAGACGGTCCTCGATTCCCTCGACACCCTGGCCCAGGTTTCGGATGCCAAGGTGCAGGCTGCGATGCAGGCCTTCGTCGGAACACTTAACACCGCCGCCAAGACCGCCAGCAGTCAATACGCCGACGACATGAACCGGTCGATCGGCACCTTCGCGACCTACGACGAGTTTCTCGCCGCCAGCAATCGCCGCCTGCGCGACGCGGTGTTGGGCTACCTCGACTCGGTGGTCCGCGCCGCTGATCAAAACTTCCCCGCGCTCAAGCAGCAATCGCTGGACGCGTTGGATGGCGTGTTTACCACCCTGGCGGGTGAGATTGGTGATGTGGCGGAGGCCGACACCCGTCTCTTGATGGCTCGGACCAAAGTTCAGGCCGCGCTCGATGAGGCGGAACAGGCGGGGCAGGCGGTCTTTCACCAGAAACTGGCCGATCTCCAAAGCGCGGCCCTGCAACGGTTCCAAACCGAGACGGCCACTTACGAAACCGGTCGCCACGCCGCCGTCGCGGCCCGGGAAACAGCGAAGGCCACTGCGGTCGAAGACCGAACCGTGGCCCGTACGACGGCTGGTAAAACCCTGGTCGATTCCATCACAACCGCCGCCGAGACGGCCGTGGAGGAATACAACGACGATTGGAAAACACTGCGCGAAGCCCTGGTCTCGGCACGTGACCAACTGGTGCAGAGCGCCGCGGATGCCGAAACGAATTGGAATCAGGCGCTTGACGACGCCGATCAGGCCTGGACCGGCGCCGCCCGCGAGGCCGGCCGGCAGTACACCGCCGACGCCATTCAGTCACGTACGGAGGCCAGTTCGCAACTCCGCCAGGCGACCGCAGGCTACACCGCCGAGATCTACGACCTGTGGACCTCGGCCATGCAGGCCATTTACCCCTCCAGCCAAGATCGGGAAGCGTTCCTGGAGGCGTGGCAAACGTATGGGACCACGGTCACGGCGGCCTGGACCACGGCCAGTGGTCGCCTGACCGATTCGGTCAATCAGTTCGCCGACTCGATGGAAGTGGCCGAGGAGTCACGCCTGCGTGCGACAGCCGTGGCGGCGCACGAACACAATCTGTCGATCACTCAAGCCGAGATCGACCGCCTCGTCGCCCAGGCGGACGCCCAACGCCAGTTCGATACCACATTCACCGCGCAGACCATCGCGCGGGCCAGGGCCCGGGTCGCCGCCGACGCCAACCACGATCGCGAGCAGGCCGCCGCGGCCAAGACCGATATCGATGCCCAGGCGAAATCGGCCCGTGAACTCATTGAACGGGCCGTGAAGGATGAGCAGGCGGCCGAGGACACGCGGGCCACATCGCGGCGGGACTTGGCCAATGAGTTTTACCGGCGGGCGTTTGCCGAGGCCCGGGCATTACTCGAAGACAGCGAACAGCTCATCCGGCAGTCAATCCAACACGTGTTGGAAGAGACGCAACAGGCGGGCGACATGCGCCGCGACAACCTGCTGGCCGGGCTGAAGTTCCTTCAGGGCCAACGTCGCAATGATCTGGAAAAGGGATTGGCCGAGGGGCTGGCGGCGGTCCAGAAACGTCTGAATGAGTTGCATGACGGCCCGCTGGCCGACCTGACCGTGCACCAATCGGATGCCGGTCATGGCACGGTTCCCAGCTGGGTGCTGTCGCTGCTCAACAACCTGCAGGCACTTCAGACGCAGTTCACCCAGGTGGCCGACCAGGCCCGCCTCTTGAAGGGCCAGCAGGTCTCGGCGTTTCCCTCGAAGCCCACCCTGGTGGATGCGGTGGCGGCGGCCGGACCCGACGCCTACACCGTGTTGAATCGTGTCCTGGGACTGGCGGGGCGCATTGCCTACCGGGACCAGGTCGGCGAAGACTTTGTCGGCTGGTATGACGTGGCGCTGGGGATGGTGATTCGCAGCACCCGACGGACCGCGGACGGCCCGATCCGCGAGATTGCGAAGCCATATGCCGAGGTACGCGAGACCGATCTCAATTCCCCGAAATGGAACGAGGTCGATTGGAATGTCTTTTT
>DNUF01000084.1:13405-24149 GCA_003508595.1 Planctomycetaceae bacterium
CCCAAAACGATGGCTTGCTGGGGGACATCCTGCTGACCACGCAACTGGTCACGGAGGCGGTGGGCCTGGTCGATCCAACGGGGGCCTCGGATGCCGTGAATGCCGTCGTCTGCCTGGCGCAGGGAGACAATGCCGGGGCGGCGATGGCGGTGGCCAGCATTGCCGTGCCGTTTGGGGCCGACAAACTGATCAAGCATGCCCAGAAGGTTCCGACGGGGCTGGTTGCCAGCGCCAAAAACCACGTGACGGATTTGGCGCAGTCGGCCGCGCAATCGTTCCGCAAGACTGCCGACCGAGCCGATGACGTCGTCGCCCAGGCCAAGCACGCGAAAAACCTGGGGGAAGAAACCGCCACGTCCATGGCCGCCCGGTCGTGCGGGAACCCGGGCAACTGCTTTGTCGCGGGGACCCTGGTGCTGGTCGCGCGGGGACCGGCTGAAGTACGGGTGCTGGCCGACGTGGGAGCGTCCCTGTCTCCCGGTGATTCCTCGGCCGACGGGGCTTGGATGACGCCCCTGCTGGCCGCGGGAGCGCTGGGGCTCTGGGTGACCGACTGTCCGGCACGACGCCGGCAGCGGCGTTTTGTGCGGGGGCGAAAGTCAATCGGCCGGCGGCCCCACGCACGTGAGGCGTTCCTGGAACCTGAGGATGACCATGTCAGCCCGCGGTCTCCCCAGCGACGAAGCCATCGCCTGCGTCGCGGTGTCTCGGCGACCAGACGGACGGAGACGGCCGTGGCCACCGTTGCCGCCCGCCCGAGTGCGGCGGTACTCTGCGAGCCGGGGCTGCCCGTCACGAGCCGTTTGTCTCGGGCGTGGGGATTGGTCTGGAACCTGGCGGAGGCGTCGCGAGTGAGTGCGTCGGTGGCGGTGACAACGTGGCAGAAGAAGTCCGCGGCACGGGCCGGGGGGCGGATCGCCGCACACACCGGTTTCCGTGGGGGACTTCGTCGAGGCGTGGCCGTTGTGCTGGCGGTAGCCGCCCTGGCGAGTTGGTTCTGGCAGCCGGGGTCCCGTGCGGATGCTCCGTCGGGTGAGGCCGTCCGAACGGGGGCTGGCACGGTGGCCGAAGATTCGGCCGCGATCCAACCCGCCGGAAGCGAGCGGGTGACCGGGCCGTCGGGTCAGACGTATCACGCCCGGGCGATTGAGACGATTCGGACAGGTCAGCGGGTGTTGGCCCGCAACCCGCAGTTGGCCGAGGCAACTCTGCCTGATGCGCCCGTCGATCCCGGGTCGTGGGTGAACATCCACCTGCGGATGCCGCAGCCAACGGGGGATCCTCTCGAGATCACCCTGCTGCGCCCGGTGGAGTGGCTGGCGGAACATCTGGCGGAGACCGCAGCGCTCGACGCGGATTATCCGCAGGCGTTGGAGGAGGCCCGAGGGGCCGGTGGAGATCGTGCGTTAATCGAAATCCGGTCCGTAATCGTCTCCGGCGAGGCTCCCCCACAGGCACCCGGCGGCATCCCAGCTCTCGGCGCGGACCAAGGCCCGACCACTCTCTGGATCTTCCTGGCGCTGCACGAACTGGCGGCCGTGGGACCAGCCGAGGTGCTGCGCGTCGAACCCTGTCCGCCGATCGAACCCGGCGCAGGCCGGCTGGTGACGGGGACGTTCTCACACCACTCGGGCGAAGTTCTCGACATCGCGGTCGCTGGTCTTACCGAACCCATCGGCTGCACCGGAGCCCACCCGTTCTGGAGCCAAGACCGGCAGGACTTCATCCCCGCCCGAGAGTTGGTCCCAGGAGAAACCCTCCGCACCGAATCGGGCACCCTCCGGCAGATCACCCGCATCACCCCCCGCCGGGGCCCCCCGGTCCCGGTCTTCAACCTCGAAGTCGACGCCGAGCACGTATATTACGTGTCGGTCGATGGGGTGTTGGTGCATAATGCGTGCGCGGCTGAGCTGCGTAAGTCCCTAAGTGCGGCGGGGGTATTTGGCGATCCAGGAACTGCGGCGCATCATTTGATTTCGCGGTACGCTGAGTCAGCCGACTATTCTCGTGCAATTCTTCGGAAACATGGAATCGATTTGGAGAGCCATTGGAATGGTGTCTACCTGCCAAGGCGCTCCTCGAAAGCACGTGGGGCGATTCATGAGAGCGTTCATGCAAAAGCGTACTACGAGGCTGTTGGTGCTCGACTCATGGATGCGGATAGTCGAGGACGGGCTCATGTGCTACGCGAATTGCAGCGAATCCGAAGTGAAATGATTGATGGAACCTTTCCTACTCTTCTAAATCGCAACATCAACTTCTAAGGGTCATGACAATGGTGATTTACCGTCTATCATCAGATCACAGGTTTCGATCGCTGCATCTGCACCGTGTGCTGGCTGGGGATGAATCGGCCCGAATCCCACAGCAGCTGTTTGCAGGCGATGAACTCGTCGCAGACAGATGGGTCCCACCTGAAGTTGGCTATAGCCTCGATCAGTTAGATCCTTTACCCGAGTGTTGTGAAGCTGCTGTCTACTCTGCCGACGCCCCAGGCCACGGTGAGAAGGAGATGCCCGTAGGAGACTTTCCTCATTGCTGGGGAATCAACTTTGGAGTTCTGAGTCGCAATTCAATGGAAGCTTTGCGCCTGCTTATAGGTCCGTATGTCGAGTTTTTGCCAATGAGAAGCGGAGACGGAGATTTCACAGCGTTCAAAGTCATTCGATTTGTCGATGCCCTAGACGTGCAGCATTCCCTCATTGACTGGGAGCCACGGCGAATGAGAGATGAGGGATGTTCGCGTATTATTCGGCAAGTACGGAAATACGTCTTTCAGCAAGACAAACTCGCCAACGAGGTCATTTTTCGAATTCCCCAGCTGTCCACCGGATTCAAGGTCTTCGTCACAGACGTCTTTGTGCGTGCCGTCACAGCTCATCAGTTGCTCGGTTTTCAGTTTCAACCGGTGTGTCCGATGCCAGATGACAGGGAGAGATTTCTGAAAAAGAGATCGAGGAATGGCAAATGACGAAGAGGCAGACGATATGCAGGAACAGGCGGTCGGCACCATCGAAGCGAACAAGCCAGAATGACTACCGAAGAGGCATTGAGGTTTCTCACTGACCATCAACCGATGCCCCGGACTGAAGATGCGCCCGAGGAGTTGTTGAGACAACTCGATGCTGTGTTGACGCATTTCGAAGTCCACCGGGATCCCAGATGCATTCCGCTATTATTGAATCTATTCGGGGAAGGTGACGGGTATGGTGTCTATCAATTGGTGGAATCAGTTCTACTGGTTTATCCAGAGCACTTGGTGGTACCCCACCTAATAAACAGCCTGCGCGATTCGAGTCCCTGGGTTCGATACTGGTCCACTGATATTGCGGCAAACTATCAGAACAAGGACTTGATAGATCCACTGATCGATATCGCGATTTCCGATGATGACACATTGCGGGCATTGGCCATTTTCGCACTGGGCCGATACCCAGCGATAACGATGGTTCCACTTCTGGGATCAGTTCGGCATCGCGCCCACAGCGCGCCCGAAGGGACATTGATGATTTGATTTCAAGGCTTCTCGCTTCTACTAAGCCTACGGATACTGTGCACCACAGTGATGGGCTTGGAGACTGAGCAGGCGAAAGGAGCATTCCGCCCCGTATTTGCGACGCAATCAAAGATAGCGAATGCCAGCTCAGAGGATCAGCACTGTAGTTTTCGATACTGGTTCGCGGAACACGAATGCGTCGCCTTGTGAGTTGGAACAGGTCTGGAATCTGGCGGAGTTGTCGCGAGTGAGTGCGTCGGTGGCGGTGACAACGTGGCCGAGGAGGTCCACGGCACGGGCCGGGGGGCGGATCGCCGCACGCACCGGTTTCCGCGGAGGGCTTCGTCGGGGCCTCGCACTTGTGCTGGCGGTGGCTGCCCTGGCGAGTTGGTTCTGGCAGTCGGGGAACAGCACTGTTGCTCCGTCGGGAGAGGCCGTCCGGACCGTGACTGGCACGGGGGCCGCAGATTCGGCCGCGAGACGACCCGCCGGAAGCGAGCGGGTGACGGGGTCGTCGGGTCAGGCGTATCACGCCCGGGCGATTGAGACGATCCGGACCGGCCAACGCGTGTTGGCGCGCAATCCGCAGTTCGCCGAGGTGGATCTGCCGGATGCGCCCGTCGATCCCGGGTCGTGGGTGAACATCCACCTGCGGATGCCGCAGCCAACGGGGGATCCTCTAGAGATCACCCTGCTGCGGCCGGTGGAGTGGTTGGCGGCACAACTGGCCGAGTCGGCGGCGCTCGACGCGGCGTATCCGCAGGCGTTGGAGGAGGCCCGAGGGGCCGGGGCCGATCTCGCTTTAACTGAAATCCGGTCCGTCATCGTCTCCGGCGAGGCTCCCCCACAGGCTCTGGGCGGCATCCCAGCTCTCAGCGCTGACCAAACCCCGACCACTCCCTGGATCTTCCTGTCGCTGCACGAACTGGCGGCGGTGGGACCGGCCGAGGTGGTGCGGGTCGAACCCTGTCCGCCGATCGAGCCGGGTACAGGCCGCTTGGTGACGGGGACGTTCTCCCACCACTCGGGCGAAGTCCTCGACACCGCGGTCGATGGGCTCACCGAACCCATCGGCTGCACCGGAGCCCACCCATTTTGGAGCGAAGACCGACAGGACTTCCTCCCAGCCCGCGAGCTGGTCCCGGGCGAAACCCTGCGGACCGAATCGGGCACCCTCCGCCAGATCACCCGCATCACCCCCCGCCGCGGCCCCCCGGTCCCGGTCTTCAACCTCGAAGTCGACGCCGAGCACGTGTATTACGTGTCGGTCGATGGGGTGTTGGTGCATAATGCTTATCAAAGTGGCTCGTCATACAATGCTGCAACCAGCAAGGTCAACAACTTTGACATCGTCGAGTATCGACCATGTAATCCGCCGTTCGAAAATCATCATGGAATATTGGATGTGTGGGCAAGCCACAATATTGACAATTATGTAAGCCGTGGAGGTACAACGCCGTCAATTGCTTTTACGAGTACACAGCACAAGGCTACACAAGAAGTGTTCCGGGACTGGCTGTTCGAGCGGACCGGCAAAAAGGTTGGTGGCCGAGTCGATTGGTCGAAAGTGTCTCCACAGGAAATACAAAAGTTGGCAGAACGAATGTTCGATGCTGCCTTTGTGTCTGAATCCGCCCGACGCGAATACTATCGGGCTTTTCACCAATTCATCTATCGAGGCAATTGAAGATGGCGATGGCCCACCTTGTAGCTCGACTGCGGCACAGAAAAGATTGTCAGATTCTTCCCCCCAAAGGCATACCTTCTGTCGGCTTACCGCTTCCATCAGGTGTTGAGGAATTTTATCGAATCTGCGGCGGAGCGAGTCTGTTTCAGGGAGCTGACTACCCGATCAACATCGTTGCTCCAAGTGACTTCGTTCGGGCAAATCCAATCATTGTTGGCGAGGACGGGGCGAACGACATTAGCTATGACTGGTTTGTGATTGCGAAGGCAGGAGAGCAATATATCACCATTGATCTCGGCAAATCTCGAAGTGGGCGTTGTTATGACAGCTTTTGGGATCGGCATGGAATTGTGGGTGAATGTCAAGTCGTGGCGACTAGCTTTGAACGCTTACTGGAGCAATTGATCGAGTCCCGTGGAGCGTATTGGTACTGGCTGCAGGACAATTTCCAGAGCCTTGGTGATGCCTACGACGAATAGGAAGAAGCCGGGTTCGTCCTGATCCTGTCTGGCAGGGCTCGGTTTGCAAGGCTATAAATTCGTTGGTCGAGCAGGCTTCAACGGTTTGAACACCTAAACGGGTATTGGGATCGCCTTTGGTCGCCTCGGCAAACTCGTGTTTAAGGCCGACGCCGTTGACAGTGGGGAAGGGAGTGAAATCCCAATCGCGATAATTGTGTCATTGAGCTACGGCCCTTCGTTTTGTCGTGCGTTCTGCCCGCCATTCGTGAAACCTTCTCAGGCTGCATCTATCCGTCGCGGCTGGTCTTCCTTCCACAGCCCCGGGCGTGCGTGAGAATGGACCGATGGCACGATCAGAGGAAACGGGCGCATAGTTGTGCTGCAAGGTCCGGAGACCACCTCGCCTCTCTGGGGATCGCCCAGATCAGAAAGGCAGGTGGGCGACATGAGTCGTGACACCCGGTTGACCGAGGTGACGGTCGTTACAGGACCTTCGTTGCCAGGAACTGGAAAAGGGATTGTCCGAGAAGCTGGCGGCGACCCGGAATCCGTCTTCAGACGCTGCAAGACGGCTCACTGGTGCCCGCTGAAACGCCCGGCACGACGCCGTCAGCGCCGCTGGGTTCGGGCTGGAAAGTCGATCCGCCGGCATCGCCGGGGACTTGAGGAGTTTCTGGAGCCTGCAGACGATCTTGTGGGGCCACGGTCTTCCGGCGGATTGGATCGTCGCCTGCGTCCCGATGTCTCGGCGACCAGACGAACGGAGACGGCCGTGGCCACCGTTGCCGCCTTGCCGAGTACGGCGGTACTCTGCGAGCAAGGTCTTTCCGCCACGAGCCGTGTGGCTCGGGCGTGGGATTTGGTCTGGAATCTGGCGGAGTCGTCACGAGTGAGTGCGTCGGTGGCGGTGACAACGTGGCAGAAGAAGTCCGCGGCACGGGCCGAGGGGCAGCGGGCCGCGCGCACCGGTGTTCGTGGGGGGCTTCGTCGGGGCCTCGCACTTGTGCTGGCGGTAGCCGCCCTGGCCAGTTGGTTCTGGCGGCCGGGGACGAGTGCGGTTGCTCCATCGGGAGAGACCGTCCGGACCGTGGCTGGCACGGTGGCCGCAGTTTCGGCCGCGAGACGACCCGCCGGAAGCGAGCGGGTGACGGGGCCGTCGGGTCAGGCGTATCACGCCTGGGCGATTGAGACGATCCGGACGGGTCAGCGGGTGTTGGCGCGCAATCCGCAGTTGGCCGAGGCGGATCTGCCGGATGCACCCGTCGATCCTGCGTCGTGGGTGAACATCCACCTGCGGATGGCGCAGGCGACGGGGGATCCTCTGGAGATCACCCTGCTGCGCCCGGTGGAGTGGCTCGCGGCGCAACTGGAGGAGGCCCGAGGGGCCGGAGATGATCGCGCTTTAACGGAAATCGGGTCCGTCATCGTCTCCGGCGAGGCTCCCCGACCGGCACCCGGCGGCATCCCAGCTCTCGGCGCGGACCAAGCCCCGACCACTCCCTGGATCTTCCTGACGCTGCACGAACTGGCGGCGGTGGGACCAGCCGAGGTGGTCGAGGTGAGCCCCTGTCCAGAGCTTGAACCCGGCACAGGCCGGCTGGTGACGGGGACGTTCTCACACCACTCGGGCGAAGTCCTCGACATCACGGTCGCTGGTCTCACCGAACCCATCGGCAGCACCGGAGCCCACCCGTTCTGGAGCGAAGACCGACAGGACTTTGTGCCAGCCCGCGAGTTGGTCCTGGGCGAAACCCTGCGAACCGAATCGGGCACCCTCCGCCAGATCACCCGCATCACCCCCCGCCGCGGCCCCCCGGTCCCGGTCTTCAACCTCGAAGTCGACGCCGAGCACGTGTATTACGTGTCGGTCGATGGGGTGTTGGTGCATAATGCGTATGAGAGTCAGGGGCCTACTGGAGGTCGATATCGCGGTGGCTCTCACGCAGATATGTCAGCAACTGAAAGACGGGGAGACGGACTCGATTCGCATCACATGCCTGATCGGTATGCAGATCCGAATACGCCGTGCGGAGATGGGCCTGCGATCCAAATGGATCCTGCCGACCATCATGCGACGAGTAGCAACGGCCGACATGGTCTTGCGGCCGCTCGATTCAGGGCGAAGACAGCCGAATTGATTGCAGAAGGTAAGTATCGCGATGCCATGGCACGAGAGATCTGGGATGTTCGAAGAGCCGCTCTGGAAGTTTCAGGGGACCGAACGAAATACAACGAAGCAATTCGGGAGATGCTCGAATTCGCACGAAAGAGTGGGCAACTTCCTGGAAAGTAAAATGATGATACGCATACTACCGTACAAATCTGTTGGCAATGTGTTGTTTGGGGCGACCAAGGCCGATTGTATTGCCAGGTTTGGAGTTCCCGAGGGGAGCGTTCTGAATCGTGAGGGATTGGAAGAGCTAAAGTACTCTCGGTTGATCGTTCGAATTGATCCGTCAGTTGACCAGGTCGTGGAGTTTACACTCCTGCCTTTTTGCGAGGGAACGATCGAGGGTATTGAAATCACTTGGGATCAGTCGTTTCTCTCACAGTTGTGTCGGATCGATGGAGAACCAAGGGAGGTATTTGGGTTTATTGTGTTGCCGCGGATTGGCGTCGCAATCACCGGGATTCATGATGACGACTCGTCGCAATTGGCTATGACCGTGTTTCCGAAGGGGGCGTTCGATGAGCTGCTGAAGTCAGGAACACCGTATGCAAGCCGGTCAAGTTATTGGCGAGATTGAGTCCAGATCTTATGGGGCGAAGACCGGCAAGATTTCGTCCCGGACCGCGAGCGGTTCCCCGAGACACCCTGCGAACCGAATCGGGCACCCTCCGCCAGATCACCCGCATCACCCCCCGCCGCGGCCGCCCGGTCCCGGTCTTCAACCTCGAAGTCGACGCCGAGCACGTGTACTACGTGTCGGTCGATGGGGTGTTGGTGCATAATGCATACCATGATGCGGAGTTTTTTGATGCGTCACGCACTCAAGCAATTGACGCTAGGACTCTAAACTCTGTGACAGATTCAGCCCGACCTGTTTACAAACAGCATCACAGTGGTAAGCCGGTTGTTGACCACCTCAAGCCAAGGGCGGCTGGAGGGCATCCCACTGCCCCCAGCAATCTCGATGTGAAGCCCTGGGAGTGGAATGCCCGCAAAGGAGCCTACGAAGGCCAGTTGATCGAAGCTCGGCGACATTCCATTCAGCAAGGTCTGACTCCTGAGCAAGCTGACGCCGTTCGTGCTCAAGAATGGGAATGATACATGAACGATGTCTTGACTATGCCGATTGACCCGAGTGTACTCGTTCAATTCCCGTGGCCGGGATCACGTGCATAATGGAGCCAGCAAACTATGCCTGACTTTCGCAAAATTGGTCAACTTGTTGACCAGCTTCCGCAACCCAATCCCAGTTCGTATTGGGTTCGGACTTGGGAAGAACGTGGGCGAGCGGTAAAGACTCTACTCGGCGACACTGAACCACCGGGAATGGTCACGCCGTTTTCTTGGAAGGAGTATCTCCTGCCGGGAGCGTGTGCGATGACATTTCATTCGCCATCTCCACCGGCAGGCTACATCCACATGACGCTGGGTCTCACTCAGCCTGTTAGCGATGGCGAAAAGACTTTCCCGTGGGAGTTCGCCGTTCGTACTCACGACAACCCTGAATGGGCCAATGATTTGCTGTATCAATTGCTAACGCAATGGCATTGGGAAAAAGGCGAGGTGTGGTTCGGTTCTTATTTCCCATTTTGCTTTTTCAAGGATCGTGGTGGAAAGCTCTGGTCTGGAATTTCCGATGACGTTGCCGGGTTGAAATCGGTGGGAACCATCCGTGGGCTTTACTTGTGGACGGATGAGCGTCGCTTAAGTTTCAAGGCGTCGACGGGAGATTTTGGGTTGCTGTCAGTGGTGGGTGTGACCGAAGATGAAGGTGGTCTAGCAATTTCAACGACGCCTGCCCATTTGATGCTGTTGCTGCGACGCATGGGGATCAGCCAAGTATGTGACCCGTATCGAAGTTCGGTATTGTCCATTCCCGGTGCAACCGACGAATGGCGTCGAATTGAAAGCATGTCTCACGACGAAGCGTTCGACGAGCTTCAAGGCATGGCCTAATTCGGGCGAACGACGATCGACTTCGGCTTGAGCATCGCCGGTTGCGTTGGCTTGAAGGGGGTCGCTCTCGCGACGCCCAGCTTTGCCTTCAGCAGTTTCATTGACTTGACCTTCGCTTTCTTCTGCGTCAATGGGTTGATGTTCGACAGACCGACCACGGCAATCTTGTCGTTGAGCCACAGCCGTTCGTTCGTAAGTGTTTTGTTAGCCATTCACGAAACTTCGCCATGGCAGTTCTATCCCCCCGGCTGGTCATTCTTCCCGCAGCCGCGCCCGTGCGTGACCGTCGCCCTCGAAGTCTAAGTCCGGAGCCCTCTGCTACGGTTTCGTTGAACCTGGATATCCCCCGGTACAACTGTCGATCGCTCACATCACAATCTCAGCCACTTGCGGATCGCTATTCTCCCCGCCGTAATCGCCTTCACAATGCTCAGTCGGTCTCGTTCCTTCTCACTCAGCTGCAACTTCCCCATCCGTCCCCAATAGAAATCTCACGAATGTGACATTTCTATTGGGGACGGACGATGTGCTGGCCCACAGCAAGATCGCGAAAGCGGCGGGCGAGGCCACGGCCGAGAAAATGGCCGCCCGATCGTGCGGGAACCCGGGCAACTGCTTTGTCGCGGGGACCCTGGTGCTGGTCGCGCGGGGACCGGCTGAAGTACGGGTGCTGGCCGACGTGGGAGCGTCCCTGTCTCCCGGTGATTCCTCGGCCGACGGGGCTTGGATGACGCCCCTGCTGGCCGCGGGAGCGCTGGGGCTCTGGATGAGCGACCGCCCGGCACGACGCCGGCAACGGCGTTTTGTGCGGGGGCGAAAGTCAATCGGCCGGCGGCCCCACGCACGTGAGGCGTTCCTGGAACCTGAGGATGATCATGTCAGCCCACGGTCTCCCCAGCGACGAAGCCATCGCCTGCGTCGCGATGTCTCGGCGACCAGACGAACGAAGGCGGCCGTGGCCACCGTTGCCGCCC
>DNUF01000132.1:0-15408 GCA_003508595.1 Planctomycetaceae bacterium
AAGCCAGCCGAAAAGCCAGCCGAAAAGCCGGCCGAAAATCCGGCCGAAAATCGCGAGACTCCAGCACCCGTCCGAGAGCGGCGACCGGAAGGACGCGCGGGTGAAGGGCGGCCGGAGGGACGCAATTTCGATGCGGGAGCGTTTGTCAGAAACCTTGACCGCAATGAAGATGGCAAAATCACCCTGGACGAACTTCCCGAGCGGATCCGCGATCGGGCGGCGAAGATCTTCGAGGACGCCGACGCGAAGGAACTGACAGTCGAAGAATTCGGCGCGGCCATGGGCCGGGCCATGCGGGGCAACATGCCGGGAGGTGAAGGGGGCGCGCCGGGGGGGGGACCGGGCGGCGGCATGGCGAATGTGTTCCGCCAGTGGGACCGGAATGGGGACGGAGCCCTGGAACTGGAGGAAGTTCCCGAACCGGCCCGCGAACGGTTCCAGCCTCTGTTTGAACGGGCCCAGGTCGACAAGATCCCGCTTGATCGCCTGCAGAACATGATGGGACGGATGCGCGGCGAAGGAGGACCGGAAGGACGCCCCGAGGGGAGGCCGGAAGGTCGTCCCGAAGGGAACCGGCCCGAACGGGGTGGCCCCGGCGGATTCGGCCCGGGTGGTTTCGGTGGCTTTGGCCAGGGGGGGATGGGGCCCGGTGGGATGGGGCCGGGAGGAATGGGTGGAATGCGTCAGCCGCCAGCGTTCCTGCGTCGCCTCGACCGGGATGGAGACGGGAAGATTTCGGCCGAAGAATGGTCGAAGGGATCCGAGTTGTTTGCCGAGTTTGATACGAACAAAGATGGCTCCCTCGACCTGATGGAGCTCATGGGGCGTCCCATGGGGGGCGGCGAGGGACGTCCCGGGGAAGGTCGTCCTGAGGGACGCCCAGAAGGACGACCGGAAGGACGGCGACCGGAAAATCGGCCCGAGGGGGTTCGGCCACAACGCCCCCGTCGTCCCGAGGGCGATGAACCCCCGGCCGGCCGACCGGCACCGGAAACACGTCCCGCCCCGGAACCCCCGCGTGCCGAACGTCCCGACGCGCCACCGGCTCGTGGCAACGACGACGAGACACCCCGGCGGCCGCTGCGGAGGCTCGATACCGATGGTGACGGGCGACTTTCGAAGGAAGAGGCCCGTGGCCGGCTGAAGGAGAATTTCGACCGGCTCGACACCAACCGGGACGGCTACCTGGATGCCGAGGAGATCCGCAAGGCCCTGCAGGAACTGGGCACGCAATTGCGTCCCACCTCGAACCGCCAGCCTGGCAAGACAGCCTGAGACGTCTGTTTCGGGCTTTACTGCGACTCGTTGGCCGGAGGCCGTCTCGTCACTGCGAGGCGGCCTCCGGTTGTTTCCGGGTCGCGCGAGGCTCGGTGCCGTACGCGTCCATCGCCGCGCCACCGGACCGATCGGCAACGGCAACTCCCGGATGGGGTGGCGACTCCAATCCCGCAGATTGCCGGTTCCCCCTCACCGGGTTTGTGAAGCTGACGCCTTACCGGCTTCCCGCAGGGGGCTGGCTCGCGAGCTGCACCAGGGCTTCCCGCACCTGCGCGATCTGCTCGGGGGTGACCGTGAGGTAACGGTGCCGGCCGGACTCCCCTGCGGCAAACTGGGTCACCTCTGCCTCGTCCACCGTGATGGTTCCCTCGGGCGACAGGCCGAAGTAGCCCCGTGCGGGGCGTACGGCGTAGAGCACCGAGGTCAGGTCCCACGTTTCGCGGTCGTAGGGCATCTTCTGATAGAGTCCGTAGGCCTCGGCCAACGGATGGTGCGGCACATAGCGGTAGTCCTGCTCGATGCTCGCGGCTGGATACTTGATCGCCCGGCCGATTTCAAAACCACTGGTGACAAGCGGGGTCGGCCAGTCGGCATACACTTTGCGGGCCGCCGCCAGGTCGATGAAGACGTTGTATTCCTTGTGCCGGCCCTCGGCGGTGAACATCCCCGCCATCATCACCAGTTCGCGGCACTTGGCCTTCACGAGATCGACCCCATTGAGTGGAGAGATCTTGTCGGCGGGGCTTTCCAGCAAGCGTGCGAGGTTGGTCGAGAAGCCGACCACGACCACCGTCACCGAGCCATCGGCCGCCTTCGCGAGGGTCTCGCGCAGCACCTGGACCGCCTCGGGAGCATCTTTGCCCGACTTCAGATCGTGCGGGTAACGCAGTCGACCTTCATCCATCGCGGTTGCCGGGACTCGAATATAGGGACTGTCCTCGGGAGTCTTGCCATTCCGGACGACGCCGATGGGAATGTTTCCCCGGCCGTAGAAGGTGTTCACCAGATCGACGTAGGGGGCCGCGTATTCGTTGTCCTTGCTGAGGGTCACTGCCAGCAGACGGCATTCTCCCCGGGACTGCAGGGCATGGATCACCCCGAGGGCGAGTGCGTCGTCGATGTCGTTCCCCATGTCGGTGTCGAAAATCAGGTCGACGGGAGCGAGCGGAGAACGGGGGGCTGATGACTGGAAGGCATCTCCCTTCGCCTCGTGCTTGAGCTCGGTGTACTTCGCCACCAGTTCCTCGACGGCATTGCTGCTTTCGTCGACGTCCAGCTCGAGCCAGTTGCCTTCAACACCCGGCTTGGCCACACGGATTCCCGCCGCCAGTCGACCGCGGTGATCTCCCCCCACCTGGTCGGCCGCCAACAGGGCGGCAACCAGTTTGTCGGCGAGCGATCCCGGGGTTTCTTCATACGCCTTGCCCATGGCGGTAATCACATCTCTCCCCGCGAGGGTGTTCCCCTGGCAGGCGTAGTACCGCCCGGTCATCCCGCCCCAATATCGGCTGTCGCCGGGGGCAGCGGTTGGATTCAGGTTCGCCGCCCTCCCCTTCATGTCGATAATTGCCAACTGCCGCAGGTCACGCTGCTTGTCATTGGCAATCAGCGTCTGGAGCACGGCTTCGGGGGTCGAACCCTGTTCGAGCAACGAGAGCGCCTGCGGGCCAAACTCTGGCTTGTGATAGTGCTGCGTGCAGAAGGCCCCGACCCCCGCCTTGACGTACGGGACGACCTTGCCGACTGCCGGGTACTTGCTGGCGACAGCCGCACCCACCACACCGGTCTGCGGGTCGACTGCCACGATCGAAAACGTGGCGATCTTCGTCGGAGTGGGCTTCGTTGGTGTGGGGGAGACTTCGGGCACGGCCGGGATCCGGGGTTTCGCAGATTGGGTTTCGGTCCCGGGGCGATCTTCCCCACGCACCAATTGTCCCGACAGGGACCACACCAGGGAGACCACGAGCAGCAGGCCGCGGAGAATCATGGCAGTCACTCAGCAAGAGACGGCAGTTTGAACGCCACAGGAGACACTTGCATCCTGGACTGAGCGGGGTATATGCCACCCCGGATGAGTTTGCAAACGCCCGGCCAGAAGTCGGGGGCATGGTCGCTCCTGGTGGAATCTCACCGCGGAGGTCCCCTCTGGCCCCGCCGGTTCGCCTCGACCCATCGAGATTCTGTGATATGATTCGCCTCGATGGGACTGGGGCCGGTTGTTGGACGCCGCGTTCCCCTTCAACTCTCCTCGTCGTTCCGGAAGAGTGCTGGCATGTTGCAGATCACCGATCGACGGCCCACTTCCGATTGCCAGGGGCTTTCACGCCGTTCGTTCCTGCGGGTGGGATCGCTGGAGATGGGGGCTGCGGGACTCGCCGGGCTTGGTCTGCCGGGATTGCTGGCACAACGGGCCGCCGTCGCGGCGTCGCCCGGAGTGTTGCGTGACCGGGCGGTCGTTCTGCTGTTTCTGCAGGGAGGGCCGCCGCACCTGGAGTTCTTCGATCCCAAGCCGCAGGCCCCGGTTGAAATCCGCAGTGTCACGGGGGAAATCCAGACCCGGCACCCGGGAATCCAGTTCGGCGGCACGTTTCCCCGGCTGGCCGCCCTGGCCGACCGGTTCAGCATCATTCGCTCGTATGGCTCGGGGAATGCCGATCACACTTACGGGCGGGTGGTCAGTGGCGGCGAGGCCAATGCCCCGTCGGCCAGCGCGATCTACGCCCGAGTCCGGGGCAACACCCACCCCGAGACCGGCATTCCCACCAATGTGCTGGTCCTGCCCGAGGCGGTCCGCGAAGGGCTCAAGCTGCAGGGCAATTTTGAGACCGGAGCCCTCCCGACCCTGACCCAGGCCGGGACGCTTGGAAGCGATTGTGTTGCGTTCAATCCCAGCGGTGGCGGTCAGCTGAAACAGGACATGGAACTGCGGCTGTCGGCAGAGCGATTCGGAGACCGCCGTTCGCTGCTGGCGGGGCTCGACGCCCTGCGGCGGCAGGCCGATCGTCCCGGCCAGATGGATGCGGTCTCGTTCTACCAGCAGCAGGCGTTCGAGGTGATCACCCGCGGGGTCGCCCAGGCATTCGACTGGCAGAGGGAAGATCCGGCGACCATGGCCCGCTACGACACCACCGGACTGTTCTCGATGGATGAACTGACCCGCTGGAACGACATGCGGCGGGCTTCGAACCTGCTGGGACACCAACTGTTGCTCGCCCGGCGACTGTGCGAGGCCGGGTGTGGTTTCGTCACCGTTTCGGACTGTGGGTGGGATTACCACGCCAATGGCAACAGCCCGAAAAACATGGCGGGAATCTATCCGATGGGGGGCCAGGTCGATCATGCGGTGTCGGCCTTTGTGGAAGATGTCATCGCCCGCGGCCTCGAGCACAAGATCCTGCTGATTGTGACCGGGGAAATGGGGCGCACGCCGCGACTCAATGGCAATGGGGGCCGGGACCACTACGGCGAACTCACCCCGCTGCTGCTGTTTGGTGGAGGGCTGACGATGGGACAGGTGGTCGGACAATCCGACAACCAGGCCGCCCGGGCCACCTCGGAGCCCTACCGCCCCGGGAACCTCGTCGCGACCATCCTGCACTCGTTGTTTGATGTCGGGCGGCTGCGCCTCGAGCCCAATGTCCCCCGGGAGATCCTGCGGCAGGCAGAAGCTCACCGTCCCATCGCCTCGCTCGGCCTGGAGTAACGCATGCGACGCTGGCGGTTCCTCGTCCTCCCTTTCTGTTTGGGTCTTCTGGTCTCCCTTCCGAACTTCCGGGTCAAGGCCGACGAGAAGCCCCGGACACTCATTGCTGATCCCCCACGCCAGCCGAAGGGGGCCCTGCTGATCGCCGGCGGAGGGGTGCGGAACGACAACCAGGAGGTGTGGAAACGCCTGATCCAGTTGGCGTCGGACTATGCCAGGCAACAGGGAGAACCCCCCGATCAGCCTCCCCGGATCGCCGTTCTGCCCACAGCCGCCTGGGATCCCCGGACCATTGGTGAACGGGCGGCGGCAAGCCTGCGGCTGCATGGAGCCGAGGCGTTCGTGGTCCCGATTGCCCTGCTCAACAGCCCGATCGATCACTCGGTTGCCGTTCGCGATCCCGAAATCCTCCGACAGATCCGTTCGGCACATGGCATCTATTTCACGGGTGGTCAGCAGTCGCGCATCGTGCAGGTCCTCACAACTGCCGAGCAGCAGCAAACCCCGGCATTGCAGGCGATCTGGGAGGTCTATGACGCCGGTGGTGTCATCGCCGGCAGCAGTGCCGGTGCGGCCGTGATGAGCCAGGTGATGTGCCGGGAGATGGGACGTCAGCTCAACGTCCTCGAGAATGGAATCACCCATGGCAAAGAGACGTCGTCCGGATTGGGGTTTCTCCCCGCGGACTGGTTCGTCGATCAGCATTTCCTGATCCGGGGTCGCCTGGCACGGGCGCTGGTGGTGACCCGTCACCATCAATTGCCCCATGGCCTGGGAATCGACGAGAACACCGCCCTTGTGGTGCGGCAAAACGAGACGGAAGTGATTGGTTACAAGGGGGCTCTCTGGTTCGACCTCACCAAGGCCAGCAGCCAGGGGGAGGAACCGGGTTTCAACATCCGCAATGTCCGGCTGAGTTACCTCGACCGGGGCGACCGGTTGAACATGCAGACGCTGGAGTTGACCCCGGCCCCGGAAAAGCAGAAGGAACCGGTGATCGACCCGACCAGCCCGCAGTTTGAGCCAGGCAATGACGAGCCGATCTTCACCACCGAGATCCTGGGGAACACCACCTTTCTTGATGTCATGCGGCGGCTGATGAACAACAAGAACGACCATGCGATCGGTCTTGCGTTTGACGCGCAGGCGGCGCGCAAGGGGCCTGTGCCGGCGTATGAATTCCGGTTTTACCGCGACAGCGACACCCGGGCCTGGCCCCCAGGTGTGCTGGAAGACTACACAATCTCGAACGTGCACCTCGACGTGCGGCGGGTGGAGTTCGCGGGGATCAGCTACCGCTGACCAGAGCCGCGTCACGCTGCGCGAGCTGCCGCGGGAAAAGCCTGCCGCCAATCGAGATCGGCCGAGGATTGCCACCGCAGGTCGGGGGGAGTTCCGCCACAGCCCCTGAAACAGATCGCCGCCGGTTGACGATCCTCGGGAGCCCGGACGATTCCCCCGGCTCCATGGCGAATTTCCCTCGGGAAAGCACCAAGGGGGCGGAAATCAGCGGTGGTGGGGGTGCGCGCAATCTCAGCGGCTGCCCGACCGGCAGTTCGCTTCCGAACCAGACTTGGCCAGCGTCAGATCGCCCGGCCGTGGCTGGGGACTGGCAGAAGTCCCCGCTCGCCCCGCCCCGACCCCTCGTCATTCGCTCCCGGCAGGGCCCCCTCCCCCTCCCGGTTTCCCCCCCACACGAGTTCTGGTTTTATAGAGCGGAGGGTCGCTCCCGGGATGGGGCCGCCGGAAGGTGCGGCGAACGCCGGTCCAGCGGAGGTAGCCCCGCGGGAGGGGTTCACTTCCGTCGCAGAGCCCTCGGTCCCGGAGTCGTGGCTGGGGGTGAGAGCCTCGGACGGAGAGACGGAACTTCCCGTATCGATTTCCTCACCCCCCAAGTTCTCGTCGGTCCCCTCTTCGCAGTTCTCTTCGGTCCCGTTGGTGTCGTCGAAGCCATGGCCATCCCAGGGTCGGCTGGGCTCGAGTGCCCGTTGCTGGAAGATCTGCAGATCTTCGGCATTTCGGCTGTGGGCGGCGTTGAGCCCCCGCTGAATGCTGACCATGTCTTCGGGATAGCCGACGATCCGCGTCAGCTCATAGTCTCCCGACACGTCGAATGACGAGTCGAGGTTCATTTTCAGCACGGCATCCCGCAGCCAGCGTCCGTCAATTCCGTTGGCGGCCGCCTGCCGGACCAGGTCGTGCCAGCGGGCCACTCCCTCCTTGATCTGGAGTTCTCGCTCAAGGAATCGGCAGGCGGTTTTCAAACCCTGTTCGTGGAAGGCCGAGCTGGAGGCGAGCAGAGCCCCTCCCCTCCCCCGCAGCCAGTCGAGTGGACCGCGTTTGGCGAGCCGCAGATGCCAAGGGCCTGGCTTGTCCCCCCGCACGGGGTGCGACAGCTTGAGGCAATCGAGGACCCGTTCGCCGAACCTGTCGGAGTCGGAGGCGACAATCCGCCAGATGCTGCGGGCACACTGCACCAGGGATGGGCTCTTGAGAAACCGGGCCGCTCCTCCCGACTTGCGAAACGCATCGGGGACCTGGGTGAGCACGATTGCCACGTCATTCCTGCGGGCGATCGCCGCCAATTCGTGGATCAGCCCCTCAAAAACACGTTCGCTGTCACAGCGGATGTGAAGCTTGAGTTGGTCAATGAGGATCATTCGGATCGACGGGCGACGCCGGAGCAGTTGATCGAGCCGGGTGATTGCCGACGACGTATGCAGGCGAACCCGAGTCTGGGCTTCGAGTCCTTCCAGCGGGGGTTGGTCGCCGGGAATCTCTCCGGCCCCCCAGGCGAGCAGCTGCTCGGACGCCAGCAGTATTTGACCGGCATCCCCCCCCATCTCGGTGATCCGGGGGAGGATCGTGCGGGAGAACTCTTCGAGGGCATTGAAGACCAGCACCTCGGCAGCGGGGTGGCACTCGTGCGGCGGGCACCCGGGAAAGGGGAGTCCACCGGTCAGGCGGGCGATCCAGTCGGAAGTGACCGTCGACGCCCCGGCTCCCGATTCCCCCACGACCACCGCAAGGTCGCCGCAACGGATCTTCCCGGGCCAAAGCCATCCCTCGGGAGTGACGGGGATCTGCCTGGGCCGAGTCACCGAGGCCGGCTGCGGGGTCGCTGTCGAACGGAAGTCGCCCCCCGTACGGGTGACCGTGACCATTTCCGAACATGTGTCTGCCGGCTGGCGTTCGGGGATGGGAATGGAGGGGGACTTGGCCAACGGGCTCGTGGGGAGAAACTCGGAATGAGGGGGCGTTTCGGCGGTCAACACCGCTCGGTCATCGCGTGCATCGAGGGACGCCGGGAGATCGTTCACACAAACATCAATTGTGTCCACATGATCGTCAGTCCCTGTGTGGACGGGCGATCCGTTTCTGGCAGCAAACGGCCCCGACTGTGGGGCATCAGAAGGAATGGAACGAACGATGAGAACATTTCCATCCAGCCTGGCCTGAATGTGATCGGGGACGTCGTCCAGCAGCAGTGATCCCCCATGGATCTCGGGATTTTGTGAGCGCGCAGCCGCCCGGGCCGCCTTGCGAAGCATGCGTGTGTAACGTGACATGAGAGCATCCTCGGAAGAAGAGAAACGTGTTTTGTTCTTTTGTATATCATTTCTCGGAATGTGCAAGGGCGACCACCTGTTTTTTTTAACAGTGATTGCGATTTGGGCCAGACGGCACGGGGGGCGAACGTGGATCGGTCCAGTCAATGTCTGACCGCAACCAAGCGGACCGAACGCTGCGGTTTGTGGCCGACCGACCGCCCAAACCGCAGCGTTCGAAGACCAGCAGGCCGGGCTGAAAGAGAGATACAACACCCGATGAAAAAAGGGCTTGCGTCGATGATGCTGTTGGGCTCCACGCTGGTCTGGCTCCAGTGTCCCGTGGTCCTGGGTGTCTGCCGGGCCCTCTCGGGGGCCACGTCCCGCTTGGATCAACGTCGATTTCAGGAGGCGTTGGCCACGACTGAGGCGATCAATTCTCCGCTCCTTGAGGGGGCGACCTGTCGTGGAGTATTGTTCCCCAGTCCGCAATCGCTGTTGCGGGGTGACTTGAGGATCAACGAAGGAAGACCAAGATGCGCACAGAGAACGGATCTCGAATTGGCCTGCTCGCCGGAGGCCTGCTGCTGGCCGGGCTGGCCGGTCTGTTGGGAATGGAGTCGAGTCAGGCCGACGACAAGGCCAAGGTCACGCTGGAAATCAGCGACTGGGATTCGGTCGTCGACAAGATCGCCGCCCACAAGGGGAAGATCGTTGTCCTCGACGCCTGGTCGACCTCCTGCCCACCGTGCATGAAGGAGTTCCCCAACCTCGTGAAGATGAATGCCCGGTACGGGGGGAAGCAGGTCGTCTGCATGTCGTTGTCGTGCGACTATGCCGGCATCAAGAACAAGCCCCCCGAGTTCTACCGTGAACGGGTGATGAAGTTCCTCGAGAAGGAACAGGCGACCTTTGAAAACCTGATGGCCAGCGACGAGGCGGAAATCGTCTTCGACAAGTTGAAGATCGCTTCGATTCCTGCCGTGCTCGTCTATGGCAGGGACGGCAAACTGGCGAAGTGTTTCAACAACGACAATGCGACCACCGATGAAGAAGGCTTCACCTACGCCGATGTCAGCAAGTTTGTCGAAGACCTGCTGAAGAAGAAGTAGGGCCCGCACGGGAACCGGGGCGAGGGAGGGCTGTTGGCGGAAATGCAATCCGCCCGCTCTCCCGTTGCCCGTGAAGGTGTCCGCGGAAGCATGTCTTCGAGAGCGTCACTTGGAGCGTAGAGCGGCCGCTCTGCCGATGGTGCGGAGAGGCCGCCCGGCAGGTCTGGCTTGCCGGAGTCGATGAATCCCGGACGCCCTGGCGTCCGGATCGGGGATGTTTGTCTTTTTCCTGCCGAGGTAGCGCCATGACATTTCGCGTCCTGTTCGCCTGCGTGGCCAGCCTGGCCATCGCCCTGATTCCCGGGACCAGTCGTGGTGATGGCCCGTTTCCTCCGCACAAGATTGCCGACAATGCGTATTACGTCGGCTCCCAGGACCTGGCGACCTACCTGGTCACGACACCCGAGGGGCACATCCTCATCAACAGCGGGTTTGAAGAGACGGTGCCCCTGATCCGCGATGCGGTCCAGACACTGGGGTTCAAGCCCACCGATGTGAAGTTCATCCTTGCCAGCCACGCCCATTCCGATCATGTGGCCGGGCATGCCCGGCTCAAGGAATTGACCGGTGCCCAGGTGCTGGTCATGGAGGGGGATGAAGGGGTGATCCGCAAGGGGGGGGAGGGGCAATACCTCTACACCGACCAGCGCTGGCTCCCCTGCCCGGTTGACCGTGTCCTCAAGGATCGCGAAAAGGTGACCCTGGGCGGGGTGACGTTGACCGCCCACCGGACCGCTGGGCATACCCCGGGCTGCACCACCTGGACGTGGCGGACGTCCGATCGCGGAAGGCCGCTGGATGTGGTGGTGATCGGCAGTCCGAATGTGAACCCGGGTTATCAACTGGTGGGGAACACCGTTTACCCCGCGATTGCCTCCGATTATGCGGCGACGTTCCGCCGCCTCAAGAGCCTTCCCTGCGACATCTTCCTGGGAGCGCATGGAGATTACTACAAGCTTCCGGCGAAGCACGCCCGGCTCAAGTCGGTGGACGAGAACCCGTTCATCGATCCCCAGGGGTATGCCGACTACGTTGCGTTCAAGGAGAAGGCCTTCCGGGATGAACTGGCCCGCCAGGGGGGGACGGTGAGCGAGCCGGCGGTCAGGCATTCGTTCTTCATTGCCGGGCCAACCTTCACCGGGATCATCGGCGAAGAGGGGGAAGAACTCTGGAACGCCGGTCAGCCGGCCGCCCGCGACGGTTATGTCCTCCCGAATGGCAATGTGCTGATTGCCTGGGGTGATGAAGTGCGCGAGCTGACACGGGAGAAGGAGGTGGTCTTCCGGTATCGCAAGTCGGAGGGGAATGCCGAACTGGGGACCGTGCAGCGACTGGCGAATGGAAACACGTTGATCACCGAGCTGGGGGCCCGCCCCCGGCTGCTGGAGGTGACGCCGAAGGGGGAGCTGGCCGTCGACTGCCCGCTGCTTCCCGAGACCGACAATGCCCACATGCAGACACGCATGGCCCGGCGGCTTCCCAACGGCAATTACCTGGCTCCCCACCTGCTGGCGTTCAAGGTGAAGGAATACACGCCACAGGGGAAGGTCGTGCAGGAATTCGCCACGGATCTGCCCGAATTGGGAGGGCGGCCAGCCGAGAACTGGCCGTTCACGGCCATCCGGCTGAAGAACGGCCACACGCTGGTGAACCTGACGCATGGCAACAAGACGGTTGAGTTCGATCCCCAGGGGAAGGTGGTGTGGAAGGTGGGGAATGACGACTTTCCCGAGGTCAAGCCGTTTGCCGACCCGTGCGGGGGCCAGCGGTTGCCGAATGGGAACACCGTGATTGCCAGTTACGGCACCCAGGGGCCGATCAAGGTGTTCGAGGTCAATCGCGAGAAGCAGATCGTGTGGAAGTACACGGGGCCCCACCGGGCGCACGAGATCCAGGTGCTGACAACCAACGGCGAGCCGATTGAGGGAGAGCCGTTGAAGTAAGACGCAGCCCGCCGGACGGCCATGGCCGCTGTGGTCTGGAGTCCGGTTCGATACCGGTCTTCAAGCAGAGCGTGGGATGTTTCCGGTGGTGAGTCCCCTCCTGCGCCAGGCGGGGCCGGCGGGGGCCGGCCGTTTATCTGTGAGCGTTCATCGCGGAGGGAGATTGGATCCATGTGGAAACGACTTGGAAGTGGCTGCGGATTGATGGCTGCTGCAGGGTTGGCCGTTTTGTCGGTGGGGCTCTGGGGGCGCGGCGGAGCCTGGGCGCAGGATGACGGAGAGAAGCGGCCCGAGGCGGAGCGGACAATCGTGGCGCTGCTGGAAACTCAGCGCAACGCCTGGAACCGCGGGAACATTGAAGAGTTTCTGGTTCCGTACTGGAATTCCGAGAAGCTGACATTCAGTTCGGGCGGGGAGGTGCGGCGCGGGTTTGCCGCAACCCGCGCCCGGTATCTCAAGACCTATCCCGACAGGCGGGCGATGGGCCAGCTCGAGTTTTCCGGGCTGGAGACAACCCTGCTCGGTCCGGATGCCGCACTGGTGCTGGGGAACTGGAAGCTGACGCGCGACGACGGTCCACTGGGGGGCAACTTCACCCTGGTGCTGCGGCGGATCGATGGCGAGTGGAAGATCCTGCATGACCACACGTCGCGCCGGATGGAGTGAGGGGACGGTCGAAGTGGCGCGGAGCATTGGCACCCCAGGGGTAGAGGCGGGGCAAACGCAGGCTCCCTCCGTGTTATCTGCTCAATCGATTGAGTCCAAACACCTCATCCGCCCGGGGGACATGAAATCGATTTTCGGATGCCGTCGCGGGACGCACGCCACAATCTCAGCTTTCCTTCTTCCCGCTCGCCCCCCCCTCCCCCGGTGCAAATCCCCGGCGGAGGGTGTTTTCGGTGACGTTGACCGGGACGAGGAACTGCAGCAGGTAGTCGGGGCCGCCGGCTTTCGAGCCGATGCCCGACATTTTGTAGCCCCCGAACGGATGCCGCTGGACCATGGCTCCGGTGATGGAGCGGTTGAGGTAGAGGTTGCCGACTTCGAACTCTCTGCGGGCCCGTTTGAGATTTACAGGGCTGCGGGAGTAGACCCCCCCGGTGAGTGCGAAGCGGGTGCCGTTGGCGAGCTCGAGTGCATGATCGAAATCGCGGGCCCGCAAGACCACCAGGATGGGGCCAAAAATCTCTTCCTGGGCCAGCCGTGATTCGGAAGGAATGTCGACGAAGACATGCGGTGCGACGAAGAACCCCTGATCGGCCAGCTTGCCCGCGTCTCCCTTCACCAGCAGTCGTCCCTCGTCTTCTCCCACGGTGATGTAGTCGTCAATCCGCTGGCGGGCCTCGGCATCGATCACCGGGCCAACAAACGTGCCGGGCTGGTCGGCGGGGCCAATGACCACGCTGGCGACCGCAGCCTCCAGCCGTCGGGTGAACTCGTCGTACGCCCCCTCGACGACGATCACGCGTGAACAGGCCGAGCACTTCTGGCCGGCATACCCGAACGCACTGTGAATGACTCCGACGACCGCCTCGTCGAGGTTGGCGTCGTCGTCGACGATGATGGCGTTCTTCCCCCCCAGTTCGGCAATCACCCGGCGAATCGAGCCCTGGGCACGGTCGGTGTGGGCGGCCGCTTCGTTGATCCCCAGCCCCACTGCCTGCGACCCGGTAAAAGCCACCAGGTCGACGTCGGGATGCGAAACGAGGATCGGTCCAATCTCTTCGCCGACCCCGGGGAGGTAATTCAGCACACCATCCGGCAGTCCAGCCTCTTCGAACAACTCCATGAGCTTGGCGGCGATGACCGGAGACTGCTCGGCCGGTTTCATCACCACCGTATTTCCCGCCACCAGGGCCGCGACCGTCATGCCGGTGAGAATTGCCAGCGGGAAATTCCAGGGTGCGATCACCACGGCCACGCCGCGGGGACGGTAGCTGTAACGGTTTTCCTCCCCCGGGACATCACAGGCGATGGGCTCGTCAAGGTCGCGCATCTGCAGGGCGTAATACCGGCAGAAATCGATCGCCTCGGCCACGTCGCCGTCGGCTTCGGCCCACGGTTTGCCACACTCGACGATGATCCAGGCGGTCAATTCCGCCCGGCGTTCCTGCATCTTGCGGGCGACCAGTTCCAGGTACTCAGCCCGGTACGAGACCGGGGTCCGCGACCAGGTCTTGAAGGCGGTGCGGGCAGCCGCCACCGCGTCGCGGGCATGCTCGGCGGTCGCCCTGGCACTGGCCCCCACGGTCTGGCGCTTGCGTGACGGGTTTTTCGAAACGATGGTGGCCCGGGTGTCAAATCGACGTCCGCCAATCACCAGCGGATAGACCCGGTCGAAGTCATCTTCGATCTTCTCCAGGGCTGACGTCAGTTTCTCACGCACCTCGGGAATGCCAAAATCGGTCGGGGGCTCGTTCTGGAAAAGCGGCACGACCGCGGGAGGAGGAACGGGATCGAGCGCGGCACGGTCGGCGGGTTTCATCAGCAGGTCCTCGATTCGCACATTGTCCGCAAAGCTCGCCCGCAGGAACGAGTCGTTGGAGGTGTTTTCCAGCAGCCGGCGGACCAGGTAGGCCATCCCCGGAATCAGGTCGCCAAACGGAGTGTAGATGCGCACGCGGCGTCCCTGTTCGGCGAACAGTTGGGCCTGCTCGGCCCCCATGCCGTAAAGCATCTGCACTTCCCACGCCGCATCGGGCACCTTGAGGGCCCTGGCACAAGCGGTGGCATGTGCGAGGCTCCGCAGGTTGTGACTGCCGAACGCCGGCCGCAGCCACTGCCAGTTCTCCATCAGGAACCGCGTCTGCGTTTCGAAATTGTCGTCCGACTGCCACTTCCGCAGGTAAACGGGGACAGGCCACCCCTTGGCGGCTGCGGCGACCGTTTCATAATCCCAGTAGGCCCCCTTGACCAGGCGGATCCAGATCGGCGTTCCCCGCTTCTCGACCCACTCACGCAGGCGGGCCAGGTCCCGTCCGGCATCGGGAAGGTAGGCCTGGATCACGATGCCGACGTCGGCGGCATCGCGGAACTCAGCCTCGCTGAAGACCTCCTGGAAGATCGCGAGGGTGAGATCCTTGAACGCGTAGTGCTCCATGTCGAAGTGCACATACGCGTGCTGTTCGCGGGCGAGTCTCAGCAGCGGCCGCAGCCTGGCCTTCACCCCTTCGGCAGTCCGCTTGGGATCGAGCGGATTGAACTGGCTGTACAGGGCCGAGAGCTTGACCGAGACATTGACCCGGGGAATCGGGCCACGATGATCGCAGTCGAGCTGGAAGTTCTCGGGCCAGGCGTTGACGGTGGGGGCCAGCCCCTGGATGAGATCGAGGTACGATTGCAGGTAGGCGTCGGCCTCAGGCTCGCTGACAATCGCCTCCCCCAGGAGATCAAGGGTGAAGGCAAATCCCTGCTTGCGCAGTCGGGCGAGGGTCTGCGTCACCTCCTGCACTTCGAGCCCCGCAATGAACCGTCGTGCCATGCGGATGGCATTGCGGCGGGCGGTCGTGGCGACTGCCCGCCCGAGGACCGTGCCGGGGGTCGTCACATCCAGCGCCAGTCGGGTCGCCCGGGGAAAATGGTCCGAAATCTCATCGAAATACTCGTGCAGATGACGGATGATCGAATCGGGAGTTCGCAACATCGGCAAGACGTCGATGAAACGAAACATCTGCACCTTGACCGACTCGTCGGTCATTGCCCACGAGAGGATCCGATCATCCCACCAGCGGCGGTCGAAGACCGAGGGAGCACCGCGCTCAAGGTGATTCCACAAGTACCGGCCGATCGCCTGCGTCAGGCGTTCGATCTCGTCGGCAGTGGCA
>DNUF01000132.1:15610-50999 GCA_003508595.1 Planctomycetaceae bacterium
GATCTCGTCGGCAGTGGCAGTTTTTTCGGCCACGGCGGAACCTGGCGGGAGAAGGGAGAAATCCTGGGCGATGGGTCGGGATTGTATCCTGCCCCGCTCAAATCTCCCATCTCGAATTCAGACCCACGGAATCGGTCACACTCAGCCGATTCCGCTCCAATAGAATCGGCCAATTTCAAGCCGAGCGGATCGCTACGAAGTCGGCCATGGCATCCAGTACCTGTCGGGCGGGTGAATCGGGGACGCACAGCAATCGCTGGCGAGCCGAGACGGTGAAATCCACCGCTCGCGAACGGGCGTAATCAATCGAACCGGCAGTCGCCAGCAGGGGCAGCAGTTCCTCCCGTGAGCGGGGCCCCGGACGAGATAGAAGATCCCTTACCCGATCGGCCTGGCTCCCCTGGCTGTTGGCCAGCAGGTGAATGATCGGCAACGTCAATTTCTGCTTCTCAAGGTCGCTCCCCAGGGTCTTCCCGGTCTGCTTCTCATTTCCGACCACGTCGAGCAGATCGTCGGCAATCTGGAAGGCAATCCCCAGGTCACGCCCGTAGCCATCAAACGACTGACAGACCGCTTCGCTGGCCCCGGCATGACGGGCCCCCAGTTCACACGCGACCGCACACAGTTCGGCGGTCTTTCCCTCTATAATCTCGAGGTAGGTCTCTTCGGAAAGATCCAGGTTGCCCCGCTCGCCAATTTGGCTCATTTCCCCTTCACAAACCAGGTTGGTGGCCCGGCCGATGGCGCGGCAGGCGGCAGCATCCCCCAGACTGCTGGTCAGGTGGAACGCATGGGTGAAGAGATAGTCTCCCAGCAAAACGCTGGTTTCGTTCGTCCAGCGGGAATTGATCGTCGCGACATGACGTCGGGTGGTGGCATCGTCGAGGATGTCGTCGTGGACAAGCGTGGCCGTGTGAATCATTTCAATCGCCGCGGCAAGCACGCAGTGCGCTTCACGATCGCCACCACAGGCCTGGCCCGAGAGCAGGACCAGCATGGGTCGCATCCGCTTCCCACGGTATCCCGCCAGGTGATCGAGAATCTCGCGAACATAGGGAGACCGACTCGAGATCTCCTCGGCGAAGATCTCTTCCACGCGTCGCAACGACTCCCCCACGAGGGCCTGAACACGGGCCATCAGGGCAGCCGAGGATTGGTCGATCCGGGGAGGAGTCTTCATGACTGAACATCCAGAAATAGGGGAGCAGACCCGCCGCTAAGAAACTGGCGGGACAATCTCCGGGGTGACTGCAGTGTGGGACTCACGCTGGAAATGACCGCTTCGGCCACCATCCTTCTCCAACAGGCAAAACGGCCCCAGCACCATTTCGCGATCGATCGCCTTGCACATGTCATAGACAGTGAGGGCGGCCACGGAGACGGCGGTGAGCGCTTCCATCTCCACCCCAGTCTGACCATCGACCCGCACAAACGACTCGATGCGCAGGCGACGATCATCGCACGGGGAAAACTCAATCCGGATCGCCGACAAAGCGAGCGGGTGGCAGAGCGGAATGAGCCGGGATGTCTCTTTGGCGGCCATAATGCCCGCAATGCGGGCCACCTCGAACACATCCCCCTTGGCAATCTTCCGATCGAGGATGGTCTTCAGGGTCTCGGGAGCCATGTCGACCCATCCTTCGGCCCGCGCGATCCGACGGGTGACCGCCTTGTCGCCGACGTCGACCATGCGACTGGCACCGGTCTCGTCAAAATGGGTCAAAGATGACATCACCACTCCTCAGATTGCCTGCCCGTCGACATTCCCGTTCATCGACCCCAATCCACCACTGAACAAACTGTAGCCAGAACCGGGGAAGTGTCCAAGGTTTCAACGGAAAGAAACCTGCCGATCACCCATGGAGAACCGCATGGAACAGCGTCGGATTAACCCCGGGGCCAGATCGATTGGCCATCCGGGTGAGTCACGAGTTCCCCAGTCAGTTCTGGGCTTTCGGGGCATGGTTCAGCCGAAGTACGGAGGGGCGTTCCCCGGCTTCCACTTGATATTGCAGCCGATGCTGGGTTTCTGGGTGGTGGCGACGGGATGACCGGCCAGGACGGCATCGACGGCCCCCTGCAGATCGGCACCGGTGATGGCCGAGGCATTGCCCGGGCGACTGTCGTCGTATTGTCCGCGGTAAACCAACTTCTGATCGCGGTCGAAGACGTAGAAATCGGGGGTGCAGGCCGCCTGGTACGACTTGGCGACGGACTGCGATTCATCAAACAGGTAGGGAAACACGTAACCGGCCTCCCGGGCCTCGGTCACCATCTTCTCGAGCGAATCATCGGGATAGGCGACCGGATCGTTGCTGCTGATGGCGACCACAGCCACCCCCTTCGCCTGGTACGCCTTGCCGAAGGTGGCCAGGGCACTCCGCAGATGCTTCACGTAGGGGCAGTGATTGCAGATGAACATCACGACGAGGGCGGGAGCCCCCCGAAAATCGGCCAGGCGGATGGTCTTGCCCGAGACATCCGGAAGCTGGAACTCGGGAGCCGGAGTTCCCAGGGGAAGCATGGTGGAGGGGGTCAGCGCCATGGTTGCACTCGTGTCAAAACAGTTTCGGATCGGGCCAAACTGGTCTTCCCGGGGATCACAAACCCCCGGCCAGGATCGGCCTGTCGCATCTTATCGGGCGAGTGGCCGGGGACCAACACTCAACTTCCCGGCACAGAAGGCGCCCGCAGCTTCTGCCGGAGGGCGGCGATCACCTGGGGAGGAACGAACTTGGCCAGGGACTCGTCCTGCCCCTCTTTTCCCAGCAGGGCGACCTGCTTGACGAGTGAACTGGAGATGTGGGAGTAGCCTTCGCTGGCCATCAGGAACACTGTCTCAATCTCGCGGTCGAGAGCGTGATTCGCAAGGGTCATGGTGAATTCGGCCTCGATGTCGGTCAGGGTTCGCAATCCGCGGAGCATGACCCCGGCTCCGATTCCCCGGACGAAATTGACCGCCAGTCCCTCGAAGCAGGCGACATCGACATTCCGCAGGGGGGCGACCACCGCGCGAATGATCGCCAGCCGTTCCTGCGGAGAAAACAATGGTGACTTTGCCGGGTTGATACCGATCGCCACCGTCACCCGGTCAAACAGTTCCCCCCCGCGCCGGATCACGTCGAGGTGTCCCAGAGACAGCGGGTCGAAGCTGCCGGCATAGACAGCATGGCGGCGATTCAGGGGGACTTGTTCAGCAGGCATGGCAGACTCGACTCAGACAGCGGACCCCGGGTGGACAATCGCGAACGAATCCGGTCCCGGAGTTCTCAGGGCTTCTCGGACGCCGCACACTGGCAGACGAATTGCCCGCAGCCCGGGCAGCCCCGGCCATACTTGTCATGAACGGCCTGCTGCAGGTCGATCCCGGCCACATTGGCAATGGTCGCCAGCCAGGCCAGAACGTCGGCGAATTCCAGCGACTGCTCTTCACGCGTCCCCTCGCGGAGGGCGGCCGCCAATTCTCCCACCTCCTCCATCAGCCACATGAAGGTTCCATCGACGCCCCGCGCCTCATCCTTCGACGAATACATCGTGCGGATGAGCTGTTGCAGGTCGGCCAGTGTCAGCGGTGGTGAATCGGGCTTCTGGGGCTTGATCACTTCGAAAGTTCCTCGAGCAGTTGTTGGGCCGGGGCATGACCCGGCATGGTCTTGAGCAGTTCCCGCAGCACGTTCACGCCCTCGTCTTTCCGGCCCGACTGGGACAGGGCGCGGGCCTGTTCCACCCGGTATTTCGGCTCCTTCGGCTGGCACTCGGCCGCCATGCCCCACTCGCGGGCCGCCGTCGCCGGCTCCCCAAGCTGCTGGAGTGAACGCGCCAGGATCTCATGTGTCTCGGCGTGCATCACATCGACCTGCAGCGAAAGCTCGGCATACTTGCGGGCCGTGGCGTAGTCCTGTTCGTTCAGGGCCAGTTCGGCCCGCTTGCGGCGGACGAGTGCGTCGTCGCCATCGCTGATCGCCAATTGTTCCAAAACGGGCTTGAGACGATCGTACTCCCTGCCACGCAGCAGTGCCGTCGCCAGTCCCTTCTGCCAGGCCACGTGCGAGGGGGCCTGCTTCAGGCCCAGTTCGTACAACTCGGCGGCGGCCTGGTACTCTTTCTCCTCAAGATGCAACCGGGCCCGCGATTCGAGAATCCGCGCATCGGGATGTTCGCGATCAAGTGCTTCGTCGAGCCAGCGGCCCGCTTCAGACGTGTCTTCGGCCCGCAGCGCGAGTCGGGCCATGACCAGGGACGCCTCGGGGTGGCGGGGCTGTTTCTCGAGGACGCCCTGCGCCACCTTGCGGGCTTCCTTGCGCTTGTTGACATTGCTGAGGGCAAGTGCGTAACGGGCGGCGACCGCGATGTTGTCGGGCTGCGCGCGATACGCCTTTTCGGCGGTGGGCAGGTGGGTTTCGGGCTCTTCCGGAATCTCTCCCTGCAACTGCGCCACCACCTGGTTGAGGAATTCGCGGTAGCCCTGCTCAAACTCGGCCTGCTCCACTTGGAAGAGCTGACGCAGGGCCTGTGTGGTCGACATTCCCTGCCGGTACCCTTCGAGCAGCCGGTGCGTGGCTTCGGCTCCAAACCGCTGCTGCAGGTACTCGGCATACAGCCGCGACTGGCAATAGGCGAAGTTCCAGTCGCGCTGGTTCTTCGCCCGGGTGAACCCCTCGTTGATCGTGTCGAGATTGAGCAGCTTGCCCGCGGGAACCCTCTCGCGCAGAAGCTCATTCCACAATTCCGGGCGCGGGGTCTCCTCGGCCAGAACCGCCAGTGCCTCGGTGTACCAGTGCGGAATGTTGAACCGCGTCCCCTGCAGGGTGAGGATGTGGACGAATTCGTGCTTCGCGACCCGCGCCCAGTTGTATTGTTTCTCGCCGGCCGTGGGAGACGAGAGGGCGACGATCATTCCCGTGGAGGCACCAATGGTCTGAATCCAGGGGAGCCCCACCAGCCGGGCACTGAACCAGGAGTGGGCCGACACTCCCTTCGCCTTGTGGAACAGCTCGAATTGCGTCTTTTGGGCCGGGGCATGGCCATATTCGGCCACCATCGCCGGGTAGACCGATTCGAGGTAGTCGGCCAGGTACCGGGCCAGCACGCGATCGGCGGCCGAGTCGTACCGGATGAGGAAGTGATCGGTCTCGAGGGTCTCATAGCCTTCGAGCAGCTTGACGACCTTGCGCATGTTGCTGACCCGCACGTGGAACGGATCACTCTCGAACGCCTGGTCCAGGATTTCACGGGCCTCGGCCAACCGTCCCGTGCGCATCGCCAGCAATCCCAGGGCCGATCGGGGCTCGGGCTGGCGCTGGGAGAGTTGGGTTGCGGTCCGGTAGCAGCGCTCGGCAAAGTCGAACTTGAACTTCGCCTCGGCCTGTTTTCCCACTTCCGCGAGGAACTGGGCGGGACGGGGGTTGACCGCCGCCGCTGCCGCCAGGGCCCTGCTGAAACCAGACTGTGCACCGTCGGCCAGTGGTTGCTGTTTCTGGAGGCGGGTGAGCAACGTGTCGAGTTCACTGTCGGGGGGAAAGCCCTCATCGAACAGGGAAGCAACGGCCCGTCGGGACCAGAGTCCCACGGACTTCGGATTCAGTTTTTCAATTGTCGCGAGGGTTTCGCGGGACTTGATCGGATCGCCCCCCTCCCGTTCGAGATCGCTGCGGACGAGGAGTGCCGGGATGGAATTCGGGTTGATCTCGAGGGCCCGGGTCACCATCTGACGCGTCTCGGCCAGATCACGCTCTTCCCAGGCGACTTCGGCCAGCTTGGCGTAGAGGGAAGTGGCCTGGGGATTGAGGGCCAGCCCCTTCTTCAGCTCGGGCAGCCCCTGGGCCTTGTTGTACTTTTCGAGCAACAGTGAGCCGGCCAACTCATGCGCCTGCCAGTGCTGCCGGTCGGCCTTGAGCGCATCGGGGCAGAGCGTGTTGATGATCATGTTCAGGTTCTGCGACTTCGGATTCCACAGGGCGAACAGCTCGACCCCACGGGCAACCCCCACGAGAACCTCAGCCTCCTCCGGTTGCCGGCGGTTGTAGTAACCAATAAACCAGCGTGACGCCTCTTCCGCCTCCTCTTCGTGACCCGTGTCCCGCAGCAGTGACACCTGCACAATGCGGGACCGGAGCTCTTCAGGATCGGCCTGGAACGCCTGTTCCAGCGTCGCGGCACACTCGGTGAATTCCCCCCGGCGGTACTGCAGTTCGGCGAGTCGCCCCAGCAGCACCGACTGCCCAGGCTGGGTGGCGAGGGCGTCGGTCACCTGCTGCACGGCTCCGGCCAGGTCCCCCTGCTCTTCCAGGCATTGCGACCAGAGCACGACGATTTCGGGAGTCTGTCGCGCTGCGGCGGGCAACTCGGCACACGCCTCGGCCCCCTCGGCATACCGTCCCTTCTGAAAATGCTCGCGAATCGCCGGCAACGACTCTGTGACTGCGCCCACCGCGGGGGTCTCCGCCGGCTTGTCGGTCTCTTCTTGACCACGACTCGAGCGGGCGGCGACGCCCAGCACTCCCATCGTCAGCAGGGCCGCCAACCACATGCGGATCCGCGATGAGCCCTGGGGGCGCGACATTCCACCACACCGGCAGAGGGGACGCGTCGGTTCAATCACGGCAGAACTCCTCATTCCAGGAATCCACGGCACTTGCAGGAAGTTTGCAGCGGCTGGCCCGCCAAGTCTCTCAGGTCAGGCCGTGCTGGGCCTTGTAGAGATTCAGCGTGAGATGTGCCTGCCCCTGGTGATGGGCCTCATGCCAGATCAGGATCTGCAGTGCCTTGGCGATGGTGATGTTGCGCTGGGCGAGTGCCGGGGGAACGGTCTCGAGGTCGGCGGCTGACAGGCCCTGGATCGTCGCCCGCAGGTGATCACGGGTCTCGGCAAGAATCCGCCGGATGTCGGCTGAGGTCGGAATGATGTCATCGGGAGTGCTGCCTCCCTTGAACCGCGGAACGAGATCGGAGAACGCCGGTGTGGTCCCCCGGAACCGCTCGGTGGCAAACAGTTCTTCTGTGATGCCCACATGCAGCAATTGCCACGCGATGTGCGCCCGACCCGGCCCCGGCCGCCATCCAAGAATGGCCGGAGACGCGGGAAGCTTGTCGATCGCGTCGAGCGTGGCGAGCGTGCGGTCACGGGCGAAATCGAGAAGAGAGAGGGCCGATTGCTGCGGAGTCGTCATGGAGCGGGAATCGCGTGGGAAGAGATCGGACAGTTCGGCACAAGCAGCGTGCCGGCAGACTCAACATTCTAGCCATTGCCCCGTTCCCCTCCAAACGGGCCGATTTCCGATCGGTCCCAGGGGAGCCGCTCCCCAGATCCGCCCGGCGCAATCCTGGTGTCATGGAAGGATCCTGCTGTGGTGGCCCCGCCCGCATGGCTGCGCAGGTCCACTGGCCTCTGCGTTACCCGGGATCACACAGCTGCCCTGTATGCGGCCTCTGGCACGATCAGTAGGGATCGAGCGCCCCGATTCGCTTGAGGTAACCAAGTCCTGATGCAATCTGCTGGAGGATCTGGTCAGGCTCCCGGGGTGTCGGGGACGATGTCTCGATCGCCAGTGACCAGGTGCCGCGATATCCGACGTCACGGAGAATCTGGTACATCCTCAGGAAGTTGATTCCGCCGCTGCCCTGCCCCGGGGGGGGATACTCGCGGCTTCCCGAAACGCCGTCGAAATCGCGCAACCGGCAGTGCTTGACCAGGTGGCACAACTTGGCCAGCGACACTTCACTGTAGATTTCGTCATTCAGGCTGTGCAGCAATCCCGGGTCGAAGCAGGCGCGAATTCTGGGATGTTCCACCTCGCGCAGCAGGTATTGCAGGTAACGGTGATTGCGGGTGAAACCCCGGCTGAATTCCAGGGTGACCAGCACCCCTTCTGCATCGGCCACGGCACCGAGTTGTCGCAGGTGATCGACCAACCGCCGCTGTTCGTCTTCGCCGGGTGCTTCTCCGGCGTCGCAGCAGATCACCGGAACTCCGAGACGTGCCGCCAACCGCAGCTTGGTCTGGGCCCGGGCGAGTTCTTCCGGCCGGTGCAGCGGACCGGTCGGACAGGGGGCACAGGCGACAGCCAGCCCATGGTCGGCGATGCGCCGGGCCAGGTTCGCGACTTCGTCGATGGGGGTCTCATCGGTCAGCAGAGGCTCATCCCCGTGCCGGGAGAGATACCCCGCCGTACGGATTGGCAATTCCAGCAGTCCGATCCCGGCCCGAGGTGCCAACTCGAGGGCCCCCGGGACTCCCAGGGGACCGAAACAGCAGACATGCAGGGCAACGCGAACAGGCTGGCGAGGCATGGAACAGGCAGAGACCACAGGAAACGGGCCGCACCAGGCCCATTCGAGCCCGGTGCACCGGGGAAGAGTGCCGTCCAGAAGCACCGGCAAACGGACGGACAGAGGTCGGTGGTGGCGAAGAACGGACTGACTTCCCCACCACCGATTTCACCGGCAGATCAATCGACGATCTGCAGTTTCAGCTCGTCCGAGTTCCCCTTCAGCTCGGGGGCGTACATGGCACTCGCCCGGGTTGGCAGGGCACTGAATCGGCCGGGAATCTCAGCCCGCAGGCGGTACGACACACTGTGTTTGCCCCGGGCCAGAGCCCGCACGAACAGGGCGACCCGGTCGTCGCGCAGCTCGAGGTAGGCTCCCATCTCGTTGCCGTTGTACCCCGAGCGGACGTCGACCGGCTCAAACCCGGCCGCCTTCGGATCTTCGAACACCAGGTACTCGTAGTCGTTCTTGCTGTCGATCTCGAGCTCAACCTCAACGAGGTCGCCCGACTTGAGTGTCGCCAGGTTTTCGAGCTCGGTCCGATCGTACTTCTCGATCTTCTGCAAAACGGCCTGACCCCGCGAACCGGCCACGGCAACCTGCTTGTCGGCCCTGGTCAGCTTGTAGTACTTGCGGTTGACCTTCACTTCCAGCCCCGCCTTCGCAATCTGGTCCTCCAGGGTGAAATTGGTGAGATAGGCGTTGAAGTAGACCGGGCCTCCCCCCTGTCGACGGAGTTCGACCGTATGTTCCCCCGTCTCGACCGCATCCCCCAGCAGCACGAACTTGTTGTCGAAGCTGAAGAGGTTCTGCCGGTTGACCTGCACTTCCCTGGCTTTCTGCCCGTCAAACCAAACTTCGATTGTCTGGTTGGGCTGATCTTCGCCCGAGGCCTTGAGGTATTCGGCAAGGGCCTCGATCGCGTAGGCGGTGTCGCGGGTGCTGTTCCAGTAGGTCGCGTGCTTCCGGTTGTTCAGCAGGTACTTCACCAGCCCGGCGGTGCGCCGTTCCTGCGGAGCGGTCCGTGCCAGCAGCTTGAGGTACCAGGTGTTCGCCTCAACCTCGCTGCCATGCCAGTACCACCACGCGGTTCCCTCGGGAAGCTTGAGGTAGGCGGTCTGGTTCTCGGCATCCTCCACGAGGAACTGCTCGATGTTGCGGAGCACCTCGGCCAGCATTTGAGCCTGCTGCTGCTGGTGCAGCGCCAGGCCGAAGACCGCCTTGGCATAGACCGACAGCCCAACCTTGTCGCGGAACAGGAAGTCCCGCATCGAGGTGTTCACCGCGTCGGCGTCCGACAGCACCATGAAGACCAGCGCGTCGAGATCATCGGCATGTGGCTTCTTCGGCTTCTTCGAATCCTGGTTCGCGAACTCCTGCAACCGGGCCACCTGCTCGGCTTCGTATCGTTTCAGCCACTCGATCCCCCGTTCAAGCATGTCGGGAACGAGGGCGATGTCGTTTTGACGGGCCAACTGCAGGCCATGCACCACCACGGCGGTGGTATGCGGCCAGCTCTGTTCCCCGAACCCGCTGAACCAGCCCCAGCCACCATCCGACAGCTGCATGGCGGTGAGGTCCTCCACCCCCTTCTGCACCATGCGGGTCACTTCCTCCTCATCAAACACCGGGTTGCGGTCGAGGCGTTTCCACTGCTTCGCCCGCTCGGCATCATCGCCCAACTCCTGGGCATTGAGATTCGTCCGCTTCTGGGCGATCTCGGCCAGGTTGAGCTGCATTTTCTGCAGCAGGCGCTGGGTGATGACCGTCGGCACAAACCGGTTGAGGGTCTGCTCGGTGCAGCCGTAGGGATAGTCAACGAGATACGGCAGCGCGTCGACCAGGGCTCCCGCCAGGGTCGGCGAATAGCGCACTTCCAGACGGGTGTCGGAGATCCGCCGCTCGGCCGGGACCTGAAAGGTCAACTTGCCCGACGGCTCGGCAGGCCGGACAACCCCGCTGAACGACTCGGTCTTCAGCATGCCGTGCACATGCACGGGGAATTTCATCTCCATCGCATCGGACTCTTCGTCGGTGAGAGCCGACATCCGGACGGTCGCGGTCCCTTCACTCCGCACCTTGACCCGCCAGTCGACCCGCTGTTCTCCCCCGGCGGGAATTTCGATGGTGCTGGTGAGGGGGGACATTGAGTCGAGGGTTCCCCCGGCGAGATCCAGGATCACCTGCACCGACTTGGCCGACTTGAGTTCGTTTCGCACGTTGGCCGAGAGAACGACTTCGTCCTTCTCAACGAAAAATCGGGGGGCCTGCAGTCGGACAATCACGTTTTTCCGAGTGACGATCTCGGACTCTCCCTGGCCGACGCGGGCTCCATGTGTCAACCCCCAGGCCTTCACCTTCCAGCCGGTCAGGTTCTCGGGCATCTGGAATTCGACCTCAGCCGTCCCGTCGGGGCGGGTGGTCACCGCTCCGGCCCAGAAGGCAAGGTCGGCGAATTCCGAGCGGATCATTGGAGGCACTGCGCCGGTTCCTCCCCCCTCCGCCGCTCCTCCTCCCCCTCCGGCATCTCCCATCGCCAGCGCATTGCCCGCGATTGCCGGGGCTCCCTTCATCATCATGGGAGCCCCCTCGGCCATCGCATCGGCCGGAGCGGCCATCGCCGACGCCGCCACGGGGCCACCAGGTGCACCGGCCATGCGAAGGTTGGCTCCCCGTCCCCGGCCGCCACCGGCCATTCCCGGGACACCTGTCAGCGTCATCAGGTCGCCAAAAGCCCCCAGGGTGTTCATCGAGAGTTCGCCAGGCTTGACCAGGTTGGCGAAGTAACGCTGCAGCGTGGACTCGGTCTGCGGGAAGTGGCTGCGGCGGAACTTCCAGAAGAATTCGCGAATCTCCGGAACATTCCCCCCACCCGAGATGTATTCGAGGCTCTTGTCGTAAACCGAGAGGACGGTCGATCCGACGAACGGCTGACCATCAAGGCCCGTCAGTTTCACCCGGACCTTGGCCGGCGCCCCGGGGAGATACTCGGTCTGTGACGGAATCACCTCGACATTCATCACCCGCTTTTCGGGAGGAACGACCACCTCACGCACCTCGCTGTGCAGTCGCCCGTTGGCAATCGTGATCGCCTCGATAAAGAAGTTCGGCATGTCCTTCGGCACCACCGCGACTTCCTCGACGGTGCTCTTCCCCTGCAGTCGAACCAGTTTGGGGGGGAGGTACATCCCGTTGGTCGGGCGCAGGAAGAGCAGTACGGCACTCCCGGCCCGATTGGTATTGATCAGCAATTGCACCTTTTCGCCCGGTGCATACTCGCGTTTGTCGGTGATCAGCTCCAGGTCGTTGAACCGGAACTCCCGTCCGTCGAACTTCTGTCCGCGGACCACGAAGACGGTCGCCCCTTCTTCGGCATTTCCCGCAGTGTCGGTCAGGCGGTAGGCCAATCGATACTGTCCCGGTTCGGACGCGGCAATCTGTTGCCGGGCGTCTCCCCGGGCATCGGTTGCCAGTTCCCAGGTGCGAACCGCCTCTTCGATCGGTTGCTGCTGGTCGTTGTAGCTCACCCGATAGAGTGTCAGAGTCCCCTGCCCCGTCACCGGCTTCTGGTCGAGCGTGTGGGCGTGCAGGAAGGCCTCAATGGTGTCGCCGGTCTGGTAATAGCCCCGTCCCAGCCACGCAAACACCTCAAACGGGCGCCGGGCGACCAACACCTCCCCTGTTCCGACGATCGTGCGCCGCGATTCATCGACCACCTCAGCCGTGATTGTGTACTTCTGGCTGTGGTCGCCATGGATCTCCTTCGCCGGCAGCGTGTCAATCTCGATCGGGAGCGTTCCGTCCGGGCCAATCTCGGCTTCGGCATCGATCACCAACTCGGGAGGGGCCATCCCCCGATTCCACCAGGGGGGAATCGGGCGACCACAACCCCAGGCATTCCAGCCGGGATACCAGGCGTAGTCGGGGGTGAACCACCAGTAACCCCGACCGTAGAACCAGTCCCACGGAGCCGGGGGATGCCAGTGGGTGTCGGCAGCCGTCCGCAGCACCCTGTACTTCACACGGGCGCGGGTCACCGGAGATCCGAAGTAGTACTTCGCCTTGATGGTCGCCGTGACCTTGTCCCCCAGTTTCACCGGTTCCCGCGGTGCCTCGACCAGCACTTCAAACTCGGGCTTCTTGTACTCCTCGACACGGAATGAACCTCCACCCAACTGATCGGCGCCGAGGAAGACAACGAGACTGTAGGGCCCCAGCTTCGCTCCGGTCGGAAGCTCGTATTCGCCGGCGAGGCCGCCGTATTCATCGGCCGTGGCGGTCGTCTCGTAGACCTGCTCTCCCAGCGGATTGTTCAACTGCACGCGGAATGTCTGACCGGCAAAAGCGGACGTGTTGGGTTCGTCGTACTTTGTCTGCTGCACCCAGAACTTGAACTTCACCCCCTGCCCGGGTCGATAAACCGGGCGATCGGTGATCAACAGCGCCTTGCGGGCGTTGTATTCGGGGTCGTAGTAGTTTCCGTACCAGACGTTCGTGAATCCGAGATAGGCCAACCGACCCTGCGGAGTGGTCGCGATCACCAGCCACTGGTAGTCCTGCGGCAATGTTTTCGCGTCGAGCTGGATCTGTCCCTCGGCATTCGTGTAGTAGGCCTTGTCCTGGACCGTGACCTGGAACTGCGGACGGTTGGGGACGACCGGTCGCTGGTTCCAGCCGAAAAATTCGACGGTGGCCTTTTCAATCGGCTGCCCAGTCACGGCATCGGCGACGTAATACCAGCTCTTCCCATCAAGCTGCTTCTTCGCGATGACGGTATCGGCCAGCCAGACGATGATGCGGCTGGTGTTCCCGTCCTGCATGGTGGCGGTCACCAGGTAGGCCCCGGCCTTCTGCAGCGGGGTCGAGACTGTCACCTGGTCATCGACATGGTTGGCCGGCGGATCGAGATCGAGCGACCATGTCGCCACACTGCGCCCCAGCAGGGCTTCCTGGTTCTCGATGACCAGGCGGTAGCCGAGGTCGGCCACGTTCAGCTTCTGCCAGTCGAGCTGCGCGGGGTTCCCCTTCAGGTAGCTTTTGACCTGCTTGAGCAGCTCGGACACATTGATTTCTTTCGCCTCGAAAGAAACCTGTCGACCGTTGCGATAGCGGTACTCGAGGGTGGCTCCGACCCCGGCCGGCTGGACCCGGCCTCCCTCAAACCGACCCCAGTTCCTGACAATCTGATCCAGCCGCTGGGTGCGGTCATTGTTCGGCCCGGGACCGAAGTCGGCAATCGCCCGCCGCCATTCCTCGGCAGCACGTGGATATTGACGGCGGTCTTCGTACTCCTGGCACAGTTGCAGCCGGGCCGACTCGGTCGACGGGTTTTTCGTCTCGGGGGCTCGGTCCGCCACGCTCCGCAGCAGCTTCACGTAGTTGAATTCGTCCGGCAGCGAAAACCGTCGAATCCCCGTCGCGAGTCGGGCGATGGTTTCGTCGTCCTTCAGCGATGCCACGGCATAGGGGCCGCTCTGGTCGCGGTTCGGCTTGTCGGCGGTCTCAGCCCCCTCCCCTTCGGTCATCGGCATTGGCATTGGCCGCGGCCCGTATGCCATCGTCTGCACCCCAAACTGCGACTTGCAGAACATGGCGAACGTCAGGTCGATTTCATCCCTGCGCATCGGATCGGCCGCCGCAGCCTGCGACAGCACCCACCGCCACCGCTCCCCATCGCTGACAGCCTCTTCCCAGCTCGCGGGAACCCGGTGGTAGACCGGTTTTCCCTCGGCATCGACCGGGGCCCCCTTCGGTTCTCCCCCACCACCAAACCGGTGGAAGAAAAAGCCCTCGTCGAGGTCGGGGAGGCTCGCCAGATCGGTCTTGGTCTGCAGCTTCCACGCCCCCTCGCCCCCCTGGTCCTGCATCAGGGCATTGGCAAACGAGAGGTAATAGTTGGCCGCATCTCCCCGATCGGTGGCGTCTTTCACCAGTGGCAAGCCCTGTGCGAAGAGTTGCAGAGCCCGGCCCCGGTCACGGGAGGCGGCGCTCATCAACTTGCCGCCCCCTCGATGCCCGCCCCGTCGAAACTTTCCAGCAATGAGGAAGCCCTGGTGATCGACGTTCAGGTAGGCCTGTGCAACCGCCTGCAGGGCCCGCCAATCTTGTGGACGGGCTGCCACCACCTGCTCGAGGAAGTCATCAATCTCATCGGTGGCCCCGAGGTTCTGCGCTGCCTGGAGAGCCGGCGGAATGTCGGTCGCCAGGTCCTTCGACTCGGTCTGCGGATTCAACGCCAGGTCGCGGAACTGCTGCCACGCCTCCTTGAAATTCCCCTGCTGCAGCAGTTGCTGGGCCTGGGCTCGTGCCTGGGGAGTGGGCTTCTCGGCCGAAGTGGATGAGCGGGGCATGCAGATGGCAACTCCGACCAAAACCGACAGCACAACGCCCAGCGTGGACAACCAACGATGGAAACGGCCCATGACAACCTTTCCTCAGCCCCTGGCAACAGCAGCGGGGTGCTGGCAACACAGGTCCATCCTGTGCGAGACCAGCCCCCATTCCCACCCCGATAAGACGCAAGCTGGGGAAACGCAGTTCCCGAATTCTCGGCCTGATCCGGTGAAACGTCTGGGGATGTTAGCAATTGAACAGCTGTCGGGACAGCGTCGGGAGATGAGACACCGCTCAGTCCGACACCCGGAGCACGCGACGGCAATGACCGTCTGGCCGGCCGGGGATACCAAAGAAATAAAGAAATGGGGAGTCGCGGTATTCGACCGCAGCTCCCCATTTCCTGAGTTTTGAGCCGTTGGTTGGCGACCAGCGTGTGGTCAGGCCAGGATTTCCTGAACGACTCGGGCGGGACGACCATCGGTCAGACGCTGGGCCCGGCCACTGCTGTGGTACACCAGTTTCGTATGGTCCAGTCCCAGTTGATTCAGGATCGTCGCCTGGAAATCGTTCGGGGTGATCACATTCACCGCCGCTCGATGGCCCACTTCATCGGTCTCGCCAAACGCGATTCCGGGCTTGAACCCGCCACCCGCCACCCAGATCGAAAAGCCCTGGCCGTTGTGGTCGCGACCCGCCGCCTCGTTGAGTTCTCCCTCGCACACCGGCAACCGGCCAATCTCGCCTCCCCAGTGCACGATCGTGGTGTCAAGCAGTCCACGCTGCTTCAGGTCCTTCACGAGGGCCGCCGCCGGCTGGTCGGTCCGACGGCAAATGTCGGGCAACCCCTTGCGCAGGGACTGGTGATTGTCCCAGGGCTGACCGCCAAGGAACAGTTGCACGAAGCGGACACCCCGCTCAACCAAACGACGGGCAATCAGGCAGCGTTCGCCGTACGACCGCGTTTCGTCACGGTCAAGCCCATACATCTTGTGGATGTACTCGGGCTCCTGAGAAATATCGAGCGCCTCTTTGGCCGCGATCTGCATCGCCGCCGCCAATTCGTAACTGGCAATGCGCGCCTCCAGTTCGGCCTCCCCGGGATGCAGCCTGGAATGCCGACGGTTGAGCTGGTCCAGGAATGCCAGGTTCTGCTGCTGCAACGCTCCCTTCATCCGCTGTGGCGGATCCAGGTTGAAGATGCGCGGCTCCTGCGGACGCAACACCGTCCCCTGGTACGTCGGGGGCATGAATCCGCTCGACCAGTTCCATGTTCCGTCGACCGGATGTCCCCCCGGATCGGCCAGCACCATGTACGCCGGAAGGTTCTGCGATTCATTCCCCAGTGCGTAGGTGATCCAGCTCCCCAGGGTCGGACGGCCGGTCACCCCGGCAATCCCCCCATGGAAATAGCGAATCGACACCTCGTGCCCATTGTGCCCGGTGTGCATCGACCGCAGCACGGCAATGTCGTCGACAATCCCGGCGATGTTGGGGAGCAGTTCCGAGACCGCCGTGCCGCAATCGCCGTGCTGGGCGAAGGTGTACGGCGTTCCAAACAGTTTCTTGCTCGCCCGATTGACAAAGCTGAAATGGACGTCGCCACCGTATTCGGTCCCACTCAGGCGGCTCAGTTCGGGCTTCGGATCGAGCAGGTCGACGTGGGACGGACCGCCGTGCATGAACAGCGAGATCATCGCATTCGCACGGGCATTGTGGTGCGGCTGGCGGGCCTTGAGATCCTGCGGCAGGTTCTCTCCCGGCTTGCTGCTGGTTTCGGCCAGCAGACCCTGCTGCGACAAGAGTGTCGCCAGGGCGAAGCTGCCGATTCCGAAGGCGTTGGTCGCCAGGAATTCACGGCGGGTCTGCGGCACGCTGCAGCTACTGGTCTGGCAGGCTGGTTCAGTCGACATGCAGGAACTCGTTGGAACTGAGCAATTGTTGACAGAGACTGGTCATTGCCGACAGCTCGTGGTCGGACTTCTCACCCACCGTTCGCAGATGATCGAGCTGCCGGGCCACGAAGGCGCACGCCAGTTCGAGTTCCTCGGCAGTGATCGGCCGCTGATAGGCGACCTGCCATGCAAAGGCAATCTGCTGCGCCACGCTGATGCTGGCGGGACCATGAAAATCACTGGAAGAATCCCAGGTGCCGACGGGCTGGCCGTTCGCCCCCACCAGCTTCACCGAGGCCCCCCAGCTGAAGGAGTCGCTTTCGACCGTTTCCCGGCAGTCGACGACAAAGTCGAGCGTATCCCCGGCTTCGACGGCGAGTTGCGGCACCGCCGTTTCGGCCTCGCCCCCCTTGGCCACCCATTCTCCGGCGACTCCGGTACGCGACGAAACGACCCGGCCCCGGACCCCATCACCGTTCTGCGAGCCATGGCCCAGCTTCCCGGAAATCGAAACAACTCCGGCAGCCGGGGCCACCCAGCGGCGAATCGAAGCGTGTTGCGCATCCCCCGGGTGACCTCCTTGGGCATGCACCAGCACCCAGCCCAGGCTGGCGTCGGGCAATGTCGCCCCCCCCTGCCAGGCGCTGCCGTTGAAATGGGGCAGCGGACTGAAGGAGGCGAGCTTGCCGGTCGCGGCATCGACCGCTCCGTAGCCGTACTGCCAGGCGTCGGTGTGCCGGGGATATCGTGCTGAGCAGGAGGCGGTCAGTTCGCGGGCGTAATCGGCGGGGGTCTCCTTGCGGATCCGCTGGGCGAAGTGCTCGGATTCCTTCAGAACGGCATCGTTGTTCATGAGCATCAGCGACTGCAGGGCGCCGGTGCTCGAAATCCGGCGTTCGCAGTTGACCGTCATGACCGGGGCGTCAAACGTTGTCAGGAATGACACCGGCTTGGTCCGCCGGACCTGCAGGTACAGGCTGCGGCGGGCAACATCATCCGTCGTCTGGACCTGACCGGCGAAGTTCTCTTCGACCGGAATCGACGGACCAAACGCCGTCCGGTCGAGACGACCCGAAGCGGCCAGCATGCGGTCGCGCAGGGTCTCGGCCTCCAACCGACGCAGTGGAAACTTCCAGTACAGGGTGTTCAGCGAATCGACCTGCGCCGGCTCGACACTTCCCGCTGGTGGCGCGGCGGCCACCGACGACTGCCGGTAGACCTGCGAAGTCATGATGGCCCGGTGCAGGGCCTTCAGGCTCCAACCCTGGCCGGCGAATTCGGTCGCCAGCCAATCGAGCAGTTCCGGGTGGGTGGGGCGGTTCCCCAGTTGGCCGAACTCTGAGGGGGTCTCAACAATCCCCCGACCAAAGTGATGCATCCAGATGCGGTTCACCAGTACCCGCCCCAGCAGCGGATGATCGCCCCGCGTGAGGTGCCGGGCCCACGCCAGTCGGCGACCCGTCGAGGGGAGGTCGGGATTCTTCTCCGGGATTTCAAGCCGCTGTCCCTCGGCGGCGGCGATCGTGAGGTCGCCCGGAGTCACCACCTGCCGCTTGTCGCGATAATCACCCCGATAGAACAACTGGGTCTGGGGAATGACTCCCGCGACCTCATTGGTGACGCTGACGAAATCTTCGACCGGCTTCTCGGCCCGCTTGGCGTTGATCTTGTCCTGGTCTTTCTTCAGCTCGTCAGCGGCCGCCTGGTTGTACTGGTAGAGCACTCCCGGGTTGATGTTGGCATTGGGGTTCGAGTCGAGCAGTTTCTTCTGTGCGTCGTTTCGCTTGTCGCCAGGGGTCGTGTAAGCCTCCCGCAGCGGCCCCCGCAGATCCTCGGGGAACTTCTCGAGATTCTTCTCAAACGCCTCCATGACCATCTTCGACTGCTTCTCGTTGAAGGCCACCTGCATGGTCTGGGCTTCTGCGTCGACAGCCGCGGCTTTCGCCCGGTCGGCATCGGTGTACAGCGACACGAGCCGCTGCCCCGGGCGGCGCCAGTGGGCGGGATCGAGCGCCGGCTCGAAAATCGCGCGCAACCGGAAATAGTCGGCCTGGGAAATCGGGTCGTACTTGTGGTCGTGGCACTGGGCACAGCCGACCGACAGCCCCAGCAGGGAGGTCGACACGATCTTCAGCATGTCCCCCACCACGAGGTTGGAAGCTTCTTCCGAGTCTCCCCCGGTGGCGGTTTGATCGACCCCCATTCGCAGGAAGCCGGTGGCGACCAGCTTCTCAATCTGGTCGGGAGCGAGGTTGCTCCAGGGCTGGGGCACGAGTTCGTCCCCGGCCAATTGCTCGGTCACAAACTGGTTGAAGGGCTTGTCTTCATTGAAGGCCCGGATCACATAGTCCCGGTACTTGTACGCATACGCACGGGGAGTGTCTTCGTTGCCGTTTCCTTCCGAGTCGGCATAGCCCGCAATGTCGAGCCAGTGTCGACCCCAACGCTCGCCATAAGCCGGAGCCTTCAGGTAGCGGTCGACCATTTTTTCGTAGGCGTCCGCGCTCGCGTCGGCGAGGAACTCATCCACCTCAGCCTGGGTCGGGGGCAGCCCCGTGAGATCGAAGGCGACCCGCCGCAGCAGGGTCAGTCGGTCCGCTTCGGGAGCGAGACGCAACCCCTTTTCACGCAGTCGGGCAACCACAAAGCTGTCGATGGGGGTCCGGATCAGGTCGGCCTGGGGTTGGGCGGCCTGTTCTGCCACCGATGTCACGGTGCCGGGAACCTGCGGAGCTGTCGGACGACGCAGCGGCTGGAAAAACCAGTAGGCCCGTTCTTCGGGAGTGATCGGCAGACCGGGGGGCAGCGTCTCGGGTTCGTCGCGGCCGGCAGGGGCGCCGGCGGCGATCCACGCTTCGATCACGGCGAGCTTCTCGGGGGGAACCTTTTTCTCGGACGGGGGCATATCGCCCGACTTCATCCGCTCGATCAGCAGGCTGCCCGCGACATCTCCGGGAACCAGCGAAGGCCCCGAATCGCCCCCCTTGAGGGCGAAGCGGCGAAGACGCAGGTCGAGTCCCCCCTTGAGTTTTTCCTCACCACCATGGCAATCCAGGCAGTAGGTTTTGAGGATCGGTCGCACGTCGAGCTCAAACACCGGAGTCTCGGCGGCCGACAGGGGCAAAGCCCCCCGAACCGTCAAAACCAGCAGAGCCAAAGGTCCGGCGACGCGCGACAGGGCGCGAACGCTCCAGCAGGGAGCAGGCAGGCGGGAGAACATGGCGGGATCGCAGAGGGCGGGGGAATCACTACTCCAACGGTCCCACGACGCTGACCGCAGGAGACATGCTTCGATTTTTATGTTAGCCGCTGGGCCTGCCTCAGGCAACAGCGGCTCCCCACCAGGTGGCCCTGGGACTCCGGTTGGCTCGGGACATTCGCGGTGCCTCCCGTCAGGTGCAACTCCCCAATTTTCCGCGAGTCGCAGGCCTCTCTGGGTTCTCGACGAATCGTGCCGAATTGCGTATAGATTCGGCATGGCCCTGGTGATTCCTGCCGGGGGCCTTCCTTTTTGACGAGGACGCTTCTTCCGATGATTCTCGACGCGCTGTCCAATGCGGAGCGGACGTTTGCCCTCAATCCGGGTTTCCGGGCGGCCTTCGATTATCTTCGGACGACGGACCTTTCGTCTCTCAAGCCGGGGCGTCATGAAATCGACGGCGACCGTTTGTTCCTGATGCTGAATCAGGGGCCGGGTCGGGGGCGCGACGGAGTCAAGTTTGAGGCCCACAAGAAGTACATCGACATCCAGTACACGCTGACCGGGCCCGACGAAATCGGCTGGAGCCCTCTGGCTGCCTGCCAGACGATCGACACCCCCTACGACGACGCGAAGGACTTCTGGCTCTTCGCCGAGAAGCCACTGTTGTGGTTCCCTGTTCCGCCCGGCACATTCGCGATCTTCTTCCCGGAAGACGTCCACGCCCCGATGGCCGCCCCGGTGGGAACACCACTGGTCAAGGCGGTCTTCAAAGTCGCGGTCGACTGGCGGTAGCGCTGGGAGTAATTGACAACCTCGTCTCGATTGCCGACAGCCACGGTTGATCGGGCCTGCAGGCCTTTGGGTCGCGTGGACGACTGTCAAACTCCCCAGACAGAAGACGGGCTCGGGTTGATCCCATTCGTTCGTGGGCCGGGACGATCAGACACTGATCGTCCCGGAGGTCCCTACGCGACGAATGCTGGCCCTTCCCGAACTCGAATTCCGTCCTCCCCAACTCCGAAGTGATTTTGGGGAACGTCAACTGGGCGCACTGCGACTATCGGGTCTTGGAACCCTGAATCTTGAGAATGCGCTGCAGAGTGGTTTCGGGGTCGGGTGGAGGATTGGGGGCGCTGGTGCGGCGGAGGACGCGGAGAGAGAGGGGATATCGCTTGCCCCGATCGAGTCGGTCGAAGCGGGCGAGGTCGGTCCAGTCGTCCGGAAATGTCGCCAGCAATTCGCGCACCTGACGGTTGTGGGGATCGTCACGCTCTTCGGGAAAGACACTCTCGTCCATCACCAAAAACTCAACCTGCAGATCGGTCAACAACTGCCGGACCGCCTCGACCGTGGCGTACCTGGTTGCGTAGCCCCGGCCATCCCACGAATCCCGCGCCAGCAATTTGCTGCTGCGCAGGGCAAACAACCCCGGCCGTGGTCCGGAGGTGACCGATTCGACAATGAATCCCCCCTCCCCAATCTCGTCAGAACAGATGAAACAGACGGGATGCAATGACGCGGACGAATCGACAATTGTGCGGACAGCATTCTGAAAACCGGTTGGCGGCTTCGTGTGGCGGTGGAGCCTTGGAAGCCACATCGTCAGCAGCACACAGATAAGGGCCGCCCCCGGCAGACGCCGCCCCGACTCCCGCGACAGCCAGGCGAGTGATGTGCGTATCGCCGCGAAGGCCAGCAGGACGGCCGGAGGAATCGCCGGGACGAGGTGACGGGCTTCCAGGCTGGCCGGGACCAGCAGGCAAAGCAGCAGCGCGCTGATCACCAGGGCCGTCAGGCACGCGAGCAGAGGACGTGACGAGTCTTGTGCACCATCTTTGGAAGCCGCCTGGTTCCTGATGACGCCGACGAGGGCGAAGAGCAGCAGACCCACACCGGCGGGTCCCAGTGAGGCGGCAAATTCGGTCCCGAAATACGGGAGCGCCTGGGCGACATAGTCGAGGCTGAACGAATCGTGCAGCAACCCCTGCCGTTGCAGTCGCAGGGTCAGCAGATGCCATGGACCGCACAACAGCAGCACGACCAGGGCAGGGAGCCAGAAGGGCCAGGTCTTCACTCGCTGCCAGTCACGGGTCAGCACGATTGCCAATGGGGGGACTCCCGCGAGGAGCAACCCCGAGCCCTTCGTCAACAGGGCAGCCGAGGCCAACAGACCAAACAGCAGGCTGCTGCGGACCTCGTGGTCGCGACGGAGATACGAGGCGTACTGGGCGGTCGCCGCCAGCGTCAACAGTGCCATCGGGATCTCAGTCATGACCGAGGCGGTGGCCCACTGGATCCATCCATTGGAGAGCAGCACGATCGCGGCCGGAAGGGCATACCAGCCCCCGAACGCCCGGCACGCGAGCCTGGCCGTCAGCAGTGCGAGCAGAATCGACAGGAACGCCTGCAGGGCAAGAGCGGCAGTGCGTGAGACGCCGGTGCCGGCATACCACGCCCCCTGGACAACGTAAAATCCGGGGGGCCAATGCCCCAGCGCCACCTTGGGATAGTGGGCGTAAAAGCGATCTCCAAATCGACGCCAGTCGGGAAGACCGGCACCGATCCAATCGTGCAGGAAGACCCCGGTCACAACGTGGGCGGGCTCATCGGGGTGGCTGTTCAATTCGGCGCGATGGGCGCCCGACAGGACCTGCAGCAAGAGGACCAGCGCGGCGATCAGGACGCCCGCCACCAGAGAAGTCCCGAAGGAACCCTGACCAGCAGGATTCCCGCCGGCACCAGGTAACGGTCCTCGGCCGTCAGCAACGGTCTGCGAACCAGTCACCATGGCCGGGAAGGAACGGAATGCGAGTGATCGGATAAGGGAGACACCGGATGGGGCAGCGACTCAGTCGGCCCACCAGTAGCGGACGATGCACCAGAGCGCCTGGAAGCCATCCTTCCAGCCGATCTTCTTTCCCTCGGCATAGGTCCGTCCCGAGTAGCTGATGGCGATCTCGTAGATCCGCAGCTTGCGGCGGGCGACCTTGGCCGTCACCTCGGGTTCGAATCCGAACCGGTTCTGCTGCAGCGTCGGTGCGATCTCGCGAATCACCTCTGACCGGAAGACCTTGTAGCAGGTCTCCATGTCGGTGAGATTGAGGTTGGTGAAGCCATTGGAAAGCGTGGTGAGGAACTTGTTCCCCAGGTAGTGCCAGTAATACAGCACGCGGTGCGGGCCATCTCCCAGGAACCGGCTGCCAAAGACGACGTCGGCCTTGTCTTCGAGGATCGGCTGGATCAGCTTGGAATATTCGTCGGGATCGTATTCGAGATCGGCATCCTGGACGATCACGACGGTTCCAGTCGCCTTGAGGAAGCCGGTCCGCAGGGCGGCTCCCTTCCCCCGATTGATGTCGTGATGGGCGAGCTGGAAGGAGGTGAGCGGGCTGGCGAGCCGTTCGGCCTGTTCCTGCATCACTTCGCGCGAGCGATCGCGGCTGCAGTCATCGACCAGGATGATCTCCTTGGGGATCTGCACACTGGCGACGCGAGACAGAATCGTCGGGAGATTCTTCTCTTCGTTGTAAACCGGGACCACGATCGAGAGGCGAAATCCAGCCGGGATCTCGTACAGGCCCAATTGCCGGCAGGCGGCATCCCCCAGCACCCGACGGGCCTGGGCGACCCACTCTTTCGAATAGGGAACCAGTCCTTCTGACTCGCTCACAAGCATTCCCCCGGCTGTTCAGTGCCTCCTGACATCGCAGCCCTCCTTCCACGGGACGGCATGACTGGCGGGAGTCTATACGCTGTTGAGCATTGATGCGATGGCGCTTGCCTGACTGCCTGTTGCCAGTTCCGGGGGGGCTACGCGGGTGGCGCGAGATCGGTTCATGTCCCTCCCGTCCCCTCCCCTGCTCTGGTCCACTGCCGTTGTCGGCTGTCACCGGGGCCGTGGGGGGGCGAATCGAGACTGCTTGACCCTCTTCCCAGCCGTGGCTATCGTCGCAATTCGCCTCTTTGGAAAGGACTCGTGCGCATGTTTCTCCCGGTTCTCAAGCGGGCTGCCTGTGCGGCCCTGTTGCTTTGCCTGTCTGCCTTTTCGCCAGCACTGGCGGCCGAACCCGGCGATGCCGCGGTCGGGGTCTGGAAGCTGAAATTTCAAACACCTGACAACCGGGATCGGGCGGGGACGGTGACTGTCACCCGCGATGGAGACCGACTGAAGGGGAACTACAAGCCGACCGACGGCGATTCCCCCAATCCAGAGCTCAAATCCGTCGAGTTCGGCGAGGGTGTTTTGACGTTTGTCGTCGCGGCCGGAGATGCCAAGGTCACCTTCAAGGGGAAGATCGATGGCCCCGCCATGAAGGGGACGGCCACCTACGAGTACCTCGGCCAGAGTGGCAACTTCGAGTTTGAAGGACAGAAACAGGGTCCACCCAGGTTCGATGAGCCCCGCGCCGACATTCCCCACGGAAAGGTTGAGTTCGTGGAGTACATGTCGAAGGTGACCGAGGCCCGGCGGCGCTACTCGGTTTATCTCCCTCCCGGCTATTCCACCGAGACGAAGTATCCCGTTCTGTACCTGCTGCACGGGTCGGGCGACGACGAGACCGGCTGGAATGTGAAGGGGGCGGCGGCGGCCATTCTCGACAACCTGCTGGCTGACAAGAAGATGGTCCCCATGGTGGTGGTGATGCCCAATGGGTTCGCCAGGAAGCCGGGGGGGGATCCGAACAACCGGTTCGACTTCGTGACGTTTGGCCAGGACCTGCTGGCAGAGGTGATTCCCAGTGTCGAAGCCAAGTATTCGGTGAAGACCGGCCGGGAAGACCGGGCGATCGCCGGACTGTCGATGGGGGCGGCCCAGTCGCTGCTGGTGGGCCTCGGGAACCTGGACCGGTTTGCCTGGATTGGCGCGTTCTCGGGAGCGAATTTTTTCGGTCCCCAGGCCGACTACCTCAAGGATCCGGAGGGGGCCCGGACAAAGCTGAAGCTGCTGTGGCTGTCGTGCGGTGAAGGCGACAAGGGGATCGTCGAAAAGATGGCCGACCTGCACAGGCTGCTGGAAGAGCAAAAAGTTCCGCACCTGCACCTGGTCGGCCCCGGGGCCCATACCTGGGATGTCTGGCGGAAGGATCTGTTTGCGTTCGGCCAGAAGCTGTTCAAGGAGAAACCGGTCCTGTCGCTGAATGCGGCGACCCCGGCTGACCAGCTGAAGGTGGCCAAGGGCTTTCGGGCCGAGTTGCTCTACTCGGTTCCCAAGGAGGTGCAGGGCTCGTGGGTCAACATGTGTGTTGATCCCAAGGGACGCCTGATTGTGTCGGACCAGTATGGCGCGCTGTATCGGGTCGTCCCGGGTGTGGCCGGGGCCGAGACCGTGGTCGAAAAGCTCCCTCACGCCATCGGCGGTGCCCATGGCCTGCTGTATGCGTTTGACAGCCTCTACGTGATGGTCAATGAGACGGTGAAGTTCGGCGACCAGCAGCCCAAGCTTGGCCTGCATCGCCTGAAGTCAACGGACGGCGGAGACACCTACGCGGCCCCCGAACTGCTGCGGGAATTTGTCGGCCAGGGCGAACACGGCTCGCATGCGATCGTGCCGACCCCCGATGGCAAGTCGCTGTTCGTTGTCTGCGGCAACCAGGCGAAGATGACCCAGTTGGCTGGATCGCGGGTCCCCCAAATCTGGGGCGAAGACCACCTGCTGCCGCGGATGCCCGACGGCAATGGCTTTATGGCGGGCGTGCTCGGCCCCGGGGGCTGCATCTACCAGACCGATCCCGAAGGAAAATCGTGGGACCTGGTCAGCACTGGCTACCGCAACCAGTTTGACGGGGCGTTCAACCGGCAGGGTGACTTCTTCACCTACGATGCCGACATGGAATGGGACATGAACACCCCCTGGTACCGCCCCACCCGCGTCTGCCTGGCAGCGAGCGGGGCCGACTTTGGCTGGCGCAACGGTGCTGGCAAGTGGCCCGCGTGGTATCCCGACAGCCTCGGTTCGGTGCACGACATCGGCCCCGGGTCCCCCACGGGAGTCTGCTTCGGTTACGGTGCGAAATTCCCGGCGAAGTACCAGGAGGCGTTTTTCATCTGTGACTGGAGTTACGGCAAAATGTGGGCCGTGACGCTCACCCCCAATGGGGCGGCCTACAAGGGAGAATCGGAAGAGTTCCTGTCGGGTTCTCCGTTGCCATTGACGGACGTGGTGATCAACCCGAAAGACGGTGCGATGTATGTGACGGTGGGGGGCCGGCGGACCCAGTCGGGACTCTACCGTGTCACCTATGCCGGCTCGGAACCGACCACTCCGGTGGGAGCTCCCGAAGCCCTGACGGAACTGCATGCCCTGAGGCGTTCCCTGGAAGCGTTCCACGGGAAGCAGGACCCCCAGGCCATTGAGGCCGCCTGGCCGCACCTCAATCACCCGGATCGATACATCCGTCATGCGGCCCGGACGGCGATTGAGCACCAGGACGTGAAGCTCTGGCAGGACAAGGCGCTCACCGAGACCGATCCCGGCCGGTCAATTGCCTCGCTGCTGGCGCTCACCCGTGCCGTGGGGCAAGACCCGTTCCACCATCCTCGCCAGCCTGGCCAGGCGATTCCCGGCGCGGCGCTGCAGGAGCCGATCGTGGAGTCCCTGGGGAAACTCCCCTGGAAAGACCTCAGCCCGGCCCACCAGGCCGAGGCTCTGCGAGTGTATTCGATCGTATTCAACCGGCTGGGCTGGCCGAACCGGGCCGTGCGGTCGGCGGTGATCCAGCGGTTGGACGGTGCTTTTCCGTCGACGTCACGCGAAGTGAACACCGAGTTGCTGAACCTGCTGGTCTACCTGGAGGCTCCGGGAGTTGCGACCCGGGCGGTGGCCCTGATTGAACGGGCACCGACCCAGGAAGAGCAGATGGAATACGTGCGGGCCCTGCGGGGGCTCTCGACTGGCTGGTCGCTGGCCGAGCGGAATGAGTATTTCGCCTGGTTCCTGAAAGCGGCCAACTTCAAGGGAGGAAACAGCCTGCGGGGCTTCCTGAAGCGGATGAAGGATGATGCCATCGCGACACTTGTTCCCGCCGAGAAAGAGAAACTCCAGGCAGTGCTGGACGCCCAGCCGGTCGGGCCGACTCCGATTGCCGGGAAGCCCCGGGCGCTCGTGCAGAAGTGGAAGTTGGACGACCTGACGCCGACCCTGGCCGAGGGGCTCAAGGGACGGGACTTCGAACGGGGTCGTCGGTTGTTTGGCGAAGCGAACTGCTTCACCTGCCACCGGTTCGCCGGTGAAGGAGGCGCCCAGGGCCCGGACCTGACGGGTGCCGGTGGCCGCTTCAGCTCGCGGGACCTGCTGGAGTCGGTGTTGGTTCCCAGCAAGGAAGTGAGCGATCAGTACCAGGCAATTGTCATCGAGAAGAAGGATGGCAAGATCGTCACGGGGCGGATCGTGAATTACAACAACGACACGATGATTGTGATGACCAACATGCTCGATCCGAACGGCCTGACGAACGTGCGGACGGGTGAGGTTGAAGCGATTGAGCGCTCGGCCACCTCCATGATGCCCGAAGGGCTGCTGGACGTGCTCGACAAGGACGAAGTGCTGGACCTGATGGCCTACCTGCTGTCGCGCGGCGACAAGTCGCACGCGATGTTCACCAGGTAGGATCCCACGCGGAAATGGCATTCACCGGAGTGAAACAGGTGTCAGGCAACCTGTTCACTCCGGTGGTGACACTCGCTGGCCCGACCCTGGCAACTGCGGTCCGGAAGTGGGTGAACGAACGCCAGATTCTGCGGGAGGACTGCGGAGGCGGATGGTTGTCGCCACCGACAGCGGACCGGAAACGCATCCGGGGACGGGAACGGATCCGACGGGAATATCGCTGTTGGAATTGGTCAAGCGGTCCCGCGATCCGTGCTGGGCTCAACGCGGCCGGGGGGCTGCCTGCCAGAGATAGACCCCCTCATTCTCATCGCGCCAGCCCCCTCCCTCGGTGATGCAATTTCCATCGGGGGAAATGCGGAGGCAGTTCGGGATTTCCATCTGGTAATCCTCCAGTTGCAGCATCGGCAACCCGGTTTCGAGGTGCCAGAAATCAAGCGTCCTCCAGGCCGTGACCAATGTCCGGTTGTCGGGAGTGATCAGCATCTCGCAGGCGGGGATTGGCAACTCGGCACGCATCTGGAAGGGAGCAACTGTCCACAACCGGGTTTCGTCCCGGCTGCCCGTCACCAGCGTTTCCCCCCGGGGTGAAAACAGCAATCGGCTGACGGCGGCATCGTGTACCCGTCCCCGATGTTCCACCACCTGGCGTTCGAGGTTCCAGAGCGTCACTTCTCCCTCGGCGGTGGTGGCTGCCAGGCGGTTGCCCATCGGCGCCGCCGAAACCTGGACGAACGGACGCTCCCCCTCCACCAATGGCGAGCCCAGTGTCTGGGTCCTCAGGTCGAACAGCCGAAGCCCCTCGGGCTGGGCCAGCACCAGCGATCTGTTGTCGGCGGTGAACACCGGCTCTGCCGAGATGGTCCAGCCCCCAAGGCGCTTGCCAGGCCCCGTGGGAGTCAGCTCCCAGAGTGAGAGCAGCCGCTTCTCGCGCTGCGGCGAAAACCCGGTGGTCGCCAACCAGTTTCCATCGGGCGACAATTCCACCCTGATGCCCCTTCCGGACAGAGGATCGAATGCCGCCAGCCGCTCCCCGGTCTGAAGACTCCAGAGCGAGACGTGTCCTGTTCCCCCACCGTCGGGATTCGCGAACCCTCCGAGCACCACCCGTTGGCCATCGGGGCTCAGTGCCGAACTGGTCGTCCAGTGCCCCGGTCGAATCGTGCGCAATTCCCGACGCGTTTGAGAGTCAAAAACGTGAACCGTCGTGTAGTCGACAGTCACCACCGTTTGGCCATCGGCTGGGTGGTGAATCTCGAGGATGGTCCAGGGATGGACTCCGAGATTGGCTCTCTCAATGGGCTGGGAGAGTTCCCACAGGCGGATGGTGCCATCCCAGCCCCCGGTCGCAAGACGACCAGTCGCGGGTTCAAGTGAGACCGCGGTGACCGCCCCTTCATGGCCGCGGAAGGTGGCCAGCTCTTCCCCGGTTTCGACGTTCCAGACGCGCGCGGTTCCATCCTGGCAGGCCGCGACAACCCGCAGCGGATCGGAGGCAATGGCCAGGTCTCGAATGGGCCCCACCTGGGTGCCGAGTCGGCGGACCTGCAGTCCGGTGGTGCTGTCCCAGACGAGCACCTCCCCCGCGTTTCCGCCACTGACCACCCAGCGGGAACCGGCAAATGCCACGCAGTTGACCTGGCTGGGGACATTGGGGAAGGTGCAGATGCATTCCCGTCGGGAGGGATCCCAGAGCTTGAGTTCACCGTTTTTCTGCTGGAAATGCAGGGGGGCACGATCATCTCCCGTGCCGGTGACCAGGTGCTCTCCCGAGGGAGACCACGCGATCGCCAGGACGCCCATGCGGTGCCCCTGCAGTTCGCCGACGATTGTGCCGGTCTGGCGATCCCAAAGCCGCACCGTTCCGTCGAGACATCCGGTCGCGAGTTGTTCGCCCGTGGGACTGAACGTCAGCGCTCCCAGCGAATCGGTGTGGCCCGTCGGAATCACGAGCGACTCGCCCGTGAGAACGTTGAGGAACTGCAGTTCTTCCCCCTGATCCACAGCGAGTGTCAGGCCGTCGGGCGAGGCGGCGAATCTGCCAATCCGGATGGCGGGGCCGTCTTCTTTCGCCTGCTCCCGCAGCAGGACCTCAGAGGTGTTCTGTTCGGACATGGTCCAGAGCCGAAGTTCGCCGGGCTCCGTGTTGGTCACGATCCGATGGAAGGAGGCAAGTCGCCCGGTGTCTCCGAGGAACTTCAATCCTCGGGTGACGGGAATCGATCCGGGCAAAACCGCGATTTCGCCGTGGGCCAGGCGATCCAGGTAGTGCCACTCGAAACCGCGACGGTCGGCGTCGGCCGGGGTCCCGGGTTGCGGCACCTGCCGGTTCAGCAGATCGCGGAGCGGTCGGATCGCCCCCTGCTTCCAGTATTGCCAGCCGAGGGCCATTTCGGTCGCGTACAGGCGAGCGGCCAGCTTCGATTCGGAGGGGGCGGGGTGACGCACCGTCGAGACTTCGGCCGACTCGCCGGAATCGGTGGCGATTGCCGGCGGTGGGTCGGCACAGAGGCTCCCCGTGAGGGTTGAGAGCCACAGTCCAACAGTACCGACGACGATCTCGAGTGCGGTGAGCCAGCCCCTTAGGTGGTCTGGCAGTCCCGTGTGGACTCGGCCCGAAACCGGAACGGCGCGGAACCGGGTCGGTTCCGATCGACGCCAACAGGTCGCGACTTCCGTGAGATTCTGTGGGAGAAGAGGAGTGGACATTCCGTCATCCAGCGTTGCTGGCGGTCTTTGGTTTTGGGAACCCGATTCGAGAATCTGAGTATATCCAGCGCCGCCGCTGATCGCGGTGCTCCCCGGTGGCAATCCGAAATCAGACCTTCGTCGAATCTCCGGGAACGCCTCTCGGCACAGATCGATGGTGGACTGGGCAAGGCAACCATCCAGCCGTGCGAATCGGGTGATGGTCGAGGTGGCTACCAGTGACCAAGACCGGCGAAAAGTCTCCCTGGAGACTCAGCACGCCTGCTCATGCGATCGTCGGTCGAATGCCGATGACACCAAGGTGTTGACAGGGTTACCTCCCCAGGAGGGGGAGGGTGCATCTGTTCATGGAGGTGAGCGATGTCTCTCCCGAAGACGACTGCCGCGCGACGAATCGTGGCGGGGACACTGCTGATGGTTGTGACGTGCACTGGTTGCAGCAACGTCAACAACACCCAGAAGGGGGCCGGGTTGGGGGCGGTGGGGGGAACCGCCCTCGGGGCTGTCGTCGGGCATCAATTGGGTGCGACGGGAGCTGGGGCGGTGGTCGGAGGGCTGGCTGGCACCGCGTTTGGGGCCCTCGCTGGCAATGCCCAGGACGAGGCGGACCGACGTGATCAGTTGGCCCGCCAGGTCGCCTACGAACGATCTGCCCGCGAACGCCGCAGTTCGATGATGACCAATCGCGATGTCCTGCACATGATTTCCAGTGGGTGCAGCGACAAGCTGGTGTGCGAAACCATCCGCGACCGAGGGGGGCAATTCGACCTCTCTCCGGAATCCGTTGTGCAGTTGCACCAGTATGGGGTGAGTGACGCCGTGATCGCTTCCATGCGGAAGAACAACGCGTACCGCTGATGCTCGAATCTCGCCGTGAAAAGCCGCTGACCGGGCGGACTTCCCCCAGTCGCATCAATACATATTGATGCGACTGGGGATCTTAACTTCTCTCGACTGGGAAAACACGTTATCTTGCCCGTTCGTACACCCATTCCTGCCCCGGGTCGGACTGGTGACCGAGAGTTCTGCTCGCGGTCACCAAAAGGTCATTGTGCCGACGTTACCCGGGACCAGTCCCTGCAGTGTTGCTCATGACCGGACACCAGAAATCCGAGCGCCAGGTGGTCATCACCGGCTTGGGAGTTGTCAGCCCGATTGGTCTGTCTCTCGAAGAATTCACGAAGAATTTGCGGGAGGGGACCAGTGGCATTCGACCAGTCACAACACTGGCTTTCACCCCGGCCCCACATCATGTGGCGGGGGAGATTCGCGATTTCAATCCTTCGAGCTTTGCGAAGAGCCGCGAGCAGAAGAAGGCGATCCGGGTGATGTGCCGGGAGATCCAACTGGGCTACGCGGCTGCGATTCTCTCGATGGATCATGGGGGGATCAAAGAGGGGACGATTGCCCCGGAACGGCTGGGGGTCGAATTTGGCGCCAACCTGATGTTCAGCGTTCCGGAAGACCTGGCCGAGGGCTGTTTTGCGGCAACCGACGAGGGGGAAGGGAAGTTTCGCCACGAACTGTGGGCCGAGAAGGGGATGCCGAAACTGTTCCCCCTCTGGCTGCTGAAATACCTGCCGAATATGCCCGCCTGTCACATTGGCATCACGGCCGATGCCCGTGGACCGAACAACTCGATTACGCTGGACGAGGCTTCGGCAAACCTCGTGATTGGCGAAGCGTTGCGGGTGATTGCCCGCGGTCATGCCGACGTGATGATCACCGGCTCGACAGGGACCCGGCTGCACGCGCTGAAGACAATTCACGCCTGCATGTGGGACCAGCTCGCCAGCGATTTCGAAAAGCCCGAGCAGGCCTCGCGACCATTCGATGCCCGGCGGAGCGGGCAGGTGGTGGGTGAGGCGGCTGCCTCGCTGCTGCTGGAAGATGTCGACTCGGCAAAGCGGCGTGGGGCCACGGTTTACGGCACGGTGCTGGGGGCCGGGTCGGCCTGTGCGAATGCCGGGGACACACCCAACCTCAGACTGGCGATGTCACTGGCAATGAAAGCGGCCCTTCGCGATGCCGGCCTGACTCCCGACCAGATTGGTCACATCAATGCCCATGGCCTGTCGGATCCCAAGACCGACGTTGCCGAAGCCGGGGCGATTCATGATGTTTTCGGTTCGCTGGGCGACAAGGTTCCCGTGACGGCCCTCAAGAGTTTCTGGGGGAATGCCGCGGCGGGGACCGGAATGATTGAGATCCTGGGCTCTCTGACCGGGTTGCGTGAGGGATTCATCCCCCCGACGCTGAATTATTCGAATCCCGATCCCGCGTGCCGGCTGAACGTGGTGCGCGAGCCGGTCGCTCCCCGCAATCCCGTGTTCCTGAAGCTGAGTGTGACGCGGCTGGGTCAGGCGAGCGCCACTGTGCTGCAGGGGGTCGTTTGACCTCCGTCGCTGCTTGTCGATTCGACTTCAGAAACGGTAGACTTCGTGGAGGGTTGTCCTGACGGACGGCTCATTTTCTACGGAGATCTGCCGTGATTTGTTCGCGATTCGGCGCGCGACTGTGCCTGGCGCGCCGCCTGGGTCTGGGAGCTGTCCTCTGCACCCTGCTGGCCACTCCTGGCCTCGCTCAGTCGACGTCCCCACCGGCTGCTTCCCAATCGGACTACGAACCGGCGATTGCCCCGGCGTCTGATGAGGGCGAAAAGGCGATTGCGCGGATCAAGGTCCCTGCAGGCTTTGAAGTGCGGCTCTGGGCGGCCGAACCGCTGCTCGCCAATCCCGTCACGTTCTGCATCGACGAACAGGGGCAGATCTACGTCGCGGAAACTTTCCGCCAGCTCAAGGGAGTCGAAGACAATCGAGACCATGCCGACTGGGTCGATGAAGACCTGGCCGCAATGACGGTCGCCGATCGTCTTGCCTTCTTTCGGCGTCATCTCGGCGATCAGTTGGAGGCCCGATACGGGACCGAGCACGATCGCATCCGCCGCCTGACCGACAGCAACCGAGATGGAAAAGCGGATCGGTCTGTGGTTTTTGCCGATGGCTTTCGTGGTGTGCTCGAAGGGACCGGGGCGGGGGTGCTCGCCCGTGGCGGAACGGTCTGGTACACGAACATCCCCCACGTCTGGTCCCTGACCGACACGACGGGAGATGGTCGTGCCGACACCCGGACCAGCCTGCACACGGGCTACGGTGTGCGGGTCGCGTTTCGCGGCCATGACTCTCACGGGTTGCGGATGGGCCCCGACGGCCGGCTGTACTTCAGCATTGGCGACCGCGGGTTCAACGTCCAGACCCAGGAGCAGAACCGGTTGGTGTACCCCGACCAGGGGGCGGTGTTGCGCTGCAATCCCGACGGATCCGAGCTCGAAGTGGTCCATGCGGGGCTGCGGAATCCGCAAGAACTCGCGTTTGACGAATTCGGCAATCTCTTCACCGCCGACAACAATTCCGACAGTGGCGACCGGGCCCGCTGGGTGCATGTGGTCGAGGGGGCTGACAGTGGCTGGCGGATGAATTTCCAGTACCTGCCCGACCGTGGTCCCTGGAACCGCGAAAAGTTGTGGCATCCACAGCATGAGGGGCAGGCCGCCTGGATTCTGCCCCCGCTGGCCAACCTCGCCGATGGTCCGTCAGGCCTGGCCTATGCCCCGGGAGTCGGCTTTCCCGGCGAATACCAGGGGCGGTTTTACCTGTGCGATTTTCGGGGAGCCTTTCAGGGGAGTGGTGTCCGCAGCATTCGCCTGCAGCCCAGGGGGGCGTCGTATGAAGTGGTCGACAACGAGCAATTCGCCTGGCAGATCCTGGCGACCGACGTCGACTTTGCCGCCGATGGTTCGATGTACCTCACCGACTGGGTGGAAGGGTGGGATGGCAAAGGAAAGGGACGCATCTATCGGATCGTTCCGGACGGGCTCGCCGACAATACCGACGCCCAGAGTGCCGCCCGCCTGATGGCCGAGGGATTTGCCCAGCGCCCGGTGGCCGAATTGCGGGAACTGCTTGCGCATCGCAGTCAATCCATTCGCCAGGACGCCCAGTTTGCCCTGGCGGCAAAGCCACTGGCCGAGGGGGCCCCGGCTTTGGTCGGCCGACTGCAACAGGCGGATGGTTCGGGCACGGCTCGGCTGGCGCGGCTGCACGCGATCTGGGGCCTTGGCCAGGCGTATCGGAATCACGTGCGCGTGGCCGGACCGCTGCCGTCCCCAAAGAGAGTCGAGTATTTTGCCCCCGTGGTGGCCGCGCTGCAGGATCCCGATCTTGAGGTTCGGACGCAGGCCGCGCAGGTCCTGGGAGATTGTCGGCACGTGCCGGCGATCGGATCGCTGACCGGCCTGCTGGCTGATCCCGAATTGCGGGTTCGCTTTCAGGCGGCCCTGGCCCTGGGACGACTGGTTCCCCTCGCACCGGGCGAGGCGCCGGGCGTGGGGTCTGCCCTGGTGCAGTTGCTGCGCGACACTGCCGACCGCGACGTGCTCGTGCGTCATGCCGCGGTCATGGGATTGGCCGGACTGAACGATGCCCTGTTGCTGAAGCGGCTCGGCCGCGATGCGAATGTCAGCGTGCGACTGGGGGTGGTGCTGGCCCTGCGGAAACTGCAGCGGGCTGACCTGGACGAGTTCCTGGATGACAGCCACCCGGCCGTGGTCGATGAGTCGGCCCGCGCGATCTACGATCTCCCCCTGACCGACGCACTGCCGACCCTGGCTGCACTGGCCACCCGCAGTGGCCTGAGCGACGCCACACTGCGGCGGGTGATCGGGGCCAACTTCCAACTGGGGACCGAGGCGGGGGCCGACGCTGTTGCGATGCTGGCGGCCCGCAGCGATCTGGCATCTTCCCTGCGGGTCGAGGCGGCCCGGGCACTGGCCGATTGGGCCCGCCCCTCGGGACGCGACCGTGTGCTGGGGGCTTGGCGTCCCCGGGGGGAACGGGAGACCGATCTTGCCGTCCGCAGCGTGCGACGGAACCTGGCCGGGATGCTCTCGGGTGACGAAGCGGTCCGCAAGGCGGCGACCGAAACCGCGGTCAAGCTGGGGATCTCGGAGATTGGTGAGACCCTGCTGAAACTCGCGCTGGATCGTCAGGAACGACCACAGTCACGAGCGGATGCCGTGCGGTCGCTGTCCCTGCTGAAAGACCCCCGACTGGGCGAGGCAGTCGAGGCGGCATTGGCCGACAGACACGGTGCCGTCCGTGGCGCCGGTTTGCAGGTCCTGGCCGATCGCGACGCGGTCGCCGCACTCCGCCGCATTCCCACCGCGCTCGAAACGGGGGACCTGGCGGAGGGGCAGATCGCAGCGAGCCTGCTCGGAAGGCTGGATTCGCCCGAATCGCAGAAACTGCTCGCGGGCTGGCTCGACAAGGTCGCCCGCCAGCAGGTGCCGCCCGGCCTGGTGCTGGATCTGCTGGAAGC
>DNUF01000132.1:51291-57660 GCA_003508595.1 Planctomycetaceae bacterium
GCCGACCCCCTGGGAGAATACGCACCCGTGCTCACCGGGGGAGATGCCGAGCGGGGCCGCCGGCTCTTCTTTGAAAAGGCCGAGGTCTACTGTGTGCGGTGCCACAAGGTCGACGGACGGGGGGGCGAAGTGGGGCCCGACCTGTCGAAGGTGGCGGGCCAGCAGAACCGGCAGTACCTGCTGGAAGCGGTGCTGAATCCCGACAAGACGATCGCCAGGGGGTACGAGCCGGTGGTCATCCTCACGACCGACGGCAAACAGGTGGCGGGAACCCTGCGTGAAGAGACGGAGCAGCAGGTGACGCTGATCACCGCCGAGGGAAACCTGGTGACCGTGAACAAGCAGCAGATTGAAGAGCGGGCCCGCGGGAAGTCGGCTATGCCCGAAGACCTCGCCAAAAAACTCACGAAGTTTGAACTGCGTGACCTGGTCGAATATCTCGCCGGGCTGAAGTAGCGGGCCCAGGCTCCAGGAGCAGACATGTCCAACGTGAAAATCGACATCGTGGGACCGTCGGACATCCCGACGATCTCCGAGTTGTACAACCAGATCTTCCGGCCGACCCGGGATGCGGCGTTCTTCCGCCGTCGATTCCAGGGGCGGTGCAACGTGCTGATGCTCGTGGCCAGCCAGCAGGGGGAGACGGTTGGCTTCTACATCGGCTTCGAGCTGAAGCCCACGGTTTACTTCTCGTGGTTTTACGGCGTGCTGACGCCCTATCGCCGGATGGGGATCGCGTCACAGCTGATGGACGCGGTGCACACCTGGGCACACGAGCAGGGTTATGAATCGGTGCGGTTTGAATGCCACAACCAGCACCGTCCCATGCTGCACCTCGCGATCGCTCAGCGTTACGATATCGTGGGGATCCGGTGGGATCCCGACCGGGGTGAGAACCTGGTGATTTTCGAGAAGTCCCTGACGCACGGCTGAAAGACGATTGGCCTCTGGAATGACGGCACCTACCACGGCGTTGGAACCGATTTGCGATGTGGCTGCGATCGTCGGAGTGGGACTGATCGGCGGTTCGCTGGCGGCGGCCCTGCGGTCCCGCCGTCTGGCCCGGGAGGTGGTGGGGGTGGGCCGGAGTGCCGGTCGCCTCAACCTGGCCCGCGACCTGGGGCAGATCGACCGCGCCAGCACCTCGCTGGCGGAGGCGGCGCATGCCGCCGACCTGATCGTCTTCTGCACTCCAGTCGACCGCATTGTCGAGGGGGTGCGTGAGGCGGCGGTCGTCAGCCGGCCGGGAACGGTCATCACCGATGCCGGGAGTGTCAAGAAGTGGATCTGTGAAGAACTGTCGGGCACTCTTGCGCCGCACGTGCACTTTGTCGGCTCTCATCCGATGGCGGGGTCCGAGCGCCAGGGGTGCCAGTATGCCGACCCCGAATTGTTCCATGGTCGGCGGTGCGTGATCACCCCCCTGCCCCAGACGAACCGGTCGGCGGTGGAACGCATTTCGCGGATGTGGCGCAGTGTCGGGGGGGATGTGGTCCAGCTTTCGCCCGACGAGCACGATGCCCTGGTGGCCCGGGCGAGTCATGTGCCGCACGTCGTGGCGGCGGCGCTGGCGGCGACACTGCCTCCCCGGGCGTATCCACTCGCCTCGACGGGATTTCGCGACTCCACCCGCATTGCGGGGGGAGACCCGGAACTCTGGACGCAGATCCTGCGGCAAAACCGCGACGAGGTGGAGTTGGGACTGCAGGATGTGATCGAGGGACTGCAGAAGTTTCAGCAGGCTCTCTCGGCGGAAGATCAGGGGCGATTGTTCGAATTGCTGCGTGATGGCGTGTTGGCCCGCGAACGCTGGCTGCGTGTGTTCCAGGAAGGGGGCTCCTCCCGCGAGAAGCCCCGCAACCCAGAGGATTCCAATGCTGTGGGAAATTGAGATCCAGCCCCGTCCCGAAGGACTGGATCGCGAGGCGCAGGGAGTGTTGTCTCAGTGCCGCGCGCTCGGGCTGAATTCGATTCGACAGGTCCGCTCGGCCCGGTCATTCCTGGTGGAGGGGGCCATTGACCGCCCGGCCGCCGAACGGATGGGGCGCGAACTGCTGGCCGACCCTGTCGTCGAGACACTGGCCGTCCGCGAGTTGCCCGACCGGACCGCCGCGCGGGGTCGGTTGTTCAACGTGCTGTTGAAGCCCGGCGTGACCGACAATACAGCGGCGACGGTCTTGCCCGCACTGCGTGACGGCGGCTATCGGGTCGACGCGGTCCGCACCTGCCAGAAGTACTGGTTCAACGACGATGCCCAGGAGCGGGAACTGCAGCGGGCCGCCTCGAAGGTGATTGCCAACGACGCGATCCAGCAGGTGCTTCCCGGTGCCCTGGCGATCAGCAGCCTGGGGCTGGGGGCACCGTACGCATTCCGCAAGCTGACGGTGGCCATCCGCGGAATGGATGATACCGCCCTCGCCCGCCTCAGCAAGGAAGGGCAGCTCTACCTGAGCCTGCGGGAGATGCAGACCATCCGCGACCACTTCCAGGAACTCGGGCGGGATCCCACCGATGCCGAACTCGAAACGGTCGCCCAAACCTGGAGCGAGCATTGTTCGCACAAGACGCTCGGCGGGCGGGTTCATTACCGCGACGAGGCGCGTGAGATCCGCTTCAACAACATGCTGAAGGAAACGATCTTCGCGGCGACCGCCGAGATCCGCCAGCGACTCGGGGCCGACGACTGGTGTGTCAGTGTCTTTCGCGACAACGCCGGGGTGGTCAAGTTTGACGAGACGCAGAACGTCTGCATGAAGGTCGAGACGCACAACCATCCCTCGGCTCTTGAGCCCTATGGGGGTGCCAACACCGGGCTCGGCGGCGTGATTCGGGATCCCCTGGGAACCGGACTGGGGGCGCGCCCCGTCTGCAACACCGACGTCTTCTGTTTCGCCCCTCCGGAGGTGGCGGACAAAGACCTGCCCCCCGGAGTGCTGCATCCGCGCGTGGTGATTCGGGGAGTCGTCTCGGGGGTTCGCGACTACGGAAACCGCATGGGCATTCCCACGGTCAATGGAGCCGTGTTCTTCGACGAACGCTACCTCGGGAATCCGCTGGTGTACTGCGGGAACGTGGCGATGATTCCAGTCGGGCTGGAATCGAAGCAGGCCTCACCCGGGGAATTCATCGTGGCGGTCGGAGGACGGACCGGGCGGGATGGCATCCACGGTGCCACGTTCTCGTCCGCCGAGCTCACGGAAGAGAGCGAAACCCTCTCGGGGGGGGCGGTGCAGATTGGCAACGCGATCACCGAGAAAATGGTGCTCGATGTGATCCTGCAGGCGCGCGACCGCCGGCTCTTCACCGCCATCACCGACTGTGGGGCCGGTGGCTTCAGCAGTGCGGTGGGTGAAATGGGCGAAGAGACCGGTGCCGAGGTCTGGCTCGACAAGGCTCCCCTGAAGTACGACGGATTGTCGTACACCGAGATCTGGATCTCGGAAGCGCAGGAGCGGATGGTGCTGTCGGTTCCCGAGCGGAACTGGGCCGAGTTCGAACAGGTCTGCCGGGCCGAAGGGGTCGAGGCGACGATCATCGGGAAATTCACCGACACCCGCCGCCTGGTGTTGAAGTACCACGGCGAAGAGGTGGGAAATCTCTCGATGGAATTTCTGCACGACGGACGTCCCCCAGTCGTGCGGAGTGCCGAGTACCAACCTCCGGCCGAGGTGGCGAGCACGCCCCCGACACGCAGCCGTTACGACGGTGACCTGCTGAAGATCCTTGGCTCGCTGAATGTGTGCAGCAAGGAATGGATCATCCGCCAGTACGACTTTGAGGTGCAGGCGGGGAGCGTGGTGAAGCCCCTGGTGGGGGTTGCCAACGACGGACCATCGGACGCCGCGGTGATCCGGCCAAACCTCGAGTCGCACCGGGGCCTGGTGGTCTCGAACGGGATGAACCCGCGGTTTGGCGATTTCGATCCGTACTGGATGGCCGCTTCCGCAATCGACGAGGCGGTGCGGAACTGCATTGCGGTGGGTTCGGACCCCGACCGCATCGCCATCCTCGACAACTTCTGCTGGGGGAACACCGAGCGTCCTGAAACGCTGGGAAGCCTCGTGCGGGCAGCGCTCGCGTGCAGGGATGTGGCCCTTGCCTTCGGCACCCCCTTCATCAGTGGCAAAGACAGCCTGAACAACGAATTCTCGTACCAGGATGCCGGTGGCCAGCGGCGTACCGTCGCGATTCCCTCATCGCTGCTGATCAGCGCGCTGGGGCAGATTTCGCGGGTGTCGCAGGCGGTGACCATGGATCTGAAAGAGGCCGGGAATCGACTGTTTGTGGTGGGGAGCACACACGACGAGATGGGGGGAAGCCACTTCCACCTCGTCAATGGCCTGCCCGGGGGGCGGGTGCCCCGGGTGGATCTCGAACGGGCGCCGCGGATCTTCCGCGCTGTCTCGGGTGCGATCGCCGCCGGGCTGGTCCGCAGTTGTCACGACCTGAGTGAAGGGGGCCTGGCCGCCGCACTCGCCGAGATGGCCTTCTCGGGACACCTTGGGGCCGATATCGACCTGCGGGTGATGGGAGCACACAGCGGGCTCGAGCACGATGCTGTGCTGCTCTTCTCGGAAAGCAATACCCGCTTCGTGGTCGAGGTGGCACCCGCCAATGTCGAGCGATTCCGGGAACTGTTCGCAGGCCTGCCGCTGGCAGAACTGGGGACCGTCTCGGCACTCCCCCGGCTTGTCGTGCGGGGGATGACCAACGAGACCCGGATTGATGCCGCGCTCGACGAACTGAAGCAGGCGTGGAAGTCCCCCCTCGCCTGGAACTGACTGTGAATCGTGCACCCTGGCGGGTTGTCGGGCGGCTGATGGAGCGAATGGCCTCGGCCGCCGCGCTGGGGGCCAGCACAATGTTCGTGTCGGTCGTGTTGGGACTGCGCGGTTCTCCGCTGTTCAGTCCCGACACGAAGGACAATCATCCCCGGATTCTCTTTCCCCTCTACTACACGTTCGAATTCTGGCTGCTGGGAATTGGCTTGGCCGGAGGACTGCTGGCCCGGTGGGCCAGCTCCCCGGAGGTGTCGAACGCCGGCGGGAAGAAACGCCGGCTGTCATCCACCGTGTGGCTGGCTGTGGCCCTGGTGCTGCTTGGGGCCGATTACCTGTGGCTCTTTCGCCCCCTGGCCGAGATGCTGGGGCATCCCCCCTACCCTGACCGCTTCCGGCAATTGCATGAATGGTCGCGGTCGGTCAACACCGCGGTGCTGCTGATGACCGCGATCGGGTCACTGCACGCGATGTGGCCGAAGAGTGACAACTGAGACGCCGACGGCGCAAGGCTGAGGCTCGATCGCCTCGGTGGACGCTGCTACGGCAACGCCGCTGCCACGACGTTCGAAATTCGGGCCAGGAATTCGCCGCCAGGTTCCTGTGGGCGGGTGGTCAACAGGATGCAGAAACTCTCGCGGACCGGGTCGATCCAGAGCACGGTTCCCGTGGCCCCCCAGTGCCCATAGGTTCCGGGAGACAGCAAATCTCCAAAGTTGGCGCTGTGGGCGCTCCAGTTCAGTCGCCAGCCCAGACCCCAGGGGCGACACCGGCGATCATCGGCCGGGACTTCGCGCATCGCCTCCAGTTGATTGCGCGTGGCGGCCGCGATCGAGGCCCGGCTGACGACCCGGGTCTCAGCGAGGGGCGACCAGCCAAGCAAAAATGAGGCGAGTCGTGCCAGGTCGGCCGGAGTGGACAGCAGGCCGCCCCACGGGGCACCCAGCTGCCGCCAGTAACGGCTGTTCCAGTTCCAATGGGGGGCTTCAACCTGCTCCGGGGGAAGCCGCATCTCGGTCAGGCGGGCCACCTTTGGCTCGGCGCCTTCGAACCAGCTGTCGGGAGCCCCCAGTGCGGTGTCCACCATCCCAAGGGGGGCGAACAGTTGCTGCTGCAGCCACTCGGCACAGGGGATCCCCGAGATCCGGTGGATCAGTTCCCCCAGCATGGCAAAACCGAGACTCTGGTACTGCACACCACGCCCGGGCGGAAAATCGGGCCTTTGATGACAGGCCCCCTCGACGAAGGCCGAGAGTGGTGCGTTGTCGTTCCGCAGGTCGACATTGTTGGGAAGCATGTCGGGCAGACCGGAGGTGTGAGTCAGCAGGTGCCGGACTGTGGTCGCATGCTTGCCATGGCGACCGAACTCGGGAATGAACTTTTCGACGCGGTCATCGAGTGAGAGTTCGCCCCGTTCCACAAGTTGCAGCGCCCCCAGCGCGACGATCGGCTTGGTGATCGAGGCGATGAGAAAGATCGCATCATCCCCCAGTCGAGGGGCATCGGGGCGCTCGGAGGGGCGGCCAAACGGCAGTGTCTGGGAGACACAACCGCGGTGCCCCACCACCAGGGAGGCCGCCGGAATCTCACC
>DNUF01000154.1:0-866 GCA_003508595.1 Planctomycetaceae bacterium
CCGGGGCGCAGCGAGCGTCGCACTTCGAGGCGTTCGGGCTTGCCGGGGGGGCGTGGATGACGCAGATCGAGCAGCAGGGTCTCGTATTGCTGAGCCTGGTCGAGGGAGACGACGAGGTCGCGCACCTGGTCGGCGATCGTCTCGACGCGGTCATCGCCGGCCTGGGGAGAAAAGCCCACGGTCAACTGCACGCGCAGCGCCTTGGGGAGACCGGGAAGATTTCCCCCTTCGACGACCGGTCCTCCCTCGGGGAAGGCCGACTTGAGGGCCGTGCGGTAGGGGGAGTAGGGGCCCAGACGCAGTTTCCAGTACGAGGAGATTGAGGCCGTGGCGGCGAGTCCAAACAGCAGCAGCCCGGCGACCAGCCAGCGGCCCCGGGAGGAGGCGGGCGGGTGATTGGCGGTGGTATCGGACGTGGTCATGGTGGTCCCTGGGTGACGCGGGAAAGGCTCGATGGGGGGATGGCCGGGCAGTCGGGGGAATGGTTCCCCTCAGCGGACCTGCGCGAGTTCCCGCGCCCATTGATCGGAGGTGCCGAGTGTCTCGGGGGCGTAGTGGACGAACCGGATCAGCCCGGCCCGGTCGACGATGACCACCGCTTCGCGCGGGTGGGTCCCCTGTTCGTCGCAGGCACCGTACTGGCGATGCACCTCGAGTTGATTGAGATCTGACAGCAGGGGGAAGGGGAGGGTGCCGAGGCGTTCGATCGCCTGGCGGTTCTCGGCTGGCCGGGTGGCGGTCACCGCCAGCACAACCCCTCCCGCCCGTTCGAACTCGGACCAGCGGTCGCGCAGGCCCTGGAGGACCGCCGACTGATCGGCTCCCTGCGAGCCATCGACGAAGGCGACGAGGAATTTGGAGCGACC
>DNUF01000154.1:1133-1647 GCA_003508595.1 Planctomycetaceae bacterium
GCCGGGCGGATGAAAGCCCGCTCGGGCGTGGCTGGCGGGTCATACGTCTGCCGTGCTTTCCACGTCACCAACCCCACCAGCAGCAGGGCGGCCGTGGGGATCAGCCAGCGGATCCAGCCTGGCAACCGCCGACCCCCCGGCGGCCAGGAGCCCTCGGAAGAGGCCGAAGCCGCAGCAGAATTGGGAGGAGCAGTGGAAAAGTCGTCTTCGGGAGAGGGGTTTGCCATGACAGACCTGCGGGCCAGTCCCGGCCCCGAAGCAGGAAGGCGTTCCGGTGTCCGGGAACTGGCAACGCAAGATTGTAGGGCGACCCGCAGCCGAGAGAAGGGAAAACAGGGGCGCCACAGTCGATCGAATCTCCGAGTCGATGTTCCAAGACCCTCCCCAACCAACCATCCCGTGGCCGGCGTTGGACCCTTTCCAGCGCCGCGTCTCTCACTCGCCGCGGTCAAGTCCCGAGGGGGACAGGCAATCAACCCTCAGGACAGCGCCTCGCTCTTCCGGCACGTTGTCT
>DNUF01000154.1:1735-5667 GCA_003508595.1 Planctomycetaceae bacterium
CAAGACCCTCCCCAACCAATCATCCCGTGGCCGGCGTTGGCCCCTTTCCAGCGCCGCGTCTCTCACTCGCCGCGGTCAAGTCCCGAAGGGGACAGGCAATCAATCCTCAGGACAGCGCCTCGCTCTTCCGGCACGTTGTCTTCCCGTGCCGAGGCAAGACGATTCGGCGGGAACACAGCGGGAAGCCTGTTTCGGCTCACTCGGCCCCATCGGGGAGATGGAACCGCCAGAGGTTGAGTTTCCCTGGGGTGAAGACGGGGTGGCGCAGCAGGCGGGGTTGTTCGACGATCCAGCATTCGGGACCGAGGAACAGCGAGAAGACGATGCCGGGGCCCCGTTCGCTGAAGGGGCGAACGAGACGTTCGAGACGTTGCAGGCGGTCGGGGGTTGCTCCGCAGTGCACCCACCGCCGGGCGAGTTCGGGGAGGAAACTCTCCCGTGCGGTGCCACGCTGGATCTGCCGGTCGAGCTCGGCGATCCAGCCGAGCGGGACAATATCCACGAGATCGACACTGCCGAGGATCGCTCCCCGGGTGCGTGACCCGGGGCGGTCCCAGAGACTGAGGATCTCGGGATGCAGGTGGGGGGGAAAGGGGGCCAGGCGGGTGGGGCCGGGGCGCGATTCCAGCCGTGTGGCGTGGATGTAGATCCGTCCGCGCCAGGGAGTCTGCCAGGTCCGGTTTTCGACCGGCTTCCAGCCGAGGCAGAGCCCGTCGGCCCACGGCTGATGCACCGAGAGAACGCGCACTTCGCGTCCCGGGGTGACCGGGGTCGCTGGAGCAGGGGAAGTTCGATGAATCGGGGACATGCCACCAGACCGGCAGAGTGTTCCTGACAGGACCAGACCGTTCGGGGGGGGCAGGAACTGACCAAAGTCTAGAAACTGCCATGGCCGGGACCAACTGGTGTCCCGCGGAAAATCGGCCTTGTCCAGGTTGCCATCCGATTCGGGTCGACGACGGCACGTGTGCGATGGACAGCGCTTTGCCGATGGGGGACGATTGTTGTGGCCCGAGGCGTGAGACCGACTTCCTCGCCGTGAGGGAGGACTGCACGACGGGCGTGTGTGCTGGTGAGGAGTGGTGATGGAACCATTGGAGACGACACGGGAGTCGGGTGTGCCGGGGCATTCGCGGCGGCGGACCTGGCTGCTGTTGGCCGCGGCGGGGCTGGTGCTTGGGCTGGTCTTCGGCCTCTGGGTCAGCCGTCCGTCGATCCAGCTCCCGGCGGGTTACCGGCTCTTTTTCGCAAGTGGCTCTGAGGTGTTCCTCGAGGATCCGCGGGGAGAGAATGTCGTGGGTGCGTCGCTGGTGGAACTCAACAGCGAGGCAGGGCTGATTGTGGGGCGGAACCAGCCCCGTCCGGGAGACCGCCAGACAGAAGTGAATGCGGCGGGGTATTTCGTGATCGAGACCGCGACGGGCCACATCACGCGCGGACTGTCGCGTGACGCGTGGATCCAGCGCCTGCGGCAACTGGGAGTGCCGGGCGTGCCACTGCTCTATCCGCCCGAGTTTGTCTTCCCCCGGAAGTGATGAGTCTGCGGACTCGGGCGAGGACCCGAACCCGGGGCCAAAGAATGCCCCGGCCCGGGCGCACGGCCCGGGCCGGGGGAGTTCAGCCGAAGAGCGAAACGCACCAATGCTGATCGCTGGAGAAGTGCCAGAACCTGTCGGCAGCGGGGCATTTCCGGCACTTCAGACCACATTTGCGACGCAACGACAGATCGCAGACGGCGAACTCGCCGGTCGGTCAGCGTCGGCGTCGCCTGCTGTGGAAGACCAGTGCGGTGACGGCCATTCCCACGAGTGTGAGTGTGCCAGGTTCGGGAACTGTGGAGACGACATAGACTCCCGCCATCGACTCGAGATCGTTGGCCATGCTGGCGGTGATGGCGATTCGACCGTTGCGGAATCCATCCCGTTCAATCCCGAGGGCCGAGATCCCCATGCCGGCTGCGGAGGGATCGATCAGGCTCCCTTCCCAGCCCATTTCGGCAATTGTCAACAATGATCCAGCGTCGGCTGATCCGAGGTAGAGTCCAAAGGCGTCGCCCTTGTTTCCTTTGAAGGCGACCATTCCATTGTCGACCGCCACGAACGATGTGGAACGCCACCGGGCCAGTTCGAGGCTTTCTTCGGGATCATCGCCTCCCCCGACACCGGGAGGACGGCCCGTGAAGCCCCAGTAGACGAAATCGGTGAAGCCATCCGATCCCCAGGTACTGGCGACCAGGTCGACCGAGCCATCCTGGGTGTCGGCAACGAAGATTCCCTGGTAGGTGGGAACGGTGACCGGATAGTTGTCGAATTCATCACCGGTGCCGGGCAGTCCGTCAGGACCCAGCATGCAGTACTCCAGTACGTCCGCGTTGCCATCTTCGGGACAGGTCAGGAGCAGGCTGTTGGTCGCGCTGCCGACTCCTCCCCAGAACGCCACGTAGCGACCGTCATACGAGAGCGCTTCGCCGAGCCGGGTGAAAGTGTTGTCGGAATTGACAGCAAAACCGGGGGCCACGTCTCCAATGCGGACGATTGAGTTCAGGGTGGGCAGCGGGGACAGGTCGGCCATGTAGATGCCCCCCAGGGTCGGCTGTGCTTCGTTGTTGACACCCAGGAACACAGCCTTGCCCGCAGCAGCACTGGGGGGGGCTGTGGATCCGAAACGGGTTTCGCTTCCCGGGATGTTCATGTTGCTGTCGGCAATTTTCACGACCGGGTTGGCCGAATTGGCCACATCCCTCCAATAGACGCCGGTCTGGGGAGTACCGGTGGCATCGGTCCAGTTTCCCTTGAATACGACGGTGCTGGTGTCGGTCACCGAGGGGGCACCGGGGAACTGGTCGAACTTGGTCCCGGGCGTGGTCCCGGGGACCTGGAACTGGCCGAAACCGGGGAGATTGCCGGTGATGGCGGCGCCGACGGCAAGAGGGCCCGACGGATTGGTGTAAATGCCGGAGGTTCCCACGCGGGTGGTGGCGGTCGGATCTTCAGGGGTGGGAGACGGGACCTCCAGGGTGGGTCCCGACTGGCCCCGGGTCACGACGGTGTTGGACCGCCGATCGATGCGCGGGATGGCGGGAAAGTCGTTGAATTTGGAATTGGTCGCAGTCACTCCGGGGGGGAGTGGTGACGGCACAGGGGCCAGCATGGCGCGTGTGGCAATCACGCTGAGCGGCTGTCCAGCCGATGACATGTCACGGGTGAAAATGCCCGACGAAGGCTCGCCTCCCGGTTTCCCGCTGGAGCGCCCCCGGAAGACCACAAGCCCGGCATCGTTGATCGATGGCTGGTTGTAGCTGTTGAATGTCCGCGTGTCCCCGGGGAAGACCACGGTATTGTTCACCACGGTCTGCCAGCCATCCAGGGAAATAGATCCCGCCCGCACGATGGGTGCGGACGATCCACTCCACGCCAGCACCGCGGGAATAAGCCATCGCGGTCCCCAATTGACCACAGATCGCCAATGCAGACGACCCTGTGACACCGACTCTCCAATTCGCTTCTTCATCATGCTCCTTCACCAGAAAAAAAATGGGATGCGCCAAAGACAAACGCCCCGGCGGAAGAAGCACTTCCGCCGGAGCGTTCCTGGCTGCATGTCCTCCACCCACACCTTTGGGTGGCAGGACTCCGGCATTCTTCCCGCGTCTTCACTGGAAGTGATCGGGCCAAAACCCAAACCGAAGGGGCACGCCTGCCTCAGCCGCAAATGCGCTCTGTCGTATTCGCCCACTGGCCGTATTCGCCGGTTGTCCCGTCCAGAGAAAGATGAGGGGGACCCACAAGACGCTGATAAAAACGCGGAATCAGAGCCCCTTCAGGCACTGTTCACGATGGAGGAGAGTGGGCCTCACAGGACAAGACGCCATCCTCAGCGGGCCGGTCTTGGCCTGAGGCAAAATCGCACGTGCGGTTCGAATTCGCAGGCGA
>DNUF01000154.1:5960-11325 GCA_003508595.1 Planctomycetaceae bacterium
TGCCCCGGCCCGGGCGCACGGCCCGGGCCGGGGGACACACGTGGTGACAATCACTCGGCGAGTGGCACGCTCCAGTACGCCTCGCTGAGGAACCGCTGCCAGCTGTCGATGCGGACGGTGTGCTGGTCGTAGAGCGGCTTCCACGCGGGACGTTCGGGAAGCCGGCGGAGCGGCATGCGCGCCTGCTCGGGAGTCTGGTTGGCCTTGCGCGCATTGCAGTTGGTGCAGGCCAGCACGCAGTTGTCCCAGGTCGACAGCCCTCCCTGGGCACGCGGCAGCACGTGGTCGATCGTCAGCTCACGGATTCCGGGCTGTTGACCGCAGTACTGGCAGGTCGAGTGGTCTCGCCGAAAGAGATTGCGGCGGGTGAACGTCACGACCTTGACCGGAAGCCGGTCATAGCGGGACAGCACGATCACCTCGGGAACCCGCAGCCGGTGCGTTCCGGTCTGGATCGCCAGCTCTTCGTCGCGCGGAATGAGCCGGGCCCAGTCGGCCCACGAGTACTGCTGATAGTCGGCGGGATCCACAATCGTCGCCGTCTGGTTCCAGACCTTGACCAGCGACCGGGCGACCGTGGCGACACCCACCGGCTGCCAGTTCCGGTTCAGGACCAGAGTGGGACGATCCAGCACCCGCGTCGACATCGGCAAACCCTTTTCGAATATCGGTGAGATGGCCCCCTCGGCAGCGACAATGCCACCCACGGGACCGCCCACCTGGGCAGGACAAACCGGGAGGAACTGCGGGACGGGGTGGGGACGTGCCGGCAGCAGAGCCGTCGTGGGACCCGAACCGACCCACGAACGACCTGCCACCCGCCTTCAGGGCAGGTTTCTGATCCTGCCGGCCGACTTCCCCGGGAACACCCCGGTCGAGACGGTGCCAGGCGAAGCCACCGGTCAACGTCTGCGGATGGAAGCGTTCCTTCCGAGGCGGGAAATTCGGGGGCCTGCCCGGAGGTTCCCCAGACAGACGCCGGAAGTGCCGCAAGGGTTCAGGGGAAACCGGCCAGGCGGGGCCATTTCCTCCCGGAAGCGGCCCGCTGTGCGACAACCGGCCACTCTGGGGGGACGGGGAATTGGGGGAGTTCGGGCGCAGCGGAGGGTGAGGCTCAAGCGGCAGGAGAGCCGACCGGTCGCCCGGCGCGGGGAGAGGGCGTGTGGGATGGGGAATCGGCGGGGGATCAAACGACCAGTCCCGGGATGACACCAGCCGAAGCTGGCGTCATCCCGGGACTGAGAAGCCGCGGGGCCGATGGATCACCGCCGGGTTTACCGCCGGAAGTGGTAGTCGGCATTCCCCTTGTCGAAAGCGTTGTCGCTCAGGCGACGGTCGAGGCGGACGCCGGTGTAGGCGTAGTACTCCAGCAGCGTCTGTTCATCGAGTTGCTGGGGATCGTCCTTGAGCGACTCGTCAACGGGCCAGCCGTACGTCTTCAGGCAGATGGGAACCGACAGTTCCTGGTCGATGTAGGTCAGCGACTTGCGGTAGAGCGCTTCGACGCTGGGGCTTTCGTACTCGACGATGAAGCAGTGGCAGGGACGGCTGTCGAATTTCTGGTCGGGAACGAGTTGCCAGCGGACGCCAGTGCGGGTGGTGAGATCACGGCGGCGATACACGAGGATCTTGTCGCACAGGTTCATGAGGCCGGCGTTGGTGACCGGGTGCCGGGCTTCGGCCATCGCGAGCGAGCCTTCGGGATCGACCTTCACGGCGGGCAGCAGTTTCTTGCCACCGCCGAGTTTCACGATCATGCGATTGTCGTTCTCGCCGTCGATATAGAGCAGTTCGCGCCCCACATCGCCCCCTTCGATCCACTTCATGTAGATGCTGAGCGGCTGATGGCGCAGCTTGAGTTCCATCGTCTGCAGATCGAGCAGTGTGCCCCCTTCGAGGCGTTCTTGCCGGACGAAGACCGCTTCGTAGTCGGGAATCGCTTCCATCCGCTTGCGGCCCAGTTCGAGCATGGCCACGTGCAGTTCGAGGGCCATCCGGCTGGTCTGCAATTCTCCCTGGACCCGCTTCTGCAGGTCTTCGGAGGAGTAGTTCCCCCCCTTGCCGGCGGCACTCGGCAGCGCCATCAGCGAGAGCCGACCATTTCGGAGAGTGCGGGAGCTGCTGCTGAGCCCGGCATCGGCGGGCTTGGTGTGGAAGCTGAGAGCCAGCGTTCCGCAGGTAATGAGGCACACCAGCGCGGCGAGCAGGTTGAATCGCGCTTCTCCCCGGGGGAGGCGGACGTGCCGACGCAGACTCCAGACGTAATTCAAATGCTTCATGCGACGGCCGCTGTGGAACTTCGAGCGCTGGGGAGAGGGGGGAGAACCCTCTCCGTCCCGTAATGGGGGTGCTGCCGCGTGGGAAACGGAAGACAGCAGCTCTTGATTTCGGAAGGGGATGGAAAGCGACCGCAGGAAAATGACGTGCCGCGCAAAAGGCGTTGCAGTGGTCACTTCTGGCGATTCCGCGAAGTCCGACTGCACTCTGTCACCGTGATCGCTTGCCTCACCGGCGCGGATGGCTCACCCGGCACACCCGGACCATCCGGAGTTGTTGCGACCAGTGTGGGGAGACTCGAATCCGCAGAGTGCGGCTTGGTGGAGCGCACACAGATTACCCAGATATGAACAGATGAGAGCTTCTGCCCGCCCTCTGAGATCGCCACCGGCAGTTGCATCCCGCAGTTGCATCCCGGGGCTGGGAATCGGGAGGGGGGCGATGCGGGGGGAGGCTCAGGGGGCGTCGAGCGGGGCCCCTGGGGTCGGGTTGGCCGGGACCTGCAGCTGGCAGCAGCCGAAGTCGAGCTGGGCGGGGGTGCCGGTGGAGCCAGGTTTCAACAGTCCCTCCTTGAGGCGGTAGACCATATAACGGCCATCGCGGCGGGCTTCGACGAGTTGGGCTTCTTTGAGGATCTGGAGGTGATGGGAGACGAGGACCATTTCGGTCTCGAGGAATTCGCAGATATCGCCGACGGCCAATTCCCCCTGCTGAAGGAGTTTGACGATGCGCAGCCGCAGGGGATCGCTGAGGGCTTTGAGTTTCCCCGCACAGTACTCGGCCGAGGCGCGGGAATCGGACATGACCGGCGAGAGGGGGGAAACGGAGACGGGTGGTGAAATTGCGAACACCTCGCCTTCGGGGCCCGGATGGCGGGGTGGTCCGGAGGAGTGCGGCGCCGGTTCTGTCGTTTTTGTGGGTTTTAAGGGGTGTTCGGGGGTGGAATGAGCAGAGTATTCGAGTGGGATCGGACTTTCCAGCGGCCAGCATGGGTTGAACCCGTTTCCCCTCCTCGATATACTCCCGGTTTCCGCCGTTCCGGGCCGAGGGGGACATTGTCTCCCGGGGCAGGGCTGGTTGGGGCGGGAATATCGGGGTGAATGGGGATGACTGGCGGAGCAAACCGCCGGTGATTCCCGGGGATTGTCCCAGAAACTGGGGAGTCTCGCGATTCATTTCGGTTGGCGTTTGTGATGGCGTTGGTCATCTGGTTGCCGTTTTGTGGCTGCCGTTTTTCTGGCACAGCAACAAGGCGTTGCGGCCAGTTCCGTTCAGGCGTTCCGAGTTGCAAGGTTGGTTGCCGTGAGTAAGAGCTATCTGGCGAAGGTCGAAACCTACGAGCCGAGCTGGGTTTTGGTCGACGCGAACGATCAGGTCGTCGGTCGCCTGGCGGTGAAGTTGGCGACCATTCTGATGGGGAAGCACAAGCCGACCTACACTCCGCACGTGGACACGGGCGACTACGTGGTGGTCGTGAACTGCGAGAAGGTGAAGTTCGGTGGCAGCCGGGTGGCTCACCCGACGCATCCCGGGTTCTCGTCGAAGATGCTGACGAAGACCTACAAGCGGTTCACCGGCTACACCAACGGGCAGAAGTTCACGACGGCTGCCGAGATGTTGGAGAAGAAGCCGGACGAGATCCTGCGGTCTGCCGTGCGGCGCATGCTCCCCAAGACCAAGATGGGTCGGGCGATGCTGAAGAAGCTGAAGCTGTTTGTGGGACCGAACCACGAGCACCAGGCCCAGTGTCCCCAGCCGATTCCGGCCAACTAAAGACCAAGCCTGAGACCAAGACAAACGGCTGCCGGAAGCGGTGGCCTGCCGAGTGGTGAGTTCCGGTGTGAATCGGGACTGGTGACTCGGTTCTCTGCGATGTGACTTTCTTTCCTGGCGTTTTCGAGCGGTTGAGTTGCCATGGCCGATCCCCTGAACATTGATCCTGCCCACCTGAATCCGATCGACAAGGACGCGGTCGAGCACGACGCGGCGCCTGTTGAGGCGGAGTTGCCGGTCGAGACGACCGAAGCCGTCGAGGGTGCGACCCAGGGCCTGGAGATTGGATCGGCGGTGGAGGAGCCTGTGAAGGTTCGTCTGCCCGCGATGCTTCGCGGCAAGGTCCAGAAGGATGGCAGTTCGCTGGGCACCGGCCGTCGCAAGACCGCGGTCGCCCGCGTGCGGGTCCGGAAGGGGACCGGCAAGATCACCATCAACGATCGCGAGTTCGAAGACTTCTTCCCGGTCGAGCGGAATCGCCTGCAGATTGAGGCGCCCCTGAAGGCCCTCGGCATGTTCGGTGCGGTCGACATGGAGATCCGCGCCAGTGGCGGCGGGGTCAACGGTCAGGCCGGCGCGATTGTGCTCGGTCTCGCCCGTGCGATCCAGGCCCTGCATCCCGAGTTGCACGGCATCCTCAGCGATGGCGGCTACCTGACCCGCGACGACCGTATGGTCGAACGCAAGAAGTACGGTCACAAGAAAGCCCGCCGCAGCTTCCAGTTCTCGAAGCGTTGATCTCCCACGGCACACTCCTGCCTTCAGGAAGTTGCCGATTGTAGTTCCGCGGTTCACAGAGAGACTCAACCCCGGGGAAGAATGGTCCGATCCATTCCCCCGGGGTTTCTGTTTGCCCTCCGTGGACTTGTCCCCCGGCTCTCCCGCAGTCTCCCCCCGACTGGCGGGACGTTCGTTCCCGCCCGACAGCCGCTCTTGACCGGTAGCCGTCTCGAACGGTGCCGCTCTCAACCGGTGGCTGCTTGCGAAGGAGGGGCCGGTTCCGGCCGGGGGCCGTTGCCGAAGTGTGCCTGGCTCTTCTCCTGCTCTTTCCCTCTCTGGCCGGTATCGTCCCGGCCTGAGGTGCTCGCATGCTCGACCCGTTGCTCGTTCCCGAATTGCGGGAAATGCTCAACGAAAACGATGTGTCGGCCATGCGCGAGTTCTGCGCCATCTTCCACCCCGCCGTGGTGGCCGAAAACCTGGGTGCCCTGTCGACGGCCGACGCCTGGACGGTGCTGTCACAGAGCAATCTGCAGCGGCAGGTTGAGGTCTTCGAGTTCATGGAGCTCGACCGGCAGATCGAGCTGATGTCGAC
>DNUF01000154.1:11644-12863 GCA_003508595.1 Planctomycetaceae bacterium
CCCCTGATTGCCCAGGCCGAGCGCAGCGACATCCGCAAGCTGCTCTCGTACCCCGAGTCGAGTGCCGGGGCGTTGATGACGACGGAGTACGCCTCGCTGCGGGAAGAGTTGACCGTGCGCGAGGCCCTGGCCGCCCTGCACAGCCAGGCCCCCAACCGTGAGACGATCTATTACGTCTACGTGCTCGACGAGGGCCGGCACCTGCACGGGTTCGTCAGCCTGCGGAAGTTGATCCTGGCCCGTCCCGATGCCCTGGTGCGCGACATCATGGACCGGGACGTCCTCTCGGTGCGGGTTGATGAAGACCAGGAGTCGGTCGCCAACAAGATGGCCCGATACGACTTCATCGCCATGCCGGTGGTCGACGACGAGAACCGCCTGGTCGGAATCATCACGCACGACGACGTGCTGGACGTGATGCGGGAAGAGGCGACCGAAGACGCGCACCGGATGGGTGCCGTCGCCCCTCTCGAAGAGAGCTACCTGGGAACCCCCTTTCACACCCTGGCCTGGAAGCGGGGGATCTGGCTGATCCTGCTGCTGGTGGCGGGGTTTGGCACGTCGTCGCTGCTGAACCTGTATGACGGGGTGACCGAGAAGCACGAGTGGCTGGTCTGGTTTCTGCCCCTGGTGCTCGCCAGCGGGGGCAACTCGGGTTCGCAGTCGGCCACGCTGATCATCCGCTCGATGTCGCTGGGCGAGCTGAATCGCTCGAACCAGAACCGCATCATCCGGCGCGAGGTGGCCACCGGGGTCGCACTCGGGACCGCCATGGGGCTGCTCGCGTTTGTGTTCTCGGTCAACTATGTGCCGTGGACCCATGCCCTGGTGGTGGGTGGCACCATCGCGCTCGTGGTGACGTTTGGCACCACCAACGGCACCCTGCTGCCGATCGCGCTCAGGCGGGCGGGGTTCGACCCGGCCCTGATGTCGAACCCCCTGATCGCCTCCCTCTCGGATGCGCTGGGTGTGTTGATCTATTACAACGTGGCCCTGCTGTTTTTGCGGTCGACCTGACTCGGGAGCAGGACGGGACGCAGGCCCGGACGGGCGGTATGATCGGGTCCTTCCCCGAGTTGTGCCCGTTCCCGAAGACGTGCCGCATGCATGTACTGTTTGTCCACAAGAATTTCCCGGCCCAGTTTGGCCATCTCGCCGCCCGGCTGGTGAAGCAACGGGGGTATCGCTGCAGCTTCCTGTCGGAGAAGGGACCGGCCAT
>DNUF01000154.1:13137-13757 GCA_003508595.1 Planctomycetaceae bacterium
GCGACGCATTTCTGCAGCCGGACGTTCGAGAATACCGTCTGGCATTCGGCCGCGCTCTACGAAACGCTCAAGGCCCGCCCCGACATCCGGCCCGACCTGGTGGTGGGGCATGCGGGCTTCAGCTCGACGGTGTTCCTGAGGGAACTCTACGACTGCCCGTTCATCAACTACTTCGAGTATTTCTACCGCTCACGCGACTCGGATCTCGATTTCCGTCCCGAGTTTCCCGCGGGGGAATGGCAACGGCTGCGGGCCTGGACCCGGAATGCCTCGCTGTTGGTCGATCTCGAGAGCTGCGAGGCGGGCTACAGCCCCACCCGCTGGCAGCGTGACCTGCTGCCCGAGGTCTTTCGCCCGAAGGTCGAGGTGATCTTCGACGGCATCGACACCAGCGTCTGGAACCGGGTCGCGCAGCCGGGCCGGACCTTCGGCACCTTCCAGATTCCCCCCGACTGCCGGCTGCTGACCTACGTCTCGCGGGGCTTTGAGTCGATGCGGGGGTTCGACATCTTCATGAAGGTCGCAAAGCGGCTCTGCGACCAGCACCCCAACCTGGTGGTGGCGGTCGTGGGGGAAGACCGCATCTGTTACGGGGGCGATGCCGAGCACATCGGCGGCCC
>DNUF01000154.1:14038-17241 GCA_003508595.1 Planctomycetaceae bacterium
CTGGACCCCCCCGACCTGGCCCGGCTGCTCAGCCTGAGTGACCTGCACATCTACCTGACGGTGCCGTTTGTGCTGAGCTGGTCCCTGATGAACGCCCTGGCGTGCGGGGCGACGATTCTGGCGTCCGACACCGCTCCCGTGCGGGAGATGATCACCCCGGGGCAGAACGGGTTGCTGGCCGGGTTCTTCGATGTGGACGGATTCGTCGCCCAGGCGAACGAGGTGCTGCAGCGGCCGCACGAGTACCGGCATCTCGCGGAGAACGGCCGGAAGATGATCCACGAGCACTATTCCCTGGATGTCTGCCTCTCCCGGATGGAACGGTTGTACGAGCGGGTCGGCTCTCTCCCGCGGCCGGTTCCCCCGCTTCCTGCACCAACCGGGGCTGAGCCGGCCGGTTGATCCATCCCAGTGGCGGTGCTGCGACCGAAGGCCGACCGGACCCCGCAATTTCCCCCAGTTTGCTCGCATCCAAGCCGACTGATATCATAAAAGGGCTGAAATCTTCGCAGGTGGGACTTTCCTGCGGGGTGGTGGTGGTGGTGGCTGGTGAAGTCCCAACCGGCAGGTGACGCTCGCGTGCCGGCGGAGGAGTGAACACGAGGTGCTCGCATGCTGCGGATTGATGGCGGACCGACGCGACACGGGCGACGGGATTTCCTGCGCGTGGGGAGCCTGGCGCTGGGGGGGCTGACGCTGCCTCAATTGCTGGCGACCCAGGCGGCGGCGGCTGGCCGGCTGACGACCGGGAAGTCGGTCATCTTTCTCTTCCAGCATGGCGGCCCCAGCCAGATCGAGACGTTCGATCCCAAGATGACCGCCCCCGTTGGCATCCAGAGTGCCACCGGGGAACTGCAGACGAAGATTCCCGGGATCACCTTCGGCGGGACCCTGCCCAGGCTGGCGACGCTGGCCGACAAGTTCTCGATCGTCCGCTCGTTCACCACCGGCGACGGCAACCACGACATCAAGCCGATTGTGGGACGCGACAGCGGCGGGGCGAATGTCGGCTCGCTCTACTCGCGCGTCGTCGGCACGAACAACCCGCTCACCGGCATTCCGTACAACGCGGCCCTCTTTCCGCGGGCGGTCGATCCCGACGCCAAGCCGATCATCAAGGACTTCGGCAATTTCGAGGCGACGGGCGGGGTCGGTGCGGCCTATGCGCCGTTCGTCCCGGGAGCGGGGGGAGACCTGCAGCGCGACATGCAGTTGAGCCTGCCGGTGGACCGGCTGGGAGACCGGCGGTCGCTCTTGGGGGAACTCGACCGGGTGCGGTTCCAGCTCGATGCGGCAGGGAAGCTCGAAGGGCTCGACAAACTGCGCGAACAGGCCTTCAGCACGATTGTGGGGGGGGCGGCGACAGCCTTCGACCTGTCGCGCGAAGATCCGGCGGTGGTCGCGCGGTACGACACGGCCCCCCTCTTCACCCCCGACAGCATCTCGCGCCGCTGGAACAACCACCCGCACTACGTCGAGAACGCCAAGACCCTGGGCAAGCTGCTGCTGCTGGCCCGCCGGCTGTGCGAGGCGGGGGCGGGGTTTGTGACCGTGGCCACGACCTTCGTCTGGGACAATCACTCCGACATCAACAATGCCGGGGCCGAAGAGGGGATGCGGTACTGCGGCATTCCGTTCGACCATGCCGTGTCGGCGTTCATCGAAGACTGCGAGGCGCGCGGGCTGGGTGACAAGATCATGCTGGTCTGTTGCGGCGAAATGGGGCGCACCCCCCGCATCAACGCCAATGGCGGCCGCGACCACTGGGGAGGCCTGGCCCCCCTGATGGTCTACGGCGGACGGACCCGTCCCGGGCAGGTGATTGGCCAGTCGACCCGCGACGCCGGCGAACCGGCGAGCGAGCCGATGCGGATCAACAACCTGCTGGCGACCATCATGCACAGCCTGTTCGACATGGGGGAACTGCGAGTCACCCGGGGTGTTCCCCAGGAAGTGATCCGCGCCGCCACAGCCGCCGATCCGATTCCCGGATTGGTCTGACGCCGGGGGTCCCGCGCCGACCTCGAACACACCGGGGCGCGCCGGTCCCTTGCCGTCCCGGTTGCACCCCCCGGGCCGACCCCGTACTCTCGCCGCAGAAAACCGCGGTCCAGCACGAGGTGCACGATGGGTGTCGAGGCGGGGGAGTCGAGCGGGGCGAAGGCCGGCATGACGGCAGCCCCCGGCACAGGGGCTGACGCGGCCCCCACCAAGATTCGTCACCTCGTGGTGCTGGCCTCGGTGGCGATGTCGGTCGTGCTGTATCTCGACCGGTTCTGCGTCAACATTTCCCAGAACTACATCAAGGAAGACCTGGGGCTGACGGAGACCCAGCTCGCCTGGTTCATCAGTGCGTTCTTCTGGACTTACGCCCTGGCGCAGGTCCCCGCCGGTTTCCTGGGAGACCGCCTTGCCATCCGCTGGGTGCTGGCGGGCTACATCCTGCTGTGGTCGCTGTTCACCGGATTTATCGGCCTCGCCCAGGGGGCCGTCATGCTGCTGGTCATGCGGCTGGGGTGCGGGCTGGCCCAGGCGGGGGCCTATCCCCTCAGCGGCAGCCTGCTGCGACGGTGGATTCCGTTTCAGCGCCGGGGCTTCAACAGCGGACTGGTCGCCCTCGGGGGCCGGATGGGGGCGGTGATCGCCCCGCTGCTGACCGGCTACCTCATGGTGTCGTTCGTTCCCCTGTCGACCCCCGCCACCCTCGCGGGAACCCAGGTGCTGCAGCCTCTGTCGTTCGCGAAGAAGCTGGTCGCCGGGTCCTCGGCCGAGAAACCGACCCCCGCCTTGGCCCTGTGGAACCAACTCGACGAGACCGACCGCCAGGTGTTGCGGCAACTGACGACCGAAGATCCCGAACTCGCCTCAACCCCCGCCGCCGCCGACCAGGTGGCCGGAGTGATCAATCACCTCATCGAACGTCCCCAGATGTTCGACCCGGCGTCGATGGACCGGCTGTCGCTGTCGGAAGAAGCGGTGGCCTTCCTGAAACGACAGCAGGGGGGGGAGACACTCTCGACCGCCGAGCAGCAGCGCTTTCATCGCCTCACGCTCGAGGCGGCGTTCCGCGATGAGGTGGGCAAGCTCTATGTGCGCGGCTGGCGCCCGGTCCTCTACGTGTATGGGCTGGCCGGTGTCGCCGTTTCGGTCTTCTTCTGGCTGGCGTTTCGCGACTGGCCCCGGCAACACCCCTGGTGCAACGT
>DNUF01000072.1 GCA_003508595.1 Planctomycetaceae bacterium
CTCTGGACGTGACAATCGAAATCCGCCGCATTCTCGACGGCCGGCCAGAGCGGGACACGTGAAGGCAATCCCCTCTGGGCTGTGCCACGCGAAAATCCATTGAGCAAACCATTGTCGGCAACGAAAAATAGAAAACCAGAAAAAGTTTGGCGGCTTTCGACGACCATCTGCGAGTTTACCAAAGTGGGCTTGGACGTCATCGTTCTCCAGGCGCACTCAAATCGATGGAGCGAGAGAAGACGTCGGAGACAGCCACCGGTTCATTGAGATCCTGGACGTCATGCACCAGTTCTCCGGTCTGATCGACAATTGCCCCGCCGTTGCTCTTGAGGAATGCCATGGTGGTTTGGTTGCGTTCAGATTCCTCGCGTTGGATTCTCAGATCAATTCGAGAGAGCCTGCCGCTTCGGACGGGCACTGTCTTGATCACTCTCCAAGGGATTCGGTTGAGTCGCGACTGTTCGATGTCATTGTCGACACCATCACCCCAAGGGGCTCTCGAGCCTCGACCGAAGGTGGGGGGGGTTTCGTGGTGGTCTCATGTCGGACCCAACCGTTCGAACATTGCTCACAGGAGACCTGGCGCCGCGTTCCAGGGACATCAATGCACCGGGACCGAACCAGGACCGACGGGATCGGAAGTCCGGGGGGCTCTTGGACCATAACGGCCAAGGCCAGGCAGGTGTCCATGCAGGCCATGCCACTCTCGATGGATGGGCAAGCCGCTTGATCCCATGCCCGAGCCACTTCTTTCATTTCGTGTCATCGGACTCGGAGTTGCGTCCGATCAAGTTGACAGATTTGCCGAGATCCTCCGGCAACACGCCTGTATTCTGTCGACTTCGCCACCCGGCGACATCCCGCTGCTCCTGCTGATTGGAAGTGTCAATGCCGAAGTCCTGGAGGTGATTTCCCGGGAGAGTCGCGGTGGAGCTGTCCAGGTGATCGCGCTGCGACTCACGGAGTTGTTCCCTCCCCGTGACGAATGGCGGCTCCTGAATGCCGGAGCTCACGATGTCCTTTCCGGACACTCTCTGGAAATCCTCGGCAGGGAATCTGCGAGCCGACTGCGCGACTGGGTGTCGATCGATCACCGGGTGCGCGAACTCGCCGTCCAGGGACGCTGTGTCGGGCAGAGCCTGGCCTGGAAGCAGGTCTTGCGGCAGGCGGTCCAGGCGGCGCGCGGGGGACCCTTGCCAGTTCTGCTGCAGGGGGAAACCGGGACTGGCAAGGAATTGATCGCCCGTTTGATCCATGAGTTGATCGGCGAAGGACGGGGTCCCTTCGTCACGGTGGACTGCACGACCATTGTGCGGGAACTCTCCGGCAGCGAGTTGTTCGGACATGTTCGCGGGGCCTTCACGGGAGCCCATGCCGAACGGGAAGGAGCGTTTGCCGCTGCTGATGGGGGAACGCTCTTTCTCGATGAAATCGGCGAACTCCCCCTCGGATTGCAACCCGAATTGCTGCGTGTTCTGCAGGAAGGGACCTACAAGGCGGTCGGGAGCAACATTTGGAAGCGCACTTCGTTCCGGCTGATCTCTGCCACCCATCGCGATCTGCACAGCCAGGCCTTCCGCAGCGACCTCTTTTATCGGATCGCCGGATGGCGGATTCAGCTCCCTCCCCTGTCGGCCCGGGCCGAAGACATCCAGCCGCTGGCGGAGTTTTTTCTGAGGGAATCTCTGCCAGACTCGTCCGTTCCCGCGGTCAGCCCCAATGTCTGGGCGTTCCTGCACTCGCGCGAGTACGCAGGAAATGTGCGAGAACTCAAGAACGTCGTCCGCCGCCTCGCGCTCCGCAGTGGGGGAGCCGGTCTCATTACCCTCGGGGCCGTCGCTGCCGAAGACCGGCCATCTGCTGATCTGATACCGACCTCCTGGAGAGACGATTTGTCACGGCTCTCCGAGTTGGCGCTGCTGCAGGGGGTCAGTCTCAAGGAATTCGCGGAAGAAGCGCGCGAGCAACTGGTTCAGTCAACGGTTCGGGCGGAAGGAGGAAGCCTGCAACGCGCAGCCCGACGCCTCGGTGTGACGGACCGGGCCCTGCAGATTCGCGCCGCCGGAAAACGCCAGGATCGAGCGGCGGAATGAATCGTGTTGTCTGGTCAGTCGCAGCCAGTTCCCCGCCAACACCAGCTGTCGGTCACCGGCACTCATCCGCAGCGCGAGGATCTTGCTCAGTTCCACACCGGGGTGCAGCCAGGGGCCATCGCTGCCATACAGGATCTTCCCAGCCCCCGCCCGCTGCAGGGCTTCCTCGAGCAGATCGAAGCGGCGGACTCCCGACGTGTCGGTGAACACATTCGGCAGCCGCGACAGGGGATCGAGAAACGCCCGCTGCGCCTTCCAGTCGTCGGCGAAACTCCCGAGGTGCGGAATGATGAACGCCACCTCGGGATACTCGGGTGCAAACAGGTCGATGCTCGCCACATCCCCCATCACGTCGTACAGCACCGGGATCCGCAGTCGCCGGGCGGCCTCGCACACCTCCCGCGAGATGCGCCCGTCGTACCGGTGGCACTTGATCCCCCGGAATCCATGCCGGCGGACGTGGTGCGACACCATCGGGAGGACCCGGCCCGCATCCCGGACGGCGTTGACAAACACGTACCCGCTGAACCGCCGCGGATTCGCCATCACCAGCCGGGCCACCTCGGCATTCGCCACCCGATTGTCGGAGTGAAACGGAGCGAACAGCACCGAGTGGGAGATGCCCGCCTCGCGGCACCATTCGTGATACCGGCCCAGGTCGGCGCGGGTATCCCAGGGACCGGTGAAGCCGTCACCGGTCCCCGCATGACAGTGGCTGTCGATGATCATGAGGCCCGCACGGGTATGTAGGCGGCCCGCTGCAGCAACTCGCGGAAGTGGACCCGGGGAATGGCACCATGATCGCGCGAGGGGGAGGGCTGAACATCGATGTTCGGCACCCGCAGCGCCCGGATGCGCTCGGCCTGGGGGGCGGTCTGCGAGTTGGCAATGTACCGCAGCACCAGCCGCGATTGGGGTTGCCGCCGCGCCCAGGCGGGCCAGGCCTGGAAATCGTCCCGATTGTAGGTGCAGTCAAACCCCCAGCAGGCCCGCACCCGGGGGGCAATCGCGTTGGAGGCCAGCGCGACAGTCCGCATTGCCAATCCCCCCCCGGAATGGGCGGCAAGCGTCACCGAGCCCAGCCTGGCTCCCGGCGGCAGTCTTCCCCGCCGTCGCAGGGCCGCCAGCACTCGGCCGATGTAGCGATCCAGTCCTCCGGGACGCGCCAGGTCGCCAATCTGCATCTGGGAACGGGGCCCCAGCAGGGGGACCACAAGGATGGCATTCTTGCCCGAGGCGGTCAGCTCTTCCCGCAACGCGAATCGGCGGTCCCGCGCCGCGTTCCAATACTGGTCCACCGTGATGGCGGGGTTCCGAATGCCGTGGAAATACACCACCAGCGAGACCGGTCGGTCGGTCCGCAGCGCGGGAGGGACGAAAATCCCCGTTTGCGCCCGGACCCTGGTTCCGTCGACCACGATGCCCAGATCGATCGGCTCATAGAAGGTCGTTCCTCCCGAGGTGGAAGCGGGGATGACAGGTGGAACGGGTTGGGGAACCGACGGGGGGCCCGCGGGGGCCGGCGACGCCGGTCCCCGACCTCCCAACTTGATCACCGCGAAGTACTCGGGGGGGGCCAGATGGCCGGTCGCGGTGAGCGGCACCGTCCGGCGGGTCACCGAGTCTTCCACGTTGCCGCCAATCACCGTCACGCTGCGGGGGCCGACCCCCACCACGATGTCGCAGTGGGTCTTCATGCCCGGACGCAGGTTGTCGTAGGTTGCTCCACTGCCATCGCGGCTTTTGCAGACGAGGTCACCGACCGCCGGCCGCACCTCGCGGACGCGAAAGGCCCGGAAGGGGTTCGACCCGCCACTCAGCCGATTCTGCCGCGCCGCCAGGATGTAATTCGCATGCGCGGCCGAATACGCAAAAGCCGGACCAGCCCCCGCTCGGCGCATGACCCATGAGATGAATGCTGCGCTCCAGGGGTAGCGCTGTTGAAACTCGACCGAGGCGAGCGATTGGGGATTGATCGGCACCCCCGCCCCCGATCGCCAGTAGTCGAGCAGGATGTCCCGCACACGCGGGTCCCGTTCCTTCAACGGAACGGGTTGATTCCAGCGGGCGTGTTCCTGCAGGGCCACCCGCACAATGTTGTTCCGCAACTGGTGCAGGCTGGCTGGGGGTGCCGCCGCCGCGGCGGCCGGAACCTCGTGGATGACGTTCAAAGACATGAGGAACTCCAGGGAGAAGGGATCAGCGTGGACCGGAGGCCAGGCCCCACTTGGTCAAAGATCGTTCGATCTTGGTGCGATTCTCGGCCGGAACCTGATTCCAGGCTGTGGCGAAGCCAGCCGACCGACCGATCTGCAGGAACTTCTGGAGGTAAGTCGGGCCGTGATGCTGCAGTCGCACCCCCCGCGCGGCATCGAGGGGCCGTCCCCCGGCTGCTACTACCTGCCGGTAAATCCGGGCGTAAAACCGTATCGGCAATTCCACCTCCTGCTGCGGCGTGCATTGCCACGCGGGCGTGGTGACACGCCGACCCAGCAGACTGCTGATGTCGCGCGCCCAAGCGGGATTGTTGAACTGAAAGACCCCCCAGGCGGTGATGCGGGGCACTCCCTGCCGTTGATTGTCTGGCAAGGCGTTAAAAATGTTGGCCGGCAGGGCAAACCGGCCGCCACTCTCGTTGTCGGCCAGGCTGAGCATCACGTTGACGAACGCCGGCCCCAGGTTCTGCGCCCGGGCGAAACAGACGACCGCGTTCCGAGCCGCATTCTCAGCACTGGTTCGTCGGGCCCAGTGCGGCAGGCCGGGCGGGCGCTTCTGCCGCCACTTCGGTCCATACGGGTTCCCATTGTCGACCGGATAGCGGATGACACCGCAAGCGGTCGAAGACGGCCCCGAGACCAGACCCGGAACGGGGGTCGCTGCCGAGGGTGGGGGGGGCTGTGGAGCAGACCAGGCCCCCGGTGCAGGAGCGGGCGAGTCGCTCCGATCGGGGAGGGGCGGCGGGAGGGGAACCGGTACCGGCTCGACGGGAACCGTTCGCTGCGGCATCACGATCGGCGATCGCAGGCAGACCCCAAATGGTCCCCGAATCGAATCGGGCGGGCACCGTTTGGCTCCCGACTGGACCACGCGCGGTCGGGGAATTGGCCGAACGGCAGGGGGACGGCGCCTGCCGCCTCGCCCCATCGGCCGTCGCCAACGGCCGAATTCATCGGCCTCCGCCGCGAACGCCGCGGATTCGTTTTGACACCGGGGACACTGGCACGTACGGGAGACGCTTGAGGGACTCTGGGTATTCATGGCTCAACCCTGTGGGAGGTCAGAGGGACGTATCAACGGGACTTGGGGGCGGGCAACCCGGCCGGTCGGTGCGGACCCCGGACTGCCGTGGGGACGCCCGGCAATCGCCCAGCCCCCCGAACCGCCTGGCCCGACTGCCGCTGTTCCTGGTACCGCCGCAGCAGGTGCACCGACGGGTCGAGATTGCGCTCGGCCAACAGGGGGGCATCCTTCACCTCGACGGAGTGGTCGACGCCGGTCACGGTGCGGTAGGCGTGCATGTAACCCTGGATCTCGCTGCGCCAGACGCGGGCCCAGTTGGCGGCATGCGTCCGGTCCGAGATGGTGCTCCAGTTGTTGAACCGAATCGACAGCAGCACCTGCTCGCCGAAGGTCGCCAGGTCGTGGAAGTACATCACCGAGGTGTTGGTCCAGCCCTGGATGGTCTTCATGGCGTCGACGGTGCCCATCCAGGGTTCCGGATAGGCGATCGAGTCGCGTGACGGCAGGAACTGTTGCAGCTCGGGGCGGGCCAGGAACCACTGCTCGATGAGCATCTCGATGCGGGCGGTGGTGGGCAGATCGCCATATTGGTTGTGGGCCCCCTCGGCCAGCAGGAAGTGGACTTCCTTGAGGGCATTGAGAACCGGGAAGGCGTCGGCCCGGCGGTTGGTGTCGTCATCTTCACGGAAGAAGACCACACAGCAGGCCAGCAGGTTGTGGAACGCCTCGAGAAACCGCGACCGGCTGTCGACCGTCTGCATGGGGGGCACCGCGCTTCCCTGCAGAGTCAGGCCATACTGGTGGTCGTACTCATACGCCCGGCGGGCGATGGTGAGCCGGTGTTGCTCGTTTTGAATGTGTTGGAACATGAACGGCACCAAGCGCCGGGCCGGGCTGATCTCGAGCGTGGCGAGGGGGTCGGGTCCCGGTCCCGAGCGACGGTTGAGGAAGCGGTCGCGCAGGGCGTGCATGGTCTGCACCTGCATCCCCTGCTCGTGCCAGTACGACCAGATCAATTCGATCATGATCGGGCGCGTCAGCTTGTGCGCGATGATCGCTTCGCAGTCCTCCTTGCTTGGATCTCGTTTTGCATTCAAACTGAGACCGGCAGCCCCCATTCGGGTCGCAATGAGATTGAGGTAAGGCAGTGTCGGAGTGCCATTCTGCAGAGCCCCGAGTTTTTGGAGGTATTTATTGGCGAATCGATCCGCCGGCGTGTCCAGGTCTGGGGCATCCGACGCATTCAGATCGGACAACATCCGATTCAGAATGTCGGGATTGACAATTTCACTGCCCACAGCCTCCATCGGCGAAATCGCACTTTGGGTGGCAACGAAGGCCTCCGTCGCCACCAAGAGCAACCGATACGCCTCGCTGTCGGTGAAGGGCAGCGATCGCTGGGGTTTTAGTTGCTCGTATTTTGTATTCCATGAGGACTGTGTCGCTGACCGGCACAGCAGTTCATCCAAACATTTTTGGTAATTGCTGAACGACAGCCCCGCGATGCTGCTTTTGATCACCGCATAGAGCAACACATCATCCGTCCAGCGCGTGGCCATGACATCTTTCGAGGTGATGGTGCGAACCGGCGTGACAGCCTCCACGATCTCTTTCGCGAGACTCGGCAACGCTGCGAATTGCGAAGAGGCGATGCGCAGTGGCACGTCCACTGTCAACGGAGTGTCCGCAGCCACATGTGAAGGGTCAAGGAAAGACAATACAAAACGCACACAGCCCTCTCCGGCACGCAACTCATCAGTCTCGATCGTTATTTGGAGAGACACTGCTCCGGATATCGTTTTCTTGAAAATCAGAGTCTTTGGGGTTGTGAAAGTTATTCCGTTGCCAGATGATTCCAAAACGCTGTAAATCTGCACTGGGTCTGATTCTTGATCTTTCGGCATCCAAGTGGCAGTCAGGTTGTAATTACTTTTGTCAGCAAATTTGCTTTTGTCGCTGCCGAAAGTCACCTCAAATACAACATTTTTTCCACTCGCGACAGTTGACTTGCTCAAATCGTCCGTCACTTCGATGATCCTGCCTGTGGGCTTACTCATGTCTACACCTCAAGAGAAGAGAAGGTTGTTGTTCGGAAGACGCGAAGCGGGAACAGGCCCAAGAGTGGACAGCGGCTGACGGCAGCCGGCCGTGGCGTCGAGGGCACTACGGACCGCCCACTCCCGCAACAGGCGGCCGATCGCCTCACTCTCGGCTTCGGGGGTCAGCACCCCGTCGGCCCGGGCCTGGCCAATCGCCGCCAACCCCAGGGTCGGCGGCAGCCGATGCCAGTCGTCCCGCCGCCGGGCGATGGAGTGCCACAGCACGGCCAGACGTCGGGGACCACGGTTCAAGGGAATCAGACTCTCCCCCAGCGTTCGCCCCCCCAGCGTCCGGGGACGAACCCCCAGCAACACCCGGGTGAACTCGGGCAAGGTCTGCCGCAGGGCGGTCGTCACCCCCGCCAGGGAAGCACTCAGCCCCCGCGTCGGGTACATCGCCATCCACATCGAGGCGATCTGCGACCACCGCGGATCGGGGTAGAGGGCATTTCCCAGCGCGGCACTGGTCAACACCCGCACGTACGGAAACGGATGGGGGTCATCCTGATCGAAGCGAAACACAAACGGACGTGGCAGGCTCACCACTCCCATCAGGCCCAGCGTGCCGCTGGTCCCCAGGTAGGCGACCGCCCACAGATCCGACACAATCTCGGAACACCACTGCATCCAGCAGGTCCAGGCAAGATGTTCGAGCTCGTCGGCCGATTGCTCGGCACGCCGGGTCAACACCCGCCGGATCACCGGCAGCAGGTCGTACACCGCCGCCGCCTGGTGACCGACCTCGTGCACCAGTGACGAGCCAATCCCCTGACCGACCATCCGTTCCCGCGGCACCCGGATGATCGCCACCGGGGAGAGATCTCCCCCCGGCAACCGCGTGCGCGCCCGCCGGATCGCCGCCCCGATACCCCGGTCGAGGTAGCACACCATCGGGGGGCCCGAGTCGGGAAGATGGGGCAATCGCAGGGCATCGGCCGCGAAGTCGTCGAGTCCCGCGATCCACACCCCCGTCTCGTGCTCGCTGCGCTGAGCGAGCACGTCGGCAAACAGGTCGAACTGGGCGATGTTGGCATGAAATGCCAGCCGGATGATCGTGAATTTCTGCTGGGCGGCCTCATCGCTGGCGGCAATCCCCAGGGGACTCGCAAGCCACCCCTGAAAGCGGGCCAGCGACCGTCGCAGCCGCTCCCTTCCCGCTTTCAGCAGCGTCTCGATCGCGGCGAGTGCCGGGGGGGGCACATTGGCGGCCGGCACCATCGGCATGGTCACCGTGAACGGCAACAACCGATCGAGCCGGGTCGCCAGCGAGCGGGCCTCGGCATGCAGGAACGACTTGACGGCACTCATGGCAGCTCAGACGCCGTAGAGGGTGATGGTGCGTCCCCGGCGAATCCAGACGCCCCGGTTCACAGAACCGACGCGGGGGATCGGCAGGCGGGGAGCCTGGGGCCCCAGCAGGCCGGGCGCGAATCGCTGGGCCGCCGAGGTGAACGCACGGCGCACGGCGACCGGGGGTGTCCCCTGGCCCGATTCGGCTTTTCGCACAATGTCGGTGGCCAGGCGCACAAACTGCCGGGCGGCTGCGAAGTCGGCTTCGGAGGCCGACATTTCCTGCAGCTCGAGCCCCATCGCCCGCCCCGCGAGACTGGCCAGTCTTCCCCCAATCATCGAACCGGCCGGCCCACCGACGAATGAGCCCAACGCCGCCCCGGCGATCGGCAAAGCCCTCCGGGCCACCTGCCGCAAGACTCCTCCCACCAAGCGTCCCACGGGCGAGCGAATGAAATTCCCCGCCGCCCGCGACACCCGACGGACCAATTTGCCCAGAAAACGATCGAGCTCTTCTTCGTTGTTCACACTGAGCAGTTCGGCGGTCAGTTCGAGAACCTCCTCTTCGAACAGCGCCTCCCCTTCACCGGCCACGATCTCGTGCCCCACGGAAGCCTCCTGGGCATACTCGCCATAGGGAGCCTCGTGGGCGTATTCGCCGTAGGGAGCCTCCCCAAAACCGGCCTCGGGAGCCCATGCTTCGTGATACTCGTCCTCGTGCAGGGTTTCGGCCTGCTGGAACTCGCCCAGCGGAGATTCTTCCTCGTGCTGGAATTCGTGAGCCCCCAGTTCATGCAGCCCCATCTCGTGAAAGGCCCCCTCGGGCTGCTCGTAGGCGTACTCACCGAGCGGCAATTCGGCCGACCCATATTCGTGGGACGGGAACTCACCCGCCGAGAATTCCTGTGTGACGGGAAATTCGTGCTGCATGGCACCGCCGATGCCGACATTCGCCAGGATTTCATTCAGTGGCGAACCAGCTTCATGGCCGGTGAATTCGTCTTCATGGTTCATGTTGAACTCCATCGAACTTTGTCCGAGGTTGTGCATTCTCCTGAGCCTCGCACGGGGTGAATTGGGCAAACTCCTTCTGCCTTCCATTTGCAGCTCGTGTGCCAATCTGTCGCAACGAACTCGTCAATTCGCCCAGTCCATCGCACAAGTCATTGTTTCCACAGGATTTGCAGATCGCGGCCCGTGTTCATTTGCCGTTGATTCCCCGTGTCGACCAACCGTGGCCTGCGAAGTCGAGTTCGGAATCTCTGCGAACCACTGTGCCCCGGGCGAAATCGGCTTCGCCTGCGGACCGGCCGGTATATCCCCGGCCCGGGAAATGACACGCACGACTTTCGCGGGATGACCTGCTTCGATGAGTTGGTACGATTCCGAGAGGACCCCGGCGAATCGCCGTGCCACCGGATGACCTCGACCGTCAACGCGATCTCCAGGCCGGCGAGTTCCACCCTCGGGAGCAATCCTCTTCCAGTTGCCCTGCAAGTCATTCACAGGATTCAACTGGGCGAGACTCAGACCATGGAACCTGACTCATTGCTGGCAGACCGCGACCTCATCGATGACCCCGGCGGCAGACATGGCGTGTACCGACTCATGGTCGCGTGACAATCGCCCGGTTGCCGCCGGCCTTCACCGGGCGTATCCTCCCGGTCGGAGCGTGTCGGGAAGAGTCACTGTCGAATACCCGCCGAACGAAGGGCGCAATTCATGGCGATCAAGTACGTGGCTGATGAAACCACCCCGTTGTACGACGCCTCCACGGGCAATACCAAGATTGCGGACCTGCTCTGGGGAGACCGTGTGACCACGATTTCGTCCGGCGGCACCCGCACTCAGGTGAAATCGCGCGGCAAGAAGGGCTTTGTGAAGACCTCCGCACTGGGTGATCAGTCGTTGCTGGAGATCTACTTCATCGACGTCGGTCAGGGGGATGGCATTTTGATCCGCACTCCCGATCACCGTCACATCCTGATCGATGGTGGTTTCAATCGGGAGAAGCAGCCGTCGGGAAAAAACGCTGCGGATTTCGTCGACTGGAAGTTTGCGCGGGACTACGGTGAGACGAACATCCATCTGGATGTCATGATGTCCTCGCATAACGATGCCGACCACTATGGTGGGCTGTGGGATTTGCTGGATGTTGCGCAAGCTGATGAGTTGGATGCCAATGGGCTGACTGTTGACCAGTTCTATCACGCGGGAGTGGGTTGGTGGATCAACCCGTCCGACGGGAAACGTTGGCTCGGCACAACGACTTCGGACAGGAAGTTCCTGACGCAGTTGATGGGAAACCGATCGCAGGTCCTGAATTCGCTCAAGACAGACGCCAACCCCAAACTGCAGGGGGAATGGGCAGATTTCATGCGGGCGGTCACCCAGGCCAAGACCCGCGCCGGAAGCCCGACACCGATGGCACGATTGAGTCACGCGGATCGGTTCGTCCCAGGATTCGAAGGAGCGGGAGGTGGCGTGGCGATTCGCGTGTTGGCTCCTGTGGAATTTGATGTCGGCGGTCAGGCTGCGCTCCACAACTACAGCTCGCAGGCGTCAAAAAACACCAATGGGAACAGTCTGCTGCTCAGACTCGACTACGGCCGTTCGCGAATCCTGCTGACAGGGGATCTGAATACAGACAGTCAGCAGGCTTTGCTGGAAGACTACCGTGGCGAGCGGATGGAGTTTCAGTGCGATGTCGCCAAGGCGTGTCACCATGGAAGTCAGGACGTTTCCTACGAGTTCCTGGGTGCGATGCAACCCGCCGTCACCGTCATTTCTTCCGGCGATGCGGAAGGCCACGACCACCCCCGACCGAGCATCGTCGCTGCCAGTGCCACAACCGGCTATTTGAAGATCGATCGGGACCAGCTGGTTTCCCCCCTGGTGTATTCGACCGAACTCGCGCGCAGCACGAACCTGGGCAAGCCTCTCAAGACAACCGTCCCCGGACCGGCTGGAGATCTGACTTTCGCAAATGCCGATCTGGCGAAGGTCACGGTCGAAGCCGCCGTCACGAAAGCCGGCGATCTTCGACCAACCACAATCACGCGGAGGCTGAACCGAGCGTATCTGGTTGCCGGATTGATCTACGGTCTGGTGAACGTTCGCACGGACGGCGAGAAGATCTTGTGCGCGACGCTGAACGAGAAATCGAATTCCTGGGAGATCAAGACGATCCGATCGCGTTTTTAGCGCATCGCGGACGGCAGTCCAAGTGTTGTGCAGGGCTGTGGCAGATCGGCTCTCCCCCTTGTCTGGCACAGACGTTTCAGGCATTCAGATGGCCGTGATCCTGACGGGGAGTGTCATCCGAGACGGCGGCCGTCACCTCCTCCGGCACCCTCCGCTGGAGAGGTTCCTGCAAGAACTCGGTTTCATGACAATCCAACCCGGTTCGACTGCATTCCGCGATCGGATGCAGCACCCCCGACCGACAGGTGGCAAGGTCTGGAACAGGTGATCCTTCAGGAACGCGACCGCAATCTGCAGCAGGCCCGACGGTGACGCCAGTTGGCCCGGCAAAAGGGGACTCCCCTGGCAGAGGTTGCCGGAGGACTCTCCCCTGGTGGCAATCGGTCTCGCCTTGGGTGGAGGTTACGGCTCTGCAGCGGTGCAACCGGAGCGCCGTATCAATGGCCAGGACCGAAACCCGGTCGGTCTCACGACCGCCCGCCTTCCTCTCCTTGGGGATTGGCATCAAGGCGACCAACCTTTGCGGCATGAGGCCGCGACTTCCCGACAGGATGTCGCCTTCGTACGATCAAAGCCGCCCCGACGAAGTTCCTTTTCCCGCTCGGCCGCCTTGGTGACATGCGAATTGCATTTGTCTTTCAGGTCCGGTTTGTCGATTCCGTTTCGGGATCGTCAGTGATTGTGCCGAGCCTTGTGCAAGACTTCAGGTTGTCGGAAGAGACCCTGGATGCCTACCTGGACGCCGATATTGCTGACGCAGGCGTTGTGGGTGGTGAGGTGTCCTTGAAGCAAACTGCCACCGGTCAGCCATTGATCGAAGTTGCGTACTGGCATCCCGGCAAGCCTGGCGATCGATTGGTTCACGGCCTGAGAGCATACACCGTGTCCCAGCTCGAGGATGGGATTGGCGAAGGTGGGTTTGAATTTGCGTTTGCCGGCCAGCGCTTGCTGGTGATGGCGGACACGGAGGATGCCGGAATTGTCGATGTGAAGCACGATGGACGCGTTGTTCCGGAACCCTCGCGAATTGCCATGGCCGCTCGTGATGGAGATCTGCCTCGGTTGATGGTCGAGCTGGAAGCCGCACCAAGAACCATCGATCGCTTGCATCAGGGGTGCACCGCCTTGCATTTGGCCATTCTCTACGGTCATGCAGAAGCGATTCCGCTGCTCGTGGCTGCGGGAGCCAATCCGAACGTGGTTGATTTCCTGGGAAATACGCCTCTCGAAGCGTGTGCTTTCTCCAATCGACTTGACGATGAAAAGAGCCGGGACATTGCACAGATCCTTCTGGCGGCTGGCGCCAATCCATTCCATCGTGCCCCGGATGGGGAATCTGCAAGAAGCTATGCAGAATCAAGGCAGAAGAGATTGCTGGCCTCCATCCTCTGATTGGGCGATTCAGGATGTTTGCCCGCCGTGGAAACGTCTGGGAATCTCACGCATCGAGTCGACTGTGGCAGACCACATGTCTTCCGGAACCGGTGTGGTGGAACAATCCGGGGGCTGGTGTTGCGGCGCAGGGACTCTTACTTCGACAACTGGGGAAGTTGGGCCGTCGGCACCCAGTGGGAGATCCCGGAGCGGGTTGCCGATCGGTCGAAGTGCGTCGTCGTGACCGTGCTGTTGAGTCCGCCGGATCGAGCCAGCGTGCTGAGATGCTGACCATCGAATCGCGAGCCATGGGAGAGAACCAGCCGTCCCGTGGCCCCCAAGCGGGTCGAACTCAAGGACAACCTGTCAGGGGGCCGGACGTGGCGTATCCAGCGACTCGACCGGCCAGCTCGAAGTTCTGGTTTGGGATCACCGGAGCCGGTGGAAGTGAATCACCACGTTCTCAGACACCGGCACCATGTTGGCCACTGCCGAACTGACCTGTGACTGGTTTGGCCGTCGGATCACTGGATGCGTTGATGCCGACGGCAATGGCCTCTATGAGGCGACGTGACGGTTTGTCGAACCGGTTCGACGCCGCGGTTCGTGCACGACGGCGACCATCTGATCCTCGCGTTCGCGTGGACCACGATATCACTCACGAACCGCGAAGACGCGGGCGCAGGGCCTTGGCTTTCCGGCGATGAGACAGCGATTGCTCAGACGTCAGAGAAGTCGGTTGGATTTGTCTGGATTGGCTTCCAGTCAGCCTTGCCGTTGCTGGCCGATTCAACGCGCTCAAGGGCACGCGAACAGAGATCCTTGTCGGTCTCAGGCTTGTTCCCCTCGGTTGCAGCGACCCAATGGGCGGCACGGTCACCAGGGAGCAGCCCCTTCTGCACCAGGCCGATCAGCATGACCAGAAGGTGCTTGCAGAGACTGCCGCGGAGACCGTTGCAGGTGCTGAGGTTCGACGAACAGCAGCCGTACGATCCGTCGTCTCCCAGGTGACAGCAGAAGGCGAGGTCGGGATCGGTCGGGGCACGAACAACCCCCGAAACGGTCTTTTCCCCCAGGTCATAAAAGAGCTCGAGGGGGGTTTCCTGCAGCAGGTCGAGCGCCTTGTCGAGCTTGCCGACGCTGACGTGGTCTTCCAGTTGATCCAGGAACCCGGCAAGATCGGCATCGCCGCTGGTGTCGACCGATGCTGAATTGGATTCTTCCTGATCTTCAACAACCGGTGTCGGCTCGGGAGGTGGGGGGGGGAGTGGGATGGGAGAGGGGCCTGACCCGCCCCAAACCATTCCGGGAACCAGATGGAATCCCTTGGGCCAGCGTGTTTCTTCGTCGATCTTGGAGCCGCGGAACACGGTCTCCAGAAGTGTGGCGGTGCTGAAGTCTGTCCCACGCAGGTCACAGTTCTCCAGGATCGCATGTGACAGGTCGGCACCCTTCAGATTGGCCTTGTTGAAGTTCACACAATGGAGGCTGGCTTCCACGAGTGAGGCATCGTTCAACAGGCCGGACTGAAGTTGGGTTCCCCAACCATTCACCCGATCAAGGCGGGCCCCCTTCAACTGGGCGCGGCGGAGATCGGCATAACTGAGGTCAGCCGCAGTGAGGTCGGCCTTGGAGAGTCGGGCCGCCTCGAGTGAGCGATCGCGGAGGTTGATTCCTTTCCAGGAAGCACCGGTGAAATCGTGGGACGCCAGATCTTCAACGAGATCGCGGTCATCATCCGAGGCATCGTTCCAGCGGGTGACCCCCGCACCTCCCGATTGCAGGCTGGCCAGCAATTGGTCGCGGATCGCGTTGGGAGGAGGGGGCGGGGGGACCGGCTT
>DNUF01000095.1:0-9483 GCA_003508595.1 Planctomycetaceae bacterium
ACCGCAGCCAAAAAAGTTGAGAACCTGCGGTCTTCGTTAAGGTATAGTCTGAAAAAGTCAAAGTCAAGAATTTTGATATGTTCTTTGTGTTTTCGATGGATGTGAATCCGGTTCAGATCCGGAGATGCGGAATCTCGTGGTGAACCGAGATCCCACCTTGCGGATTCCTTCGAAATGGACGTAGTTTCCAGCGGCTGACACCGGTGCGTCACAGCCTTCCGCCCCTCTCTCCACGCCTGTCCACATGCCTTCCTCCACCGATCCTGCGAGTTCCATGCCACCGGGATTCTTCCGGCGTCTCGCCCTGGTCCTGGGGCTGGGGATGGCCGGCTTCGTGCTGTGGAGCTCGTGGGGGTTCTGGCGGGCCCGACCCACGAAGCCGGTCACCGTGGCCAATGAGCCGGCCGAGACGATCTCCGTCAATCCGGGTTACGTCGGTCCCCAGACGTGTGCCGAGTGTCACCAGAAACGGGTTGACGAGTGCCTGGGGAGTCCCCACTTTCGCACCTGTCGCGTTCCGCAGCCGGGCGAAATGCCCGACAGTTTCACTCCCGAATCTGGAAACTACCTCTCCCGTTCCGCAGGGGTCCAGTTCGAGATGCGGCAGTCGGGCAATCGTTTTATTCAACAAACCCGGTACAACACGCCGCAGGGCCCCCGGCAATCGGAGGCGTCCATCGACCTGGTCCTGGGAGCCGGCAAGGCCGACGATGTGTATCTCTCGTGGCGGGGAGATGGGGCGCTGTTTGAGTTGCCAGTCGCGTGGCTGTGGCCCACTCGTCAATGGGCCTCGAGTCACTTCTGTACGTCGTTCGGGACCGGAGACTTCTCGCGGGAAATGACCGCCCGCTGCATGGAATGCCACACCACCTGGATGGAGCATGCCCCCGGAACCAACCTGTTCCGCCGGGAAGGAGCCCTGTTGGGGGTCACCTGTGAACGCTGCCACGGACCGGGGGAGGAACATGTCGAGTACCATCGGTTGCACCCCGAAGTGAAACCCGCCTCAAAAATTCTCAATCCCATCACGCTCGACCGAGAACGGTTGATCGAGGTCTGCACCCAGTGCCACAGCAATGCCGTCACGCACCGGCAACTCCCCTGGAGTTATCGTCCGGGCAATCCCCTCGAAGAGTCGTACCGGACCCACGAGATTGCCCATCCCGAGAATGACCATGTCGCCGACCAGGGGACCCACCTGCGGGCAAGTCGGTGCTTCCAGAACGATTCCTCGATGACATGCATCACCTGCCACGACCCGCACCAGCGCGAGACGTCGGTCCCGGCCTCGGCCGCATGTGCCAAGTGTCACCAGGCCGAAGACTGTGGCCAGGTCGCCACACTGCCCGAGCCCGTTCGTGGACAGTGCGTCGAATGCCACATGCCCAGCCGACTCAAGATCAACATCAAGTTCGAGGTCGAGGGGGACAATTTCATCCCTCCGATTCGCCGGTCGCAGCATCGCATCGGGATTGACGAAATTGCACGAGACGAGGTGCTCTGGAAATGGTATCGGCAACAGACCGACGAGCAGAGCCAGGCCGAGACAGCCCGCCTCTCCGAACGGCTGATCGGCCACTGGATCGCCCAGGCTGAAGCCCGGGCCGAAGAGAAACGCTTCATGGCCGCGATTGCCGCAGTCCGCGAAGCGCTCGCCATCGGCGAATCGCCCAAGGCGCGTGAGATGCTGAAATTCCTCGTCGAAGCCCAGGAAATCCTGTACGCGGGCTGGGCCGAAGCCCTGAACCAGATCCAGCAGAACAAGCCGTCCGAGGCTCGACAGACGATTGAAAAACTCCTTTCGATCGATCCCACCAATGCCGATTACCACGCCAAACTGGGGACCATGCTGGTCATTGACGGGAAACCGGAGCTGGCGATTCCGCACCTCGTCCGGGTGGTGGAACTCGATCCGAACAATGCCTCTGGACTGGGCATTCTCGGAAGAATCGCATTCCGCAACAAGAAGTATGACGCGGCCATCGAGCAGTGGGAACAGGCGGCGCAGATCGAACCACGACTGCCCCAACTGCAGTACGACATCGGAATGGCGCTGCTGGAATTGAAACGCCCGGCCGAGGCGGCGGCCCGTCTCGAAATCGCCGCCGAGATGGATTCGGCCCGGCCCGATATCCTCATTGCCCTCGCGGAGGCCCTGGCCTCCACAGGGAATTGGGATCGGGCGATCGCCACGGCCACCCGGGCCGGCAGCCTGACCGAAGGGGGCGATCCCGAACAGTCTCAGCGAGTTTCCGACTGGGTCAAGTCACTCGACGAACGGGCGCAGAAAGCACGGCAACCCGGGAAGTCGACTCCCTAGCGTCCACGGCACCATGCGGTCCGGGGGCGTTACGCCTCGCAGGGATGGTGCAGCATGGATCGGCCGATCACAAACCCCAGCAGCAAGCCTCCCAGCACGCTCCAGCCCGCCTGATTGAACCATCCCTGGGGAATGATGCCCGCTGTGTCCTGGATGTGAATTGCCGAGGCGAGAACCGGAAAACACAAGAGCATCAGGAGGGCACCGAGCGTGGACACACCCGCCAGGCGCCTGGCCCGGTGGGGGCAACCTGTTGTCACCCAGGTCGACAGTCCAATGGCCGCGGCAATGCCCAGCCATGTGGGGGCCTGGTGGGAAATGGTGTGGACCTGTGACTTGAGCAGATGAGGCTCACCCTGGGCATCCAGGGTATTCCAGCCACGCAGCGCCTCGCGGGCAGCAATCGACAAGACCGCCCCCATCGCCGCGAGCAATGCCCCCAGCAAAAGTCCCGCCAGCAGACCACGTGCAGCCACCCGGGGAGAACCCGAGTTCCCGCCAATGGCCAGTGCCAGCGCTCCCGTGATCATCGATCCCATCAATCCCAGGGACAGGGGAAGATTCTTATGATCCGCGTGCCGTTGCTCATTGACGATTCGGGCAAACTGCTGGGGAGTGTAGATTCCCAAGACCGGCTTGAGATCGTCGGGAGTCTCGACCACAAACTGCCTCTCAAACCTGTTCAGCAACAATCCCCCGAGGATTCCCCCGGTCGCCCCCAAAACCAGGTACGCGACCAGGATCCCCAGCTGCTGGATGGCAGACCGATCATTCCGGGAGGGCGAAGACGCTGTCGACATGTCGGTGAGTCTCAATCGGGGAGTCTCCTGATCGCTGCAGGCGAGCATCCCACAGCCCACCGGTTGCTGGCAAGCCACGTCCCGGTCGCGCATCGGGAAGTTCCTTCCACACCAGGTGAGGAGTTGCGACGGGCAGAAGGGTACGCCCCACAAACGGGGATCCATCGATTACAATGTCGGTCGAGTACGCCAGCCAAACAACCAGACGCACTCTGACTGGACACTGCTGTGGACCACCGACGCACCCCTGTACTGCCAACGGCCCGCCGGGCCGTGCTGCTGGTGGCCTGCCTGGGCTGCTTGACTTTTTTCGGACGGGCTGCGGTGGGGACCGAACCCCTCCTGGAGAAGAGGCTGTCGCATCGCGCCCGCGTGAAGCTCGAATTCTCCCATCGCGAGAGTGACCATCCGGTTCGGCTGGTCCTGACCCCGGAACTTCAGGCGCTGGCCCGCCCCGACCTGGGGGACCTGCGATTGCTGGCCACGGCCCCGGGTCAACAGCCGCAGCCGATCCCCTTCCGTCTCGCCCTGCCCCGTGACCGCGAGTTGGCTGAGGAATATGCCACCGAGTCGAAAACGCTTCCCCCCTCCCCGACCGGATCGCGCTGGGCGGTCTCAGCCGGGGATCCGCCCCCACCGGTGAACAGCCTCGTTTTGCAACTCGATGACTCTCATCGCAACCGGCGCTACCCGGTCGTGGTCTGGGGAGGGGACTCGGTTGAGGGGACCGACTGGACCCTGCTGACCGACCATGGCTTGTGGCTGGATATCTCACAACCCGGCCGGCGCAAAACCATCAGCCGCATTTCGTTTCCCCCGGCTCGCCACCGCTGGTATCGGGTCGAACTCGCCGGGGCACCCGACGCTCCCCCTCCCATTCAGACAATGCGGCTGCTGCACCTCACCGACGAACGGGCACCACACCATGAGTTTCCGGCGCCGATTCACACAACCACCCGCAATCCCGAAACCGGCGTGCTGACCATCACGTGTGCCGTGCCCCACGCGGGGCTCCCCCTGCAGGCAGTCCACCTCGAGATTCCGTCGGCCACCGACTACCTGTTGACGGCCCGCGTCTCGGTTTCGGCCTCACCCGACCAACCGGGGGTGACGATCGGAACCGGGGAAATCCATCAACTCTCGGCCGGCGGACCGCCGCAGATCGAATCGTCGGTGAAGTGCGCGGGAACCACCCAATCCTGGCTGCACGTCGTCCTTGAGACAGAGCCGGGCACCTCCCTGGAAGTGACCGAAGTGACCACGATCGTGAGTGAACGGGGCGTGGTGTTTGATCCGGAAGATCTTCCCACCCGACCCGACGAGCACCTGGCACTGTACCTGGGCAACCCAGAACTGGCGTCTCCGGATGGCAATCAACCGCCGCTGGACCGGCCGGCCGAATGGGTGTCCCTGCCGGCGGTGCATGTCGATTTGCCGGTGCCCAACCCGGCTTACCAGCAGACAGCGCTCTCAACCCCGGACCAACCTGCGGGACCACAGCCAGTTGACTCACGGGTGGTCTGGCTGCTGGGTGCCACGCTGGGGCTGGCGACCTGGGGAGCGTTGCGATTCTTCCTGCGGCGCCCCCCACAAAACCGGTCCGCCGCTGACCGCTTGCACTGAAACGCCGGACCTGCCCGTGGCCTGTGAAGTCCTGCAGGCAGGTGTGGTTTCAGGCAGGTGTGGTTTCGCGGGGGCCGGCTGTCGAATTCGGGTTGTGTCCCCGCTCAGCAAGGCCTGACTCTTACCTCTTACTTCTCGCGTTCATCGGCGGGACGACGATCGGTCCAGGGGATTTCGAGATCGCGCAGATGCTTGTTCAGGAAAACCAGCATGTGCTCTTCGAGCTTGGTTTTCTTGCCGAGCAGTTCAGTCCCCCGGAACGCCCCCGGGTACTCGCGGTAGTACATCCGCTCGTCACTGCGCGGCAGTGTCGCAATCTGCTCGTAGGTCTTCTTGGCCTGCCCCTTGTCTTCCTTGTCTTTCTGGGCCACCGCCACCATGAAGGCCACCCCCAGCCGGGGGTCTGACAGGGGCTTGAGCGGGGCGGCAATATTCAATCCCTGGAGATTCTGGATGGGGGAGATGAGGATCAGGGCCCGCACATTTTCTCCCCGCGGGGTTTCCATCCCGGACCCGGCGGGCGCGTCGTCGTAGCGGGGTTTCTGCCAATCCCGCAACGCGGCAAACGAGGCAATCGTGGCCCCCATCTCAGGGCCCACAAAGGCGGTCTTGTTCATGTTCAGGTGCTCCAGCTGATGCTCGGCCAGCAGGAACCGGTTGACCGCCTCCATGTCGAACTCGACCATCTGCTGATATTCGATCTTCCGGGCCGCCTTCCGGGCTGTTTTCTTGTCGGACTGAGCCGCCGCCGCCACCGCCCCATCCCCCTTGGAATCTCCATGTCCGCGAAGATCCAGTGTCAGGACGGCATACCCTTCGTTCTGGAGGCGGGCCGCAAAGCTTTCCTTCCCCTGCCAGATCATGCGGTTTCCATCAGCCATATGCAGCAACACCACGACGGACGCATCCTTGCCCCGGTTCGATTGAAAGTAGGTTCCTTTCAGGGTCCCACCATCCCTGGTCTCCAGCGATCGGACGACCGGATCGAACTTTTCCTTGTCTTTCTCTTTGTCTTTCCCCCCCGCCTTTTGCGCCCAGACCGGTGTCGCGAAAACGGCTGCCAACAACAGGATCCAGGCTGAACAGCCCATCCCACGCACGAACCAACCGCGCATTCCAGTCCGCATGTGACCCCTCGCGAAAACCCAAAAGACCCAGGCTGTGGGGAGACCCGACATGGCCACCCCGGTGGTGGGCCAGCATGGTGGGCTCGTATTCCCGCTCTTGCGCTGGATTCTACGGGTGGACAGGCAGGAGGGTCAACGAGCCAACAGCCGCCCGATCGCCCGAACCGCCGCTTCAGTCACCTGCTCCAGACAACCCGGTGCCAACAGCGCAATCGATTCCTGGTAGATCTTCCGTCCCCAGGAGGAAATCGGGGGGAGATACGAACAGCGGGCCCCATTCGCCAGCGTGATCACCATGATCGTGGTCCCAGGATACCGCTGCCGCAAAATCTGCTGAAAACTCTGATACGGTTCCCCCTCCAGCAGGACCCAGACGACATCCCCCCATCGCCAGACTTCCAGCAGGAACGGGTACAGCGGGCCCGCGGGCAAGACGGCCAACCGGGTCAACTGGCGATCCATCCGCTCCACCATGGCATGGGCATCGCGCTCGGCTGTGCTGTCTCCCCGGGCGCGTGCGTCCGCTTCCTGTGCGAGCCAGCGGGCCCGTTCCCCCTCAACATCATCGACCGTGGGAAGCTCGGGACGGTACGCCAACGGGACCGTCTCGCGCACCCGGTCCACCCGGCTGGCCTGCCGACTTTCGGCTTCCCCCAAAGGTTTCCAGTCCCAGACCCCCAGCGTCGCCCCCGAGACCACCGCCCCCCGATAGACCAGCTGGCATCCCACCGGCCCCAGGCTCTCCAGGGCCGACACGACGGCATAACCCAACTGTCGCCCATTCCGGTCAGCCACAGCCGGGTCACCAACGAACCCTTCCCGTGGCCCGAGGTCTCCCGACGCCCCCTGCAGAAACAGGCAGGGAACACCAGTGACCTGTTCCACCACCTCGCGCATCGCTCCCGGGTAATCGGGGCTGATCAGGGTGTTTTCCCACGCCAGTGTTGTGGGATGACAGGCGTAATTCACCAGCGTCGCCAGGGGCTCGCCCGACAGCCGACTGAGACGCCCCACAACCACCGTATCATCGGCCGGCACTCCGGGATGAAAGCCACACACAATCTGCCCCGTGACGGGATCGGGGAAGTCCCGTTCGGCGGCGAGATCACACCGGCCGATGACATGTTCCATCACAGCCGGGATCAGGTGCGATCGCGTCTCCTCGATCAGTCGGGCCAGAATCCCGGCCAACCGTTCCAGGTAGGGGGCGATCAGTTCGCCTCCGGGCAGGGAGGTCCGCGAGAGATCCATCAATCCCGCGGAATGGGTGTGAGAATAGGCCAGCACGATCTGGGACTGGGGAATTCCCGTCCGACGCTCCAGTTCCGTCAGCAAGCGGGACTGCTCGGTGTGCCACAGCAGGCAATGATCGAGCGCGATCACAAACCAGGGGGCTGGCTCGCTCTCCTCAACGGGGGCGAGACAGGCCACGGTCGCCGTCAGGGGCCGATGGATCCCGGTGGCCCGGTCGTGACGCGCCGCCCCCCACATCCGGTGATAGATCCCGACGGGAGGAGTGATGTCGTCCCGGGCCACTCCAGCCCGACACAGCGTTTGGGGAGGGCGGGCAGTCGTCGTGTTCATGGCGTGGAATCGGGAGGGAAGCGAAAGCCGCGGGAGAGTCCGGCCGCACGAGGACCGGATCCGACCGTGGATTGATCGCGGATCTATTCATCGCTGATCAGGAGGGCCCAGCCCTGGGCCCCGACCACATGCTGCAGGACGATTTTGACGGCCGCCATCATGGGATAGGCGAGAATCAGCCCCAGCACGCCCCACGCCCAACCCCAGTACGACAACCAGAGGAACATCAGGGTTGAATCGAGATTCAACTGCTTTCCCGACATCTTCAACTCCACGAAGTCAATCCAGAAGACCCGGTTGAGAACAATCAGCGTCCCCAGAATCGTCGCGGTGACGGAACTGTCGAGATCCAGGTATGCCAGCATCACCGGCGGCAGGCACGCCGCCATGCTGCCGATATAGGTGATGTAGTTCGAGGCAAAAAAGAGAAACGCCCACAGCAGCCAGTGATCGAGACCAAACAGATACATGAGCAGTCCCGCCGAGATCCCCATCCCCAATCCCACGACGGTTTTCACCATCATGAATTTCTCCATCGATTCGGAGATTCCCTGCCCGATGGAGACGACCCGAACGCCGCGTTCCCCGGGAAACGCCCGCTGGACGCGGGCGGTGAGTCGCCGGCTGCCGAGGAACAGGAACACCAGGTAGAAAAAGACCAGCACCCCCATCTCGACCGCATCGAACCCGTGGGCAAACACGTAGTTCAGCACGTCTTTCGAGGAAATCCGAAACAGATCCGTCAATGACGTCCGCGCCGGCGCGGTCAGTTCCGGGACGGCAACCGTCCGTCCCGGCCCGGGGGCCACCTCGTCGGGAACGTCAACCGGTTCGATCCCGGAGGAATCGGTCCCTGCCAGCGGACGTTGCTTCCGGAATCGGGCGGGGTCCAGATCGGGAGTCAATTCCGGAATCGTGTCGGCAGTCGCTCCCCGAGTGGGCTCCTCGAGGTCGGTTGTCGGTTCCGGAAAGGGAAGAACGGAAACCTCCGGGGGGGTCTTCGACGACTCCGACACACTCACCTTCGCCTCGGGATTTCGCGGAGACCGGGGAATCATCGGAGTTGCGGCCGGCAGGGGTGCCGACAGCCAGGGAACATCCGGGCTCCAGGCACTGATAAACGCCACGATGCGGTCTTCGTACCGGGGCCAGGTCTTCTGGAACAGGATCGATTCCCGGTAAACGAACTGCGCAAGCAGGATGGACCCGATCAGAAAGAGTCCGATCAGGCTGGTCGTGGCGGTCCAGGGACGCATCCCGAGGCGCGCGAGAGACTTGACCCCAAACTGGATGGCGTAGAACAGGAACACCGCCACGAGGAAGGGTTGCAGCACAGGTCCCAGCCACGTGATCGTGGCCCCCAGGGCGAGCAGTGCCAGGACCACCAGCGAAACATCCCCGGCGGTCCGGGAGACCGCCGTACGGTCCGAGGGGGGCAGAGTACCGGGTGGCAGGTCAAGCGGATGGGACATGGAGGCACTTGCCGAGGTGGCCAACCTGTCGAGGTCCCCCACTGGCTGCGTGGAGGGACCCCGAGTTCGTTCGCGGTTATTTCAGGGTCGCGTCGAGTGATCGAGACCTGCCCGGTTCATCTTCCTGCCCCGGGGTCCATTCCTCAAGAGGAGGAACCGGGAATAAATTCAGCAGCCCGCGCATCTCACCTGTCAGAGATTTCGCACGAGCAATTCCCCAGCCCGGGAAAATGCTCAGAAGTTCACCATTTCCAGGGAGAGTTCGCTCATGAGCCGTTGGTTGACGTTGGTGGTTTTGGCTGGCATGTCGTTCGGTTTGGTCGGTTGCCAGGAGCAGAAGCCGGCAGCCCCGCAGCAGGCGACCGATCCGATGGAAATGCAGCGCAAGATGATGGAAGGGATGAAGGGGATGGGCCCCAGCGCCCAGCAGATCGAGCAGGCCAAGCAGCAGGGCCTCGACACCACCGGTGCCCCCGGCACCGAAGCCGCAACGGACGCCGCGGCGACTGAGCCGGCCAAGGAAGAGGCCGCTGCCGAACCCGCTGCCACCGAACCCG